>NZ_JBXSOU010000002.1:0-682213 GCF_057784395.1 Martinezella sp. CNPSo 3957
GTGACGCCGGCTTTTCCTCCGGTTGAGCCGTCGGTTTTTCCGCCGGAATGACGGGGCCGTTTGGTGATGCTGCGGGTTTTTCTGCAGGGATCGGCGCTTTGCCATCCGGCTGAACTTGTTCCTGATCGGGTTTTTGCTCGGGTATCGGGCCGGTCTGAGGGAGAGACGTGGCGATGAGAAGGGCGGCGGCGGAGACTAATGAGATAATTCTAAACAGCATCAAGTAATTCAGCCAATTCTAATGATGATGCCGATAGAACGCGCGAAGCTGTGATTTCGTTGCAATTCAGCAACGTTCGCTTCTTGTCTTAAAAGATGACAATTTTATTCATGATTATGCACGCCGAATATATTGACAATAATACTCATGTTTTTTATGCGGCAGAAAGAAGGCGGGATATTTCCGCCCGTTAACAAGATAACCTAGCCAGCCCCTTGCCTGCATTCGACGCAGCAACCAGCCAGCCCGGTGAAGCAATTCGAAAGGAATGGTTATGGTTGTCCGGCGATCCCGCTCGGTTCTTTTGGCATGCACCGCGTTTCTCGCGCTCGGGCTGGCGACGACATCTCTTGCGCAGACCGCAGCTCAGAACGAAGAGGCGACGGGCGAGGCCGCCAAGGGCGACCGCGTCACCAATCTGAAACCGATTGTGGTGACTGGGAAGGGCAAGGCAAACAAGGATGTGCTTGCCGACTCTCCGACCACAAGTGAGACGACGGCTCAGGACATCGACGACAAGCAAATCACACGTATCGAGGATCTCGGCCGCAGCACCGAGGTCGGCGTCGGCTTCAACCGCGCTACCGGTGGTGTCAATATTCGCGGCCTCGGTGATGACCGTGTGCTGACGACGGTCGACGGCATTCAAATTCCTTTCCTTCTCGATGCTTCGCGCGGCAACGCCAATGGCGCCAATAATGGTGGCAATGGTGGCGTCAACAGCTTCGATTTCAATGCACTTTCGAGCGTCGATATCGTGCGCGGCGCCGATTCCAGCCGTGCCGGCTCAGGCGCTCTCGGTGGTGCCTTCGTGCTTCGCACTCTGGAGCCGGAAGATCTGATTGCGCCCGGTTCTACCTGGGGCGGTGTTTTCAAGTTCGGCTATAATGGCGACGACCGCAGCCTCGGCGGTTCAGCCGCGGTTACCAAGCGCATCGACAATACCGCCGTTCTCTTCCAGGGCGGCTACACGCATGGTCATGAGCTTGAGAACAACGGCGATATCGGCGGCTATTCCACCAAGCGTACCGAGGCTAACCCGGCTGACTACAATCAGAGAAGTGGCCTGTTCAAGATCCGTCAATATACCGACATCGGCACCTTCGGCATCACGGCCGAGCATTACAACAAGGACAAAACCACCGATCTCATGACCCAGCAGAGCCCGACCGGAAACTTCCGGCCCGGCAACTATAACGGGAAAGACAATGTCGAGCGCAATCGCGTTTCGCTCGATTACAAATATGAAGCCGAGAGTGCCGATTCGCTGCTCGATACCGCCAATGCCGTTTTCTACTGGCAGAATCTTCTGCGTGAAGGCGGTGTGGAAGGCTATCGCTATACCTCCGTCATCGGCGACTATTGGCGCCGCAATGAAATGGAAGATCGCAGCATCGGCTTCGCCGGCAATGCATCGAAGTCTTTCGACACCGGCAGCCTGCATCACCAAGTCACTTTTGGTCTCGATGTTGCCTTCGACAAGGTTCACCAGTACTCGGCCGGTGAGGATAGCTGCGCGCTTCCTCGCTGGCGTGCTTCTTGCGCCTTCCTGCACACCAACCAGTCCGATATGCCCGATGTCGATGGCAAGCGCGTCGGCGTCTTCATCGACGACAAGATCGAATTGGGCTCCAGCAATTTCTATTTGACGCCGGGTCTTCGCTTCGACTGGTACGATTACTCGCCGAAGAACACGGCCGCCTATCGCGAGAGCGCCAACTATAACGGCCTGCCCTCCGGGCAATCCGACAGCCGCTTCTCGCCGAAGCTGCGCGCCTCCTATCAGCCGCAGGACAATGTCGAGCTCTATGCGCAATGGGCGATGGCCTTCCGTGCGCCCAGTGTCAGCGAACTCTACGTCAACTACGGCGTGCCCGGCGGTTATGTCACCTACGGCAACCCCGACCTGAAGCCCGAAACCAGCAACGGCATCGAAATCGGCACCAACCTTGGTGACGACGATTTCGGCGGCCATATCGGTGCGTTCTATAACAAGTACAAGAACTTCATCGACACGCTGAACTATCGCGATCCCACGGGCACCTATCCGCTCGGGATTACCGAATACTTCAATCGCGCCAACGTCCGCATGTTCGGTGTCGAGGTCAACGCGCGCAAAAAGTTCGACAACGGCATCCACATAAAGGGCTCGGTCGCCTATGTGAACGGCAAGGACTCCGATACCGGTCAATGGATCAATTCCGTCGCTCCGGCCAAGGCCGCCTTCACCGTCGGCTATGCGACCGAAATCTGGGGAACGGACCTGACCTTCGTCACTGCGGCGCGCGAGGCGAAGAAGACAGGCGACACGCTGCAGGCCCCTGGCTATGGTGTCTTCGATCTGACTGCCTGGTGGGAGCCGGAGCAGGTGAAGGGGCTCAGCATTCGCGGCGGCGTCTACAACATCTTCAACAAGACCTATTACGACGCTCTCAACGCGCCGTCCTATAGCGGCACGCTGACCCAGCCTGCTTCCTATTATTCCGAACCCGGCCGGACCTTCAAGCTGACGCTGACGCAGAGGTTCTAAGCCACCTCATCGATGCAGCAAACTTGGGCGGTGCTTCGGCATCGCCCTCTTTTTTGCCCTCTTGCGTGGCATCGGGAAAATTGCGCAATTGTAAATCGCAGGCTTCGATGCTATTTGACGCCCACAGTCTTCAACCCGTCGAGAAAAAAGAGAGGAGGACCATATGACCAAGATAGTCTGGCATATTCGCCAGTTCGGTCCGACTCGTGCCCTGCAGATGCGTTTGCAGGGCTGATCAGAGGCTGTTTCTCACTCATTCCTCCTGGTCTGCCCCTTGGGCGACGTGAGCCGGCGTATTTGCGCAGCCGCGTCATGACATGTTTTCGAGTATTGGCCTGCTTGGGCCTTTGGCATCGGTTTAGCGCGGCAAAAGAAGCCGCCGGCAATGCCTTGAGATGCTCGATCGAGACCGGAAAAGACCATGACTCTGATCAATCTCCGCAATCTCGGCGTCACCATGAGTGCGCCGCTGTTTTCCAATCTCAACTTCACCATCGATGCCGGTGACCGCGTCGGCATCGTCGCCGCGAATGGACGCGGGAAGACCACGCTGCTCAACTGCATCACGGGTAGGCAGGAGCCGACCACGGGCGAGATCACCCGCGCGCGAGGCTTGCGCGTCGGCTACGTCGAACAGAATGTGCCGGCGGCCCTGATGGATGTCTCCTTTTATGACGCCGTTCTGCGCGCTTTGCCCAAGGAGCAGGTAGAGAGCGAGAGCTGGCGTGTCGACGTCACTCTCGATTCGCTCGACGTGCCGGCGGCGATGCGGGAAAGAACATTGGTGCAGCTCAGCGGCGGCTGGCAGCGGCTTGCCATGCTTGCCCGCGTCTGGGTAACCGAGCCCGATGTGTTGCTGCTCGACGAGCCGACCAACCATCTCGATCTCGCCAAGATCGCGCTGCTGGAGGATTGGCTGAATGCCTTGCCGCGCGACGTGCCCGTCATCATCGCCAGCCACGACCGCGCCTTCCTCGATGCCGTCTGCAATCGAACCCTGTTCCTGCGCCAGGACCAGTCGCCAACCTACGCCTTGCCATATAGCAAGGCGCGTGCGGCGCTGGACGAGGTCGATGCCTCGGATGAGCGCCGTTACCAGAAGGAGATGAAGACGGCACAGCAACTGCGCAAGCAGGCGGCCAAGCTCTACAATCTCGGCGTCAACTCCGGCAGCGATCTTTTGACGGTGAAGACGAAGCAATTGAAGGCTCGGGCCGAGAAGCTGGAGGATAGCGCGAGGCCGGGTTACCGCGAGCGCTCCTCCGGTTCGATCAAGCTCGCCAATCGGGGCATCCACGCCAAGGTGCTGCTGACGCTGGAGGATGCGTCGGTGACCACGCCTGACGGTACGCTGCTGTTCAAGACCGGTCAGCAGTGGATTTGCCAGGGCGACCGCATCGTGCTGCTCGGGCAGAATGGCGCGGGCAAGACGCGGCTCGTGGAGATGATACGCAGGGCGATTGCCGATCAGGCGGTCGGCGGTACGATCAAGCCGACGCCATCCATCGTGCTCGGCTACAGCGATCAGGGGCTCTCCAATCTTGACCAGAAGGACACGCCGCTCGGCATGGTCACGCGCCTGTTCGAGCTCGGCGAGCAACGTGCCCGCACGCTGCTGGTCGGGGTCGGGATAAATATCGATATGCAGGGCAAAGAGATCGGCCGCCTATCTGGCGGGCAGAAGGCGCGGCTTGCCATGCTGGTGCTGCGGCTGACCAATCCCAACTTCTACCTCCTGGACGAGCCGACAAACCATCTGGATATCGATGGCCAGGAGGCGCTGGAGGGCGAGCTGACGGCAAATGAGGCTAGCTGCCTTCTCGTCTCGCACGACCGCAGCTTCGTGCGATCTATCGGCAATCGCTTCTGGCTGATCGACCGGAAGCGGCTGGTCGAGGTGGATGGTCCCGAGGAGTTCTTCGAAGCCGCCAGAGCGCAAGAGTAGACGAGGGCGGAATCTTCAGGCGGCCAACTGACCCAAAAACAGATTGGCCGCCATGAAATCCACGAAGACCCGTATTTTCGGAGAGAGATAGCGGCTTGTGGGCCACAATATGCGGAAGATGCCTGTCTTCCCGATATGGTCTTCGAGCAGTGGCACGAGCCGGCCATCGGCGATTTGTGCGCTGACGGCAAAGGACGGCAAAGATGTTATGCCGAAGCCATTCTCGGCGAGATGGATGAGCGGCTCGATGGTGCTGGCGATCGTCGTCGTCGGCAAGGTGAGCCGCAACTCCTCTCCATTACGCACCAGAGGCCATGGTTCCAGCTTGCCCGTACTGGGATAGCGGTGATGCAGGCATTTGTGCTGAAGCAGGTCTTCAGGTGTAAGCGGGGTTCCTTCCGCTTTCAGATAGTTGGGTGCGGCGACGATTTGAAAGCGGAACGTCCCGAGTTTGCGGCTCATCAGCCTCGTATCCCTGACGTCGCCGGTGCGGATGACCGCATCGAATCCCTCCTCGATCACATCGACCAGCCGGTCGGTAAAATCCAGATCCAGCGTGATATCGGGATAGGTGCGCATGAACGCCGATATTGCCGGCATCAGCAGCATTCCGGCCAAGGGTAGGCTGACGCGAAGATGACCGCGAGGAGCCGCATGCGATTTCGAAAGCTCTGCCTGAGCCGTATCCAACTCGGAGATAATGCGCCGGCAGGTGTTGAGAAAGAAGCTGCCTTCTTCTGTCAGGGTCATGCTGCGGGTCGAGCGGTGAAAGAGGCGGACCCCCATCTCCTGTTCGAGGCGGGCGATCGCCTTGCCCACGGCGGAACTGGAGAGGCCAAGCCGTCGCGCGCCCGCGACGAAGCTGCCGCCTTCCGCCGTTTGCACAAAGATGCCGAGCGTTCCAAGCCTGTCCATCGCCACTCCGATTGCGGAATATAATTCCGATCTTATGAGAATACCGGATCATTTATCCGCTATCTTAACCCCGATATCCAGTGTCGGCGCGGCAAGGACGCCGCTTTTCTAGAGGAACCGCAATGGATACGAACTCTGCACATTTCATCGCCCAGCCGCTGCCGACTACCTTCATCGTCAATGTCATCCACGTTCATCCCGGCAAGCAGGAGGAAGCCTTCCGGGTGATCCAGGATGTTGTTCACTACGTCGCCGAAAGGAAAGAAGGGTTCCTCTGGAGCAATCTCGCCAAGAGCACGGACGGTCTTACGGTTGTGAATATCGAAGCCATCAAGGGCGCCGGCAATGTCGATGAATTCTTTTCCGATCCGGTCTTTGTCGAGAAATTCCGCAGGCTCGACCAGGTTTCGACGAGCGAATTTCACACCTACACCGTTGGTGATCTGGTTTTGCCGAAGCTCGGACATTCCGAAAGTGGTCGCGTCTAAGGAACCTTGATCGATCGCGAGCGGACGGTGCTTTCTTATGCCGGAAACTTTCCTTCCATCTTCCGCTTGCGCATCGCGGCATCTCACGCTAACAATTCCCGCCATGAACATGTCCTTGAACAACATTGCGGTTTGGTGGTGGGCACGCTGAGGCGGCCTCGACCAATCGTGTTCAAAGACGACGAGTGAGCCGCCCGAGATTTCGAGGCGGCTTTTTTGTTATATTGGCCGCCTGTCGTCCGGGCCCGATAACGGAGTGAGGAACAATGGTAACGATCCTTCGGGATGATGGTGCGGAGATCTACGAGACGAAGGGCGGCATCACCGTCACCCGGCAGCGTCGGCCGACGCCCTATGCGGATGCGGTTTTGTCCTACATCGACAAACTCGACGAGCGCCGCGGCGCGGTCTTCTCCTCCAATTACGAATATCCCGGCCGTTATACGCGTTGGGATACCGCCATCGTCGATCCGCCGCTCGGCTTGTCCTGCAATGGGCGCGATGTCTGGATCGAAGCCTATAACGAGCGCGGCGAAATCATTCTCGGCTTCATCGCGGATAAGCTGAAGACGGTTTCGGAGGTCGTTCTCGGCGCTTCGACGCCGCGCCGGCTCGATCTGACCGTAAAGACGCCGGATCGCGTCTTTACCGAGGAAGAGCGCTCGAAAATGCCGACGGTCTTCACCGTGCTGCGTGCCGTCACCGAGCTGTTCTATTCGCAGGCCGATGCCAGCATCGGCTTTTACGGCGCTTTCGGATACGATCTGGCTTTCCAGTTCGACGCGATCGATCTGAAGCTCAAGCGACCGGACGACCAGCGCGACATGGTGCTCTACCTGCCGGACGAAATCCTGGTGGTGGACAACTATTCCGCCAAGGCCTGGATCGACCGGTACGATTTCGCCAAGGGCGACGTATCGACGGAGGGCAAGTCGGGCGAGATCGCGCCCGAGCCATTCAGGCACACCGATGCCATTCCGCCGAAGAGCGATCATCGCCCGGGCGAATATGCCGAGCTGGTGGTCAAGGCGAAGGAGAGCTTCCGCAAGGGCGATCTTTTCGAAGTCGTGCCCGGCCAGAAGTTCATGGAGCGCTGCGAGAGCAAGCCGTCGGATATTTCCAAGCGGTTGAAGGCGATCAATCCGTCTCCCTATTCCTTCTTTATCAATCTCGGCAATCAGGAATATCTCGTCGGCGCTTCGCCTGAGATGTTCGTGCGCGTATCCGGCCGCCGCATCGAGACCTGCCCGATTTCGGGCACGATCAAGCGCGGGGACGATCCGATCGCCGACAGCGAGCAGATCCTGAAGCTCTTGAACTCCAAGAAGGACGAGTCCGAGCTGACCATGTGCTCCGACGTCGATCGAAACGACAAGAGCCGTGTCTGCGAGCCGGGTTCGGTCAAGGTCATCGGCCGCCGGCAGATCGAGATGTATTCGCGCCTCATCCACACGGTCGATCATATCGAGGGTCGCCTGCGCGACGACATGGACGCCTTCGACGGCTTCCTGAGCCACGCCTGGGCCGTCACCGTCACCGGCGCGCCGAAGCTTTGGGCCATGCGTTTCATCGAGAGCCACGAGAAGAGCCCGCGCGCATGGTATGGCGGCGCGATCGGCATGGTCGGCTTCAACGGCGACATGAACACCGGCCTGACGCTGCGCACCGTTCGCATCAAGGACGGCATTGCCGAGGTGCGGGCCGGCGCGACGCTGCTCAACGATTCGATCCCCGAGGAAGAAGAAGCCGAAACTGAACTGAAGGCCTCCGCCATGCTTTCCGCTATCCGTGACGCCAAGACCGGCAATTCCGGCAAACAGCAACGGGACGTTGCTTCCGTCGGCAAGGGCGTGAAGATCCTGCTCGTCGATCACGAGGACAGCTTCGTCCATACGCTTGCCAACTACTTCCGCCAGACGGGTGCGACGGTTTCGACCGTTCGTACGCCGGTGCCGGAAGAAGTCTTCGACCGGCTCGATCCGGATCTCGTCGTGCTGTCGCCTGGTCCCGGCAATCCGAAGGATTTCGATTGCAAGGCGACGATCAAGAAGGCGAGGGCGCGCAACCTGCCGATCTTCGGCGTCTGCTTGGGCTTACAGGCGCTGGCCGAAGCCTACGGCGGCGAGCTGCGCCATCTGGCGATCCCGATGCATGGCAAGCCCTCGCGCATCCGAGTGTTGGAGCCCGGTCTGGTCTTCTCCGGTCTTGGCCGCGAAGTGACCGTTGGCCGCTATCACTCGATCTTTGCCGATCCGTCGAGCCTGCCGCGCGACTTCATGATCACGGCCGAGAGCGAAGACGGCACGATCATGGGCATCGAGCATGTGAAGGAGCCGATCGCAGCCGTCCAGTTCCACCCGGAATCGATCATGACGCTCGGCGGTGATGCCGGCATGCGGATGATCGAGAATGTCGTGGCGCATCTGGCGCGCCGGGCAAAGACGAAGGCCGCCTGAGGTTGGCGTTTAGAATTCGGAAGTTTGATAGTCCCATGCACTCGGAAAAAGTGCATGGGACTATTTTTATGCCTTGAAAGAGCCAATAAACCGCTGAAGAGATTGAATGATGGCGGGGGCGTTCAGTCGGTGATCTCAAGGATATTCAAGGGCGTTCTCTACGTCGTTCTTGCTGTCGTGCTCCTCGTCGGTCTCGGCATCGTCGTGCCACGGCCGCTCTGGCATGACGGGCCGGCTGTCCGCACCGAACGCTCCCAGCAAGTCCTCATGCTCAGCAACCCCATCCATACGGACATTGCCATTCCCGTCGATGCCGATCTCCTGAGCCGCTTCGCCTTCCTGCGGCCGGCCGGGCTCGATCTCGACAATCCCAACCTGCGCTATCTCATCTTCGGCTGGGGCGGCAGGAGCTTCTATACAGAGACGCGCACGTGGGCTGATTTGAAGGCGGGTCCCGTGCTGAAGAGCTTCGCGCTCGACCGTTCCGTCATTCATGTGGAGCTCGCAGGCGATATCCCGCTGGATGCTCCGGCTGTCACTGCGATCAACCTCGATGCCGCCGGGCTGGAGCGGCTCAAACAGTTCATTCTCGGCAGTTTCGATCGCTTTGACAGTGGCCCGATATCTCTGCCTGGCAGCAACTACGGACCCAACGATGCGTTCTTCGAAGCGCGGGGCTATTTCAATGCTTTGATGGGCTGCAACACCTGGACGGCTGCCGCGCTGAGGCAGGCGGGATTGACCTCCGGCCTTTGGACATCCTTGCCCTTGATGCTGCGAATGTCCCTGAGGCTGCATAATGACGATGAACGCTTTGTAGCACGCCATGCCCTGCCTTGAGGCGGTTTGACTTGCTTCAGGTTGTATCCTAATCTTTGCGCCGTTCCTGTGGGGCACATCGGCATCGCGCCGAAAGGGCTAGGCCTGCCCGCTGATATCCTCAGCAGGAGTCTGCCCATGCCAACCCTCGATACCTATCGCAAGCAAGCCAAGCTCTTGATGCGCTGGCACCGTGAGCGCGACTATTCCATTGGCGGAAGAGTCCGAATGCTCGATCGTTTCAAGGAGTTGACGGATCGCGAGATCCTGGCGATGAAGTTCCCCCTAACGCTGGCGCAGGAGATCGTTGCGGTCGAAGCGGGCCACGGGAGCTGGGCGGAATTGAAGTCCGTCGCAGCGGACGCGCTGAAGATGCCGGCCGCATTGGCAGAACCGCCGATTTTCAAGAGAGTGGTTCCGATCCTTTTCGTGCGGGATGTGACGGTCAGCGCAGTCTTCTTCAGGGAGAAGCTTGGCTTTGTGGAGGAATTTCTGCATGGGTTGCCGCCATTCTACGGTGCCGTGTCGCGTGATGGCATCCGGATTCACCTGCGGCTCGTCTATGAACCCTATTTTGCAGCTGCTGCGGCGAAAGAGGGCGCGCTGATCCTGGCGTCGATCGAGGTTTCGAACGTCCAGGGATTGTTCGAGGAATTCAAGGCGAAAGGCGTGGAGTTTGCGCAGCCGCTCACCAAGCAAGCTTGGGGAGGCACCGATTTTCACGTGCGCGATCCCGATGGAAACGTGATCTCGTTTGTTACGTTCAGGTCGTAACATTTTGATCCGTCGAGGATTGCCGCAGAGCGGCCACCGTCACATATCCTCGCAGTCCTGCCAGCCTTCCTCGAAGACCAGCTTGTCGAGCGGCAGACGGTCGCGCCATCCCTTCACCGCAAGTTCCGGCATATCGTAGAGCTCGTCGACATAGCCGACACAGAGCCATGCGACGATCTTGACGTGTTCGGGTATGCCGAGGATCGCCTTGATGGCATCCTCGTGGAAGATGCTGACCCATCCGACGCCGACGCCTTCGGCCCTTGCCGCAAGCCAGAGGTTCTGCACGGCGCAGACCGTCGAATAGACATCGGTATCCGGATTGTGGGTGCGGCCGAGCACGACGGGACCGCCGCGCTTGGTGTCGCAGGTGATGCAGATGCTGAGGGGCGCCTTGCGAATGCCTTCCAGCTTCAGCCGCTGATACTGCGCGCGGCGATCGCCTTCGAACATCGCACAGGCCTCCTCATTGGCTTGATGGAAGGCCTGCCACACGCGCTCGCGCGTCTCGCTCTGACGGATCAGGATGAAATTCCACGGCTGCATGAAACCGACCGACGGCGCCGAATGAGCGGCCTTGAGCAAGCGCCGGACAAGATCGTCGGGCAGGGGATCGGGCCGGAACTGGTCACGCACGTCGCGCCGCGTCTCGATGGCGCGATAGACGGCGCTGCGTTCCCCCTCCGAAAATGCCCCGGCTGTAACCAGATGGTCCGACACACCCGCGGGAGCGTCGGCGATGGACGGTGTAGCATCGGCAGTCTTTTCAGGAGCGGGCATGTTCAACCATGATTTTTATTAGGCGGCGTATCGGCCGGTATCGACGACCCTTGCACACCAGGCTGAAGCACAGCTTAGTGCTGGATGGCAAGCCAAACTAGCAGGACGATTTTCCACAGGCGAGCGCATTATCGGCTTCCAATTGTTGTGGAACGGCGGTTTGGGAAACGTCTTCCTCATGTTCCGCGAATGGACTGCCCGGATGGCGCTTCCTTCAATCCGCACATCGGCAACGAATTGTGGTGTGAAAAGGTGACTGCCTTTGACAAACGCGAAGTCCTGGCCCATATGGACCGTCAATAAGCCGCCTGCGCGAAAATCCGCGCGGGCGGTTTTGCATTTCAACGGCGCCTTTTTTGCAATTCATTCGCATAAGCAGGCGTGGGGGCATTTGGAGACGGGCATGAACAGTCAGGGAAACGATACGATCAGGCGGCTCGCCCTTTGGGGCATTCCGCTGTCGCTCGGCGTCATGGGGCTGAAGATGCTGGCCTGGTGGTTGACAGGCTCCGTTGCGCTTCTGTCCGATGGACTGGAATCGCTCGTCAATGTCGTTGCCGCTTTCATCGCCTTTTTCGTCATCCGTTATGCCCAGAAGCCGGCCGATCACGATCATCCCTTCGGGCATCACAAGGCGGAATATCTCTCTGCTGTTACCGAAGGCGTGATGATTGTCGTTGCGGCGCTGATGATCGTGCAGGAAGCGGTCGGGCATCTCGGTAATCCGCAGCCGATGCAGGCGCCTGTGCTGGGTCTCGCCATCAACTTCGTCGCCGGCGTCATCAACGGCGTGTGGGCCCTGACGCTGATCCGCGCCGGAAGGACGCACCGCTCACCGGCACTGACGGCGGACGGCCAGCATATCATGTCGGATGTCTATACTTCGATCGGCGTGCTCATCGGCTTGTTGCTGGCGCTCGGCACCGGCCAGCCGATCTTCGACCCCGTACTTGCCATTCTTGTTGCCATCAACATTCTCTACCAGGGCTGGAAGGTCATCTCCACTTCGATCGATGGGCTTATGGACAAGGCCGTCCTGCCGGAAGAGGAGGAGACTATCAAGAGTGCGATCGCGGGGAATGCCGAGGGTTCGCTCGGCGTGCATGATCTCAAGACGCGCAGGGCAGGAGCAGTGACCTTCGTCGATTTTCATATGGTCGTGCCCGCCGCCATGCCGGTGCGAGAGGCACACAGAATCTGCGACCGCCTTGAAGATGCCATACGGGCGATCCATGCGGGCGCCGAAATAACCATTCATGTGGAGCCGGAGGGCGAGAAAGCCCATGGTATCCGCGTCAAAGTGATCAAGGAGACCTGAGATGCCAAAGACCGATGTGTCCGGCCTGTCGATGCTCGGCAACCAGACGGAGACCGCCAGCAACCCGGAAGAAGCCGTTCTGGAGAAGGTGCCGTCCGGCCATGCCGGCACCGATTATGTCGTGCGCTTCACAGCGCCCGAATTCACCTCGCTCTGCCCGATGACGGGACAGCCGGATTTCGCCCATATCGTCATCGACTACATTCCGAACGAATGGCTGGTCGAATCGAAGTCGCTGAAGCTTTTCCTGCATTCCTTCCGCAATCATGGTGCTTTCCACGAGGATTGCTCGATCTACATCGCCAAGCGCCTTGTGGATCTGCTGCAGCCGAAGTGGCTGCGCATCGGTGCTTATTGGTATCCGCGCGGCGGCATTCCGATCGACGTCTTCTGGCAGACCGGCAAGCCGCCGGAGGGTGTGTGGCTGCCGGATCAGGGCGTGCAGCCCTATCGCGGCCGAGGCTGAATGAAAAAGCCGCCATCCGGAGATGGCGGCTTTTCTGCTAGATGCGATCAGACTGCGGCTCAGGCAAACGAGTTGTCGTCGCCGTTGTCATAGGACGAGTCATCATAATCGTCGTCCTGAGCGTCTTGGGCAGCATCCTGGGCGTAATCGGCCGCGCTCTGATCATTCTGGTCGCTATTATCGTCATTGCCGAAATAGTTGTTGTTGATGATCGTTTCCTGCACCGGTTGCTCGGCAGCATTGGCCGCCGTGCCTCCGAAGAGGCCGCTGCCGGCATTGCCGCCGAAGAGGCCGCCGCCAGTACCGCCCAGATGCGGGCTGAAGAGGCTGGAGAGCGATTCCGCCAGCATCACACCGCCGGCCACGCCGGCCGCCGTACCAAGCGCGCCGCGCAAGAAGCTGCCGCCGGCCGAAGGCGCTGATGCCTGTTGGCTCCACGGGCCGGATGGTTGCGGCTGGCCAGCCCAAGGGCCGGGCTGAGGCGCATTGCGGGCATAATCGTCATAGAGCCGGCCCTGCTGCTGCGGATTGCCGCCCTGTGGAGCTACGGCGCGCTGCTGGCCGCCACCGAAGAGCGAGCCGATCCCGCCCAGGAAGCCGCCGCTCTGGCCTTGCGGATGGGTGTCGGCGCCCTGCTGCTCGAGTTCGTGCACGCGGGCTTCGAGCTGCTGGATGCGATCGGCCGCAGCCTTCATGCCCTGTTCCTGCATGATGACGGCCTGCGCCAGGAAATAGGGCGCATAGGGCTGGTCGCGGACCGCCTGGTTGATGAAGGCCTCTGCATCGGCGTCGCGGGGCGTGCTGGCGGCACCGCGCACGCGATCGAAGAGAGAAGCGAGCAATTGACGTTCTTCTGGCGACATGATGGCCTCCTTGGCTATCCGTGCTGCAAATTAGGGGCGCGATTTCTAACCGCGCTGACCTGACGTAGGATCAAATCTCGGCTTTTCAAAGCCATTCAAGTTACATTTCGGTAATCCGCAATCATAACACCATGTTGTCAGTCGCTATTCCCGCCTTGTCTTTTTCCGGCATTGTTTTACGCATTGAGTCGCACTATGTGCGGTGAACGACGCATCATGCTGGAGAGTTGAATGAACGACGAAGACGAACAGGAAGACAAGAAGACCGAGCAGCCCTTGGGCAAGGACGCGGAGGCGAATCTTTTCAAGTCGCGTTCGATCTTCATCTATGGCGGCATCACGCAGGAACTGGCGCAGAAGGTCTGCTCGCAGCTCGTGGCGCTTTCCGCTGCCAGCGACGATGATATCCGCATCTATGTGAATTCGCCCGGCGGTCACGTCGAATCAGGCGATTCCATTCACGACATGATCAAGTTCATCAAGCCGAAGGTCTGGATGATCGGTACGGGCTGGGTTGCTTCCGCCGGTGCGCTGATCTATGTCTCCGTTCCCAAGGAGCGCCGCATTTGCCTGCCGAACACGCGCTTCCTGCTGCACCAACCGTCCGGCGGCACGCGCGGTATGGCCTCCGACATCGAAATCCAGGCACGCGAGATCATCAAGATGAACGAGCGCCTGAACAAGATTTTCTCGGAAGCCACCGGCCAGCCGATCGAAAAGATCGCCAAGGACACGGATCGCGACTACTGGCTGTCTGCTGAAGAAGCCAAGGCTTACGGCCTGGTCTCGCGCATCGTGACCTCGCAGGCAGAAATCTGATCTGACGGGTTTTCCCGATGGAATTAAGCGCCCTCGCTTGCCGGAAGGCTGGCGGGGGCGTTTTTGCGATGAAGTAGTTTTGATCGAAAGCCCAAAGCTGGCGGCAGAAATCTCCGCCGCCAGCCTTCGCCACTCTGGAGTTGCAACGTTTCCGGGAGCGGCGAACTCGAAAGCTTAAGTTTCAAGCGGAGTGCGCCTCCTAGATGGTGATCTCTACCGGTATTCCCTCAGGCATGGTGATGACAGCCTCATAGAAGCCGTCGCCGGTGGTGCGGGGCGCGGATTTCAGGCAATTATCCGCCTTGCATCGTTCGGCCAGCGCATCAACCGCAGCTTTGCTGCCGAGCGATATGGCAATGTGGTCCCAGCCAATGCGTTCACTCTGCGAGTCGCGGGGAAGCCAGGGACCGGTCATCAGTTCGATCTGGTCGTCGCTTCCAGGCAAGGAAACAAAACGGGAGACGAAGCCAGGCCGTCGCAGGCTTCGATAGGCTTCGCCGACGGTCGCGCCGAAATAGGTCTTCCAGAAATCGACGGCGGCATCGAGATCATGCGTCCATAGAGCGGTATGAGCGATCCGCATTGGTCTCTCCCTGTTCCTGTTCGTGATTGCGGGTGACGATACCGGCGCAGAGAGGTGCGACGCAGAGGAGTGCGGCGAGCATCCAGAATGCGCCGGGCAGGCCAAGATGATCCGCCGCAAAACCGACGCCGGCGGGGCCGACGAGCACCCCGGCATATCCCGTCATGGTGATGGCCGCGACGGCCAAGCCTGCCGGCATGACCTTTTGCGCGCCGCCCTTGCGGAAGAGCACCGGGACGATGTTGGAGGCGCCAAGACCGATCAGCAGGAAACCACCCATTGCGAGGATCGAAATTGGGCTAAGCAGGAGGACGACAAAACCTGTAACTGCAATCACGCCGCCCCATAGCATGACCACCCTGTCTCCGACCCTTACTGTAATGGCATCGCCACTCAACCGTCCGATCGTCATCGCAATGGCAAACAGCATGTAACCGAGACCGCCATGGCTCGCGTCGACCCGGTCCTGCGTCGTGAGGAGCAAGGCGCTCCAGTCTAGGATCGCGCCTTCGACGAGGAAGGTGATTGCTGCCAGCGCGGCGAGCAGCAGCACGAAGCCGCGCGGCATGACGAAAAGCGGCGCGTCTTCCGCGGGGACGGTCCGAAGCAGGCGGGGCCATGTGACGAGTATGGCGACGACCATCACGGTCGAGCTTAGAAGCGTGGCGGCGAGAGGGCCGGCCTTGACGGACAGGAGCAGCGTGACGAGCAGGGAACCGATGAAACCGCCGATGCTGAACAACGCATGGAAGCCGGACATTAGTGGCCGGTCTGCGCCTTTCTCCACTTCGACGGCGTGGATGTTCATGGCAACGTCGAGCGATCCGAGGCAGGCGCCAAAGGCCGCCAGCGCAAGGCCCAGGGTGAACGGCGAGTTGGCCACGGCTAGTGTTGGTAAAATGAGTGCGAGGCCGAGTCCGCTCGCGATGATGATCGGCTTGCTGCCATATCGGGCGCTCAGCATACCGGTCGCCAGCATCGCCGCCACCGAGCCCAGACCGAGGCAAAGCAGCAGCATGCCCAGCACGCCGTCATCGACTCTGAGGCGAGCTTTGGCGAAAGGGACGAGGGGCGCCCAGCAGGCGAGAGCGAAGCCCCCGACCAGAAAAGCAAGTCGTGTTGCCAGCCGGGTTTCCGGCTGATCCGTGGATTGCATGGTCATTTCTTGTCTTTCGAAATCAGGAGGATGAGGTGACGTCGCTTGCTTTGACGAGCGAGAAGCCGGCGTCGGCGGCCGCTTTTTCGTCTGCGGCAGGCAAGTCATCCTCGACAACGAGCCAGTCGATATCATCGGCGCCACCGATGCGGTGCGGTGCGCGTTCGTGAAATTTCTCCGAAGTAATCAAGGCGATGCGGGCAGCGCTTCTCTTCAGTAGCGTCCGTTTGAAGATCGCATCTGCATGTTCGTACACGCTGATGCCGATTCTTGCCGAAACGGCGCAGACACCCAGGAAACAACGGTCGATGTTCATGGCTTCGATGGCCGCAACGGCGGACGCATCGACGCTGCCGCCGACGATGGGATCAACTGCGCCGCCGATCAGGACAAGCGGGATGTCGCCGCGCTTCATGATGGCACTGGCGATATCAATGGAATTCGTCGCGATGGTCGCTTTCAGATCCTTCGGCAGAAGATCGACTATTGCGAGATTGGTGCTGCCGCTGTCGAAAAACAGGAATTCACCCGGCTCGATCATTGCGACGGCGGCTTTGGCCAAGGCTTTCTTGCGGCCTGATTCCTGTCCGACGCGGGCGGCCATGGGCTGCGATGGTGTCAGCAGGGGGAGCGCGCCGCCATAGACGCGGCGGCATTTGCCCTCTGCGGCAAGCGCCCGCAGATCGCGGCGCACGGCATCTTCGGACACGTTGAATTCGGCAGCCAGAGATGCGGCCACGATCTGCCGGCCCTCTGCAAGCCGCGCTTCGATGACGTCCCGGCGGGACAAGGGGAGTGGATTGCTCATAATCATGCATTAACGTGCATAAACGAGATAGTCAATTTGCATATTTGTACACGATTTGAATCATGCTTGATATAGACGGCGGTCGATTCGACCTTGCCGCCGTTACTTCGTCCGGAACTGCACTTGCACGCCCGATGCTTGTGATGCTCCATGCGGTTTCAATCGATCATCGCCCCTGAGTCTCCGCCGCCATGCTCAAAGATTTTTCCATTCAAAGCCTGTTCATGGGATGCCTTACGGCTTTTGTCGGCTTTGCCAGTTCCTTCGCCGTGGTCTTCCACGGCCTGCAGGTGGTGGGCGCCACGGATGCACAGGCGGCCTCCGGTCTGACGGCGCTTTCCGTTGCGATGGGCCTCTGCGCCATCGTTCTCAGCATGGCAACCAAGCTTCCGATCAGCATTGCCTGGTCGACGCCTGGCGCGGCGCTATTGGCGAGTGCAGGGGCGATCGAGGGCGGCTTCCCGACAGCTGTCGGTGCATTTTTCGTTTGCGGCATATTGATCGTTGTTGCCGGGCTTTTTCGGCCTTTTGGCCGGGCGGTCGCATCCATCCCGGCACCGCTTGCCAATGCCATGCTGGCCGGAGTTCTGCTCGGCCTCTGCTTCGCACCGGTGAAGGCGATCGCCTTCAATCCTGCCTTCGGCCTGCCGATCATCCTTGCCTGGATCGTCGTTGGGTCCTTCAAGCGGTTATGGGCGGTGCCGGCGGCGCTTGCTGCCTTTGCATTGGTGCTGGCCTTCGGCGTGAAGATACCCGATGGCGCCTTTGCTTCGCTCGAACATTCGCTGCTGCCGACGGCCGAATTCGTGAAGCCGGTCTTCACGCTTGCCGGCATTGTGTCCATAGCGCTGCCGCTGTTCATCGTGACGATGGCGTCGCAGAACATTCCCGGCATTGCGGTGCTGAAGGTGCATGATTACGACCCGAAGCCAGGTCCGCTGTTTGCCGTGACCGGCGTGTTCTCGCTGCTTGCCGCTCCCTTTGGAGGTCATGCCGTCAATCTGGCGGCCATCACCGCCGCCATGTGCGCCGGACAGGATGCGCATGCCGATCCCGCGCGGCGTTATTGGGCGGCGATCGTCGCCGGCATTGGCTATGTGATCCTCGGATTGCTGGCGAGCGCGGTTACGGCTTTCGTGGCGCTGGCGCCGCCTGTTCTCATCGAGGCGGTTGCCGGTCTGGCGCTGGTCGGTGCGCTCTCCAATTCCGCCTTGAACGCCTTCCAGCAGCCGGAATCGCGCGAGGCGGCCGCCATCACTTTTCTCGTGACGGCATCGGGTGTTTCCTTCGGCGGGATCTCCGGCGCCTTCTGGGGGCTGATCGCAGGCGGATTGATGCTGGCGCTGTCGCGCGGCGTGCAGATGCTGAAGAAGTAGGCGAGGGGTTGCTTCTTTTTGATCCGGCGGCTATAAGCGCGGCCATGAAGCTGAATGGCGCAAAGATTTCCGAACAGATTGCACGTGGGCGCGTTGCCCTGCGTGACAATACGCGCGCCCTTACCTCGCTTCTCCTCCTCGGCCTTACGCGCGGTTGCCGGGTCCTTTGAGGAGCGCCCGGCGGCCGAAAAGCCCGCTGGCCATCGCTCCTCGCGACTTACCCTAAAATCGATAGCTTACCCGCAAAGGGTCCGCATTTGTCATCGCCAAGCCGCATCCGATCGGCTAAGACGCGGGATAAAATGACGGGAAAGGAAGAGACGAGACCATGGACGCGAACAGCCATTCCCCCAAAGGCATGCCCGAAGCAGCGGTGAAATACCGCGCCTATCCCCAGATCAACATTCCCGACCGGACCTGGCCGTCCAAGACCATTACGAAGGCGCCGATCTGGTGCTCGGTCGACCTGCGCGACGGCAATCAGGCGCTTGTCGACCCGATGGGCCATGACCGCAAGGCGCGCATGTTCCAGCTGTTGCTGGATATGGGCTTCAAGGAAATCGAGATCGGCTTCCCGTCGGCTTCGCAGACCGACTTCGACTTTGCCCGCTGGTGCATCGAACAGGGCAATGTGCCTGCCGACGTATCGCTGCAGGTTCTCGTCCAGTGCCGCCCGGAATTGATCACCCGCACCTTCGAAGCGCTGGAAGGCGCCAACAAGCCGATCGTGCATTTCTACAATTCCACCAGCGAATTGCAGCGTCGCGTGGTGTTTGCCAAGGATGTGCAGGGCATCAAGCAGATCGCCGTTGATGCCGCCAAGATGATTAGCGATATGGCTGCCAAGGCCGGCGGCGGCTATCGCTTCGAATATTCGCCTGAGAGCTTCACCGGCACCGAGCTGGATGTGGCGCTGGAGATCTGCAACGCCGTCATCGACGTTATGAAGCCGACGCCTGACAACAAGCTGATCATCAATCTGCCGTCGACGGTCGAAATGGCGACGCCGAACATCTATGCCGACCAGATCGAATGGATGTGCCGCAATCTCGACAACCGCGAAAACCTGATCATCTCCCTGCATCCGCACAATGACCGCGGCACCGGCATCGCCGCCGCTGAGTTGGCCTTGATGGCCGGCGCCGATCGCGTCGAAGGCACGCTGTTCGGCAATGGCGAGCGCACGGGCAATGTCGATGTCGTCACCATGGCGCTGAACATGTTCACGCAGGGCGTCGATCCGGAGCTCGATTGCTCCAACATCGAGCGCATGAAGGAAGTCTTCGAATATTCCAACCAGATGGCGATCGGCGAGCGTCATCCTTACGTCGGCGAGCTGGTCTATACCGCCTTCTCCGGTTCGCATCAGGATGCGATCAACAAGGGCATGAAGGCCGCCAAGGTCGCCAACGATCCGGTGTGGGAAGTGCCGTATCTGCCGATCGACCCGCAGGATGTCGGCCGCACTTATGAGGCGATCATCCGCATCAACTCGCAGTCCGGCAAGGGCGGCATCGCTTATATCATGCAGCAGGACTACGGCTTGAATCTGCCGCGCAATCTCCAGGTGGAATATCGCGAGGGAATCCAGCGCATCACTGACGAGGAAGGCAAGGAACTGCCGTCCAAGCGCATCTATGAGCATTTCATCGAGCGCTATGTGACGCAGCCGGACGCACGGCTCCGCTTCGTCGATCATCACACTTTCGCCGATCCCGAGCACAAGGGGCAGCGCATCGTCGCGGCCGAAATCACCGACAATGGTGAGGTAAAGCGCATCGAGGGCAGGGGCAACGGCCCGATCGACGGCTTCATCAATGCGCTCTCGATCTATCTCGGCATTCCGATGTCGGTCGAGGATTATTCCGAGCATTCGCTCCAGCACGGCTCCAACGCTGCGGCGATCTCCTATGTCGAGGTCTCCTATCCGGGCGGCAAGCTTTTCGGCGCCGGCATCAACACCAATATCGTCGCGGCGTCTCTCGAGGCGATCGTATCGGCGGCGAACCGGGTGCTTGCAGTCAAGGCGGCCTAAGGCTCTGGCTTGCTTCCAGTTCTGGTTTGAAGGCCCCCTCGTTTTCGAGGGGGCATTTTTATTGCACATCAGTCGGCCGCTGGCTCATCCTCTTCGATGAGGCCGCCGGATTGGTGCGACCACAGCGTTGCGTAGATGCCGTTTTGGGCGATCAGTTCCGCATGCGTGCCGTCCTCGATGATGCGGCCGTGGTCGAGCACGACGATGCGGTCCATGCGCGCGATGGTTGACAGGCGATGCGCGATGGCGATCACGGTCTTGTCTTCCATGATGCCGTAGAGCGTATCCTGGATTTCGGCTTCGACTTCGGAATCGAGGGCGGAGGTTGCTTCATCGAGCACCAGGATCGGGGCATCCTTCAGGATAGCGCGCGCAATCGCCACGCGCTGCCGCTGACCGCCGGAGAGCTGGACGCCACGTTCGCCGGCGTGCGCGTCGAAACCGGTTCTTCCTTCCTGATCCCGCAGGCCCGCGATGAAATCGCTGGCGGCAGCCTTCTCGGCGGCATCCAGAATCGCATTTTCCGAAAAGTGCGGATTGCCATGGGCGATGTTATCGCGGATGGAGCGGTGAAGGAGCGATGCCTCCTGGCCGACCACGGCAATCTGCCGGCGCAGGCTATCCTGCGTCACCTGCCGAATATCCTGCCCGTCGATTTCGATGGTGCCTGCCTCTGGATCGAAGAAGCGCAGCAGCAGATTGACTAGCGTCGATTTGCCGGTGCCGGAGCGGCCGACAAGGCCGACCTTCTGGCCCGCCGCAATTCGAAGCGAAACGTTGTCCAGCCCGCCGTCTCCCTTGCCGTAGTGATGCGTGACCTGCCGGAAGACGATTTCGCCCTTGGTTATGGCAAGCGGCTTTGCGTCTGGCGCATCGGTAATCGCAAGCGGCTGCGAAACAGTCAACAGTGATTGCCGCATGGCGCCGAGGTGGGCAAAGAGCGAGGAAACGGCATCCAGCATCCATTCGGCCATGCCGGTTATGCGGAAGCTTAAGGCAAGTGATGCCGCGATCAACCCGAGTGGCGCTCCGCCGGACTGCCAGAGGACGACCGCATAGCCGACTAGCGCGACGATGAGGAAACTGCCGAGGAACAGCATGCTCGAATTGACCAGCACCTCAAGCTTCTGCACCCGAACGAATGTCTCGCGGGTTTGAGCGAAACGACGACGGGCTTCCTTGTCTTCCGCCCTGGCATCGGCAAAAAGCTTGATGAGGTCGATATTGGCATAGCTATCGACCAGCATGCCCGTCAGCTCGGCATAGGCTCCCTGATACTGCGCGGAGGCCTCCTGCAGGCGAGGGATGACATAGGACATCAGTGCGAGATAGCAGAGAAGCCAGACGGCGAGGGGCCAGATCAGGCGCGGGTCGATCGAGGCCATCAGCCAGAGCGAACCGGCCACATAGATCGTCACGAAAGACAGGGTGTGCAGCACCGCATAGGCGGCGCCCGTTGCCGCCGTACCGATGTCGCGCACCTGGCTCGCGATGCGCCCGGAAAAATCCTGACGAAACCAGCCGACGGATTGCCGGAGGACATGACGGTGAGCCCGCCAACGGAACAGGGTCTCGGCATTGGGCCGGAATGCGATGTCATCCAGGCTTTCGCGGAGATAGCCGGCAAGCGGCCTTCCGATCAGGACGAGGGCTGCTGCAGCGAGCAAGCCCAACCCTTCGGATACCCAAAAGTCTTCCCGCCGGGCGACAGCCAGATTATCCACCAGCCTGCTGGAATAGCCGATGAGCCAGATCTCGATGACGGCGCCGATGACAGTCAGGCCGAGGCTCATCGCCATGACTGTGCGAAACGGGCGAAGGTTGTTTAGAAGATAGCGCCAGGCCTTGGATGATGGTTGCGGCTGGTCATGATCCTGAAATGGATCGACAAGCTCTTCGAAGCGACGAAACATGAGTGCCCTCCACGGGCGAAGATATCAATCTGATGGTCGGGCCGATAAAGCAGCCCTTCACGGCACTGCTTCTCAGCGGTGGTTTCCTGTGCCGTGATTTTTCATCAGAGTGCTCTCCTCATTGGTCGCTGCAACCTACATAGCTTGTATCGGTGCCGATGTCAGCAGCAATTGTATCGGGGATCGTTCGACATATATGAGCGAATACCGTCCTTTACACGGCTCGCGTTGAGGTCGTCCGAGAATATATATGTTTCAATGGTGAATTTTGCTCAGACCTGGCCTTTGGCAAGTTCATCGCGTCGCTTCGTCAGACGCTCGAGCTCTTCTTCCTGTTCGGCTATCCGCTCGGACGCCCGCTCTTCGTCGGCAGCGCCGGAAAAGGCTGCTGCCTGCTCAATCAGTTCGCGAAGATTTTCCCTGATCGCTGCGATACGCCTGTCGATTTCAGGAATGGTCAGCAGAACGTCGGACATGTCGAAACTCCAGCAAGACTATCGGACCCCACACGATTACCGCGCCCTATTATCCATCGACCGGCTGGTGGCTGCAAGCGGCAAAACGGATGGGATATCAGTCAGATCTCCGAGGATACCCGATTGGCGATCTGATCGAGCATCGCATTCGAGGAGGGGCCAACGATCGCATAGGTGGTACCGTTGCGATGCCAGGATACGATGCTGATATCGTCCTTGATGGTTTCGCTGAAATCGTCGTCGGCGATGCCGTCCGTCTTGGTAAAGCAGATGGCGACGACATCGCCATCGAGGTTCTTGTAGATCAGCTGGCCGACAGGCTTACCGGCGGCGATGGACATGCGCGCGCCCTGGAAGACGAGACCATCAGCTGCGAGATCCGGCAAGTTGAATTTGACGCCGACCGTGCTTGCCAGCCATTTGGCGATCTCGTCCAACTGGCTTGCCTGCAACTCGACCATATGCTGCGGCTGACGCGCATAGATGCGGTGGTAGGCAGCAATATCCTCCAGCCAGTTGCGAGTCATAAGCTGTGACGGGGTCGGCGGAGGGCTCGCCGGGACATCAGCGGGTTGCATACCGAAAAGATAGCCGATGCCGCCGCCGACGGCGAACAGGATAAGGGCCGCGGCCAATGATTGCTTGCCCGTCGGTGCCAGTTTCAGCGAATGCCTGGTAATACGCGGAGATGGCTCTCGGGTCTTGGGCGGCTGAGCGCTCTTGATGGAGCGAACGAGGGCCAGCGGTACCGGCTCCTTCAGAACCTCATCGAAAGCCTTCCGGCCGACATCGGAGCCGTGTTTCAGCTCATCGAAAATACGCCGGGCGTCCGCGTCGGAGGCAATGAGCCTTTCCAGCTCTTCTTTTTCTTCGCGGCTCGTCTCGCCATCCATGAAGGCGGACAAGCGGACTTCGAGCGGCGTTTTCTTCATATCTTGCAATACTTAAAACCTTCGGGACGAGCGGCTATGACCCTGGGAGGCGAGGTAAAGGCGTGCGCTGGAGAGCCTTGATGTCACCGCCGCCAACGGGATGCCGAGAACATCGGCCGCCTGCTTGTAGCTGTGTCCTTCGACATCGACCAGCAGGAAGACACTGGCAAGTCCTTCGGGCAAAGATGTGACAAGGCGATGCGCTTCACCGGCTTCCACCGGATTTAAATGGGTTTGTGATGCCGGATCGCCCTGTTCCAGGGCATTGCCCTTGCCGGTGGGACGTAGCTTGTGACGTCGCGCTTCGTCGACCCATTGGTGCCGGGCCATGGTGTAGAGCCAGCTTTCCAGCTTGCCGCCGCTGTTCCAAAGATGGAACTTGGCTATGCCGCGTTGACAGACGTTTTGGACAAGCTCGTCCGCCTCGGCAAGATCGCCGGTCAGCGTCACAGCAAAGCGGCGAAGCTTCGGAAGAAGACCGACCAGATCGCGTCTGATATCGATGGCTGCTACCGGCGTTGGCATGACGGTTCCAGGAAGGCGTTGGAGGTTGTCAGATCGGCAATTTGCTTCCGCGATCGACGGCCTTCCCCGTAAGAAAGGTGATGCGAGCGGAATAATCGTCCTGTGCTGATATGAACCATTTTCCTGCCGTTTCGCAAGTCTTCAAAAGCACCCGCGCGTTTGACCGTCATCCTTAATGCGCTATCCCACAATGTACCGACGCGTACTGCACCAATGTTGGCCCAAGCCCTCCAAGAAGCAGCAACCTGATCGGATACAGGTTCCCGAAGCTGGCATGCGTCGCTCCTCACGATGCATTCCTTATTTCGGAATTTCAGTGCTTCGATTGTAGCTCCGTATCTTAGAAAACGCTACCGAAACGATGCGCGCTACGACGCAAAAAGCTCGTCATGTCGCCAGAATATCGAAGCCTTCGGGGTCGACGCCGTTGCCACTGTCGTTGAGGCTATAACGCTCCGCTTTCAGTTCCCAGGCGCCGGGACGGCCGGCGATGGTGAAGAGATTATAGGCAGCGCGCGGCTTCAATCCGCCGACCCCTTGCGATGCGGAGGCGATCCCTACGACGGGAATCGAACCCATGTGTCCCCGCAGCCAGTGCAGGGTGTTGAGATGTGTATGGCCGTGCAGGACAAGTTCGGCGCCGCCGGTGGAGATGACGGCTGCGAAACGGCGAATGCCGATCATCCGCTTGTAGAAGCTGGTCGCGCCGCGAATCGGCGGGTGATGGATCATGACGACACGAAAGAGCCCGGCATCGCCCGCTGCGCGCAGGATATTCACCGTCTCGCGGGCCTGGCGTGAGGAGTAGAAGCCGCTTGCGGCAAAGGGCGGGGTGGCGACGGCTGTGGAGCATCCCACAAGCGCGACCTGCCCGCGGATGCGCAGATAGGGGAAAATGCGCTTGTCCTCCTGCCATTCGGCGGGAGCCTCGTCGCCGCGGACATAGGGATACCAGGAGCGCATTGCCTTTTCGTAGGCACCGGGCACGTAGGCATCGTGGTTGCCGGGAACGACGGATGTGTGAAAGGGATCGCCGACCGTCTTCAGCCATGCGGCCGCTGTTTGGATCTCCATGCCGCTTGCAAGGTTGACGAGATCGCCGGTTACGGCCAGATGATCGGCCTGTTTCGCCTTGATGTCCTCAAGAAGGAGATCAAGCGTATCGCCAAAAAGATGCTTGCGCCGGTTCCGGTGCCAGTTCACAAATCCGGTAATGCGTTTGGAGGCGAGTTCTCTGATCGAAAGACGTGGCAGCGGACCAAGGTGAACATCGGAAATATGCGCGAGCTTGAACATGGGATGAGACATAGCCCACTCTATTGTCAAAACAAATACATCCTCGATCCGATTGCAGATCACGATGCCGGGGTTCCGGCATGAGTGAAGACGATCGACGCGATGAAAGGCAGGGTTTGGCTGTGCGTCTGTTCGGCCGCGCGTTGCATGTCTATTTCGTGCTGACCCGCAGCATGACGATCGGCGTGCGCGCCGCCTGCTTCGATCGTGAAGGGCGGATTTTCCTCGTGCGACACTCCTACATTGCCGGCTGGCACATGCCCGGCGGCGGCGTCGAACGCCATGAGACTGTGGAGCAGGCGCTCGAAAAGGAGCTGCGTGAGGAAGGCAATCTGATGATCTCAGGCAAGCCGCAGCTCTTTCACGTCTATTTCAACAATCACACCAGCAAACGCGACCACGTCGTCTTCTATCGCGTGGAGGTCACCCAGACCGCGCCGCGCAAACCGGATCGCGAAATCGTCGAAAGCGGCTTCTTTCCGGTCGATGCGCTGCCGCCGGGCACGACGAAGGCAACCTATCGCCGGCTTAAGGAGCTGGAAGGGGCATTGGCTCCCTCCAGCTACTGGTAGTTTCCGACGCCTGGGTCACGCAGCCTTTGCCAGCCGCTCGCGCCCATGCGGGTGATCGAAATCCAGTTCCGGCCCGATCGGGACGATCCCTGTCGGATTGATGGTCTTGTGGCTGCGATAATAGTGGTTCTTGATGTGGTCGAGATTGACGGTCTCCGCAACGCCGGCGACCTGGTAGAGATCCCGTAGATAGGCCGAGAGGTTGGCATAATCGGCGATGCGGCGGATGTTGCATTTGAAATGCCCGACATAGACGGCATCGAAGCGGATAAGCGTCGTAAACAGCCGCCAGTCGGCCTCCGTCAGGCGATCTCCGAATAGATAGCGCTGCGTTGCCAGTCGTTGGTCCAGCATGTCGAGGGTTTCGAAGAGACGGAGCGCGTTTTCCTGATAGGCTTCCTGCGTCGTCGCAAAGCCGGCCTTGTAGACGCCGTTGTTGACCGTATCGTAGACGCGCTCGTTCAATGCATCGATATCGGCCCTCAAGTCAGCAGGATAGAAATCCGCCGTGGAGCCGGTCAGGCCGTCGAAGGCGGTGTTGAACATGCGGATGATTTCGGCCGATTCGTTGTTGACGATCGTGCCGGTCTGCTTGTCCCAGAGAACGGGAACGGTCACGCGGCCGGAATAATGCGGATCGGCTCTGACGTAGACCTCCCAGAGTTTTGTCGCGCCAAAGAGATGGTCGACGGTGCCGCCGTCTGTGCCTTTGAATTCCCAGCCGTTTTCAACCATTAGCGGATCGACGATCGAGACGGAGATCAGCTCCTCCAGCTTCTTCAGCTTGCGGAAGATCAGGGTGCGATGCGCCCAGGGGCAGGCGAGCGACACGTAAAGATGATAGCGTCCGGCTTCTGCCTTGAAGCCGCCGATGCCTGTCGGGCCGGCGCTGCCGTCTGCGGTCACCCAGTTTCGAAACTGCGACGCAACGCGCTTGAAATGGCCCTTCGTCTCTTTGGTATCGTACCAGACGTCATGCCAGACGCCGTCCACCAACATGCCCATTGCTTGATCCTTTCGAGGAACTACCGAAACTATATATCTGGAGATACGGTATGCACGCCGGATTTCGAGACAGCAAATGATGAACACTGCGTTATGGGTGCTATCACCAGGCTCATTCGGGGCGCCGAACTCGATAAAAGAGGTGATGCCAACCCGATCTTGCATGAATGAGCGGCGGGATGCATTTTGCATTGGACGCGCCGAATATTTCCTGCTATCCGGCTTTTCACAGTTTAAGGACCCCTTGGCATGAAAGTAACCAGAAGCCTGCGACGACGCCGATGATCTTGAACGCTCGATGAGCGCTTTCGGGAACAATATCGTCCGTCTATCTGGTTTTCTGGGCTAATGTACAAGCACGATCTGGTCTACCTCACTGAGGATGCGTCGCACGACGCTGCAATCGAACTCATCAACGAAGAAGCTTTCGGTCCGGGACGGTTTACCCGTGCCGCTGCTCGCATTCGCGAGCAAGGGCCGCATGACCATTCGCTGTCCTTCATCTGCGCCGATGATGGCGAAACGATCGCCTCCGTGCGGATGACGCCGGTGCTGGCCGGATCGGTCAAGGGACATCTCCTCGGCCCGCTCGCCGTGCGCCCCTCGCACAAGAACAAGGGCATAGGCCGCGAGCTTGTGCGGATCGCGGTGGCCGCTGCCCAGCGCAAGGGATCGGAAGCCGTCATCCTCATCGGCGATCCGCCCTATTATTGCCCGCTCGGTTTCGAGAAGGTTGCCTATAACGCACTGACCTTCCCGGGGCCTGTCGATCCCAACCGGGTGCTGGTCGTGCCGATCGCGGCAGACACGCATGCGCGGCTGCAAGGCTCGATCGCATGGCGCGATGATTCCACTGCGGCTGTGGAAGCCGAAGATGACGACGATCTGGATGATGTCGTGCAGCTCACGGCGATCGCTGTCTAGAGCAATTCCAGGAAAAGTGCGAAGCGGTTTTCCGTCCGGAATTGCGTAAAAACAAAGGGATAGAGCATTTTCGCGATTCGAAGAAAAGCGGAAAGGCTTTAAAGGCGCTATCAACGAAAAATCGCCCTGCTTATATCAGCGGGGCGACAATTTCTTCTGCAGAAAGAACCGGCTGCGACCGGCGGGGAAATCCGGCAGTTCGCCGAAGACGGCATAGCCCTGCCGCTGATAGGCTTTCAGCGCCTGTGGATTGAAGGTATCGATCCACGCGCCGAAACAGCCACGCGCGCTTGCTTCCGCTTCCGCCGCCTCCAGAAGCTTTCCGGCCATGCCCTGGCCGCGCAGGCTTTCCGGCACGAAAAGCAACTGCGTGAACAGCCACCCCCAGGCGGTATAGCCGGATATGCCGCCGATGGTTTTGCCGGCGTCATCGCGGATCAGAACAGCCAGGGATTGCCGAGCGGACGGCCCGACATCCGCGGTGTTGAACGCCGTCAATCCTTCGCTGATGGCTGTAAGGTCGCCTTCCGATGGCGTATCGGTCACGTCGATCTTCATAGTCATCGTCCTTCGCGCCACCACGTGGCGGAGAAAGCAAAGAGGAGGGCGGCGAGACCGGCAAAGCCTGCAAACAAGGGCAGGGTATTGATCCCCTTCAGCACGGTTTCGTCGGTCATGCGGACGGTCAGGCGCTGACCGTCGGCGACGCGAACGGCGCCGCGCACCGGCAGAACCTGCGGCACCGTCACGCTGCCATTGGCACCGGCGACGCGGGTGACGAGACCCTTGGTCTTCTGCGCCAGCGGCTTCAGCGTCTCCGTGGTGGAGATCATCGCCTTGAATTCCGGAGCATCGATGGCGCCGATATGGACCAGCGTCGACAGATCGCCGCTGGCGATCTGGTAGAGGCCGATCTCGCCCATATGCTTCTCTGCCTGATAAAGGCCCGGCTGCGTCTGCTTCAGCGGTAGGGTGTCCGTCTTGCCCGATGGCGTTTTGATCGTGGCGGGACCGGGGTCGTTGCCGATCGTCTGGCGTGTTACCTGCAGCGTGCGACCGGCAGCATTGGCGGTTAAGGCTTCTTCTTCCAGCGACGGCTCCTTCAGCAGCCAATGGGCAATGCGGCGGTAGAGCGACACATGGGGCCCGCCGCCTTCGAAACCGCGTGCCCATAGCCACCCTTCGTCGGAGAGCAGCATGGCGACACGACCCTGGCCGACGCGGTTCAGCACCAGCAGCGGGCTGTTATTGGCTCCGACCATCACCGTCTGGCCTTGCGGCCTCTCCACATCCACGCTGCGGAACCAGCGGCCCCAATGCGGCGGCTCGGTTTCGGAGCCATCCAGCCCGCGCGTGACGGGGTGTTTCTTCCCCTGATCCGAAAGGCGCGGATAAAAGGCTTTCTCGATCATCTGGCCCGTCGGCTCGGCCGGCAGGACCGAGGCAAGCGGCGTCAGCGCGATCGAACTGCCGCCGGCATGTTCGGGACCGGCCGCCACCAGCAGCGCGCCGCCATTTTCGACATATTGCGCCATGTAATCATAATAGATCGTCGGCAGGACGTTCTGGCGGTCCTGATAGCGGTCAAAGATGATCAGGTCGAAAGAACTGATCTTATCGACGAAGAGCTCGCGCGTGGGAAAAGCGATCAGCGACAATTCGTTGATCGGCGTGCCGTCCTGCTTGTCCGGTGGGCGCAGGATGGTGAAATGCACGAGATCGACCGATGCGTCCGATTTCAACAGGTTGCGCCAGGCGCGCTCGCCGGCGTGCGGTTCACCCGAAACGAGGAGAACGCGCATGTTCTGGCGGATGCCTTCGATCACTTGGACCGTCTGATTGTTGATGCCGGTGACTTCGCCAGGCACTTCGGCGACTGCAAATTCGAGGACATTGTTGCCGGCGCGCGGCACCTTGAAGCTGAAAGGAGTGTCCTGGCCGGGCGTGGCCTGCAGTGTGGCAATCTCGTCGCCATTCATCTTGACCGTGACTGCTGCGGTGCCGCCGGGGCTCTTGCCGTCGTCGACGACTCGAAAGACCAGCTGCTGCTCATCATTGACGATGCCGAAGCGCGGGGCGCGCACGATCTCTATGCGGCGATCGAATTCGTCCGGCTTGCCTGTTATCAGCCCGTGGACGGGCGCGTCGAAGCCGAGCTGCTGATTGACGCCGGGAATGTCGTGGATCTGACCGTCGGTCAGGAAGATGGCACCGCCGATGCGGGCCGGTGGCACGTCGGCGATCGACGAGGAGAGGGCGGAAAAAAGCCTTGTCGACGGTGATTCCGATTCCGCCGGATCGCGGAATTCCACAATGCGCGGCTCAATGCGGGGGAATTGGGCCAGCCGATCCTTGAGCATTGCCAGGGCTTCGTCCGTCATTTTGCTACGTTCCGGCGTCTGCTGGCTGAGGCTGCGGTCAACGACAACGGGAACGATCGTCGACAGTTGATCGCGATCTTCCTGCATCAGCACCGGGTTGGCGAGTGCCGCAAGCAGAGCGATGCCCGCCAGAGCGCGAATCCAGCCGCCGCGCAGGCGCCTGTAGATTGCGAGCGCCGCGATGGCGAGCGTCAGCAGCGCCAAAGCGGCAAGCACGGGCCAGGGGAGGAAGGGGGCAAAGCCGATATTCATATTATTGCCCCAAGCGCTGCAGGATATCGGGAACGTGGACTTGATCGGACTTATAATTTCCGGTCAGCATGTACATCATGATGTTGACGCCCGTGCGGTAGGCATATTCGCGCTGGGTCTCGTCCGGCGGCACGGTCGGCAGCAGCGGCGAGCCATTGTCGGCCACGGCCCAGGCGCCGGCAAAATCATTGCCGGTGATCATGATCGGCGTCACCCCGTCGGAGGTGGCGACTGCATTCGCGTCGCGACGCGCATCCTGGCGTGCTTCCACCCAGAGCGGACTGTCCGCATAGCGCCCCGGGAAGCTCGACAGCAGATAGAAGGACTTGGTCAGCACATGGCCCGCAGGCACCGGCTCCAGGGGAGGGATGTCGAGATTGGCAAGGATTTGCTGCAGCCGCTGGCCGTTCGGGCTTGGCGACGAGGTGTCGCCCATCGTGTCGATGGCGTCGCGGGTGTCGAAGAGCACGGTGCCGCCATTGCGCATATAGGCGTCGATGCGATTGATGGCGTCATTGGACGGCATCGGCGCCGTCGCAGAAATCGGCCAGTAGATCAGCGGATAAAAGGCGAGTTCATCCTTTGCAGGATCCACACCCACCGGCGGGCCGGGTTCGAGTGTCGTGCGATAGGTGAGATAGTCGGAGAGGCCTGCCAGCCCGCGCTCCGAAATGTGATCGACATCTGTCTCGCCTGTCACGACATAGGCAAGGTGTGTCTTGTCCAGCCGCGAGAAGATGGTGTCGTCGCCCGGTTTGGAATCGTCGGCCAGGACGCTTACCGGATGTAAGAACATGGCGAGCGAGACGGCCAGCAGCAGCATTGCCACACCGCCCGCAATCGTTTTGGCCGATCTACCCAGGCGGGGAAAGGCGCCGTTCATGAACAGGACGATGATGCTGTCTGCCAGCAGGATGAGGAAGGCGAGGGTGAAGAGGATCGGCTTTGCCGACCAGGCCTCGCCGCCGATCAGGCCCTCGCGTGCGACCACACCGGCTGCCGAGGCATCCAGCGGCCTGAGCGCTGTGGCGCTCGGCAGGGTATTGAGCGCGCTGAAGCCCTCTTCGGAACCATAGAGGCCGGGCGGGTTGTCGAAGCTTGCGACTGCGGCTCCCTTGTTGCCTGGTTCCAGCGGGCGGGCACTGCCGATCTCACTGGTCAACACGCCCTTGGCGGTCAGGAGCCGGTAGGGCGGCATTGCTTCGTTTGCCTTGGCAGCTCCTTGTCCCGACGCAACGCCGCCGGCGCGCGAGAGCTGGACGATACGGCGCAGCATCTCAACGAAATCGCCTGATATCGGCAGATCAGACCATTGCGGCTCGGCACTGACGTGGAAGAGCACGATGCGGCCGGCCTGCATCTGCTTTTCTGTGACGAGCGGCGTGCCGTCGGCAAGGCTTGCCCAGGTGCGCTCGGCCAGATCCGGTGTCGGCTCCGCCAGGACCTGCCGCTTGATCAGGACATTGTTCGGCTTCGGCATGCCGGCGAAGGGGCCGAACGATGGGAAATCGGCAAGCGGCTGCGGTTCGGCCCAGGAAAGAGCGCCGCCGAATGTGCGCTCGCCCTGCCGCAATGTGACCGGGACCAAAGGATCGTCGGCGGGTGCCGCGGCAAGGCGCGGGCCGGCAAAGCGGACAAGCGTGCCGCCATTTTCGATCCACTTCTGCAGTGGCGCGTAGGTTTCCTGCGGCAGGCGGCCGACATCGGCCATGATGATGACGGAGGGGTTGCCCGCGAGCAGTTGCGGGATCGACTTCGCCAGATCGGCGCTGTTGGGCTGGGTCAGATCGGCATAGGGTTGAAGCGCACGCTGGATATAATAGAGCGGCGACAGGATCGGCTGGAATTCGTCGGCGGCCTGTCCGGAGAGGAGCGCCACGCGGCGGCGGCGAAAACCGTCGTCCAATAGGTATACGCTGCCGGCGCTGGCCTGACGGTCGATGCTGATGCGGGCGAAATCATTGCGCATTTCGAAGGGCGCGGTGATGGACCCGGTCGCAACTGTCTGCCCGCCTGCGAAATCAAGCGAACCGACGGCAATCGGCCGTCCTTGATTGTCCTGTGCCGTCAGCCCGAGGCGCATCGGGCCGCTACCGTCCAGCCGTGTGGCCGTGACGGTCATGTTGCTGGCGGTATTGGCTGCGCCGGTGAGCGCCATGATATCGTGGCCATCGCCCTCGATGAGCCGCAGCTCGCTTGGCTGCAGGGCAGCAAGGCGGCTGACGATATCGTCCTTGTCCTTGCTCTCGATGCCGTCGGAGATGAAAGCGATGGTGCCGGGCTTGCTGCCATTGAGTGCCGCCTTGACGGCATCGGCGGCGCGTTGCCGATCCGGCACCAGCGGCCTCGGGTTCATGGCATGCAGCTTGTCTCGGGCAGCTATTGCCGCACTCGGGGTCGCATCGTTGCCCTGCTCGGCGGTGAAGGTGATTGAGACGGGAATGCCCTTGGCGTCGGCATCGTCGATCAGCGCGTCGGCGGTACGTACGCGGCGTTCCCAGTCGGAGACGCTCGCCCAGCTATTGTCGATCATCAGCACCAGCGGGCCGCCGCTCGACAGCGTATTGGTGCGCGGATTGAACATGGGATTGGCGATGGCGAGAATGACCAGGGCGGCAAGCAGCATGCGCAGCAGCGTCAGCCACCACGGGCTGCGCGCCGGCGTTTCCTCACGCTTGAGAATGCTCGCCAGAATGCGCAGCGGCGGGAACACCTCCGCGCGCGGCTGCGGCGGCGTCAAGCGCAGCAGCCACCAGATCGCAGGAAGCAGAATGAGCGCTGCCAAGATGGCCGGTGAAGCGAATGCGAAGGAGAGGCCGCTCAAGGCTGGCCTCCTGACGCGACCCTCGCGGGCATGCCTGAGAGATACATATGTACAGCGACCAGGGCTTCGGAAGCCAGCCGGTCGGTGCGGTGGCTGACGAAGGTCCAGCCGAGATGGCGGAGCGACTGACCGAGATTTTCGCGCCGTGCGAGATAGGCGCGCTGATAATCGTCACGCAGGTTTTCCGCGCGGCCGGCGATCAGCTTCGAGCCCGTTTCTGGATCACTGAACTCGGTGCGCCCGCTATAGGGAAAGAGTTCTTCGGCGGGGTCGGCAACCTCGATCACATGGCCGCGCAAGCCACGACGGGCCAGCGGCCCGATCCTGCCCATGACGCTATCGGCATCGTCGAGAAAGTCGCCGATCAGCACGATATCGCTCCAGCCACGGATCATTGCTGTCTGCGGCAGGCCGCCCTCGAGCGGCGTGTGCATCAGCGCTGCGGCCAGGCGCTCCGCGGCATTGCGGGTCGAAACCGGCTCCATGATGCCGGGGCAGCCGATGCGCTCGCCGGAGCGGGACAGAATTTCCGCTAGCGCCAGCATGAGGACAAGCGCGCGACCCTCCTTGGACACATGGCCGTAGGTCGACTTATACATCATGGATGGCGAGAGATCGGCCCAGAGCCAGATCGTGTGGGCGGCTTCCCATTCATGATCGCGGATATAGGTATGATCGTCGCGAGCCGAGCGCCGCCAGTCGATGCGCGACAGGCTTTCACCTTCCGTATAGGGGCGGAACTGCCAGAAATTCTCGCCGATGCCGCGCTTGCGCCGACCGTGCCATCCGGCAATGACCGTGTTGGCGATGCGCTTGGCTTCGACGAGGCAATCCGGCACGAGGGCGGCACGGCTGCGGGCTCGGGAGAGGGCATCATTGCCTGAGGTGGGTCTGACGGTCTGTCCGATGGATGCCACGCGCTATACTCTCCTCGACACCCGGGTCACGATTTCGACTGCTTGACCAGCCCTGAAATGACATCGCGGACGGACATGCCTTCGGCGCGGGCTGCAAAAGTCAGCGCCATGCGATGTTCCAATACTGGCTCGGCAAGTGCATGAATGTCGTCGATCGACGGGGCAAGCCGGCCTTCGTAAAGGGCGCGGGCACGGGCGCAGAGCATCATCGCCTGGCCGGCACGCGGGCCTGGACCCCAGGCGACATGCTTGTCTGTGGAGGCATTGCCCTGGCCCGGGCGGGCAGAGCGCACGAGTGACAGGATCGCATCGACAACGCCGTCGCTGACGGGCATCTGGCGGATGAGCTGCTGGATTTCCAGCAAGCGTTCGGCGTCGATGACAGCCTGCGGCGTCGCTTCGCTCAAGCCTGTGGTTTCGAGCAGGATGCGGCGCTCGTCGGCAAGTTCGGGATAATCGACATCGACCTGCAGCAGGAAACGGTCGAGCTGGGCTTCCGGCAGCGGATAGGTGCCTTCCTGCTCCAGCGGGTTCTGCGTTGCGAGAACGTGGAAGGGAGCGGGTAGGTCATAACGCTGGCCGGCGATGGTGACGTGATATTCCTGCATGGACTGCAGAAGGGCGGACTGTGTGCGCGGCGAGGCGCGGTTGATTTCGTCGGCCATCAGCAATTGTGCGAAGACCGGTCCCTTGACGAACCGGAAAGAGCGTCGGCCGGTTTCATCCTGGTCCATGACTTCGGAGCCGAGAATATCCGAGGGCATCAGGTCCGGCGTGAACTGCACACGATTGGAGGCAAGGCCGAGGACTGCGCCGAGCGTCGTTACGAGCTTCGTCTTGGCAAGACCCGGCACGCCGACCAGCAGGGCATGACCGCCGGCAAGCACGGCCAGAAGCGTGTTTTCCACGACGCTTTCCTGGCCGAAAATGACCTTCGACACCTCTTCGCGGACGCGGGCGATATCGCCCAGTGCCTTTTCGGCTGAGGCGATGATGGCCTGCTCATCGAGGCTCGTTTCGGTCGATTTGATCATGCCCATTTGCGTCTCCAATGGCAGAAAAACGGTGCGCGTGATTCGCAGACGTTACACATTTGCCTCATAATCAATACAACTTATCGCCAGCAAGATAGCTGACAAGCACGTTTCAAATGACTATCTCGTGAGAACTGTCATATTCCTGACTAACGACCAACCGGGACAGAAGAATGGCAACCGAGGAAATCAGGACAACGGGCGATGCCGCAAGCCTCGCGGCGCTGATTTCGCGCGCGGCAGGCGATAGCGGCGGCTCCAAGAAGGGTCTGCCGCCAGTCGATCGCTGGAATCCGCCATTCTGCGGCGATATCGACATGGAGATCCGCGCCGACGGCACCTGGTTCTATCTTGGCACACCGATCGGCCGCGCGCCGCTGGTGCGGCTGTTTTCCACAGTTCTGCGCAAGGACGAGGATGGAAAGACCTATCTCGTCACGCCTGTGGAAAAGGTGGGCATTCGCGTCGTCGACGCGCCGTTCGTGGCCGTCGAGATGAGCGTGACGGAGCGTGAGGGCAGACGGGTGCTGACCTTCCGCACGAATGTTGGCGATGTCGTCGAGGCTGGCAGAGATCATCCGATCCGCTTCGTCATACGCGGCGAGAACGACGAGCTGAAGCCTTATCTGCATGTCCGCGGGCGGCTCGAGGCTCTGGTGACGCGTGCGGTCATGTACGATCTCATCGAGCTTGGTGAGCCCGTCGTGATTGCCGGACGAGAGATCTTCTGCGTGCGTTCCGGCAGCTCCATCTTTCCGGTCATGCCGGTTGCCGAATTGGATGCGCTTACTCGATGAATGAATTCCCTCTTTATTCTGCGGACGAGTTCCGCCGTCGCGCCCTTCATCAGAGTGGTGGGCCGGTGGAGCTTGCCTGGCGCGATCACGGCGATCATCTCCTCAATCCCGAGACCATATCGCAGGTCGCGGACCTGAAGCTCAAGGATGCCGCGGTGCTTGTGCCCGTCGTCGACAGCGGCGACGATGCCAGGGTCATTTTTACGCTCCGGACATCGACGCTCCGCAAGCATTCCGGCCAGATCGCCTTTCCGGGCGGGGCCATCGATCCGGAAGACGCGTCGCCGGAGATGGCGGCGATGCGCGAAGCGGGGGAGGAAATCGGGCTTGCCGACATCTTCATCGAGCCGGTGGCGCGGCTGCCGCATTATCTGGCGGCGACCGGCTTTCGCATCACACCCATTCTTGCCGTGGTAAAACCCGGTTTTCATCTGACCCTCAATCCAACCGAAGTGGAGGATGCCTTCGAGGTGCCGCTCTCTTTCCTGATGGACCCCGACCACCACGTGACCGACACGATGCTCTGGCAGGGGACTGAACGCCATTTCTATCGCATGCCCTATGGGCAGCGCATGATCTGGGGCATTACTGCGGGTATCGTCCGCACACTTTATGAAAGGCTCTATAGATGACGTCCGTTGCCGATGAGGCCTGGTTTCGCGATGAGGCATTGCAGCGGGTGCTGGCGCTGCTCGATGCCGATGGCGGCGAGGGGCGTGTGGTCGGTGGTGCCGTCCGCAACAGCCTGATGGGGCTGCCCGTCGCCGATATCGATATAGCAACGACGCTGTTGCCTGAAACCGTCGTCGAAAGGGCCGAGGGCGCCGGAATCAAGGCGGTGCCGACCGGCATCGCGCATGGCACGGTCACCTTGGTCATCGATGGAAAGCCGTTCGAAATCACCACGTTGCGACGCGACGTTGAAACCGACGGGCGCCGTGCCGTAGTGGCCTTCAGCCGGGATTGGCAGGCTGATGCCGAGCGGCGGGACCTGACGATCAATGCGCTTTATGCATCTGCCGATGGCGAGGTCGTGGATCTCGTCGGAGGGCTGGCCGATCTGGGGCGCCGCAATATCCGCTTCATCGGCGATGCCGCGACGCGGATTGCCGAGGATCATTTGCGCATCCTGCGCTTCTTCCGCTTTTTCGCCTATTACGGCACCGGCCGCCCCGATGCGGAGGGCTTGCGCGCCTGTGCTGCTGCAAAATCGAAGATTTCAACGCTCTCGGCCGAGCGAGTCTGGTCGGAAATGAAGAAGCTGCTGGCGGCTCCAGACCCGGGCAGGGCGCTGCTCTGGATGCGTCAGATCGGCATTTTGACCGAAGTGCTGCCGGAAACCGAGAAATGGGGGATCGACGCCATTCCTGGATTGATTGCCGCCGAACAGGCTTTCGGTTGGCCGGCGGAGGCTCTGCTTCGTCTCGCTGCTATCGTGCCGCCCGATGCGGCAAGGCTCACCAAGCTTGCCGAGCGGCTGCGCCTCTCGAAAGCGGAAGGCGCCTATCTGCAGGCCTGGGCGAATGCGCCGATCGTCAAGGACGACATCTCGGAAGCGGCCTTCGATCGTCTGCTTTATCGCCATGATCAAACCGGCGTTGCGGCTCGCCTGAAGCTGGCGCTGGCCGTTGCCCGCAGCAAGGCGGAGGGCGATTTCGAGGAAATGGCGCGCGTGGCGCGGCTCGGGAAATTGCTGGAACGAACGGCAAACTGGAAGAAGCCCGCTTTCCCGCTTAATGGCGCGGATGCACTCGCAGCGGGCGTCGGTGCCGGGCCGCGTGTGGGCGAGCTTCTCGGCAAACTCGAGCAGGAGTGGCTTGACGCGAATTTTGCGATGAACCGGGCGAGCCTTCTCGCCCGACTCAAGGATTTGGCCAATGCCTGATAATGAGGCCTGATTAGCAGGCCCGCCAGTCAGGCCGCGTTGGCCTCGTCGCGAATCCGGGCCTTGATATTGTCGACCATGTTTTCGCGGATGATGGTTTCGCCATGCGCTTCGCGCATGTGCTCGACCGCGCGGCGCACCACCTCGGCGTCATCCTTGGCGCGGGTGTGCCAGGCGCAGCCGGGCACGAGCGTACCACATTCGAACAGTCGCATATCTTCCTCCTCATCTTTCAACGGATTCTCGCCCTAGAAAGGACCCGAAGGCCTAAACGCAACGAACGAGAAAAGGTTTCCGCTGTCCGGCAAGTCTCCTGCCCGGCGGCGGCCTTCCGGACATTAATCCGGCATTGCCCAGGATTTGAAGCAATCCGAGGATTGATATTGGGTGATAGGCGCCTGCTTGGCCGAACGATCGGCCGCGAAGCTGGCGATATCGCTTGGAGATTTGCCCGCCAGTTGCATCCTCACCTGCTCCAGGAAGCAGGAGAGGGGCAGATCGGATCCACTGCGGGTCCGCATATCCTCTGCCAGTCGGATAATGAACTCCGGACTATCGACTGTGCGCGACAGTTTCTGTTCTTTCGAAGCTTCCGTGACTTGTTTCTCTGCTGCCATTACAACCTCCTCCGATTGAACGAGCATTAGGTCACTTAGGCACTCCTCCCGCTGATTTCAGGGCGTTGTCCGATCATTTAATGTTGAACGTTCAAGCGCATCGCGATCTTTCAATCGTTTGCTGCGCTTGAGGTTTCCCGCATGCCGCGATCGCAAAATTGCCGCCCAGCTTACGCGACACGCTTCAAGGCCAACGCACCACCGGCGGCAGAGACGATAGGATCGACTCGACGTTACCGCCTGTCTTCAGCCCGAATATTGTACCCCTATCGTAGAGCAAATTGAACTCCACATAACGTCCGCGGCGAATTAATTGCTCGTCACGGTCTTCTTCCGTCCATGTTTCGTTGAAATTGGAGCGGACGATGCGCGGATAGACCATCGCGAAGGCGCGGCCGACGTCGCGGGTGAAGGCGAAATCCGCGTTCCAGCCACCGGCTTCCTCTGTCGAATGCAGCCAGTCGAAGAAGATGCCGCCGATGCCGCGCGGCTCGTTGCGGTGCTTCAGGAAGAAATATTCGTCACACCAGCTCTTGTAGCGCTGATAGTCGGCGACGGCATGACGATCACAGACGATCTGCATGGCGCGATGGAAGAGGGCGCTGTCCGGATCTTCCTGGGTGCGGCGGCGATCGAGCACCGGCGTCAGGTCGGCGCCGCCGCCGAACCATTGGCTCGTCGTCACCACCATGCGGGTGTTCATATGCACGGCCGGCACATTCGGATTGACGGGGTGGGCGATCAGCGAGAGCCCCGAGGCCCAAAAGCGAGGATCTTCCTCGGCGCCAGGAATCTGGCTGCGAAAGTCAGGAGAGAATTCGCCATAGACTGTCGAGGTGTGGACGCCGACCTTTTCGAAGACGCGGCCCTCCATCATCGACATGCGGCCGCCGCCGCCCTGGCCCTTGTCGCGCTGCCAGTCCTTGGCGATGAAGCGGCCCGGTTCCTGGTCGGAAAGAGGGCCGGTCAGCTCGCTTTCCAGCAGCTCGAACTCCGCGCAGATCGTGTCGCGCAGGCCTTCGAACCAGTGTCGCGCTGCCTCCTTCTTTTCTTCAATATCCTCGGGTAATCCCTTGGGAAGATTGGGTCGTTCCATTCACGCTCTCCGACGATGCGAGCAGCCGGCGGCCCGCGATTCGCACCGTATGTATCGTGATTTGGAATATCAGCAAGATTGCGGCGCAACCAGTGCAGCAACGCCGCAGGAGAATCGACTCGCAAATTTCACACTGCGGTATTATGTTCCCTCTCTCAAAGGCGAGGTTTTATCATGAAGATACCCGGACCGCCGCCCCTGGATGGGTTGAGAAACAGAATATTCCGTTACCGGCAGGACCATCCCGCCGGTGGAAAGAGTGAATTCGTTCGCGAGACCTTTTGTCTCAGTCGCCCGGAAGCGCGCGAAAAGGCGCGCGAATGGTTCAACGAATTCCCCAAGGCTGCCTATTGGACCGAAGTCGAAAGCTGGCGCCAGGTCGACGGCGATCGCATCGAGTTCACCATGCGGCGTCTGCCATCGGCGGATTGAACTGGACGAAACAACCGCCTGCCACGAGGGGCGAAGAGGTCGAAGCATATTTCAGCATGCTTGCGGCACATCATTGGCTTGCGGCTTGCTCAATACGGCTTGGCTGATTGCGCATCATCAGACGCGCCGAATCCAGCCGGCTGGGCGCCTACCGCGATGCTGACAGGGAAGGCTTTCTTGACCGTTTCTCTTGTTGCCTTTTGTCTTCCGTCCGGAACGGCAGGCAAGGGAGCCTCGGTGTTCGGCACCGCTGGTTTGGATATCGCGCCGAGCGTCTCGTCCTGGTGTTCCGCTGTTCGGGAGTTTTCGACGATTGGCGATGCCGCAAGGATTTCCCGGAGCGTGGTTGTTACAGGCAGATGCCCGCCCAAGTCGGTGTTCGTGTGATGCCACGCTTGCGCAACGCGTCGATCGGCATGAATGAATGCTCGGGAGTTGATTTCGCCGAACCAGTCCCATTCCCCCATGACGTCGACGACATCCGTGAAAACAGGCGGCATAGCGATGCGTGTGCCGATCGTCACGATCTTTGCATGCTGCGCCAGCTCGGTGATCCGCGCTTCGTCTTGTTTACAGAGGTTATGGAGTGCAGCTGACAGCACGAGGTTTCCCTTGGAGTGGCCGGTCAGCAGACGGAAGGAGAGGCGGGGGTCGGCTAGAAGCGCCTGCGCGGTTCTCGTGTCGAGACTGGTGCGAGCCGCTGCCGTCTCAGCCTGTGCTCCGACCTTGGGGCGACCGGCAAGGTCGTCCAGACTTTCAAGAAAAGGCCGCAGGCCTCGCAAGTGACCGAAGAAAAACAATCCGCCGAAAGCTTCAGTGATGACATCGGCTATGCCGTAGCCGGAGACGACGACCGCGGCCGGCGCATCGATCGCATCGGCCACGTTGCGGGCGAAAGCGGCGGCTCCGAGTGCCGAACCACCGATGCCGGCGACTGCGAGCGCCCGTGCCTTAGTGCCGCCGCGCAGGACGAATTCATCGATGGTTTCGCAGAGTGTGAGTGCTCCCAGACCGCTTGGCGGAATGAGCATGATCGCGCCTTCGGCGGCGAGCGAGTCACTGATATAGAAGGCTTCCTCCGGCGTGATAGCCTTGACGTCGTAGAATAGTGCGTCGAGGGCGAGATTGCGTTGGCGCAGGCCTTCAAGAGCGAGGTTGCGCGCCGGTGAATGCTGCAGCCGCTCGGGGAGGCTCAGCGTGCGTGCGAATTGCGTCAGGGAAAGCGTGAATGCCGTCTGGAACATGGGTCACCTCGCCAAGGTCGCCTGAGTTAGAGCATTCCAAGGCAAAGCTTCTCACACTTTATCCCACGTGCCAACGGCTATTCGGGTGCGACATTCAGGCCCGGTGCAGACCATTGTGTCTGTCGCAGCGCTTCACCCGAAATCATGGCCGCCGACATCGCGACATTGATGGAGCGCTGGCCCTCGACCATGGGGATCAGGATGCGGCCATCGGCCTTTTCGTGCACGTGGTCCGGCACCCCGGCGCTTTCGCGGCCGAAGAGGAGAATATCGTCGTCGCGATAAGTAAAATCCGTGTAGCGCTGCGCTGCTTTTGTGGAGGCTAGCACCAGCCGTCGTCCGCTTTCTCGCCTCCATGCCTCGAAGCGCTCCCAATTGACGTGCCTGGTCAGGGTGACGGCGGCGAGATAGTCCATGCCGGCGCGCTTCAGATTGCGGTCGGATATGTCGAAGCCGGCTGGCTCGATAATGTCGACGCCAAGGCCGAGGCAGGCCGCAAGCCGCAGGATCGTGCCAGTGTTGCCGGGAATATCGGGTTGGTAGAGGGCGATGCGGAGCTTGGTCATATGTTGCAACTAGCGAAATCGCCCCGATTTGTCTCCGGTTTTTCCTGGGATCCCTCGATTCCGGTGATGTCTCCCATCAGCAGAATTGAAGAGTTTAGCCCATTTTTCAGGCATATTTCGCTTTTCAAACAGGAAAAGTCGCGCTAAAAGACGCGTGCTCTACAACTTGCGAAAGAGGAGGCTCAGATGGATATCTTGTTTATGATGCTGCGCCTCGGTGCCGTGAACCCACGGATTTGAAGAGCGCTATAAGGCGCATATTCGCAAGTATCCCCCTTCTTTAAGTCATTGCGCGGCCACTATGGCCTCGTCGTTTTACCGCCCGGCCACCATATGAATCTGCGATCTTTCAGCGCAGCGGGTGGTCGAAGGGTCGAGTCTTTGGAGCATTTCCATGTTTAGCTGGTTCGAACGCCGACTAAATCCATTTCCGAGCGAGGCGCCGGATACGCCGCCGCGCGGCCTCTTCGCTTTCTGCTGGCATTATTCCAAGCCGGCCCTGCCGTGGCTGATTGCCATGAGCATTCTCACCATGTCGATCGCGATCGGCGAGGTGGCGTTGTTCCAGTTCCTCGGCGATATCGTCGACTGGCTGACGCATGCGGATAAGGCGACTTTCCTGCAGACGGAATGGCATAAGCTGTTCTGGATGGGGGCGATGGTGCTGATTGGCCTGCCGGCTGCGGCGATCCTCGACAGCTTCATCATGCACCAGGTGCTGCTCGGCAACTATCCGATGATCGCGCGTTGGCAGATGCACCGCTTCCTGCTGCGCCACAGCATGACCTTTTTCGCCAATGAGTTCGCAGGCCGCGTCGCCACCAAGGTGATGCAGACCTCGCTTGCCGTGCGCGAAACGGTCATGAAGATCCTCGATGTCTTCGTCTACGTGTTCACGTACTTCCTGTCGATGATCCTCGTCATCGCGGCGGCCGACTGGCGGCTGATGATTCCGATCCTGGTCTGGCTTGGCGTTTATGTCGCCATCGTCGCCTATTTCGTGCCGGTACTGCGCAAGATCGCCGCGCAGCAGGCCGACGCGCGCTCGATGATGACGGGCCGCGTGGTCGACAGCTACACTAACATCGCCACAGTGAAGCTGTTCTCGCATGCGGGCCGCGAGGAGACATATGCCAGGGCCGGCATGGAGGAGTTCCTCAATACCGTGCACAAACAGATGCGCAAGGTCACGCTGTTCCACGCCTCGGTCTATTTCAACAACTGCGCGGCGCTGTTCATCGTCTCGGCTCTGTCGATCTGGTTCTGGCTCAGCGGCTCGATCTCGGTCGGCTCGATTGCCATCGCCATCGGCCTTGCGATGCGCGTCAACGGCATGTCACAGTGGGTGATGTGGGAAGTCTCTGCGCTCTTCGAAAACATCGGCACCGTCTATGACGGCATGGAGATGATGACGAAGCCACACGACATCATCGACAAGCCGGCGGCACCGCCGATCGTTGCCCAGCAGGGAGCGATCCGCTTCGACCACATTCGCTTCCATTACGGCAAGGCGAAGGGTGTCATGGAGGATCTGACCCTCGATATCCGCGCGGGCGAAAAGGTCGGCCTTGTCGGCCGTTCCGGCGCCGGCAAGACGACGCTGATGAACCTGCTTCTGCGCTTCTACGATCTGGAGGGCGGCCGCATTACCATCGACGGCCACGATATCGCGGGTGTGACGCAGGACAGCCTTCGCTCGATGATCGGTGTGGTGACGCAGGACACCTCGCTGCTGCACCGTTCCATCCGCGACAACATCGCCTACGGCCGTCCGGACGCGACCGATGAGGACATCATCCAGGCGGCCAAGCGCGCCAATGCCTGGGACTTCATCGAGGGTCTGGTGGATATGCATGGCCGCACCGGGCTCGACGCTCAGGTCGGCGAGCGGGGTGTGAAACTGTCAGGCGGCCAGCGGCAGCGTATCGCGATCGCCCGCGTCTTTCTGAAGGACGCGCCGATCCTGGTGCTCGACGAGGCAACCTCGGCGCTCGATTCCGAAGTGGAAGCGGCGATCCAGGAAAACCTCTTCGCGCTGATGCATGGCAAGACGGTGATCGCCATCGCCCACCGCCTGTCGACGCTGACCGAGATGGACCGCCTCGTTGTTCTCGACAAGGGCAGGATCATCGAGATGGGCACGCATCAGGCGCTGGTCCAGCAGGGCGGCATCTATGCCGAACTCTGGAGCCGCCAATCCGGCGGTTTCCTTGCCGACCATGAAGAGGTCGAGACGGCGGCACAATAATGAGACGGACAACTGGGGCGCCAAGGTACCCCAGTTGTTGTTTCCTGTGTGGCTATTTTTCAGAAATCAAAGCGTAACGAGAAGTCTGGAAGACGATGTTGCGGGCTAGCGGCTTGCCAGAGCGAGTTGCGTCACAAGCAATCCGAACGCAGTCGCGAAGCTTCGCCGCATCCATGATTGCACCGTTTGATTCGAGACGATATGGCGGCGCAGGTGAGCTGCGAATACGCCATAGGCTGCGAAGATGATGAAGGTGAGCGCCATGAAGACCAGGCTGAGCTTCAGCATCAGCATGATCGGGCTTGTCTGATCCGGCGTCACGAATTGAGGCAGGAAGGCGAAGAAAAAGATCGACAATTTGGGATTAAGCAAATTGATCAGGATTGCCGAGCCTATCACCTGTCGCGTGCTCTTGTCGATCGGTGCGCCGTCAATGCGCAAAATACCCTTTTCCAAAAACATCGACCAAGCCATGTAGAGCAGATAGGCCACTCCCAGCCATTTGAGCGCTTGAAACGCTACTGCGCTGGTGTGCAGGAGTGCGGCAAGGCCGCTTATCGCCGCAAGCAAATGCGGGATGATGCCAAGCGTGCAGCCGAATGCGGCGACCATACTCGCCCTCGTGCCGCCAGACAATCCGGCGGCAAGTGTGTAGATCGCGCCGGTGCCGGGAGAGGCGACGATGATGAGGGTCGTGATCAAAAACTCGATGTTCATGCGGTAGCCCCCACGGAAGAGCGGAATATCGGCAGTAAGGTTTGAGCCGAGGTGCTTGTTTCGGCGACTGATCCACGCGAGGCGTCCTGATGGACTCTCGGTGAAGCTTTCTCGACGACGAGAGCCGTCGTCGCACGATTTCGCGCGATGAAATATCCGACTGGTAGGTTTGTCGCGGGCAAGGTGTCGAGCGACCACGGATGCTGTCGATACATGGCGTCGGCTTGGGTAGCGTGCATGACTCTCACTCGATAATGGCTTGAGGCAATATCGAGGCATCGTGTTTTCCGGTCTTGAATGAAATTGCAGTTCAACCGGCATTTCGCGCTCGACGCTCAATGCGCCGCTCACGGCCGTTGCCAACTCGACCGGTCGATCCCGGCTCCGTTTTACAGTTCTTATAGGGTTGCAGGGAATATGGCGTTCACTGATAAATCGCGCACGAAATTCGGTCTGCGTTCACGTGAGAAGGAGAGGTTGAGATCGGAATTTCGAGGAATTTTCATTGTTTTTGTTGCTATGCGGTATTGTGCTGATCGCTTATTTTGCGTCGCGCCGGAGAAAAACGCTGCGGAATTCCCTAGTTTTTCATGGGCTTAACTTCTCTCTGCGGAGAAGGGGAAGATTGAGCTCCGGCCTTGCGACGCATTAACGCAGTTTTGCCGCGACATTGTGCCCTGACCCCTTGCCAAGACTGGACATAATTTGCGATCAAGCTTAGAACGCAGCGGGTTACGGAGGAATCTATGGCGGAATTGTGGTCGCATTGATTCGCCGTTAGTGAGAGGGGTACCGCGGTTTTTGCCGTGGGTTGCGGGAAGAGGATGTGCAGCTTTGAGCGAGCAGAGTACGACAGTTGAGTCCACCGGCGAGCCGACTCGCCGCGATTTCCTTTATTTGACGACAGGTATGGCCGGTGCGGTGGGTGCAGTTGCCGTCGCATGGCCGTTTATCGACCAGATGCGGCCCGACGCATCGACACTCGCTCTTGCATCTATCGAAGTCGATGTGTCGAGCCTTGAGCCCGGCATGTCGTTGACGGTGAAATGGCGCGGTAAGCCCGTCTTCATCCGTAACCGCACGCAGAAAGAAATCGACGATGCCAAGGGCACGCAGCTTTCGGACCTGAAAGATCCGGTCGCTCGCAACGCCAATCTTCCGTCCGATGCACAGGCAACCGACGTTGCCCGTTCGGCCGGCGAGGGCAAGGAAAACTGGCTCGTCATGATCGGCGTCTGCACCCATCTCGGCTGCATCCCGCTCGGTCAGGCGGGGGAATATGGCGGGTGGTTCTGTCCCTGCCACGGTTCGGTTTACGATACTGCCGGTCGCATCCGCCATGGGCCTGCACCGCAGAACCTCTTCATACCGCAATATGCGTTCACGTCGGAAAAGAAGATCAAGGTCGGTTGAGGGGGAGCTGAAACATGAGTGGTCATTCGTCTTACGAGCCATCGACAGGGCTCGAAAAATGGGTCGACGCGCGGCTTCCGCTGCCGCGCATGGTCTATGATAGTTTCATCGCCTATCCGGTCCCGCGCAACCTGAACTACGCTTACACCTTCGGCGCCATGCTAGCCGTGATGCTGGTTCTGCAGATCCTGACCGGTGTCGTGCTGGCCATGCACTATGCGGCCAATACGGCGATCGCCTTCAATTCGGTCGAAAAGATCGTTCGTGACGTCAATCATGGATGGCTGCTGCGCTACATGCATGCCAACGGCGCGTCGTTCTTCTTCGTTGCGGTCTATCTGCACATCGCCCGCGGCCTTTATTACGGCTCCTATAAGGCGCCGCGCGAAATCCTCTGGATTCTCGGCGTGATCATCTACCTCCTGATGATGGCGACTGCCTTCATGGGCTACGTTCTGCCTTGGGGTCAGATGTCCTTCTGGGGTGCAACCGTCATCACCGGCTTCTTCTCGGCCTTCCCATGGGTCGGCGACTGGATCCAGACCTTCCTGCTCGGCGGCTTTGCCGTTGACGATCCGACGCTCAACCGCTTCTTCTCGCTGCACTATCTGCTGCCGTTTATGATCGCCGGCGTCGTCATTCTGCACATCTGGGCGCTGCATGTGACCGGCCAGACGAACCCGACGGGCGTCGAAGTCAAGCTGAAGACCGACACGGTCGCCTTCACGCCCTATGCGACGCTGAAGGATGCGCTTGGCGTTTCCGTCTTCCTGCTGGTCTTCGCCTATTTCGTCTTCTACCTGCCGAACTTCCTCGGCCATGCCGATAACTACATCCCGGCCAACCCGTTGAAGACGCCGGCTCACATCGTTCCGGAATGGTACTTCCTGCCGTTCTACGCGATGCTGCGCTCGATCACCTTCAACATCGGCCCGATCGACTCCAAGCTTGGTGGCGTTCTGACGATGTTCGGTGCGATCATCGTGCTGTTCTTCCTGCCCTGGCTCGATACGTCGAAGATCCGTTCGGCCGTCTATCGCCCCTGGTACAAGCTGTTCTTCTGGCTGTTCATCGCCGATGCCATCCTTCTAGGCTGGCTTGGCTCGCAGCCCGCAGAGGGCATCTATACCACGGCCGCGCAGTTCGCGACGCTGTTCTACTTCCTGTTCTTCCTGGTCATCATGCCGATCCTTGGCATAGTCGAGACACCGAAGCGCATTCCGAATTCAATTACGGAGGCGGTTCTTGAAAAGCAGGGCGGCAAAAAAGACGCCGTCACGATGAGCGCCTGAGCGGTTGGAAGGAAGAAAACGATGAAAAAGATTGTTGCCGGCCTTCTCTCGCTTGCCCTGATCGGCGGTTTGGCCACCGTTTCCGCCATTGCTGCGGAAACGAAGCCTGCCGCGGAAGCCGAGACACCGCATTATCCGCTGAAGGAGCCGCGCGAGCAGCATTGGACCTTCTCCGGCCCGTTCGGCTATTATGACAAGGCACAGCTGCAGCGTGGTCTGAAGGTCTATACGGAAGTCTGTTCCGCCTGCCATTCGATGAAGCTGGTGGCTTACCGCACGCTGGAAGATCTCGGTTACACGGAAGCCCAGGTGAAGGCCTTTGCCGCCAACTACGAAGTGCAGGATGGCCCGAACCCTCAGGGTGAGATGTTCACCCGCAAGGCGGTCCCGTCTGACCATTTCAACTCGCCGTTCCCGAACGACGAAGCGGCCGCGGCCTCCAACAACGGGGCTGTGCCGCCCGACATGTCGCTGCTTGCCAAGGCACGCGAAATCGAGCGCGGCTTCCCGCAGTTCATCTTCGATATCTTCACGCAGTATCAGGAAGGTGGACCGGATTACATCTACTCGCTGTTGACCGGATACGAAGAGCCGCCGGCCGGTTTCAAGGTGCCGCAGAACTCGCACTACAATCCGTATTTCGATGCGGCCGCGACCTTTGCGATGCCGAAGCCGCTTTCGGATGGTCAGGTGACCTATGACGACGGTTCGCCGCAGACGGTGGACCAATACGCTCGCGACGTGTCTGCCTTCCTGATGTGGACGTCCGAACCGCATCTGGAAGATCGCAAGCACCTCGGCTTCATGGTCATGGTGTTCCTGCTGATCTTCTCCACGCTGATCTATCTCACCAAGCGCTCCGTCTATGCCAAGGCAGGCGCTCACTGAGTACTGCGATGTTTCGATGAAAAGGGCGGCCCGTCGAGGCCGCCTTATACATTGAGAGGCCGGGACATCGGTTGTGATGTTCCGGCCTCGTTTGTCATTGAGGTGATAGCAACACCGCAATGGCGGAGCGCAAAGCGGTTGGGCTTTTTTGTTGGTATAGGGCTCGGGTCTTGATAGGGTGCGGCCGGCCCTATCATAGCCTGAGAGTATATATTTCATGAACACTATCGCTTCGGAGCTCGCCGCCAGCATCCGTTCCATTCCGGACTATCCCAAGCCCGGTATCATCTTCCGCGACATCACGACGATGCTTGGCGACGCCAGGGCGTTTCGTCGCGCCGTGGATGCGCTGGTGCATCCCTATGCCGGCTCCAAGATCGACAAGGTCGCCGGCATGGAAGCGCGCGGCTTCATTCTCGGCGGCGCGGTGGCGCATCAGCTGTCGTCCGGTTTCGTGCCGATCCGCAAGAAGGGTAAGCTGCCGCACGACATCGTTCGCATCGCCTACAGCCTGGAATATGGCGTAGACGAGATGGAGATGCATCGCGATGCGGTCAATCCGGGTGAGAAGGTCATCCTGGTCGACGATCTGATCGCGACCGGCGGTACTGCCGTCGGTGCCACCAAGCTCCTGCGCCAGATTGGTGCCGAAGTGGTTGCCGCCTGCTTTGTCATCGACCTGCCTGACCTTGGCGGCCGCAGGAAGCTCGAGGAGCTTGACGTGCCGGTACATACGCTGGTGGAATTCGCCGGCCACTAATGGCCGAAAGGACTGATGGGGCCGCTCCGAACGGCCCCGCAGCCCGCTATTCAAAAGCCAGAACGCTGCTTTCGAAGCGCAGGGCCGGAGCACCGTCCTGGTTCACTCCATCGCAGGCGAGCGTATAGAGCGTCCAGCCGGCGCGCGAGGCCAATGGGCGACTGTCAAGGATCGTGACGCCATAGCTGATCGTATCACCGCCGAAGACGGGCCGCAGCCATTGCAGGTTTTTGAAGCCAGGCGAGGGGCCGAGGATGGGCGGCGTCTTGCCTTCGGCAACCAACCGGGCCTGTTCGGACTTCCAAAAATCGACGAAGCTGCGCATCCACATGGAGCAGCTATGCCAGCCGGAAGCGCAGAGACCGCCGAACAGGGAGTGCTTGGCGGCTTCCGCATCCATATGGAAGATTTGTGGATCGAAGCGCGAGGCAAAGTGCATGATGCCTTCCGGCGTGAAGGTGTGGCCACCGATTTCGATACGTTCACCGACGGCATAGAGTTCTCTCATCTTCATGCCGAAACCTCCGCGACGCTGCGCATGCGGATCATGACCGCGTTCTCTCCGAGGCAGACCAGTTCGCCGCGCTGGTTTTCGACCTCATGGCGGAACCTGACGATGCCGATACCCAGGCGGGAGCGCATGGGACGGGCCTCGACGACGATCGATCGGCCCGACAGGGTATCGCCCGCCAGAACCGGCTTCTTCCACTCCATAAAATCGATGCCCGGCGCGCCTTGTGCGTCGGTGGCAAGGAGATAGGAATCGCACATCATGCGCATGAACACCGCCGAGGTGTGCCAGCCGGAAGCGGCAAGGCCGCCGAGAATGCTGGCGCGGCCTGCTTCCTCATCCAGATGCATCGGCTGCGGATCGAATTCTCTGGCGAATTCGATGATCTCCCCCGCCGTCATGAGTTTGGGACCGAGCGGAAATTCCTGTCCCGGCCGGAAGTCTTCGTAGACGAGTTTCGTCATATCCTCTGTCATCCTCCACTCTCGTTCATCGCCAATCGCATGGCCCGCTGTGGCGGCGCAAGCGTTTTCATAACCCTACAGGCGCTGCTCAGGGTGATTGTCTATCGATGCCGGCAGCTCTTGATTGTGCGACGATGATATGGTGAGGCATGGATCATGGCGCTATGAAACGAGAGCAAGATGAGGGAACTCAAGATCGCATTGGACGAAGCGGCCGGCGAGGGGATTATTTCCTCCATCCAGGCCGAGAGATTGCTGCCCTATCTGGTGGCCAAGAACATCGGCGCGGTGCCGGCAGCTGAGGGTCGTCTGGGCGTGCCATCGTTCAGCGAAGCCAATCCTTTGGAGGATACGGAAGCTCCGCGCTTCATCCGTGGCTTCCACGACGTGCTGATCACGATCGGCATCATCGTGCTTCTCGCTGGGCTATGGGGTCTGACGAACCGCTATGTGTCGCTGCTGGCGATCGTCGTTCTGGCCGAAATTCTTGTCCGCCGTCAACGGCTGGCGCTTCCGGCCGTCGTGCTGACCGTCGCGCTGGTAGCCTGGGTCTTCCATACCGTGATCACCTATGTCGGCTCCACGCCTGCACTGAGTGAAAATTTCACCATCGGCGCAATCGTCATCGCGGCACCATTTCCGCTGTCGCTGGCATTGTTCTACTGGCGTTACCGCGTGCCTCTGTCGCTGGCGCTATTGCTGTTTTCGTTATTCGGGCTGTTTCTCGCAGGGGTCTTCTATATCGCCGGCATGGTGACGGGATCTGCAAATGTGCCGGCAGACTATCCGATCCAGACGCTCATGATCCTGCTGGTGACGGCAGTCGGCAGCTTCGTCCTGGCGATGCGCTTCGATCTCAGCGATCCCCAGCGGGTCACGCGCCGCTCGGATGTGGCATTCTGGCTGCATCTCGCGACCACGCCGGCGCTGCTTTATTCGACCGTCCTTCTGGCCTTGCGCCTGGAGCTTGCCAGCAGCGGCACCGTTTTTACCAATCTCACCGACGTGCTCTTCGGTGGCTACCTGCAGGCGGTGACTGTGCTGATCGCAGTTCTGGCGATGATGCTGATCGGGCTTGTGATTGATCGCCGCGCTTTCGTGACGGCCGGCCTCGTCTCGCTCGGCCTCGCGACTGCGGCCATCCTTCGGCACAACAATGCCAGCTTCGACAAAATCGGTTTCCTGGTGCTGATGATTGTCGGGCTGGTGGTGCTTGTGATCGGCATCGGCTGGGCCGATCTGCGTGGCATCGTCGTGCGGCGCCTGCCCGCCGGCGTGCAGGCGAGATTGCCGGCGCTCAGATAGAGTTTTCCGCTTTTCTTCGAATCGCGAAAACGCTCTATCCTTTTATTTTAGAGCGGGATGCCGAAAAGTGTGCGCGGTTTTCGGGCGACATCCCGCTCTAACTTTTTAATTTAGAGACGGATTCAGATTTCAGGTCGAACAGACCTGAAATCATCCGTCTCTAATACAATTCCGGACGGAAAACCGCTTCGCACTTTTCCTGAAATTGCTTAGGCGCCGGCAGGATAGAAGCAATCAGGTGTTGAAGCGGAAGTGGATGACGTCGCCGTCCTGGACGACATATTCCTTGCCTTCGTCACGGGCTTTGCCGGCTTCTTTCGCGCCGGTTTCGCCGTTATAGCCGATGTAGTCGTCGTAGGCGATCGTGTTGGCGCGGATGAAGCCGCGTTCGAAATCCGAATGGATCACGCCGGCTGCCTGCGGCGCCTTCGTGCCCTGTTCGATCGTCCAGGCACGCGTCTCCTTCGGGCCTACGGTGAAGTAGGTGATGAGGTGCAGGAGCTTGTAGCCGGCACGGATCAGACGGTCGAGGCCAGCTTCATCGAGGCCGAGCGCGGAGAGGAATTCCTTCGCCTCTTCGTCGGGCAGCTGCGCCACTTCCGCCTCGATGGCGGCGGAGATGATGACGACTTCCGAATTCTGCTCCTTGGCCATGGCAGCGACTGCCGCGGTATGCTCGTTGCCGGTCGCGGCATCGCCCTCGGCGACGTTGCAAACGTAAAGCACCGGGTGCGAGGTCAGAAGGTTTAGGCTCTTGAGGATGCGGATCTCTTCGGCGTCGAGCTTCGAGAGCAGCGTGCGAACCGGCTTGCCTTCCTGAAGCAATGCAAGCGATGCATCCATGATCGGGAGCATCGCCATGGATTCCTTGTCCTTGCCGGTGGCGCGCTTGCGCGTCTGCTCGGTGCGGCGTTCGAGGCTCTCAAGGTCGGCGAGCATCAGCTCGGTCTCGATCGTCTCGGCATCGGCAACCGGATTGATGCGGCCTTCGACATGGGTGATGTCGCTGTCTTCGAAGCAGCGCAGCACATGCACGATGGCATCGACTTCGCGGATATTGGCAAGGAACTGGTTGCCGAGGCCTTCGCCCTTCGAGGCGCCACGGACGAGACCGGCAATATCAACGAAGGAGATGCGCGTCGGGATCAGTTCCTTCGACTTGGCGATGTCGGCGAGCTTACGCATACGGGGATCGGGAACCGCGACTTCACCCGTGTTCGGCTCGATCGTGCAGAACGGATAATTCGCCGCCTGCGCCGCCGCCGTCTTGGTCAGCGCGTTGAACAGAGTGGACTTGCCGACATTCGGCAGCCCGACGATACCGCATTTGAAACCCATGGCACCTTGTCCATATCTTGAAGATCTTTGCAGTGCCTATGGGGGAAGGGCCGTTGCGGGTCAAGTCTTGTGCGGGCAAGGAGGCTTTTTTCTGCCGAAAGAGAGGCGGAAGTCTCTCGAATGCCCCTTTGCATCATCCGAGAGACGCTGTCGTCCTTGAATGACCTAGTGCGCCGCACTATAATCTTCACCTGTTAGCCCAAAACTCTTTTTCTGTCGTCAACGGTGATGCCGATGAGTGACAATGATGTTGTCCTGAAGCCAAAGCCTAAAACGAAGCCGAAGGTCGAAAGGCCGAAGCTCTATAAGATCATTCTCGTGAACGACGATTATACGCCGCGGGAATTCGTCATCATGGTGCTGAAGGCCGTCTTCCGTATGAGCGAGGAGACCGGCTATCGGGTGATGATGACTGCGCACAAGCTCGGAACCTGCGTGGTCATGGTCTGCGCGCGGGATGTCGCCGAGACGAAGGCGCAGGAGGCGATCGATCTTGCTAAAAGCGCCGGTTTCCCGCTGATGTTCACGACCGAGCCTGAGGAATAGGCACGGTAATACTTGCTAAGCAGGCCGGCGGACATGGAAGCCGGTCTTATCCTGCTTGAAGCCGCAATTGGCGTAGAAACGCAGCGTTGCCGGGTTCTTCGAGCCGGTCAGCAGCATGACCTTGTAGCAGTTCTTTTCCCAGGCAGTTGCGAATGCCGCACGGATGACTGCGCCGGCAAGGCCGCGCTGACGGTAATCGGCGTGGGTTACCACGTTCTCGATCAAAGCATAGGGCGCACCGCCGCGCGTGAGATTGGGAATGACGGTCAGCGTCACGGAGGAGACGGCCTTGTCGCCGTCAAAGGCGGCGAGGATCGTCATGCCGGGATGAGTGAGGATTTCCGCGAAGCGGCTTTGCGCCAATTGCAGATCCAGCACCGGGTCTTCCGTGTTCAGATGCCGATAAAGCGCAAGCAGCGTCGGAAGGTCCGCCATTGCGACCGAACGTATAGGGAGATTTGCGGCGTCTGTGACTGCTGGCTGCGGCACCTCAATCGTCCTTCTTGCCGAACATCCTCTTCAGCATTTCCGCCATAGGCCCGGTTTCGGGGATCTTCGGCTTGATCTGATTGCGCGCCTGATGGATGTGGGACTTGGCGGGCGCTTTCTTCTCCGGCTTCGGTGCGTCTTCCTCCGGCTTGCCGCCGAGGGCAAGCGCGATCTTGTTCATCAGCTGCGAATCCTCGCCGCGCACCAGCATGTCGGCATTGTCGGCGAGCGCATCGAACAACGGGTCCAGCCAGTCCCTGTCCACTTTGGCGAAATCGCCGAGAACGTGGTTGTGCACTAGCTCCTTGACGCCGGGATGGCCGATGCCCAGCCGCAGACGGCGGTATTCCTTGCCGCAATGGGCGTCGATCGACTTGATGCCGTTGTGACCGCCATGGCCGCCGCCGGTCTTCAGCCGCGCCTTGCCGGCCGGCAGGTCGAGTTCATCGTAGATGACAACGAGATCGGACGGCTGCAGCTTGTAGAAGCGCATGGCTTCGCCGACGGCTTCGCCGGAGAGGTTCATGAAGGTCTGCGGCTTGATGAGCAGCACCTTCTGGCCGCCGAGTTCGCCTTCGGCTATCTCCGCCTTGAATTTCTTCGACCAGGGCGAAAAGCTGTGGCGGCGATAGATCGCATCTACGGCCATGAAGCCGATATTGTGGCGGTTGCCTTGATATTTGGCGCCCGGATTGCCGAGGCCCGCGATGAGAAGCATGCGCTTCACCCCTTGGAAAATACCGATGCCCTTCACCACAGCGATTTGACGGCAAAGTCAAGGCGGCATGCGGTCAGTCGTCAAGGTGCAGGCCGTACTTCAGGAAAATCTGCCGCTGCGTGCCGTTTGCGATGAGCATGTCGAGCGCGGTCTGCATTCTGCCCTGGAGTTCGGCAGGAAAATCCTTCTGGCATGCAATACCCATGGGCTGCTGAGAAAGGATCGTCACTTTCTCGACCGCATTGCCTTCTTTGCGCAGCTTGTCGAAATAGAATTCCGAGATCGGCATCAAGTCGATACGATCGCTCATCAGCTTCTTCAGGGTAGCCTTGAAATCGCTGCCGATGTCGATGCGCGGGAAATTATTCCGGCGCAGGATCGCTTCCGTATAGTCTTCGCGCCAGGTGCCGACGATATATTTCTTGGCTTCGGCGATGGTCGTTGCGGCAACGTTCGAGCCGCTATGCTTGATGAGAACGTTACGGTCGATCAGCAGCGGCTGTATCCATTTAAAGAGCTTGTCGCGCTCCTCGTTATGCGCAGTGAGGAATACGCAGGTCATCGGCTCCGCCAGAGCCTGATTGTAGGCTCTGGCCCAGGGCATGACATCGATCGTATAGTCGACCCCGATATCGGCCATAAGCTTTTGTATCTGCTCGGTGGCTGCGCCGACAGGGGTCTTGCCTTCACGATAGTTGAAGGGTGGATATTCCTCGGTGGTGAAATGAACGCTTTCGGCGTGGGCCGGAAAGAAACATGAAAACGAAAGCAGGCTGGTGGCGATTATGAACAGCAGCCCTCGCATCCGGCTCTCCATTGCTATGACGCCTGCGCCACGGGGGAAGGGCGGTCTTCCTGCAGGCTCGCCAACGTCTTCATGAGGTTTTCGGGATGCAGCGGGCGGTAGAAAAGATAGCCTTGGCCGTAGTCGATACCCATCGTACGAAGGGTTGCGCATTCCTCTTCCGTTTCCACGCCTTCGGCAATCACTGTACAGTTCATCTTGTGCGACAGGGTGGTGATGCTTTCGACCAGCATGCGGCTCTTGGCGCTGACATCGGAGGCGGTATCGTTGATCGCGCGGATGAAGGATTGGTCGATCTTGATGATATCGACCGGGAAGCGGTTGATATAGCTCAGCGAGGAATAGCCTGTGCCGAAATCGTCGAGCGCGATGCGGCAGCCATAGCGGCAGATCTCGTTGATGACCATGCGCGTCTCGGGATTGTCGTCCATGAGCACGGCCTCGGTGATTTCCACGACGATGCGCCGAGGCGCGATTTCGTAGCGTGACAGGAGAGCCGCAATGCGCAGCGGCAATTCGGATTCGAATTGCAGCGGCGAGAAGTTGATGGCGAGATAGGTATCCTGCATGCCCTCGATCCGCGAGAGGCGGGCAAAATCGGCGATAGCCTTCTCCATGATGCGGTTGCCGATGCGAATGATCGAGCCGGTCTCTTCTGCGACCTCGATGATGCGGCCAGGGGGCAGGATGCCTTTCTGCGGGTGATGCAGACGCATCAGCGCCTCGAAGCCAGCGATGGAGCGGTCGTCTATATTGACCACGGGCTGCAGATAGGCCTCGAACCAGTCTTCGTTGAGGCCGGTTTCGATATGGCTCTCGAGTTCGGCGCGGCGGCGGGAATCGTCCAGCATGCCGTTGTCGAAAATCTGTGCGCCGTTCTTGCCATCGCGCTTCTTGGCATACATGGCGATATCGGATTTCAGCAGCAGTTCGGCCGCATTGGCGGCTTGACGCGGGTAGATCGCGATCCCGATGCTGGCGCTGAGGCGCGCATCGCCGACGAAGGGCGCCTCGAAGACCTCGGCGATGAGGGCGGTCATTTCGATTGCTCTAGCTTCGGCATTCTCTGCCAGAAGCAGCATGGCAAATTCATCGCCGCCGAGGCGGGCGGCGATATCGCCCGGCGTCAGGCATTTCTGCAGGCGCGATACCAATTCGCGCAATGCAGCGTCGCCGGCGGCGTGGCCCATATTGTCGTTGATCCATTTGAAACGGTCGAGATCGACGAAGAGGCAGGCGAGTTCGCGCTTGCGCAGGTCGGCTTCGTTGATCTTGGCATCCAGCGCGCTCTCGAAGCCCTGGCGGTTGAGAAGGCCGGTCAGATGGTCGGTAATCGCCTGCCGCAGATTACGGTCTTCGGATTGCTTGAGTTCGGTGACGTCGGTCATGACGGAGAGCGACAGGCCATCCTGGATCGCGGTCGTCTCAAGGATAAGGACATCCATGATCCTCCCGTCCCGGCAGAGGAATTTCACGGTGACGTCGATGCGGGCGGCGCTGTGGGTGTTGCCGCGTTTGCGCTCGATATATTGCGTGCGCGAATCCGGCGAGACCAGGCTCGCAAACTCGCGTCCGATCACTTCGGCACGATCATAGCCCGTGGTGGCAAGCCAATAGTCGCTGACGGCCGCGATGCAATCGTCGTTGTCGAGCGAAAAGAGCATGGCGGGCGTCAGATTATAGGTGTCGGTTGCCCGGCGGTGGGCAAGCTTAAGTTCGTTTTCCTCGCGCTGCAGCTTGCTCTGCATGTCGTTGAAGCTGCTGGCAAGCCGGCCCATTTCATCATTCGACTGCCAGTCCACATGATGACGCGAGCCGAGCCTTCGCGTAGCCTCGATGGCATGTGTCAACCGCATCAGCGGCTGGATGACGAAGATGCGATTGCCGATCAGCGCCGCGCCGAACACAGTCAGGACGGCGAAGATGAAGATGGAGATGAAGACGATCTCTTCGCTCTTCAGGCCATCGAACAGGCCGAGCTGAGGATAATAGACGGTGATGGTGCCAAGCCGCTTCGCACCGTCGACGCCGTTGTAGATGATCGGCCGGTCAATGGACTCCAGATTGCCCTTGTAGGATTTCGGAATGGTCGATTGCGTGACGTCGAGCTGGCCGGAAAGATCGCGGACATTGACACGGACGATCGCGCCTTCGGCGACGGTGGTGGCGCTGATCTGGGTGACGCTGTCTTCATCAAGGTCCCATAGCGGCTTTGCGAGGGCCTGGGCATTGGCGACGAGGAGAACGGTTATGTGATCCTTGATTTCCTTTTCCGCGCGTTCAGACGACAGAAAAAGGAATAGGACGAAGAGTGGCGCCACGAAAATCAGTAGCGCACCGCAAACGATCGCGAAAAACCTGTTTTCGACCGAATGGCTCATAGTTCCGTTAGCTCCCCGGTCATAGACCAGCGGATTTGGGAGGGCGCCGCTTTCTACAACTCTTTCGCGTAGGTTTTCATGAATCCGTTAAATGTTGCTGAAACGGTGGGGTTAATGGAAATCAACCAATAGTATAGATTCCAAGTCCTTCTTACTTTTACTTTCTCTAATATTTATTTTTAGGCATAAAAAACCCGCCGTCCCAGAGGGCGGCGGGTCTCAATGTGCGGGCTTGAAGATGCCAATCAGGCGCTGGCTTCTTCGCCGCCTTCAGCTTCGTCTTCAGCAAGGCCGGCAGCCGGGGCAACGATCGTTGCGATCGTGAAGTCGCGGTCGGTGATGACCGGAGTCACGTTCTTCGGCAGCTTGATGGCGGAGATGTGGATGCTGTCGCCGCTCTTCAGGCCCGTGAGGTCAACGGTGAAGAATTCCGGGATCGCATCGGCCGGGCAATGAACTTCGACTTCGTGGCGAACGATGTTCAGCACGCCGCCAGCCTTGAGGCCAGGCGACTTCTCGTGGTTTTCGAAGTGAACCGGGATTTCGACGGTAACCGCCGTGTTGCCGGAAACGCGCAGGAAATCGACGTGAAGCGTGAAGTCACGGACCGGATCGAGCTGGTAGTCCTTCGGCAGAACCTTGATCTTCTTGCCGTCGACGTCGATCGTGGCGATCGTCGTGAGGAAACCACCGGCGTGGATGCGCTTCGTCACCTCATTGGTGTTGAGGGCGATGGAAACGGGGGCCTGCTTGTCACCATAGATGACAGCGGGGATCAGACCATTGCGGCGAAGTTCACGGGCGGACCCCTTACCAACCCGTTCGCGCGCCTCGGCCTTGAGCTCGTAGCTTTCGTGGCTCATAGCTATTCCTTTCGAGGTTATTTGGAGAGTTCAGTCGGTCGGCCTACGCCGCATCGATTGAACTGGAGGAGGGCATGCCCTGCCTCATCCGCGTTGCCTCCAAGGGTGTCTACGCGGACGCGTGGCGTATAATACAAAGCGGCCGAAGGTGCAAGCACCCCCGGAATCGGGGCCTTGTGATGACATTGCAACTGCCGCCGACAAGCCTGCGACGGGGCCTCTATCAACGGCTTGACATATATCCTCAGCCCCATCAACAGTCGAATGCAATCGTTCCGGATCAAAAGGAGAGATCGGGCATGCGTTCCAGGGTTATCGCCGCCGCGGTTTTTTCCATGGGTCTTGCTGGTGTCTCACACGCAGCCGACGTCAACGAGCAAGGCGCCAAGGAACTCCGCAATGTTCTGACGCATTCGCTTTCGCAGGACCTTGCCCGCAGCGATTTCGTGACCGTAAAACCGGCCGGCGATCAATATGAGATCACCTATGATCTTGCGAAATTCTTCGACAAGATCAATTCGAGCGCGTTTTCGGTGACGGGTTTCAAACCGCTCTCCCTTTTCGCACAGCCTGTCGAGCAGGGAAGGTGGCATCTGACGGGCGACAACAGTCTCGATGTCGCCCTGCATTCGCCGACCTCGGACATTGCCTATTCCATCGCTTCCAGCTCTTTTGACGGTGTTTTCGATCCTGCCATCGAAATGATGCGGTCGATGGGCATCAAGAGCCGCGGCGTGAAATTTTCGAGCGCCGGTGGTGGCCGGAAAAGCGGGCGCAAGATCGATGCGACCATCGACAGCGCCTCATTCGCTCACACGGTCACCGACAGTAGCGAAGCGGGTAAGGTCGATCTACAATTGCAAGGTACGCTGCAGCGCTTGCATGAGCAGGTGACGCTGCGGCCGGATGCGGCGCCGATCACTTTCAGCGCCGACAGCGTCGATACCAACCTCACTGCCACCAGCCTGCCGGTGAAGGATCTGCGCGCACTCATCCGGTTCTTCGTTCAACACGTTAAGGCCAAGCAACTTTCGCAAAGTGGCAGCGAAAAGTTCGAGCAGCTGGTCCATCAGGCTCTGCCGGTTTTCGGTTCGCTCGGCAAGACCGTGACCGTGAACAACGCGCTGGTGGCAACGGAGAAAGGCAACGTCGGCGTCAAGCGTATCGATTACAGTTTCAAGATGGACGGCCTAACCAAAGCGTCCAATGTCAATCTGGAGCTTAGGGCCGAGCAGTTTACGCCCGATGCGGGTCTTGTGCCGGCTACTTTTATGCCCTTCCTGCCCGCGATGGTGGATGTTCAGCTCGGCGTGCCCAATATCAATTTCTCCGGCCTCATCGATGCTGGCCTCGATTCAATTGTCGCGCGGGAAACGCCGGTTTCCGGTGAGGCTCTGAAACGCACGATGTTCCCGAGCGGCTACGGAACGCTGGAGTTTCCGAAGATCAGTGCAAAATCCGATGTCTACGACGTCGAGGTTTCCGGTGAGCTGAAGGCCTCGACCAAGCCGCATTCCGGCTTTTCGCTGCAGGCGACGATCCTGGCGCGCGACTTCGACAAGACTGTCGCCGCCATGCAAGAGGCTGCCAAGACACAGCCTCGCTTGAACAGTGTTTCCTTCAGCTTGATTGCTGCAAAGGGTTTTGCCAAGACCGACCCGGACGGTCGCCTGCGCTGGGACGTCACCATGGATGAAGACCGAACGGTGACGGTCAACGGACAGGTGATGAAGAAGCCTTGAAGTTTGAGGGTAAGCCCATGTATCAGGGCGATGATAAAGTTCCATGTAAAAGGCCGGTCGGCGCCTTTCAGGTTTCCACGTTTCTTTTCCATCATATTTGGGGGTGAGTTATGCGTTTCAAAGCGGTTGCCACGGCGGCTGTTCTCGCTGTCGGCGTGGCCGGCGTTGTGCAGGCGGCTGATGTCAGCGAGCAAGGTGCTAAGGACCTTTACGGCAATCTGACCTATTTCCTGCCCGATGATATCGCCAAGAGCGGTGCGATCGCGGTCAAGCCGGTCAGCCCGCACTACGAAGTCACCTATGATTTGCAGAAGCTGCTCGATAAGTTGAATGTGAGCGGTTTCGATATCAGTGGCCTCAAGCCGCTGATGATGCTGGCAACGCCGCTTGATAGTGGCCTTTGGAACATTGAAGGCAACAACGCCTTCGATGTGACGGCCCGTTCGAAGCCTGGCAGCGGCCCCGATACCGAATTTCGCTATGCCTTGGCATCATCGACCTTTCAGGGCGTTTTCGATCCCGCACTTCATTATCTGCGTTCCATGGATATGAAGGGCAACGGGATCACCATCGCGACAAAGACCACCGACGAAGATAAAAGCGTCCAGAAGAATGACGCGACCGCCGACAGCATCACCTACACCGTGTCGTCGGCAGACAGCGGCGAGCCGGGCAGGCTCGATCTCAAGATGAACGGCAGCCTGCAATCGCTCTACGACAAGATTTCGGCCGACGATGCGACGCTCGGGGAAGTCAAGATTGCAGCGATCGATTTCAGCATGGGGGCGACGAAGCTGCCCTTGAAGGCACTGAATTCGCTGCTGCAGTTCGTCTCCGAACATAAGGATGAGAAGACGCTTTCCGATGCCGACAGCAAGGCGATCAAGGCCTTGCTGATGGATGCCATGCCGATCGTCGGTTCCTTTGACGAGTCCGTCGCCATCAAGGATATCGCGGTCACGACACCGTTCGGCAATGGCGGCCTGCAGAAGATGGGCTATTTCTTCAAGGTAGCCGGGCCAGCCAATGCCATGAATGCGGACTTCGGGCTGAATGCCGAGAAGCTTGCACTGGAAACGGGCCTGATCCCCGAAGACTATGTCGCCTTCATTCCCGATACGGCTGATATCCAGGTGCAAGTGCCGAATCTGAATTTCTCCGCTCTCGTGGATGTTTTTCAGCAGGCCGATTTGAAGAATCCTGAGAGCGACACGGCCATGGATGAGAAGCTGCAGAAGGCCATGTTCCCGGACGGGACGATGACCGTCAACTTCCCGAAGATCAGCGCCGTATCGGGCCTCTATGATGTCGAGGCATCCGGCAGCCTGCGCGGCTGGCTGAACGAGAAGGACCGTGTCGCCATGAAGATGACGGTTCTTGCTCGCGATCTCGACAAGACGATCGCCGCCATCCAGGAGGCAGCAAAAACCAAGGAGGATCTGTCTCAGCTCTCCTTCGGCCTGATGATGGCCAAGGGTTTTGCCAAGACGGATGCAGATGGGCGCTCGCGCTGGGATATCGATCTTTCAGACGATGGTCACGTGTCGGTCAACGGTCAGGTCCTGAAGTAAGACAATTTGAAATCAGAATGCGATCATGTTTGTCCTGAAGCCGCTGAGCCAGCGCTCCATCTCTCTCCTATGGGCCGGCCAGGTGCTGGCTGCTACGGGCTCCGAATTCTACATGGTCGCCGTCGTCTGGATTGCGGCTGATTTTATCGGCAACAATGCGGGATATGTTTCCGCATTGCAGTCCGGTTCGCTGCTGTTCGGCAGCCTGTTCGGCGGTATCGTCACGGATCGCTGGCGGCATAGCACGACGATGATCACGGCCGATCTGGTGCGTGCGGCTCTGTTGCTGACATTATCGCTGGCAGGAATGCTGCATCTGATGAGCCTGCCGCTGCTGGTCGTGCTTGCCGGAAGCATCGCATTGCTGACGTCGACGTTCGACCCTTCGCTACAGGCGACCCTGCCGACGATTGCGGTCGATGCCGAAGTCCGGCACGCGACCAACGGCCTGTTCGATGCAACCCGCCGCATGGCGCGCATCCTCGGCCCGAGCCTGATCGCGCTCGTGAACGGGTTCCTGCCGAAATCTCAGTTCTTCACGGTCACGGCTGCTACTTTCATATTGTCGGCGCTTGCGGTGTGGCTGGCGGTGGCGAAACTCCCGACGGCGTCGCGGCGTCGGGATTTCTCCGGGATGGCGGCTGTGGTGGACGGCGTTCTTGGTGGGTGGCGCGCGGCGCGGGGCCATGCGGCAATCCTCTATGGCCTCTTCACCAACCTGGTGGGAAACGTAGCCTGGGCGATGGGCATCCTGCTCGGAATGATCCTGCATTTGCGCGAAACCAGTGCCGACCCGCTTACCGACTACAGCCTGATGATGACGGCTTATGGCGTCGGCAACCTGACGACCAATCTGATCCTCGGCAGCGTCAAGCCGCGCCGGCCGGTGGTCTGGATCATCGTGGCGAAGCTCATTTTCGGATCTGGCGTTTTCCTGTTGCCGCTGATGCATGATCGGATCGGGCTGATGATCGTTGCCTGCTTTGCGGCGATCAACGGACCCTTCGAGAACCTTGCCATCCTGCATCTGATGCAGACGCGCAGCGAACCGCATCGCCTGGCGCAGGTCTACCGTCTATTGATGTGCGCGATCTTCACTGGCCTGTTTCTGGCCTATCTGATGTCGCCAACACTGTTTGCTTGGTTCGGTATCGGGCCTTCGATCATGGGATCGGGCGCGGCCGTCTTCATCTCGGGGCTCTTGGGCATCGGCTTGCTCGCATGGAGGCAGGCGCATCCCGCGCCTGCGAAGGCGAGTTGAGGCGGCGCTGCGTCTTACAGCGTGATGCCGAAAGTGTAAGCGGTTTTCGGACGACATCACGCTCTATTTCTTTGATTCTAGAGCGGATTCAGATTTTAGGTCGACTCGACCTAAAATCATCCGGCTCTAGTCGAAGAGGCTTGAGACCGATTCTTCCTGGCTGGTGCGGTTGATCGCTTCACCGATGAGGCCAGCCGTCGTGATGACGCGAATATTCGGAGCCGATAGCACGGCCGTCGTCGGTTGGATGGAATCGGTAATCACCAGTTCCTTCAGCTGCGAGTTTGCGACGCGGGTTACGGCGCCACCGGAGAGAACTCCGTGGGTGATATAGGCGGTGACGCTTGCCGCGCCTCGTGCGAGCAGGGCATCGGCAGCGTTGCAGAGCGTACCGCCGGAATCGACGATATCGTCGATCAGGAGGCAATCCTTGCCGGAGACGTCGCCGATGACGTTCATGACTTCGGATTCGCCGGGGCGATCACGGCGCTTGTCCACGATCGCCAGCAGACAGTCGAGGCGCTTGGCGAGCGCGCGGGCACGTACGACGCCGCCGACATCAGGAGAAACGACCATGACATTGCCGATATCGTAGTTCGCCTTGATATCGCGCGTCAGGATCGGCAGTGCGTAGAGATTGTCCGTCGGGATATCGAAGAAGCCCTGAATCTGGCCGGCGTGCAGGTCGAGCGTAAGAACGCGGTCCGCACCTGCCTCGGTGATCAGATTGGCGACGAGCTTTGCCGAGATCGGCGTGCGCCCCGAGGCGCGGCGATCTTGACGGGCATAACCGAAATAGGGGAGGACCGCCGTTATGCGCCGCGCCGACGAGCGACGCATCGCATCGATCATGATCAGCAGTTCCATAAGGTGATCGTTGGTCGGAAACGACGTCGGCTGCACGAGGAACACATCCTCGCCGCGTACATTTTCCTGGATCTCTACGAAAATCTCCTGGTCGGCGAACCGGCGGACGCTAGCTCTTCCCAAGGGAACGTTGAGATAATTGCAGATCGCTTCGGCAAGATGCCGGTTCGAATTGCCTGCGAAAACCTTCATTGTGGCCCGCCTATTACCAACCTGATAGCCGCGCTTTTAACCGCCTTGCTCTCGAATGCAAGAGGGAGAGGCCCGTTAGCTTCATATTTCTGAAAAGCTTTTAGCTATCCACCGTTGGATTCGCGCCAGGAATTGAAATCCGACATGGTTTTGGTGGCAATTTTCTGCATAACCGTTGGAGGAACGGCCGACCAAGGATCGCCACGCTTCAGAGGTGCGCTTTCCGAGCCCTGGATGCGGTGGACGCGGTTGCCATTGCTGTCAAGCACGTCCCAAACGTAGGTCACGGAAATCTGCGGGCCGTCTTCAAAGGCGGAAAGATAGCCCTTGAGGATATAGGCGGCACTGGAATCGCTTGAGCTCTTGATCGTCAGGCCGAGCGAGCGGGCGTCGGCACCAAGCTGGCGCGAGAGCGGCGTGACGGCTTCCACTGGAGCGCCGATGATCGGAAGAAAGCGGACGCTGTTGCCGCCGGCCGCGGCTGTGGGCGGCAGAGACGCCTGTTGATCCGGCTGCGGTTGATCTGGCTGCGGGGCGTCGGCAGTCTGTTGCTGCTGCTGCGGCTGTGGATCGTCCGACAGGCGCCGGTCGGCCTCGCGCTGCTCGTCGGCTTCCGAAAATTGATTGTTAGATGGAGCGATGGAGGCGGTCCGGGAACCGTCGAGCGGGCGAGACGCATAGGGATTGGTGCCGTTCGATCTCAGCGCCGAGGCCTGGTCGTCGAGCGTGCCGCTGCCGCCGTAGTTTTGCGGCTGATAGGCCTGCTGCGAGGTCTGCTGCTGATAGCCGTAGCTCTCCTGCGCGCTTTGATAGGTTTGGCGGCGCTGAGGTGTCGAGGCCATGCGCTCGACATCCCGTTGGGTGACCGGGCTGGAGCCGGCATCACCGATCGCTTCGGGCGGCGTCAGGGCGTCCGTGGTGTTGCAGGCGGAGAGCGCTAGGCAAAAGCCGGCGACAGTCAACGTTATCCTGACCACTCCCATTGACGCGATCCTTTCTCCCGACGGTCTGACCGTCCAGGATCGCTATCTTACGCCCCTAACGGTTAAGAAATTCGAGAGGGTGGCGGGAAAGGGCTTTTGGGGCTTGCGAGGTCGTCAGATAGGTCTGCCCGAGGGTCATGGCGGTGCCGCTGTCGGAATCCATGATGATCATATGCACGAAGAGCGACATGTTCTCCTGAATTTCAAGCGGATTGCCCATGTGGAACATCTCGTGCTCCATCCATGACGGCGAGAAGCGGGCGCCGAGAGAGTAGCCACAGGCGTTCAGCCGGTGGCGGGCAAGGCCGCGCTCGTCCATGATTTTCGCGTGCATATCGAAGATGTCGCCAAAGGTGTGCCCCGGCATCAGGATTGTCTCGATCGCCTGCAGGGTTTCAAGGCAGGCGCTGTAAAGCTCGCGATGGCGATGACTGGGGGTGCCGATGACGACCGTGCGCATCATGGCTGCGTGATAATGGGCATCGACACCGGCCCACTCGAGCGTCAGCTGGTCGTCCGCATCGAGCTTGCGACGGCCGGACTTGTAGCGGCAGAGCAGGGCCTCCGCGCCAGAGCCGATGATGAATGCGTTGGCCGGATAATCGCCGCCGCCGGCAAAGACGGCGCCCTGCATGGCTTCGAGAATGTCTGACTCATTCACGCCGGCTTTCACCAGGGACAACGCTGCGTCGAGGGCGTCGTCAGCCAGTGCTGCGGCGCGTTCGACATGGGCGATTTCCGCCGGGCTCTTCGTCAGCCGCAGGCGGCTGACGAGATAGGAGGCGTCGACGATCTGGCCGAAACTCGCCAATTGCTGGTCGAGTAGCCGGGCGATATGTCCGGTCATCCCATGGGTGTCATATTCGACCCCGATACGGGCACCGAGAAGATCGAGATCCGACAATAGTTCCTTGAGATCGAGTGTCGGATCGGCGTTGACGCGATCGACCCATATGCGGATGTCGGTGATGACCGAAGTCAGCTGCGCCTGGCGCAGATCGGCCGAGCGCGTCATCAGCGTCAGAGATCCATCCGCTTTGACGACCAGCGTCTGGAAAAAGCAAAAGCCGAACGTATCGTAGCCGGTGAGCCAATACATGCTCTCCTGTGCGAAGAGCAGCATGGCATCGAGTTTTTCTTCCTGCATTCTCGCCAGCAGGCGTGCCAGACGAGCATCGAATTCGCTGCGTTCGAAATGCAGGGCCATATTAATTTGCCTCCCCGATAGCGATGGCGGAAATCTGGCGTCCGTAATCCGGCTCCTTCGCATGCGTCGTGCGACGATAGGAGAAGAAGCGCTCCGCGTCCGGATAGGTGCAGAGGTTCAGGCTTTCGGCGGCGACACCGGCTTTGCGCAAGCGATCGACCGTGAGGGACGGCAGATCGAACATGGCATGGCCTTCGCGCTCAGAAGGGGCGAAATATTTGGCATAACCGGGATCGTGAGCAAGAAACCGTTCGACGAATTCGGGGCCGACCTCATAGCTCGCCTGGCTGATCGATGGGCCGAGGCCGGCAATGATGGCGTCACGCCTTGCGCCGAGCGTCACCATCGCGTCGATGGTGTTTTCAAGCACGCCGGTCAGCGCGCCCTTCCAGCCGGCGTGGGCGGCGCCGATAACCCGGTTTTCGGGATCGGCAAAAAGGATCGGGCCGCAATCGGCAGCAAGCACGCCGATGGCGATGCCCGGCGTTGCCGTCACCATCGCATCGGCCTGCGGCCGGCTGCCGTCGTAATGCGCACCGATGGTTACGACATCGGGCGAATGTATCTGATGCACGGTGGCGAGCCGCTCGACCGGCAAGCCGAACCAGCCGGCAACACGGCGCCGGTTTTCCTGCACGCGCTCGCGATCGTCATGCGAACCGAGCCCAACGTTCAGCCCGCGATAGAGGCCCTCCGACACGCCGCCGGCGCGGGTGAAATAGCCGTGGCGAATGCCCGCAGCCTCGGCGGCGCTCAGCAATGTGCTTGCAAGTGGTGTCGGCAACGAGATGTCCCTTGATATCTTGATTGACCTGTCGTGCTTGAGATCTTGAGATAACGCAGCCGCGGCGAAGCAGTTCGATCATTGGGGGATGTTGGCCCAGCCCGACGCACGCTGTCAATCCGCAGGATTGGTGGTCAGGTCTCAGCTGACGGGACGAAAGGGCAGGAGATCGATCGCAGGGCTGGAGACTGCCAGCACCTTGAAAAGCTCCCCCATCTTGCCTTCGCCGGCGCCGGCAAGCCGCTCTACCGCGACCCTGATATTCTCCTGCGTTGCTGCATCCTGGTCGCGGCCGAGGGCGGCTGCACGCTCCAGCAGACCGAGCCCGACAAGAAAATCGCCCTGATGACAGCAGCCGTTTATATGGAGGCCGGAGGCGAGCGCCGTCTGGGCCAGGTGCTGGAAGTCGACATGGCTGGTCAGGTCGGCTTCACCGGGGTGCTCCAGCGGCGAATCGTATTCGTGCATGCGGACGGCCTGCAGCGTATCGCCGAAGCTTGTCGCCATATGACCGTAGTCGATGGCAAGCGCCGTGCCGCCATGGGCGGCAAGCCTGTCGCAGATTGTCGTCATGACGGCCTGACGGGCGGGCGCAATTTCAAAGATCGTGCCGATCGGCGGCAAGCCGCCGTCGGGAAGAAGCGAGGGGTCGAGAGTCGCGACGCCTGTCGTGAAGGTCAGCTCGTCGCTGACATCGAGACCGACCATCCGCTCGCGAAAACCATTGCCGGTGCGCACGAACTGGCGGATCGGAATGGCGTCAAAAAGCTCGTTGGCGGCGAGCAAGGTGAAACCCTCAGGCACCTCGCCGAAATCCGTATGCCAGGAAATTTTGGCGCCATACGCTTCCAGGGTTTGCCGCTGGAAGCTTTGCAGGCGTTCACTGGTCTCGACGAGATGCACCGTCATGACATCGTAAAGCGGCGGCGCCAGCTTGCCGATGACGCGCAGCATGTCGGACATCATCGTGCCGCGGCCGGGGCCGATCTCGACGAGGCGCACCTCGGCCGGCGTTCCGTGCCGCTGCCAGGCATGCACCATGAAGACGCCGATCATTTCGCCGAACAGTTGGCTGATCTCGGGTGCAGTCACGAAATCGCCGGATTGGCCGAAGGGTTCACGCGTCTTGTAGTAACCATGTACGGGGTCGGCGAGACACAACGAAAAATAATCCGTAATGCTCAATGGTCCGTTGGTGCGGATGATGGCTTTGATTTTTTCCCCGAGCGCCGTCGTCATTCTTTGCTTTCGCTAGTGCGTAATCCTGAAAGGCTGGGAGCCGTTCCTGAAAGGATCGCGCGTATTGAACTCCACCTCAAGCCATCTGCCTTGCCGCCGCCAGCCGGGCGCGGATGACAGCCCATAGGCCGATGGCAACCATCGGAAGTGACAGCACCATGCCCATCGTCAGCCAGTTCGTGCCGAGCAGATAGCCGAGCTGCTCGTCAGGCTGACGGAAGAATTCGACAAAAATACGCGAGAAGGCATAGCCGATGACGAAAATACCGCTGACCGTACCCGGCTTTTTCAATGCCAGCGCCCAGCGCGTAAGCACAAAGAGAATAAGGAAGAGGATGATGCCTTCGATGCCGGCTTCATAAAGTTGGCTCGGGTGCCGCGGGTCTGGGCCTGCAGGGCACACGCCATTATGGGCGGCGATCACATGCGGGCTGCAGAAGACCATCGCCCACGGAACGTCGCTGGCCCGACCCCAAAGCTCGCCGTTGATGAAATTGGCGATGCGGCCGAAGAATAGGCCGATCGGCGCGACGGCGGCGACGATATCGAACAGGCTCCAGGTCGGGATCTGGTTGCGCCTTGCGAACAAGATCATGGCGATAGTGGTGCCTATTAATCCGCCGTGGAAGGACATGCCGCCATTCCAGACCTCGATAGCGCGGATCGGATTGGCGAGCACCGGGTCGAGATCGTAGAAAAGGATGTAGCCGATGCGCCCGCCGAGAACGATGCCGAAGGCGACCCAGAGAATGAAGTCATCCAGATGCTGGCGCGTCATCGGTGCAGTATCGTTCAGCCAGAGCTTGCCATTGTCGACCAGCCGCCTTGCATAGAACCAGCCGAGCAGGATGCCTGCGACATAGGCAAGCCCATACCAATGCACTGAGATCGGGCCGAGGGAGACGGCGATGGGGTTGATGTCCGGGAACGGCAGGATGGCGGCGAGATTGGCGGATGTCAGCAAGATCGTCAGGCCCGTTTCAGCATGTTCCCGAAAGCACCGTGCCATTCCGGAACGGGGATCATGCTATATAGCTAAATGTGCGCGGAACATGGCGTTCGCTGTCGAAACGGTCAAGTCGATTGTTGATCCGGCCGAGATGGGGCTCCGGTTGTCCAGTCCTATCTCAATTTGCTTGCATCGGCCCCTTGGAAATCCTACCTCAGCACTATCTGGCCCATATCGATGCCTGACCGTTGAGGGCCGACGGCTGCAAGGAGATTGCCATGAGCACTGGACCGAACCGAATCTTGGATGAATTCGCCAAGCTGATGACCGATGCCGCCGGTGCTGCCCAAGGCGTGCGCCGTGAAATCGAGACCGCCTTCAATGCCCATGCCGAGCGCTGGCTGAACAGCATGGATATCGTCAAGCGCGAGGAATTCGAAGCCGTCCGCGAAATGGCGATCAAGGCGCGCGACGAAAACGAGGCGCTGCTGGCGAGAATCGAAGCACTTGAAACCAAGCTTGCTTCCAAGGGCAAATAAGCCCGGTCTTACGTTTGCAGATCGGCACGGCACCCGTTTGCCGTGCCTTTTTCCTCTGAAAATTTGCGTTTGTTTTTCCACCTGTGGACATAGGCAAAAAAGCCAATCGCCAGAGTCGGTTATGACTCCCTTCTGAATAGGCGTCGGAAGAGCTTTCCACAGTGCCGTTTCCAAAATCACCGTTCAGGGGCTGGCATGCCGGGCATGCCGCTATACACTGATTTTAAATGATGATTCGAAACGGACTTGGTAAGCCCCGGGCATGGTGGAAGCGTTAGTCTGGCAGCCGTTCAACATCATCCCGAGGATGTTTCCGGAGTAAAATTGTTTGCGTTCTTTCAGTGTCGAGCCACGGGAAAACTGCAACCGATCCGGTCAAGAAGGTGCTGCATGAGCCTTATGGAAATGGAAGCCGAACGACAATCGAACCCGGTCGACATGATCGAATTCGTCGCTGCCAATAACGATTGGTCGTTCGAACGGTCCGGCGAGGACGAACTCGCCATGACCGTCGAGGGACGATGGACCGACTATCACGTCTCGTTTTCCTGGATGGAGGAGTTCGAGGCGCTGCACATAGCCTGCGCGTTCGACGTCAAGGTTCCGGATCCCCGGGTCAACGAGGTGATTAAGCTCTTGTCCTGCATCAATGGGCAGGTGCTGATGGGTCACTTCGATCTGTGGCGTCAGGAAGACATCGTTATCTTCCGCCAATCGCTTCTCTTGTCGGGTGGGGCGGAGCCCACCAACCGTCAGGTGGAAGTGCTGCTTTCTAACGCGCTTGACACCTGCGAAGCTTACTATCAGGCTTTCCAATTCGTTGTATGGTCCGGCCTTGACGCGAACCGCGCCATGGAAGCCGTACTTTTTGAAACGGTAGGCGAAGCGTGACATGACAGGCGAACAATCCGCCAATGCATTTGCAGCCTCCGGGCCGATCGTCCTGATCGGCGCCGGTAACATGGGCGGGGCATTGTTGACGGGATGGCTGAAAAACGGCGTGCCGGGATCATCCGTCATCGTTGTCGATCCAAACCCTGCCGAAGCGATGAGCAAAATGATTGCGGATGCCGGCGCAAGCCATGTCACCGAAGTTCCGAAAGGCGTGACGGCGGGGGTTCTCTTTATCGCCGTCAAGCCGCAACTGATGGACGCAGTCCTGCCGCCGTTCAAGCCGCTTGTGGGCGAGACGACGGTCGTCGTCTCCATCGCGGCCGGCAAGACGCTGTCCGCGCTTGAAACGCATCTGGGAAAAGCGGCCATGGTGCGCGCCATGCCGAACACGCCCGCCATGGTCGGGCGTGGTGTGACGGGCGCTTTTGCCAATGCACGCGTGAGCGACCGCCAGCGGCAGCTGGTTCAAAACCTGTTGAAGGTATCCGGTCCGGTCGAATGGGTGCCCGGCGAAGCCGATATCGACTCGGTAACCGCCGTTTCCGGCAGTGGTCCGGCCTATGTTTTCTATCTCGTGGAATGCATGGCGGAGGCGGGCCGAAAGCTTGGCCTGCAGGCGGACCTCGCCATGCGGCTCGCACGGGAAACCGTCGCGGGGGCTGGTGAACTGTTGCACCAGTCTCCCGACGACGCTTCGCGTCTGCGCCAGAACGTGACCTCTCCCGGCGGCACCACAGCTGCGGCGTTGGGCGTCTTGATGGCGGAGGATGGCATGCAGCCGCTGTTCGATGCGGCCCTCGAGGCGGCGCGCAAACGGGCACAGGAATTGGCCGGCTGAGTTTTCTATAAAGGCAGGACATGGCGGAAGAGATCACTTACGGCGATTTCGAGCGGGTGGACATCCGTGTCGGGACGATCATCGAGGCGGAAACTTTTCCGGAAGCGCGCAAGCCCGCTTACAAGCTCAGGATCGATTTCGGGCCGGAGATCGGAATCAAGCGTTCCTCCGCGCAGATCACCGTGCACTATACGCCGGAAACCCTTGTCGGCCGGCAGGTGCTGGCGGTCGTCAATTTTCCGCCGCGTCAGATCGGGCCGGTGCGCTCGGAAGTGCTGACCCTCGGCTTCGAAGACGAAGCCGGCGCGATCGTTCTGGCCGCGGTGACCCAGCCGGTGCCGAATGGCAAAAGGATGATGTGAGCCTTTTCCTTTCGCAATAGGAGAGGGACGGCGTCAGTGAATATCCCGTGAAACCGGGTCGGTCAGGCTGAAATCGAGGAATTCCGCTTCGAAGCCTTCGCGTTGCGGCGAGCAGAAGGCCGGGCCGACCAAGACTTCCTCGAGCATCGGATCGAACCAGGCGAGCCTTGCCATCCGCCATTCGCTCATGCGGTCGGTGCGGTACTGGATGAAGAGGGCGTCGCCGTTGCGAGTGACCCGCGCCGATATGGCATCGAACTCGTGATCGAGGCGGAAGGCGGACCAATCGGAATTGCCATTGGTGACGACGACGCTGAAATGCCTGGCGCCGTCGGTATATTCTATCCCGCATTTCATCCAGTGCCTGGCATCATGGCGGACCATCAGGCCAGCCTGATCGTAAAGCTCGCGATAATGCCCGACGAAGGTGACTTCGGCGGTAAAATCGCCCCGGCGGGACGTTCCAAGAAAATGACCGTCGTCGCGGTGGAAGCCGTAATAGGTTTCCTGCCAGAAATCGGTCTTGTTGCCGGATTGAACGAACAGGCGTCCCTGGTTCACTTCCCACATGGGCGGCGTGTTCAACCAATGCATGCCTTCGATATCGATCGGCATATGCTCTCTCCCTCAGGCAGGAATGCGGATGGTGGCGCGCAAGCCCCCGAGCGGGCTGTCGCCGAGCGTGACGTTGCCGCCATGGCTGCGGGCGATGTCGCGCGCGATGGCAAGGCCGAGACCTGTGCCCGATTTATCGAGATTGCGGGCTGAATCCAGCCGGAAGAACGGTTTGAAGACGTCGTCTCGCGCCGCGACGGGAATGCCGGGGCCGTCATCGTCAAAGATGATCGTCAGCCATTTGGCGCTGTGCCTGGCTTCGACGCGGAGGCTGTTGGCATAGCGTCGTGCATTGGTGGCGAGATTCGTCACCAGACGGTTGAATGCATTCGGCCGGACGGAGATTTCGTCATCCCCTTCAATGGAGAAGCTCATGAACTTGTCGTGCAGCGTGAAGTCCTGCCGGATCTTTTCGAGGATATCGCTGAGCTTGAATTGTCCGACATCTTCTTCCGCCTCGCCGCGCGCGAAGGCCATATAGCCCTCGAGCATGCTTTGCATGTCCTCTACGTCTTCGCTGAGGCCGACAAGATCCGGATTTTCGCCCACAAGGGCCAGCTGCAGCTTGAAGCGGGTGAGAACGGTGCGTAGGTCGTGGCTGACCCCGGAAAGCATAGCCGTGCGCTGTTCGATCTGCCGTTCGATGCGCTCGCGCATCAGGATGAAGGCAAGGCCCGCTCGGCGTATTTCGTCGGCGCCGCGGGGAGAGTAGTTTTCCAGGCGCTGGCCCTTGCCGAAGCTTTCCGCCGCCTGAGCCAGCGCCAGGATCGGGCGGATCTGGCCGCGCAGGAACAGGACGGCGATGCCGATCAGCACCAGCGAGGTGCCGACCATCCATAGAATGAAGATGTGGGTATTCGAGGCATAGGTCTGGCTGCGTTTGGCGAAGACGCGCAGCACCTTGTCCGGCAGTTTGATGCGGATTTCGACCAGACTGGAGTTGCCGACGGTATCGATCCAGAAGGGTAGATTGATCTGTTCCTTTATCTCGTCGCTCAAAATGCCATCGAGGATCGAGAAGAAGGGCTTTTCGCGCGGGGCCGGTAGTTCGCCCCCGGGTTCGATCGATATGCTTAGGTCGAGCTTTTGCCGCGCCATCTGCGTAATGGCAGAGTAGTCGGCATCCTGCGGATAGGTCTGGATAATGGTGATGATGGCGGCGATGTCGCGCGTGGTCGCCATCGACAGCCGCTGCGTCACCATCTGCCAGTGGCGCTCCATGAAGACGACGGTAACAACCGCCTGCAGAATGATCATCGGCAGGATGAAGATCAGCAATGAGCGGGCGTAGAGGCCGGTCGGCAGGATATATCGACGCATCCAGCGCGAAAGCCACCGCAATCCGTTGGACGGCGTGTGATCCTGGTCGCGTCTGATGGAATCGAATGTCACCATAATCTGGTCCCGCGGGCCGATCTCAATCTATGCTCAGGCGATAGCCGATACCACGCACCGTCTGCAGCCAGATAGGGTTGGCAGGGTCATCTTCAATCTTGCGACGCAGCCGGTTGATCTGCACGTCGATCGTCCGCTCTCCCACTTCGGCGTCGCTGCCGATGAGTTCATGTCGCGGGATCGTCTCGCCGGCGCGCTTGGCAAAGAGCAGCATGATTTCCTGCTCGCGATCGGTAAGCCGGATGAGTTCCGCGGCCTTCTTGAGCTCCTTGCGGGTGAGCGAAAAGGTGTACGGCCCGAACATGACCAGTTCGATCTTCGGGGAATCGGCGGGCGCATTGCGCCGCAGAATATTGTTGATGCGCAGCACCAGCTCACGCGGGTCGAAGGGTTTCGGCAGATAGTCATCCGCGCCGGCCTCAAGGCCCGCTATACGGGAATCGGCTTCGGCCAGCGCGGTCAGCATGATGATCGGAATGTTCTTGATGGCCCGCAGGCTCGACGTCAACGCAATGCCGGATTCGCCGGGCATCATCACATCCATGATGATGAGATCGAAATCGAGCCCTTCCAGCTTGCGGCGGGCTTCGGCGCCATCGGCGGCAGCCGTGACGCGGAAGCCTTTCTCCATAAGGTAGCGATTGAGGAGGGCGCGGATACGGGTATCGTCGTCCACTACCAGAAGATGTGCTGCGTCATCCGAAATTGCTGCTTTTGTCGTCATTCGATCAATCTCGATCCTGTCCTACCCGTCGGTTTCGTTGACGCATTCCATTCCGGCCCCGCAGACTGGATGCTGTCATTTTACGGTCTGCATTCCTCTCAGGAAACGCTTCACGCTTTCGCGCGTCGCTTCGGACGCGCCTTCGAATGCCCTTTCAATGCGGCGCGATTGGGGCTCGGCCAAAGCCAGCGCCAAGTCTCTGCCGGCTTGCGTTGGGTACAGCTTGCGCTGCCGCCGGTCCTCCGGACCTGCGACCTGGCGAATATAACCCGAATCGATCAATTGTTTGAGAACCCGCGCCAGACTCTGTTTTGTGATCTGCAATGTTTCCAGAAGGTCCGCAACCGTCATGCCGGGTTCGCGGTTAACGAAATGGACGACGCGATGATGAGCCCGGCCGAAGCCGCTCTTGAGCAGAATCTGGTCCGGATCGGAAACGAAATCGCGGTAGGCGAAGAAAAGCAGCTCGATGATCTCGAAATCGATGCTTCCCGCGTTCTGCAACGGCGTGGCCAGCAGCTCTGTCTTTGCCGCATTCTGGCTCATCTGTCGTGGCACCGTGGCATTTCCTTTCCTATTATGGAGCATTCGGGAAACTTTCGCAAAAATACGTCAGGCCTGTTGACGCATTTTTACGTTGCCGCCCGGCTTCGCACAATGCCATGTTGCTCGAATGGCGCTGCTTCATGAGGAAATTAAGCGCGGTCCCAACGAAAACTCTAACATATCCTGTATTTTCTCGCACTGCCACCGGTGTTGAGACTCAGCGATTGGCCGCATGGCGAATCGGCAGATTGTCTGGGGCAAGTGGAGACGAGAGACGGACGCCTCGGGCTGGAAAGCCGATGCCTATCCGACCGTCGAAGACGGCAAAAACCCCGGAGATGTCATATTTCTCCGCTCCGCCCGGCTACGGCTGAGGCAGCTGTGGCCAAGCAGAATTGCGCATTGATCCGCACAAGCCGGGTCATTGCCAAGCCCGGCCTGCACGATCCGATTATTTACGACTTGCGGCCGAGAACGGCACCGACGATCGCGGAGAGTACGCCGCCGGCAACCAGCGAGGATATGCCCTGCGCGATAAGGCCGGTAAGGGCCTCGCTGCCGATCAGGTTCAGGATCAGGCCGCCTCCAAGGCCGCCGACGGCCCCGGCGATCGTTCTCGCAACGAGATTGATCCCGTCCTGTTTCAAAACGGCGCTCGCGGCGTTGCCACCGATCGCACCGGCAATCAATTGCGTAATGATAGGCCCTAGACTTTCCATGACTGCCCTTCTCCCATAATTCCGGAGACGCTTCCGGATGCCTTCTCGCCGCAAACAGGTTCGATGCCAGGCAGCGGCGATAATCCCTACTGATATTAGAATTACATCATGCATGGATCGCTGGAAATAGAAGGGCAACTCAAACGGGAGAATTCCGCAATAATTTCAGGGGAAATCCGCGGTTTGGACATGCGGCTGTCGCGCCGCATGTCAACTTCGCCATTTTGTGCGGTTCTGTGAGGCGAATCAGCGGTAGACGTAGACGATCCTGCGCGTGCCGGGATCGACCAGAACCGGCTGATGGTTCACCTCGACATAGCTGTATTGATAATCCGGAATGCGGTGCACCTCCACGCTTTGCGGGACGGTGGCGCCCACGACCAGATCACCATTCAACCGAACCGTATCGACCGGGTTGTCATCAATATAGGTCCGGACTTCCTCTGGCGGGGTGACGGCGACCACATCGGTGCCATTCTCATCGACGGGACCCAGTAACTGATCGTTGGGACTTGGCTGAACGCGCTGGACGCTGCCGGTCTGGACTGGGTCTGTCAGTTCATAGGTGATGGTGGGAATGCCCAAGTCATCCCGGTGGTCCTGGACGACGACCGAGGCGCCGTTCTGTTCCACGCTTAGATATTGCGCATAGACCCAGCCCCGCATGCCGTTGACATCGACCCGGCACCAGCGGCTGCCCTCGACGCAGCCATCCAGAGTGGCCTCGGACCCTCGTGTGGCGATGCCGACTGTCGGGAATTCCGCGCCTGGACCGGAACGAACTTCGATATCGGTGGCGGTCGTTGCGGCCATCTCGGCCTGGGCGAGACCCGCACTGCCAAGAAGGACAAAGCCGGTCAGCAACAGATTTCTTTTCAAGGACATTGGTTTTCTCCTTCTGTCTTGAAAGACTTCTCTTCAACGCTTCGGATGCTTTGGTGTTCCGATTGGCTGGACGAGAGCAATCTGACGATCGATCGAAAATTAGAATAAGCATATGAAATAACGTGGCATTCCTAAATTTCACCGGGACGGTCTTCGTTGCCCGCGCCACTTTGCAGCCTACAGGGGCTGTTTTACCGGGAGTTTGCCGCTATACCGGCGACAAGACGATCAAACAGACGAGGCGCTCCATGGGCATGCTCCAGGCCGGCATCATTCCGGTGACCCCTTTCGAACAGAATTGCACCATCCTGTTCGATCCGGAGACGAAGGAGGGCGTGGTGGTCGATCCCGGCGGTGATGTCGATATCATCCTACAGACGGTGCGCGAGAACGGCATTACTCTGAAGGCCATCTGGCTGACGCACGGCCATATCGATCATGCCGGCGGTGCCGACGAGGTGCGCGAAGCGCTCGGCATCGAGGTGATCGGTCCCCATGAAGACGACCGCTTCCTGCTCGAGGATATCGAAGCCAAGGGCAAGATGTTCAACATCAGCGGCGTGCGCAACGTCACGCCGGACCGCTTTTTGAAGGAGGGGGACAAGGTCTCCTTCGGCGAGCATGAGTTCGAGGTTTTCCACTGCCCCGGCCATGCACCGGGCCACGTCATCTATGTCAACCGGAAGCAGGGTTTCGCCCATCTCGGCGACGTGCTGTTCAACGGCTCGATCGGCAGAACGGATCTGCCCGGCGGCAATCACCAGCAGCTTTTGGAATCGATCCGCGACAAGGTCTTTCCGCTGGGCGATGAGGTAGGTTTCATCTGCGGCCATGGACCTGGCAGCCGCATCGGCGACGAGCGCCGCACCAATCCCTTTCTGCGCGGATTATGAGGAAAGCTCCGCTCACTTGCTAGCGGCCATCCGGCCGCTTTGCTAACATTTCGAGAGAATATCATCGACAACGCTGGCGAGCGGCGCGGTGGCGTCAATGGTCACCGCGTTTTTCGGAACATCCTCCTGCGTCGCGTGCAACCGCATGATGACATCTCGCTCGGCAGGCCTACCGCCAAACTCATCTTCCGGCCTGCTGGCAAGGCGGTGCCTCAGCGTGTCCAGATCGACATTCAGAACGAAGATTTTATCGAACAGATCGATAAAGCGATCGAAATTTCGGGAGCCGCCGCAGAAGAAGGAGATCGGGTGGCTTCGATCGGCGGCCAGGGATTTGACCTTGCCGACATCCCAAAGGTGATGTCTGTGCTCGAAGGTCACATCCGCAATGTGCTTCTGAAGGGCATAAGCATCCAGCGGTTCACCCGTCACGGGATCGCCCTTATAGGCCAACTCCCGGTCACCATGGATCACATGATACCCGCGCCGCTGCAGTTCGGCGGCGACAGCGGTCTTGCCGGTTCCTGAAACACCTTCGATCAAATAGTTCTTGATGCCCATTTGAAAGGGGTGCCTTGGTTCCTGCATTCTCATGCGGGGGTATGGTCGAAATCAATCAGCCGCGCAGAAATGGCGCATGCCGTCATAGCCGACATAGGTGCCGGAGCGGCTGTCGAAGCTTCTATAACGGTCGTAGCAATAACGCATCCACGCCGGCGACCAGGGACGCAGGCCATATGCCGGCGGCGGCGCGTCATAACTGACGTCACGCTCGACATAAACACGGCGCGGCGGGGGACGATAATAATAGGCCGGGGAAGGCGCATCGTAGTCCGGATCGACATAGGCCGGGGCAGGCTCAACGTAGCGCGGCTGGCTAGCAATGGCGGAGCCGACGATCAAGCCGGTTGCAAGCCCCGCAGCGCCGAGCGCCCAACCATCGCGGTTGTGATGGCGCCAATATTCATCGGCGGAAGCAGCACTCATGGAAGTGACCGTCAACGCCGCGGCGACGGCAGACATGACGAGCGTTTTGCCGAGTATGGTCATTGGCCTGTCCTCTAAAGGAGGCGGGATAAAAATCAGTCCCGCTCTTTCATGGAAGGCAAATTATATGGGGCAAACTGAATACAGACTGAATGACAAAACCCGGCATTGCTGCCGGGCCTCAACTCGAATTTGATAACCGTAAGGTGTCTCAGCCAGCAATCTGCAGATTGACGGCCTTCGGTCCCTTGCCGCGGCGATCCGGTTCCGTGTCGAAGCTTACCTTCTGGTTTTCCGACAATCCTGCCAGACCAGAAGCCTGAACTGCAGAAATGTGTACAAAGATGTCTGCGCCACCCTTGTCCGGTTTGATGAAACCGAAGCCCTTATCGGTATTGAAAAACTTTACAGTGCCAGTCTCGGCCATGCCTCAGGTCCTTTTCTCTCTGCCCACCATCCACACGGGCAGCATTACTTCAGTTGCCCTTGCGGGCGCTTGCAGGCAGTTCTCGAAATTTGAAGGAAAAGGTCCCCGTAACTCGGCATGGACGCGATGCGATGTTTGCCACCCCGCTTCTCGACCAAGCTGACCGGAATATTAGCGTTTCCGGCTCGCAATTCTATTAGGACTTCCCATGCTCTAAAAATGCCCGAACAGTGTTGAGAGTGCTGTGTTTAGGGGAAATTGGCAAGCAAAAGTTTTTTAACGTGGCACAACCGGCACAATACAGTAATGCGAACATGTTAAGGCGATTCGCAAAATTTCCCACTTTAAAACAAGTTTCTAAGGGTTTTGCATCGCTCGCGATATAGTTTTGGCAAAATTTCCGCAAATCCGCTGGTCTGAACGGCTGTTTTCGCTCGTTCGAAAAATTTTGGCGAGCCATGCCGTCAAGCGACTAAAAGCGCGCATTTCCGGCGTTTTTTACGCTGTGGCGTCGCGTCGGCGAGTCAATTCCGGCACCAATTCCACGGCCAACATCGCCGTAAACATCAAGGCGCAGCCGGCATAGCCAAGCGGTCCGATGGTCTCGCCGAGCAGCAAGGCGCCGAGCGAAGCTCCGAACAGTGCTTCCGAAGACAGGAAGATCGCGGCCTGGGGTGCGGTCGTATAACGCTGGCCGATGATCTGCAGCGCAAAAGCGAGGCCAGACGAAAAGATGCCGACATACAGGATCTCGCCGAGCGCGGCGTTGATATCGGCAATGCTGATTGGTTCGATGACGACGGCAACCGCGAGAGCGAGAACGGCTGTGACGGCAAATTGCGTGGCGGAAATACCGAGCGGTCGACCGGTTTCGTTGACGGCGGAGCCGGCAAGCGTGATTTGGGCCGCCCAGAAGAGGGCGCAGATCACAGTCAGGAAATCGCCAACGGTAAGGCGCGAGAAGGAGCCGCCCGAGAGCAGGTAGATGCCGCAAAGCGCCATCAAGGCTGCAGGCCAGATGACCCAATGCGGCGAGCGGCGCAGGAAGATAACGGCGATCAGCGGCACGAAGACCACGTAGAGACCGGTTATGAAACTGGAGTTGGTGACGGTCGTCGTCAGAAGGCCGAGCTGCTGCGTTGCCGCTCCGCCGAAAAGAGCAAGGCCGATCAGCAGAAAGGAGAGCCAATTGCGAGGCGTCAGCGGCTTCGCAGCCTTCCTGTTTTCCATCCAGACGAAGGGCAGGACGACCAGCGTGGCGACGGCGAATCTGAGGCCGATGAACCAGAAGGGACCGATCGCCTTCATCGCTGTCGATTGCGCAACGAAACCGCCGCCCCAGATCGCGGCGGCAAGCAACAACAACAAATTCGCTTGTATGCGAGACATCTGCATCCTGCGGAAAGGGGAGGAAAAACGAGGCCGACCGTTAGCAGCTGCTTTTGCTTGCGGCAAGGCAGAAAGGCGCGAGAAGCGGAATGCCTCCCGCTAGCCTGCAGCCCTCGAAATTCTCAGGAGCGCGCCATCGCTTTCATCCGTCGTTATCAGCAACGCCCCATCGGGCGCGACTATTACATCGCGCATGCGGCCGAATTTTCCCTCAAACATGCGTTCCTGTTCGGTGATATTGCCTTTGCCGTCCTGGCTTAGCCGTGAGAGCAGCTCGAACTTCAGCGCCGTGACGAGAAAATCGCCGTTCCACTCGGGAAACATCTTGCCGCGATAGACGGCAATGGCGCCGGGCGCGATCGAAGGATCCCAATAGAAGCGGGGCTGCTCCATACCGGCCTTTGCCGTGCCAATGCCGATCTTCGTGCCGGAATAATTGACGCCGTAGGAGATGACTGGCCAGCCGTAATTCTTGCCGGCTTCGGGCGTGTTGATCTCATCGCCGCCCCTGGCGCCATGTTCTGCCGTATAGAGCCTGTTTGTCTGGCTGTCGAAAGTGATGCCCTGCGGATTGCGATGGCCCTTCGACCAGATTTCGGGCAGGGCACGCCTGCCGTTCTTGAAGGGATTGTCGGCGGGAATACTGCCGTCCGTGCCGATATGGATGATGGAGCCGGCGTCGTCGTGAAAGTCCTGAGCTCGGTCCTGCTGGCCTCGATCGCCGAGGCTGACGAAGAGGCTTCCGTCGCGGGCAATTGCGATGCGCGCACCATACTGGATATTGCCGCGCGACAGCTTGTTCATCAGGAAGATGCGCTTCGCATCGCTTAGCTGCTTCTCGTCCGGCGATAGTCTGGCGCGGAATACGGCCGTGCCGCTTCCGCCATCACCCGCCACGGAGGCGGTGAAATAGAGGGTGCGGTTGCTGGCGAAGTTCGGATCAAGGGCTATATCGAGGAGGCCGCCCTGGCCATGTGCGTAAACTTCGGGCACGCCTGATATAGGGCTTGAGACCTTGCCGTCGCGGATAAGGCGCATGCGGCCGGGCCGCTCGGTCACGAGGTAGGCGCCCTCCGGCAGCACTTCGACAGCCCAGGGGTGATCAAGCCCCGTCGCGACCGTTTCGACTTTGACATCAACCTTTTGCGTCTTGAAAATCTGCACCGATTCGGCAAGCACCGATGTTGCCGTGAGCAGAGCGCCGGCCATCGAGGCGATGGAGAAACCCATTCTGCCTAATCCCGTTCTGGTGCCGCGCATCTTTTCGACCTCCCCATAGGCTCGCTTTTGCAAGGTGGGACCGTTCGATTACCATTCAAGGCGGATCGCGGAACCGATAACGTCTTTGTGTTCTTGCCTTCGGCGAAAGGACGTTTTGGATCTGCCGATCTCGTCTGCAGGCGGAAGCATTTCCCGCGCAAGAGGCATCCCACTGAAGGCGCGAGAAGCCGATGTTGAAGAAGTGTCTGATCCATATAGGAAATTCCCACCGTCTTCAGAGTTTGATTCAGGTGCTTCGTGTTATGATTCAAGTTGAGAGGGGTTGGAGGTGCCGAGCTAAGGCCGATCCAACCTTGGCGAAAGGGGCGTGTGGTTTCTTGGGCAGGCTTCTAGCCGGATAAAAAAAGCTAGCGCGCACGGCGCGGAAAGCCATGAAATAAAGCCACTGTGACGCCTTTGTGCTTGAAACGTCGGTCCATATTCGACATAGAGCTTAGCGCAGAAATCTGGTCCACAGGCTTTCTGCCATTTTCAACCGAATAGGACCGATCACCATGGCCTTTCTTGCCGACGCTCTTTCCCGTGTAAAGCCTTCTGCCACCATCGCCGTTTCCCAGAAAGCGCGCGAGCTGAAAGCAAAAGGACGCGACGTGATCGGCCTCGGCGCCGGTGAGCCCGATTTCGATACGCCCGATAATATCAAGGCAGCCGCCATCGACGCGATCAATCGCGGTGAGACGAAGTACACGCCGATTTCCGGCATCCCGGAACTGCGCAAGGCGATCGCCGCCAAGTTCAAGCGCGAGAACAATCTCGATTACACCTGGGAGCAGACGATTGTCGGCACCGGCGGCAAGCAGATCCTGTTCAACGCCTTCATGGCGACGCTGAACCCGGGCGATGAAGTCATCATCCCTACCCCTTACTGGGTTTCTTACCCGGAAATGGTGGCGTTGTGCGGCGGTACGCCGGTTTTCGTCGCGACGACGCAGGCCAACAGCTTCAAGCTGCAGCCCGCGGATCTTGAAAAGGCGATCACGCCGAAGACCAAGTGGTTCATGTTCAACTCGCCGTCCAACCCGTCGGGCGCTGCCTATTCGCATGCCGAGCTGAAGGCGCTGACGGACGTGCTGGTCAAGCATCCGCATGTCTGGGTCCTGACCGACGACATGTACGAGCACCTGACCTATGGCGAGTTCAAGTTCGCCACCCCGGTCGAGGTTGAGCCGAGCCTCTATGATCGTACGCTGACGATGAACGGTGTCTCGAAGGCCTATGCCATGACCGGCTGGCGTATCGGCTATGCCGCCGGCCCGCTGCAGCTGATCAAAGCCATGGACATGATCCAGGGCCAGCAGACCTCGGGCGCAACCTCGATCGCGCAGTGGGCTGCCGTTGAAGCGCTGAACGGTCCGCAGGACTTCATTCCGCGCAACAAGAAGATCTTCGAAGGTCGCCGCGATCTCGTGGTCTCGATGCTGAACCAGGCGAAGGGCATTTCGTGCCCGGTTCCGGAAGGCGCTTTCTACGTTTATCCGTCCTGCGCCGGCCTGATCGGCAAGACGGCTCCGACCGGCAAGGTCATCGAGACGGACGAGGATTTCGTCTCCGAGCTGCTGGAATCGGAAGGTGTTGCTGTTGTCCACGGTTCGGCTTTCGGCCTCGGCCCGAACTTCCGCATCTCGTACGCGACTTCGGAAGAACTGCTCGAAGAAGCTTGCCGCCGCATCCAGCGTTTCTGCGGCGCCTGCAAATAAGCGGCTAGCGATAGCTTACATGGAAAGCCCGCCAGAGATGGCGGGCTTTTTCGTATTCAGGCCGACGGTTTCGGCTTCATCAAATGATTCAAGCGCTTTGCAATTTGAATCCGCCAATCGACGCAAGTCCTTGAAATCGGAATCAAAGACCGAGCGCCGTCAGCATGATGAAGGTGGCGAAGAGAATGAAATGGGTCATGCCTTCGATGGCGTTGGTTTCGCCGTCGTTGAGGTTGATGGCGGCGACGATGAGCGTGATCATCACCATGACCGTCTGCACCGGCGACATGGCCATGATGAAGGGCTGGCCGGTGTAAAGTGCGATCGCCTCCATGACCGGCACAGTGAGGATGACGGTCGAAAGAGACGCGCCGAGAGCGATGTTGACAGTCGCCTGCATGCGGTTTTTGAGGGCTGCGCGCAGCGCCGTCAGAATTTCGGGTGCAGCGGAGATGGCGGCGACGACGATGGCGGCGATGGCGGGCGGAGCGCCGGTGCCCTTGAGGCCGGTATCCATGAAGGCCGACATGAATTCGGCAAGCGCACCGATCAGGACGACGCCGATCAGGATCGTCACGATCGAAGTCGCTGTGGAGTCCTCTTCATGATGTTCTTCAGCCTCCGCTGTTGCGAGCTTCTTTTCCGTGCGCGGATAGCTATAGCTGAAGAAATAGCTGTGCCGGCCGACCTGCATGCGCAGGAATAGCGCGTAGAGCGCGATCATCGCGACGATGGTAAAGGCGGAATAATAGTGCCATTTCGGATCGGGAATGAACTCCGGCACGATCATCGAAATGCCCATGGCAGTCAGGATCATCACGCCATAGGTACGGCTGGAATCATCATTATAGGGCTGTTCGCCATGCTTCAGCCCGCCGAGGAGGGCAGCAAGGCCGAGGATGCCGTTGATATCGAGCATGACGGCGGCGTAGATCGTGTCGCGCACCAGCGTCGGCGAGCTCTCGCCGCTCATCATGATGGCGAGGATGATGACCTCGACGGCAACGGCGGAAAGGGTGAGGATCATCGTGCCGTAGGGGTCGCCGACCTTGACGGCGAGCGTCTCGGCATGATGGGCGACGCGCATGGAGGCCAGCACAATGGTTGCGATCAATGCCGCAGCTGCGATCATTGATGCGTTCTGGCCCATTTCCAGAATGGAATGCTCGCCGATATAGGCGCCAACGGCAACTATCAATGCCACCAGCAGGTTTCTTTCCTGCTTAAACCACTTTGCTATGAGCACTTTCCCACCTCTGCGCCGATTCACGGTTGCACTCTAAAGCAAGGAGTTCGCACATCAAGCTTGCGGGAAGAGGGCGAAATTTGCAGTTAACGCGGTTTAATGGAATACTGCGCGGATAGGTCTGCCCAACCACAACGCCGCGGCATCCTCGAATCCGTCTCAGATGCACGCGATCCTGCCGGCAACGTCCGGTTTGAAGGTCTTGGCAGATGAGAAGGAGGATCTGAATGGTCAAGGTCGTTTACGAAATCGTGCCGCATGACGGTGGGTGGGCTTATCGCTTCCGTGATGTTTATTCGGAAGCATTTCCAACACATTCCGAGGCGGTGGAGGCCGCCAGGATCGTGGCGGCGGAACAGCAAATCGGGGGAGACTCAGCCGAAATCAGCTGGCAGGACGAGAGTGGCAAGTGGCATGAGGAATATGCAGACGGTGGTGACCGACCGGAAACGGAAGTCATCGACGGCCAGGTGCATTTCCCGCCGATCGATACTGCCCCTGGCGCTTAGCCTTTCGGCTTGTCCGATGCCTTTTCTATGATTGCGTCGACGAAGTGACGCTTTTCGGCGGTGTAACGATCGCCATCATACCGATGGAGTTGGGCCAGCTCCAGTTTCAGTGCTGCATAGGCTACTGCTTCTGCCGGGTGGGTCCGAAGATAATCGCGAAAGATCAAACGTCGTTCGTGTGTTCGGTTGTCCGGTGGGCAGAGATAAATTCGTTCCGGCGCCCTGCCATCACGCCGCATGAATGCCCAAACATCATCATCATAGCGATTGCCGCGCGGCTGGTAATTCTCCACCAGAAGAATCCGGGTCGCCGCAGGGACGTCGGCTGCGCTGCGCAGAATGATGTCGATATCGATCAACGGTTTTGCTGCGATTCCGGGAATGGATGTGCTGCCGATGTGCTCGATCGCCATGACATAGGGCGCCAGCAATCGCTGAAGCTTATCACTGATGCGCTCGAAATCCTCTGGCCAGCGCGGATCGTATGGCACCAGTTCCACTGCTGTTGCCATGGTCAGGATCCATTCTCCACGCTGTTTTCCTTGATATAATCAAGCAATCCCGTCACCAGGGCATCGAATGTCACGCGGCAGCGTGGCGATGTCTTCAGGTTTTCATGCATGACGATCCAAGTGTCGATCTCGACCTTGATCTCCGGCAACAACTGCACGAGGGCTGGATCGCGGCTTGCTAGGGGAATTTGAAGGAAGCTGATGCCAATGCCGGCGCGCAGGGCGTTGTGCAGAGCGATGCTGTGATCGGAGCGAAAGCTGAAGGAAATGCCTTCGAGCATCGGATAACGCTTCGTCATCATACGGATATAGGCCGTCTGCCGATCGAAGCCGATGAGCTTGTGCCGGCCCAGTTCCCCGACGGTTTCGGGCTTGCCGTACCGCTCGATATAGCTGCGATGGGCGAAGAGGCCGAGAGAGATGATGCCGATATGCCGGGCGAGCAATGCTTCTTGCGCGGGCGCGACCATGCGCACGGCGATATCGGCCTCACGCTGCAGCAGATCCTCCACCGTATCGGAGGCTGAAAGCTCTACGATCAGATCGGGATATCCTGCCTGCAGCTTGGCAAGGATGGGCGGCAGCACTTCGACGCCGATGACTTCGCTCGCGCTGATGCGCACCGTGCCGCTGACCTTGTCCTTTGAACCGGAAGCAGCGCGCAGCAGAGCCGCGGCCGTGCTTGCCAAAGTTTCGGCATAAGGCCTCAGAGCGAGGGCGGTGTCAGTCGGCAACAGCCCCTGTTGCGAACGCGTGAACAGTTCTGCGCCGACCGATTGCTCCAATGCAAGGATATGACGGCCGACTGTCGGCTGTGTCAGGCCCAGCTCGCGGGCAGCGGCCGACAGCGAGCCGTGTTCCAGCACGGCAAGAAAGGTACGATAAAAATCCCAGCTTGGTTCAGTGAGTTTTGTCATACATTTATGTATAGCATATGCAGATTTTTCGGCAATTTCGTTTATCGCCGATACCAAGCATAGTCAGCCCATCGAAACCGATGGAGATGACAATGAGCAACCACAAGGAAAGCACGAAGACAGCCCTGGTACTCGGCGCGACTGGCGGCATGGGCGGTGCTATCGCGGAAGGGCTTGCCCTTCGCGGCTGGCGCATCCGGGCACTGAACCGCAATGCGGCCGAGGCGGCTCGCCGCCAGCCGGAATTCGACTGGTTCCAGGGCGATGCCATGCAGGCGGATGATGTTCTGAAGGCGGCGCAAGGTGCGGATGTCATCGTGCATGCAGTCAACCCGCCGGGCTATCGCAATTGGGGCAAGGTCGTCCTGCCGATGCTCGACAATACCATTGCCGCGGCCAAGGCGGTCGGTGCACGGATCGTGCTGCCAGGTACGGTCTATAATTTCGGTCCCGATGTTTTCCCGATTGTCACGGAAGACAGCGCGCAGCGGCCGAAGACCCGTAAAGGGGCCATCCGCGTGCAGATGGAGCGGCGTCTGAGGGCAGCGGCAGAGCAGGGCGATAGCCCTGTCATCATCGTTCGCGCCGGCGATTTCTTCGGGGGTGCGCGCGCCAACAGCTGGTTTTCTCAAGCCATGGTGACGCCGGGTAAGCCGATCACTTCGATGACCTATCCGGGCAAACGCGGCGTCGGCCATCAATGGGCCTATCTACCCGATGTTGCCGAAACCATGATCCGGCTGATCGAGAAAGGCGACGAGCTGCCGGCCTTCGCCGCCTATCATATGCGCGGTCATTGGGATGGAGACGGCAGACAGATGATCGAAGCCGTGCAGCGCGTCGTTGGACACAAGGTGAAGGTGAAATCGTTTCCCTGGTGGATAGTACCGCTAGCCTCTCCCTTCGTGACATTCATGCGGGAACTGCGCGAGATGAGCTATCTCTGGGATGTGCCGTTGGAGATGCGGAACGATAAGCTGGTGGCTGTTCTTGACGAGGAACCGCATACGCCGATCGATGAGGCCGTTCGCAGCAGCCTGGCGTCGATCGGTTGCCTGCCGGCGGCATCAGCCTAATGTCAGGCATTGAGTTCGGCGAAGGCAATACCGGCGACGGTGAAATCCGAATCCGCATTCCTGGTGTCGCCATCGCTCAAGAACCATGTTGCCGAAAGCCCCGCATAGGCAATGATCCATCGCAGAAGGCGTTTCGGTTCGAGGCCCGTCTCGGCACAGACGATCGGCAATTGCCGTTGCAGGCGGCTCGGCTTCGTGACGGTGGGCAGCTCGGGATTGCAGAAGATATTGGCGAAATCGAACCCGCGTTCGCCATAGACCCGCTTGGGGTCGATTGCGAGCCAGCCGCGAGGACCGAAGTCGAGAATGTTCTCGTGATGGATGTCCCCGTGCAAAATCGTCTGGTCGCGTTGATCCGCCAGAAGCCGCGCGGCCACCTCGGCACAGGCAGCGAGCATGCCGCCATGGATGCGCGCCGCCGGTTCAAGCTCCCAAAACCAGCGATCCAGCGGGACGAGATCCGACGGTAGCGGTTTGGCCTTCCGCGCATGCAGCTTCGCAGCCGTCCGACACATGATCCGGCTTGCCTCGTCATCTTCGCCCTGCATCGCCATGGTGAGCAGGGATCCTGCCCCGGTCGCCCGCTCCATAAGGGCTGCATTGTCATCATGTTCGTAGACGAAGGCTGCACCATCGCCATCCCACCAACGCAGCACGCGATTGCCGAACTTCTCGTCGACATTTTGCGCAACCTTGACCATGGCGGGCTTCTCCCGCCAGATGACCGGAAGAAGATGGCTCGAATGGGTGATGATGGGATCGCCGTCCGGCGTCAGCGACCAACGGTCTATGTAGAGATCAAACATATGTCAATTTTGCTATGTGTGGGTATCATGATTTCGCGATAGGTACGCCTGCTTAGCTCGGTTGTGTCATTCCTGTTTTCAAGCGCTGAAATAGAAAAACCCTCGCAACGGTTCGTCGCGAGGGCACTTTGTTGGCGTTGATATAGTTCTACGGGCCTGGCCACGCGGGAAGGCGCTGCCTGGGAGATGGATCGCTACTTAAGCCGCTTCGTCCAGGGCCGGATAGTCGGCGTAACCCTTGGCGCCGCCGCCATAGAGCGTTGCCTGGTCCCACGTTGCAAGCGGCGCATTTTCCTTCAGGCGACGGACAAGATCCGGATTCGAAATGAACGGCTTGCCGAAGGCAACGACATCAGCCTTGCCGCTCTCGACAGCTTCGATCGCCATTTCGCGGGTATAGGCATTGTTGAGCATCCAGCCTGCCTTACCGCCTGCTGCCTTATAGGCCGCGTGCAGCGCGTCGTAGTCGAAGGGCAGGAAGTCGCGCTTGCCGCCGGTCTGGCCTTCGACGACATGGATATAGGCAAGGCCGTATTTCGCCAGGCCTTCGACGACATGGGTGAAGAGCTGCTGGGGAGCCGGGTCGCTGGCATCGCCAGAGGGCGTGACGGGAGAAATGCGGATTGCCGTGCGGCCAGCGCCCACTTCCTTGGAGACAGCATCGACCACTTCGAACAGGAAGCGGGTACGGTTCTCGATCGAGCCCCCATACTGGTCGGTGCGATCGTTGATATCGCCGCGCAGGAACTGGTCGATCAGATAGCCGTTGGCACCATGGATCTCGACGCCGTCGAAACCGGCATCGATGGCGGCGCGGGCGGCCTTGCGGTAGTCTTCAACGATGCCCGGAATTTCCGAGGTCTCCAGGGCGCGCGGTTCGGAAACATCGGCAAAACTGCCGGTGCCGTCGCTATTGACGAGATAGGTCTTGGAATTTTCAGCGCGCCTGGAGGTCGAGGAGACCGGCTTGCCGCCGTTCGGCTGCAGGGTCGTGTGGGAGATACGACCGACATGCCACATCTGGACGACGATCTTGCCGCCATTGGCGTGCACGGCTTCCGTCACTTTCTTCCAGCCGTCCAGCGCTTCCTTGCTGTAAAGGCCGGGAACGTTGGCATAGCCCTGACCTTGATGAGTGATTGCGGTTGCCTCGGTGATGATCAGGCCCGCCGTCGCGCGCTGGGCATAATATTTGACGTTCAGATCGTTCGGCACAGCATTCGGCGAGCGATTGCGCGTCAGGGGCGCCATGACGATGCGGTTGGCGATGGAGATATCACCAAGCTTCGTGGGTTCGAACAGTTTGGTCATGGGTAGTCCTTTCTTTTGGGGGAGGGAGAAATCAGGAAGAGGCAACCGCCGGGTCCGAGGAACCTACTGTTTAAGGCAGCAGCTTCTTGGGGAAAATCGCGTCGGTTGCGAGGGACGTGAGCGTGTGTGCAGGGAGAGCAGCCGACATTTTCAGAGCTCCTTTTGCATGGCTGCAAGGAATTCTGTGATGATCTCCTCGTTGCGCTTGTAGAAAATCCACTGGCCGAGGCGCCGGGTCGTCACCAGGCCGGCACGGTGAAGCGTGCCGAGGTGGGCCGAGACGGTCGACTGCGAGAGACCGCACCGCTCAAATTGGCTGGCGCAGACACCAAGCTCCAGCGGATGTTCCTGTGTCGGAAAATGGGCTTCCGGATCTTTCAAGTGGTTGAGGATTTCGAGCCGGGCCGGATTGGCCAAGGCCTTCAATATCTCGTTCTTGTCCATGGTGTTCGCCACTCAATATCGGATAATTGCGATTTATGTATCGACGATTTTCGATATATCAAGGGCGGCGCCGAATATTATTTTCGGCAAGGCTGCCGACGTACGTGCTTAGAAATTGGGCAAAAAAAGAGGGCCACCGGTATGAACCAGGGCCCTTATAGGTGTGAAGGTCAAAACCTCCAGAGGGGAACAGCCAATGCGGTGGAACTGGGAGGAAAAGCCACCGTGTGCATCAGCTGTGTGCGTTATGATGTTAATTTGTGCAGTGCGCAATGCTTTTTTGTGCATGGCAGTTATGCGTTTGGTGTGCCTGGGACAAAAGAGCAAAAAAAAGGGCCTCCGGAATGAACCAGGGCCCTATAGGTATGAAGGTCAAAAACCTCCAGAGGGGAACAGCCAATGCGGTGGAACTGGGAGGAAAAGCCACCGTGTGCATCAGCTATGTGCGATATGGTAGTTAAATGTGCAGGCTTCAACTCTCATTTGTGCATATCAGCTATGCATCATATGCGCGGCTCGTGCGCTGGCCATAAAAAGAGTTGGTTATCAGTGACTTACCTTCGTCAGAAATTCCAGTTGCGCGCTTTCGCGACGATAAAATCACGGAAAACCTTGAGCTTGGCCGCATTCTTCATTTCGTCCGGATAGCAGAAATAGGTGTCGAAGGACGGTACGTCTGCATTGATCGCGAGTTGAATAAGGCCTGGGTCGCGGCCGACGATATAATCGGGCAGGACTGCGATGCCAATACCAAGCAGGCAGGCGCGCTTGATCGACGTCTGGCTGTTGATCTGCAGATGCGGAGCGCGCTTGTTGTCGGATGAGCGGCCGGCAATCTCGAGCCAGTTGACATCCAGCAGGTAGTTCGGTGCCGGTTCGCCAAAGCTGATAATGCGATGCTCGTCCAGATCCTCGACCGACTGCGGCTCGCCGTAGCGGTTGATATAGGAGGGGGCGGCATAGACGTGCATGTGCACGGTAAAGAGCTTACGCTGGATCAGATCCGATTGTTGTGGCTGGCGCAGACGGATGGCGCAATCGGCGTGACGCATGTTCACGTCCAGCTCCTCATTGTCGAGGATGAGCTGGATCGACATGTCAGGATAAAGCTGCAGGAATTCCTGGATCTTGTCGGTGAGCCAGCCCTGGCCGAGGCCAACGGTCGTCGTCACCCGCAGTTTGCCGCTTGGCTTGTCGGTCGTCTCGGTCAATTGCATCTTGACCGTTTCGAGCTTCAGCAAAACGTCGTGAGCGGTGCGATAAAGCAGCTCGCCCTGTTCCGTCAGGATGAGGCCGCGCGCATGGCGGTGGAAGAGTTTTATGCCGACATCCTGCTCGAGAGCGCTGACCTGGCGGCTGATGGCGGATTGGGACAAATGCAACTTGTCTGCCGCATGCGTGAACGAACCCGCTTCGGCAGCCGCGTGAAAGATACGCAGCTTGTCCCAATCCAATGGCATGCCGTTTCCCCTCATCGGCTGCATCACTCCGCAGCCACGGCGACGGGCATGTGCCCAGTCAGATAGCGTTCCGCTTCAAGTGCGGCCATGCAGCCCATTCCTGCTGCCGTGATCGCCTGCCGGAACGTATCGTCGGTCACATCACCGGCCGCATAGATGCCTTCGACGTTGGTCGCGGTCGAATCCGGTGCGGTCCAGAGATAACCATTGTCTTTGAGCTTCAATTTGCCCTTGAAGAGCTCGGTCGCCGGCGCATGGCCGATGGCAACGAAGACGCCGTCGATCGGCATCTCCGTGATGGCGCCAGTGCGCGTCTCGCGCAGGCGCGCGCCCGTGACGGATGGCGGCATCGGCGGCTTGGCCGGCGTGCCTGTGATCTCCGCGACCTCAGTGTTCCAGAGAATCCTAACGTTTTCCTTGGCGAACAGGCGCTCCTGCAGGATCTTTTCCGAGCGGAAAGTATCGCGGCGATGCACCACCGTCACCGATTTGGCGATGTTGGAGAGATAGAGTGCTTCCTCGACAGCGCTGTTGCCGCCGCCGACCACGATCACATCCTTGTTGCGATAGAAGAAGCCGTCACAGGTGGCGCAGGCGGAGACGCCGAAGCCCTGGAAATGCTGTTCGCTCTCGATACCCAGCCATTTCGCCTTGGCGCCGGTGGCGATGATGAGAGTGTCGGCGGTCCAGACCTGGCCGCTGTCGGTATGGGCAACGAAAGGACGCTTGCTGGTATCGACTTCGGTCACGAGGTCGTTGACGATCTCGGCGCCCACATGCTGGGCCTGCTGCAGCATCTGCTCCATCAGCCACGGACCTTGGATCGGATCGGCAAAGCCCGGATAATTCTCGACATCGGTCGTGATCATCAGCTGGCCGCCCTGTTCGAGACCGGCGATCAGAACGGGCTGCAGCATCGCGCGCGCGGCATAAACCGCTGCGGTGTAACCGGCTGGGCCGGAACCGATGATGAGCACCTTCGTGTGGCGGGCAGGCATAGTCAGTCCTTTCAATTCGGCGATTGCGAAACCGCGGCTTCAAGCGCGCAAAACAGGCGATTTCGCGATCCGCGCTTCATTTATGATTGCCTTATGCATTTATTCAAGGGCAGCCTTGCATTACACACAGAGCAAATCTGCTTTGTGTTAGAATCAACTACGCGGGAGAAACTTTCTTGCGTATTTTCCTGCCTTATATAGAAGCTGGCGAGGGGGAATTAAAGAAAGGCAAAAAAGTGCTTCGCGCTGAGCTCGATGCTATCGATATCAAGATTCTGCGGGAACTCCAGCGGGACGGACGCATGACCAACGTCGAGCTCGCGGACCGGGTCGGCATTTCGGCGCCGCCATGTCTGCGCCGCGTGCGCAAATTGGAAGAGGCTGGCGTCATCGAAGGCTATCACGCCATGCTGAACAGCCCGAAACTGGGCTTCGATCTCGTGGCTTTCTGCATGGTCGGCCTCAAGCATCAGTCGGAAGCGAATCTCAAGGCTTTTGCCAGCGCGACTTCCGCGTGGCCGCTTGTTCGGCAGGCATGGATGGTGTCCGGCGACAGCGATTTCCTGCTGCACTGCGTTGCGGAAAATCTTACCCGCTTCCAGGACTTCGTCATCGAAGTTCTGACGGCGAATGAGCATGTCGACACCGTGCGCACTATGCTGACTATCCGGCAAGTCAAAAAGCTCGGCCTGGTGGAGCTTTAGGCGAATGGCAGATCGCCCCTGGCATCGGTCGCTGATCAAATCCGGCGTGCGCCTTTTCCTGGGCGGCTCGCGGGCTCATGTGCAGGACTGGTTTCCGGGGCTCAGCATCGTCCGCAGCCAGAATGTCAGCGAGGTGCTTTACCGCGGCGTCAAGGTCGCGAGCCTTGCGGGCATGGACCGTCTGCGCGAACGCTGCGGCGATGCGGTCTACATCGTCGGCTCAGGCCCATCGATTCGCGATTGCGATCTGAGCGGCCTGGAATTCCGCAGTGCCATTCTTTTGAATGGTGCCATCGGCCTGTCAGGCGACACAATCTCCGAGCCTTTGGCAATTGCAGTCGAGGACGAGCGTTTTGTCTGGCGGCATCTTGATATGCTGCGCGAGAAGGTGGCTCCCGGTTCGCTTTGCCTGTTTTCCGTGGCGGTGCTGCGTGCGCTCTGCGAGATCGACAAAAGCTGGCTGGCGGACAAGACGATCATCCTGATCGACGATATCCGCAAGCCCTATGGCGCGCGCCGCCGCTCTCTCGACGATCTCAAAAAACTGCAATATGTGCGATTGGATGCTGAGGGTTCGGCAGGTTTTTCGCTTTCGCCTGATCGCGGAGTTTTTCTGGGCGGGTCCGTTGCCGTCTCGGCCCTGCAATTTGCTCTTTACTGCGCGAAGCATCAGGTCGGCTTTCTAGGGATCGATATCTCCAATGCCGGCGAGCCCCGCTTTTATGAGACCGCCGGAGATACCGCTTTTTCCGGCATCGCGCGCGCTGAAGCCCGCATAATCGAGCATCTGGTGCTGGCGCGGCAGATCGCAGCCGAGCGCGGCGTCTCTTTCGTCAACTATTCCCGCGTTTCGGCATTGCTCAAATATGATTTTGGTTACGACGACAGGTTTGCATTGAAACCGCAGGCTTGATCTTTGCCGGAACCGGCGAGCCTGCTGTGAAATTAGGGTCGATGGAATGAAGCTTATGCGCTGGCTGAAACCCAAGGCGTCCGACGCCAAGAAGCTGTCCATCGATCCGCCTGAGCCAAGGGCAGGGCGCCATGGCATCGCCATTGCCGCCTGTTTGAAGAACGAGGCTCGTTATATCGAGGAATGGGTGCGCTTCCACCAAGCGGTCGGCATTCGTCACTTCTATATCTATGATAATGGATCGACGGATGAGACCTGTTCGCTTCTTCGAAGCCTGCTCTCTGAGGATGCGTTGACGATTGTTCCCTGGGCCGGGCGCATGCGCGATGCGGCGACATCGGCGGTACTGAACGGCCAGGTCATTACCTTCGCGCATGCCATCCTGAATTTCGGCGGTGACTACCGCTGGATGGCATTTATCGATGTGGACGAATTCCTCCTGCCGAAGGAGGCAGCGACGGTCGAGCAGGCGTTGGAAGCCGTCGGCGATTTCCCGAATGTCTCGCTGCCCTGGCATATGTTTGCGACCAGCGGCCATGAGATGCCGCAGGACGGACCGTTGACGTTGAATTATACGATGCGCGGCGCGGATCCGATGACGACGAAGGAAAACGTCAGCAATTTCAAGTGTATCGTCGATCCATGTGAAGTAACCGAAGTTAGTGTGCACCAGTTCCGGACGCGGGCCTATGGCGATCTGACGGCCAATGACGCGGGCAAGCGGTTTACCCGGCGTGCGCGAAAGTCGCCCGAGTTCTATTCGAACCGTTTTCTGCAGCTGAACCACTATTATACGAAATCCCGGCAGGAGCTGATGGAGAAGCTGGCGCGGGGTTGGACCTATGACGCGAGTGCGACGAAATATCGGGACAAGGTCCTGTCCATCGTCAAAAGCATCGAGGAAGACATGGTGGAGGATCGTTCGATGATCGATTTCATCGAGCGCGAGCGGATCGATCTCGGCCGTTGATCGATCCGCTCACCTGTTGGCGACCAGCAGCCGCTTGTATACGTCGCCGATGGCGGTCGCTTCCTTTTCCAGGGCGAATTCGCTGCGCACATGGCGCACGGCATTTTCTCCCTGGCGAAGGGTTTCCTCCGGATTGGCCAGATAGAAGGCGATCGCTCTGGTGAGAGCTTCGCCATCGCCCGCCGGCACCACGGCGCCGGTTTCGCCCGGCACGATCATTTCGGCATAGGCGCCGGCATCCGAGGCGACGACGGCGGTGCGAGAGGCCATGGCTTCCAGCGGCGTCAGACCGAAACCTTCGTTGCGGGAAGGGGCGACATAGAGGGTGGCGCGGCGATACCAAGGCTTGATATCGTCGACTTCGCCCATGAAGCGGATGCGATCGGTGAGGCCTGCATCCGCCACCATCTTTTGCAACTGCTCGCCAAAGCCGCGATGTTCTGATGTCACGCGGCCGCAGACGACGGCTGTCCAGTCCAGATAGCGCGGCAACAGCTCGATCATCGCCTTGACGAAGAGATCCGTGCCCTTCTGATGGCGGACGCGGCCGAAGCAGCCGATCAGATAGGTGCCGGGCAGGCCGGTTGCGGCCATGCGGTCATCGGGCTTTTCCGGCGGATGGAAGCTGTTGAGGTCGACGCCGTGCTGGATGACGGTGTGCGGCACTTCGAGAAAGCTGCCCGAGCGGGTGCTGGTGGCGATCACGGCATCCATGCGGCGGATCAGCCAGCGCGTATAGCCGGTGTGGCGGCGCTGGGCGGCCGAGGTAAAGACGAGCTTAAGGGGCATGCGCAGAACGGAGCGCAGCAGCAAGCCCACCAGCATTTCGTTGTTGCGGCGGGCATGCCAAATGCGGACGCGATAGCGGCGCGGCTTCATCCACAGACCGGGCAGGCGTAGCCAACCGAGCCTTGGCAGGTTCTCCGGCAGGCCGGGGCCGAGTGTGGCGATATGATAGCCGAGCTCGACCTGCTTGGGGATCAGTTGCACGATCGTAGACGTAACGCCGGAAAGCCGGCGTTTGAAATTCGTTGCTATGATTTCGATCTCACGGAGATCGCTCGCATGCGCTGTCTCGCGATCGCGCACGGGCGATCAGCCCCAAGTGATGGAGAGAATTTCGTAGCCCTTGGCGCCGCCGGGTGCATTGACCTCGATGGAATCGCCGACTTCCTTGCCGATCAGGGCGCGGGCGATCGGGGAGGAGATGGAGATGCGGCCTGCCTTCACGTCGGCTTCCTGGTCGCCGACGATCTGGTAGATCTTCTCTTCTTCTGTGTCTTCGTCGACCAGCTTGACCTTTGCGCCGAACTTGATCTTCGAGCCGGACATCTTGGTGAGATCGATGACTTCGGCGCGCGCCGTCAGGTCTTCGAGTTCGCTGATGCGGCCTTCATTGTGGCTCTGGGCTTCCTTGGCTGCATGGTACTCGGCATTTTCAGAGAGATCGCCATGGGCGCGCGCTTCTGCAATTGCTTCGATGATTCGCGGGCGCTCTTCCTGCTGACGCCAGCGCAGTTCTTCCTGCAGCTTGACGAACCCGTTCTGCGTCATCGGTACCTTTTCAACCATTTTTCTTGTCCTTCACTCCCTGTGTTGCTCTGCTGCAGACACAAAAGAAAACAGGTCCCGAAGGGGTACTTCGGAACCATCCAGAGCCATTATTCTCCCACCTATAGCAGATTGCGACAGACGAAAGCCAGAAAATTCGAAGGTTTAGGGAAAGGTCCTGTTGAAGCTCCCTGACCATTCGATCGGCTGGCGGGGCCGCAACGAACGTGAGCCGGCTATCCTGCTCACGCTCCTTATTATCGAATCAGCTGCTTCAGAAATAGCTCTGCAGCGGCTGAACTTCGAGGTTTCCGGCCTTCAGTGCCTTGATCGCCATGGCGGCTGCTTCGGCACCGGCCATGGTGGTGTAATAGGGCACCTTCTGCATCAGCGTCGCGCGGCGCAGCGACTTCGAGTCCGAGATCGCCTTGTTGCTGTCGGTCGTGTTGATGACGAGCTGGACCTGACGGTTGCGGATCGCGTCCTCGATATGCGGACGTCCCTCAAGCACCTTGTTGATCTTCGTCGCTTCGATGCCGTTTTCGGCTAGGTAGCGCTGGGTTCCGCCGGTTGCCAGCACCTTGAAGCCCTGTTCGGCCAGCATGCGGATCGCCGGCAGCACGCGTGGCTTGTCGTCGTCGCGAACCGAGACGAAGACCGCCCCGTCACGCGGCAGCTCCACGCCGGCGCCGAGCTGCGACTTGGCGAAGGCCAGCGCGAAATCGGTGTCGAGGCCGATGACTTCGCCGGTCGAGCGCATTTCCGGCCCGAGCAGGGTATCGACGCCGGGGAAGCGGGCGAAGGGGAAGACTGCTTCCTTGACGGCGATATGCTTCAGCTTGCGCGGATCGGGTTTTTCGCCGTAGGCGGCAAAGGTCGCATCCAGCTTTTCGCCGGCCATGACGCGGGCAGCGATCTTGGCGATCGGCGCGCCGATGGTCTTGGCGACGAAGGGCACGGTGCGCGAGGCGCGCGGGTTGACTTCGAGCACGTAGACGGTGTCGTCCTTGATGGCGAACTGAACGTTCATCAGGCCGCCGACATTCAGAGCCTTGGCCATGGCTTTCGCCTGGCGCTCCAACTCGTCGATCATCGCAGGAGAAAGCGTGCGAGGCGGCAGCGAGCAGGCGGAGTCGCCCGAATGAATGCCGGCCTCTTCGATATGCTCCATGATGCCGGCAATGTAGACGTCGGTGCCGTCGGAGAGGCAATCGACGTCGACTTCGATGGCGTTCGTCAGATAGCTGTCGAACAGCAGCGGGTTCTTGCCGAGCAGCGTATTGATCTGGCCGGTCTTGTCGTTCGGATAACGCTGCTTGATGTCTTCCGGCACCAGTTCCGGAACCGTGTCGAGCAGGTAGCCCTGCAGCTGGCCTTCCGAATGGAGGATCTGCATGGCGCGGCCGCCAAGAACGTAGGATGGGCGTACGACCAGCGGGAAGCCGATTTCGGAGGCGACGAGGCGTGCCTGTTCGACGGAGTAGGCAATGCCGTTATTCGGCTGGTTGAGATCAAGCTTCATCAGGAGCTTCTGGAAGCGGTCACGATCTTCGGCAAGGTCGATCGCATCAGGCGCAGTGCCGAGGATCGGAATGCCGTTCTTTTCCAGCGCTTCGGCGAGCTTCAGCGGGGTTTGGCCGCCGAACTGGACGATAACGCCAACGACTTCGCCCTTTTCCTGCTCTGCACGCAAGATCTCGATGACATCTTCGGCCGTCAGCGGCTCGAAATAGAGACGATCCGACGTGTCGTAGTCGGTCGAAACCGTTTCCGGGTTGCAGTTGATCATGATGGCTTCATAACCGGCATCCTTCAGCGCGAAGGCGGCATGGCAGCAGCAATAATCGAATTCGATGCCCTGGCCGATACGGTTCGGGCCACCGCCGAGGATGACGACCTTCTTGCGGTCGGAAACCTGGGCCTCGGAGCGGGCAGCGCCGACGAAGGGCGTTTCATAGGTCGAGTACATGTAGGCCGTCGGCGAGGCGAATTCGGCGGCACAGGTATCGATGCGCTTGAAGACCGGGCGCACGTTCAGCGAATTGCGGAATTCCGCCACTTCCTTCGGGCGCTTGCCGGTCAAGGTCGCGAGACGCGCGTCGGAGAAGCCCATGGCCTTCAGCATGCGCAGATTGGCGGCATCCTGCGGCAGGCCGTGCTCACGAATGCGGCTTTCCATGTCGACGATGTTCTTCAGCTGCTCAAGGAACCAGGGGTCGATCTTGCAGCCTTCATGCACTTCTTCGACGCTGAGCCCCAAGCGCAGCGCCTGGGCGACCATGCGCAGGCGATCGGGCGTCGGCGTGCCGATGGCGGCGCGGATGGCGTTGCGGCTGCCTTCGCCTTCCTCCGTGCCGGGGATTTCGATCTCGTCCAGACCTGTGAGGCCAGTTTCGAGGCCGCGCAACGCCTTCTGCAGCGATTCCGCGAAGGTACGGCCAATCGCCATGACTTCGCCGACCGACTTCATCGCGGTCGTCAGAACCGGGGATGCGCCGGGGAATTTTTCAAAGGCGAAGCGCGGGATCTTGGTGACGACGTAGTCGATCGACGGTTCGAAGGAGGCGGGCGTCGCGCCGCCGGTGATGTCGTTTTCGAGTTCGTCCAGGGTGTAGCCAACGGCGAGCTTGGCTGCGATCTTGGCGATCGGGAAGCCGGTTGCCTTCGAGGCCAGCGCGGAGGAGCGCGACACACGCGGGTTCATCTCGATGACGACCAGGCGGCCGTCCTTCGGATTGACGGCAAACTGTACGTTCGAGCCGCCGGTTTCGACGCCGATCTCGCGCAGGACCGCGATCGAGGCGTTACGCATGATCTGGTATTCTTTGTCCGTCAGCGTCAGAGCTGGGGCGACGGTGATCGAGTCGCCGGTATGAACGCCCATCGGGTCGATGTTTTCGATCGAGCAGATGATGATGCAGTTGTCCGCCGTGTCGCGGACCACTTCCATCTCGAATTCCTTCCAGCCGAGCACCGATTCTTCGATCAGCACTTCCGTGGTCGGCGAGGCATCGAGGCCGCCGCCGACGATTTCGAAGAATTCCGAACGGTTGTAGGCGATGCCGCCGCCGGTGCCGCCAAGCGTGAAGGACGGGCGGATGATGGCGGGCAGGCCGACATGGTCGAGCGCCTGGGCGGCAATCGCCATGGCGTGGCTCATATAGCGCTGCTTGCGGTCGCTCTCGCCGAGGTTCCACTGGTTTTCCAGTTCGTCGAGTGCCTTGTCGAGTTCGGAGCCAGACAGCGATGCCTTCAGCTTGCTGCGCTCGGCTTCGTGGGTCTTGCGGTCAGCATCCTTGATGTCTGTGGCGTTTGCCAGCATCGAGCGTGGGGTTTCGAGGCCGATGCGGGCCATGGCTTCGCGGAAGAGGGCACGGTCTTCGGCCATGTCGATGGCGGCGGGCTTCGCGCCGATCATCTCGACATTGTAGCGGTCAAGCACGCCCATGCGCTTCAGCGACAGCGCGGTATTGAGTGCGGTCTGGCCGCCCATGGTCGGCAGCAGCGCGTCCGGACGCTCCTTGGCGATGATCTTGGCGACAACTTCAGGCGTGATCGGTTCGACATAGGTCGCATCCGCCAGGCCCGGATCGGTCATGATCGTTGCCGGATTGGAGTTGACGAGGATGACGCGGTAGCCTTCCTCTCTGAGTGCTTTACAGGCCTGCGTGCCCGAATAGTCGAATTCGCAAGCCTGTCCGATAACAATCGGTCCTGCGCCGATAATGAGGATCGATTTGATATCTTGGCGCTTCGGCATGGGCTCTCATCCGTTTTTTCGTTGCGCCAAAAGCCGGCCAGGGTGGGAGATCACCGGCCGGGGGCGCATGGGCAATATTTTCAGGCTAGAAGCGGCTTATAGGCAAATGTATTTGCAAACGGAACCCCATAAATGGCGGAATCGACATGAATTCTGCAGACTTTGCAGCCATCAGCCGAAACGACGCCGAACGGCTTCCGCGTAAGAGCGGCTGACGGGCATCTCCATTCCGTCGCGTGCGAGGACGAAAAGCTTGCCGTTGTCGCGTTTGAGGCCGGCAACATGATCCGCGGCGACCCAGTGCGATCGGTGCAGGCGGATACCCTCGGTATTGCCGATTTCCAACAGGGCATCGCTGAAGCGCAGCAGGATGAGTTCGCGGCCACGTGTCGTCACGACCTCCGTGTAGTGGTCGCGAACGGTGAGCCTTATCAGCGCTCCACGGTTTTCCGGTTTCAGGCGCGAGAGAATTGGCGGCTGCGGTATTCCCGGTCGAATCTCAGGTGCGGAGGCGGATATCGTCTTCGCGTCCGCGAGATCTGTTCCTGCGGCTGCGATCGCTATCTGCCGATGCATGGTCATATAGGAGAGAATGCAGAAGAGGGCGCAGAGGGGTATGGATCCGATGGACTGATGCAGGCTGCCGGCTACCGTGGGCATTGCGCCGAAGAATGCAAAGTCGATGAGCGCGATGCCGAAGCCGATCGGCAATGCGGCGGCGACGGAGCCGATCATCATTCTTGCGAACATGCTTGCTATTTGCCCGCGCAGCAAGATTTCGGCGATGATGGAGAAAACGATCGCGATCGACCACGCCATGGCATGCAGCGCAAGCCAGTAGCCCAGTCTTGCTCCCGGCATCAGCCGGTCAAGAGTGCCGTACGGTCCGGTCAGGGCAAAGATCAGGACGATCGTGACGAAGGTCGCCCAGAAGCGCGGTGAACGCTGGATGACCTGCAATTCACGAAGCGTGGACTGCAGAAAGGTGTGATCCACGAAGATGTCTCGTTCTTTCGCGCAATTTCGGTTGAGAGAACGACACTATCACGGAAAGGCTCGATAAACTCAACCGGATAGAAATCATGACGTTCGAGCCGCTTCTTGATGCACCAATCGCGATTCAGATCCACGTCGCGGCGGTCGTCCCGGCCGCTTTGCTGGGGGCCTATCTTCTCGCAAGGCCGAAGGGGACGCCGATACACCGGGTGCTCGGCAAGATATGGCTGACTCTGATGGCCGTCACAGCGCTCTCGAGCTTCTTCATTCATCAGATCAACATGTTTTACGGCTTCAGCCCGATCCATCTGCTCTCCCTTTTCGTTCTCTTCGGTTGCTGGGGAGCGATCGCCAATGCCCGCAAACATGATATCGACGCGCATAAGCGCATCGTCAGAGGCCTTTACTTCGGTGGCATCGTGGGTGCCGGAGCTTTTACCTTTTTTCCGGGGCGGATCATGAGCAAGGTGGCCTTCGATGGCGATGAAATAGCGCCGTTTCTGGTCGCAGCAGGTATAGCGATCGCGCTTTTATGGCCCATGTCCAAAGAAATATGGCGGCGGCGGCGTTTAAGCTAATGTTCTGTCGATAGCCAACTGGCTTTGTTACACTTCCTGGATATATAAATACCTCAAGGGACTTTGATTTTAGGCATCGCCAGGAGGTGCACTATGGATTGGAAGGGGCGTCGGCAATCCGACAATATTGAGGACGAACGCGGCTCATCGCCCATGAGCGGCGGCGGTGGCGGCGGCTTTCGATTTCCGGGCGGAGGGATTGGCGGCGGCGGTTTGAGCTTCCGCACCATTATCGTCCTTATCGTGATCTTCCTGATCCTGAGGGCCATGGGCGTCGATGTCATCGGTCTGCTGCAGCAAAGCGGCATGCTGGAGGGCGGCGGCTCCGGATATCAGCAGAGCACTTCCAACAGTAGTAGCGGCGGGCAGCCGGCCAATGACGAGATGAAGCAGTTCGTTGCGACCGTGCTTGCCGATACGGAAGACACTTGGACCGGCATCTTCAAATCGATGGGCCAGACCTATACGGATCCGAAGCTCGTGCTGTTTTCCGGCAGCTTCCCTTCGGCTTGCGGTCAGGCTTCGGCGGCGACCGGCCCCTTCTATTGCCCGAGTGATCAGAAGGTCTATCTCGACATGGCCTTCTTCCAGCAGATGAAGGATCAGTTCGGCGCATCCGGCGATTTCGCGCAGGCCTATGTGATCGCGCATGAAGTCGGCCACCATGTGCAGGACCTGCTCGGAATTCTGCCGAAATTCAATCAGGCACGCCGTAACATGAGCGAAGTGGACGCCAACAAGATGTCGGTGCGCATCGAACTGCAGGCGGATTGCTTTGCCGGTATCTGGGGCAAGTTCACCCAGCAGAAGGGCATCCTGCAGGCCGGTGATCTCGAAGAGGCGCTGAACGCGGCGCAGCAGATCGGCGATGACACGCTGCAGAAGCGCACGCAAGGTTACATTGTTCCCGATAGCTTTAACCACGGCACGTCGGCGCAACGCGTGAAGTGGTTTAAGCAGGGTTTCGATTCCGGCAAGCTCTCGGATTGCGATACGCTGAACAATCCGGTCTGATCCTGCTTGCCCGCCCCCCGGGATACCGGCGAGCGGGCAAGCCTTTCGAGTTATTTCTCGCTGTCGAGATGCGTCAGCTGCGCTTCGGGGTAGCGGCCACCGGCAGCGGCATCTTTCGGGATCGCGCGTTCGATCACGGCCATATCGGCTTGCGACAATTCAACCGTGAGCGCTCCCAGGGCTTCCGTCAAGCGGTCGCGGCGACGGGCGCCGATGACCGGGACGATGTCCTTGCCCTTGGCTGCGACCCAGGCAATCGCGATCTGGGCGACGGTCGCGCCCTTCGTCTCGGCGATCTCCCGTAAAGCTTCCACGAGCTCAAGATTCTTTTCGACGTTTCCAGCCTGAAAGCGCGGGCTTATCGTGCGGAAGTCGCCCTTTTTGGCATTATCCTTCTGCCAGTGGCCGCTGATGAGGCCGCGCGAAAGTACGCCGTAGGCAGTAACGCCGATGCCGAGTTCACGGCAGGTCGGCAGGATCTTGTCCTCGATGCCGCGCGAGATCAACGAATATTCGATCTGCAGGTCGACGATCGGATGGACGGCGGCGGCGCGGCGGATGGTGTCGGCGCCGACTTCCGACAGGCCGATATGCCTGATGTAGCCTGCCTTGATGAGATCCGATATCGCGCCGATCTGATCTTCAATCGGCACGTTCGGGTCGAGGCGGGCAGGGCGGTAGATATCGATGTGATCGACGCCGAGCCGCTGCAGCGAATAGGCGACGAAATTCCGGATCGCCGCCGGCCGGGCATCGTAGCCGAGCCATGCTCCGGCGGGATCGCGCAGCGCGCCGAACTTGACGCTCAGCAGGAAATCGTCCCGCTTCAACCCCTTGATGGCTTCGCCGATCAACATCTCATTGTGGCCCATGCCGTAGAAATCACCGGTATCGAGCAGGTTGATCCCGGCATCGAGCGCGGCATGTATGGTAGCGATGCTTTCAGCGCGATCGGACGGCCCATACATGCCAGACATGCCCATGCAGCCGAGGCCAAGCGTGGATACCTGCGGTCCGGTTCTTCCCAGTTGATGTTTTTCCATCGTTACTCTCCTTGGTCGAAGGTGCACCCTCTTTTCCAGAGGTCTCTGTGATGATGTTTTACTCCGCTGCTCTCTGTGCGATAATCCCGGTAAATCGAAACAGGTCGTTTGGAATTTCGCACAATGGATGACTTGCCACTGGCAGACCTGGTTGCCTTTACTGCGGTTGCCCGCGAGCGCAGCTTTCGTGAAGCGGCACGCAAGCGCGGCGTTTCCGCCTCGTCATTAAGCGAAGCGGTCCGGCGGCTGGAGGAACGGCTAACGGTCCGTCTGCTCAATCGCACGACCCGAAGCGTAACGCCGACGGAGGCGGGAGAGCGGCTGATGGAGCGGCTGACGCCCGCCATGAGCGAGATCTCTGCGGCGCTCGACGATATCAACAGCTTTCGCGACAGCATCGGCGGGACTTTGCGGCTGAATGTGCCGACCGTTGCTGCCATCGTGGTCATGCCCGACATCATCAGCCGCTTTCTGAAGGAATATCCCGCGATCTCGGTCGAAATCGTCGCTGAAGACAGTTTCATCGATGTTGTGGCGGCCGGTTACGATGCCGGGATTCGCTATGACGAGCGGCTGGAAAAGGATATGATCGCCGTACCGATCGGGCCTCGGCAACAGCATTATATCACAGCCGCGGCGCCGGCCTATCTGGCTGCAAACAGCACGCCGCAACATCCGCGCGATATACTCGAGCATCGCTGTATTCGTCATCGCTTCCTGAGCGGATCTGCTTTGCCATGGGAGTTCGAAAGGAAGGGCGAGACGATCTTCATTACGCCACCAATGGTCGTTGCGACGAATTCGATCGACATAGAGCGCAGCGCGGCGGTGGCTGGATTGGGCATTATCAGAACATTCAAAGAATTCCTCGCGCCGCAGATTGCCAGCGGAGAATTGATGCCGATTTTGGAAGAATGGGACACGGTTTTTTCCGGCCCGTTTCTCTATTATGCCAGCAGACGCCATATGCCGACACCACTCAGAGCCTTCATCGACTTTCTCAATCGAGAACAGCGGCGCGGTCGCGACAGATAGTCGCTTTTGTGCCAAGGATCAAAAAAAGCGTTCGATAAATCAATAGGATTGAAGCGTTCACGTATTGTTTCCGCCAAAATCTTTATGTATGGGGAACGCACCGGTTTTTCGTTCACGTTCTGTCTCTTTCATCGAGGCGGAGCCGCCAGAAGGCATCTCCATGATCGATCAGAAATTCGCCCGTCGAGGCCTGTTCCTCGTCTTCCTTATCCTCTTCCTCGACGTCATCGGTATCGCGATCATCATGCCGGTGATGCCGAAATATCTTGAGGAGTTGACGGGTGCCTCGGTCAGCACGGCGGCGACCGAGGGCGGCTGGCTGTTGCTGGCCTATGCCGGCATGCAGTTTCTGTTTTCACCCCTGATCGGCAATCTGAGCGATCGCTATGGCCGTCGGCCGCTGCTATTAGCCTCGGTGCTGACCTTCGCGATCGACAATTTCATCTGTGCGATTGCCGGCTCATACTGGATGCTGTTTGTCGGCCGCATCCTCGCCGGCATCAGCGGCGCAAGTTTCTCGACCTGCTCCGCCTATATCGCCGATATCAGCAATGACGAGAACCGCGCGAAGAATTTCGGCCTGATCGGCATGGCTTTCGGTGTCGGCTTTGTGCTTGGCCCCGTCATCGGGGGCTTTCTGGGCGAGTTCGGTCCCCGCGTGCCCTTCTATGGCGCGGCGGCTCTCGCGTTCCTGAATTTCGTCGGCGCCTATTTCCTGCTGCCGGAAACGCTCGACGCGAAACACCGCCGGCCCTTCGAGATCACGCGCGCCAATCCGTTCGGCGCGCTGAAGCACATGCGCCGCTACCAAGGTATCGGCTGGGTCTGTGTCGTGATGTTCCTGAACTGGCTGGCGCATGGCGTTTACCCGGCGGTCTGGGCTTTCGTCACCTCCTATCGCTATGACTGGAGCGAGGGGCAGATCGGCTTCTCGCTCGCTGTCTATGGGATAGGTGCCGCCATCGCCATGGGTCTCGTATTGCCACGGCTGGTGCCTGTGCTCGGCGAGTGGAAGACCGCAGTGCTCGGAATGGTGTTTTCCGGTCTCGGCCTGATCGGCTACGCCTTTTCATGGCAAGGTTGGATGGTTTACGCAGTTATCGTCCTGACTGTCATTGAAAATGTCGCGGATGCGCCGCTTCGTTCCATTGCAGCCAGCAAGGTTCCGCCTTCCGCACAAGGCGAATTGCAGGGAGTGCTCGGCAGCCTGACGAGTATAACCGCCATCATTGGGCCGGTGCTGTTTCCGTATCTTTTCGAGTATTATACCGCGCCAACCGCACCCGTCGTTTTTGCGGGTGCGCCCTTCATCATGAGCGCAATCCTGGTGGTTGCCGGCCTTGTCGTGCTCGTGGCGAAAGTCCGCAAGACCGAGCCGAAAGCGGTATCCCAGTCGCAGGCGGGCGAAGCGGCCTAAAATATCATCAGATATTTTGATGTTCTGATGAATTCTTTAGCATTATCGACTTGTCTGCTGGCTTTTTAACCTAGGTTGCGTTAATGCGGCAGGCTCGCGCACCCTTGGGTAGGACGGTTTGCGCGACTCTAAAGATCGAGTCTTCGCTATGGATATGCCGGCACCTGCGCGCCCTTACGCGCATGACAATGATAATTCGTGGTCAGCACATGTGCGCGCAACGCTTGCGCTGGGCATTCCGCTGATCGGTGCGCAATTGGCGCAGCTCGGGATCAACACCACTGATGTCATGATCGTCGGCCGGCTCGGTGCCGAGCAGCTGGCTGCAATGGTGCTTTCCGCGCAGTTTCTGTTCACGATCCTAGTTTTCGGTTCGGGTTTTTCCATCGCGGTCATGCCGCTGGTGGCGCAAGCCTATGGCAGAGGCGACGTTACCTCGGTGCGCCGTGCGCTTCGTATGGGCCTATGGGTCGTAACGGCTTATTGGCTGCTGGCGCAGCCGGCTTTCTTCTATTCCGAGGAGATTTTGCTCGCTGCGGGGCAGAAGCCCGATGTCGCGAAATTGGCGAGCGGCTATATCGACATCGGCCACTTCGCCGTGTTGCCGGGGCTGCTCTACAATGTCATCCGAGCGTTGGTGAGCGCTATCGGCCGTGCCGGCATCATCCTCAAGGTGACTATCGCCATGTTGGTGATGAATGCCGTGCTGGCCTATATTCTGGTGCTCGGTCATTTCGGCCTGCCGGCTATGGGTCTGCATGGTGCGGCCATTGTTTCTGTCGCCGTGCAGACCGCCGGTTTGCTCTTCATCGTTGGTTACGTGCAAGCCCACCAGGAAACACGGCGCTACGAGATCTTTGTGCGATTCTGGCGGCCCGACTGGCATGCTTTATGGGATGTCATCCGGCTTGGTTTCCCAATCGGCGTAACGGTTCTGGCTGAGGTCAGCCTATTCACGGCAGCATCGCTGCTGATGGGCCAGATCGGCACCATCGAGCTTGCTGCGCACGGCATCGCTTTGCAGTGGGCGTCCATCGCCTTCATGATCCCGCTGGGCCTCAGCCAGGCAGCGACGGTGCGCGTCGGTGTCGCCCACGGTCAGGGCGATCATCTCGGTCTCAAGCGTGCGGCCATCGTCGTGCTCGTCGTTTCGTGCTGTATCGCGCTTTGCGGCAGCATCCTGTTTGCAACCGTGCCATCCTGGCTGGCAAGCTGGTTCCTTGACGTCCATTCGGCCGAGGCGCCGCAGGTGCTTGCCTTCGCCGCACCGCTGATTGTCGTCGCCGGCCTATTCCAGCTCGTCGATGGGCTGCAGGCGATTGCGAGCGGCTTGCTGCGCGGGCTGAAGGACGCGCGCGTGCCGATGATCATGGCGCTGATCGCCTATTGGCCGATCGGCTTCTTTCTTGCCTGGTTGCTGGCGTTTCCGCTCAGCTTCGGCGGCATCGGTATCTGGTTCGGCTTCCTGCTCGGCCTTGCTTCAGCAGCGGCGATGCTTTGCGCCCGGTTCTACCTTCTTGTGCGGACGCAAAAGGCTGCCGCCGCTTGATAGCGGCAGCCATCTTCGCACCGCGAGACTACTGACAAAAATTGACAGCATGATCGTCTATAACTGTTTCATACCAGAGACGGGAGACGACCATGATGTTCAAGGCAAGCAATCATAGTGATGCAGCGCTTTTCCCGCGGGAAGGCCAGATCAATCAGGGGGCGGCTGTACGCCTTCTGCCCCACGCCAACACCTCATCCCGGCGGCAGGAGCCGGAGCAGAAATCCTATTGGTTGGCAGTAGCGAGTGCCGAGCATGTGCGTATCGGGCGCCGGCATGGTTTCATGCAGGTAAATCATGGCAAGCGAGCCCCTTTAATGCGGATCAAGCCGGGCGATGGCATCATCTACTATTCGCCCTCCGTCAAAATGGGCGAGAGGGACGGCTTTCAGAGCTTCACCGCCATCGGCTTTGTCCGTGAAGGCGAGCCCTATCTTGGCGAGATGGGCCGCGGAAAAGCCTATCGCAGGGATGTGGACTGGCTGGACGCGCCTGAACAGCCGCTCCGTCCTCTCCTGGGCTGGCTTGATTTCACCCAGGACAAGAATTGGGGTTACAAGCTGAGATTCGGCCTCGTTGAATTTGGGCAATCAGACTTCGAGTTCCTCGAGGAAATCTTGATGAGCGAGCTTGAGGTGGTGAAGCAGCGCCGCATGCAGGCGTAGAGCATTTCCGCTTTTCTTCGAATCGCGAAAACGCTTCGCACTTTTGCTGGAACTGCTCTAGGCCTGCAATAAAGCAATACTGATGTGACGAAAGCCCTCCCAAGTTGACGCACAAAGAGAAAGCCCCGGATTGATCTCAATCCGGGGCTTTTCTCATGCGATTGGGTGGTCGGTTCTATCAGGCGCGTTCGGCGAGGGCCGTTTCGCCCTTCTTCTCGCGCACCAGGTTGATAAAGCGGCGGAAAAGATAGTGGCTGTCCTGTGGGCCGGGCGATGCTTCCGGGTGATGCTGCACGGAGAAGACCGGCTTGCCGGAAACGCGAAGACCGCAATTGCTGCCATCGAAGAGCGAAATATGAGTCTCCTCAACGCCTTCGGGCAGCGACTTCGAGTCGACTGCGAAGCCGTGGTTCATCGAGACGATCTCGACCTTGCCGGTCGTATGGTCCTTGACCGGATGGTTGGCACCGTGATGGCCCTGATGCATCTTCGCGGTCTTGGCGCCGAGGGCGAGGCCAAGCATCTGATGGCCGAGGCAGATACCGAAGAGCGGGATTTCGGTCTTCAGTAGATCCTTGATGACGGGCACGGCATATTCGCCGGTCGCTGCCGGGTCACCGGGGCCGTTCGAGAGAAAGATGCCATCCGGCTTGAGACCGAGCACGTCATTCGTGGAAGCCGTCGCCGGCAGGACCGTGACCTTGCAATCGAGGCCGGCGAAAAGGCGCAGGATGTTGCGCTTGACGCCGTAATCGAGGCAGACGACATGGTACTTGGCGTCATCGGCGCCGAGTTCGCCATAGCCTTCGTTCCAGACCCAGGGTGTCTGCGACCATTGCGAGGACTGGCCGGAAGAGGCGACCTTGGCGAGATCAAGACCTTCAAGTCCGCTCCAGGCCTTGGCGTCCGCCTTCAGCTGCTCGATATCGAAGACGCCGTTCGGATTGTGAGCGATCACGCCGTTCGGCATGCCGTTCTCGCGGATCCAGGCGGTCAGCGCACGCGTGTCGATGCCGCAGAGCCCGATGATGCCGCGCGCCTTCAGCCATTGGTCGAGGTGTTTGGCGGCGCGGTAGTTCGAGGGGTCGGTGATATCGGCCTTGAAGATGACGCCGACAGCGCCGTGACGGGCGGCTGGCGTCAGGTCTTCAATGTCTTCATCGTTGGTGCCGACATTGCCGATATGGGGGAAGGTGAAGGTGACGATCTGGCCAAGATAGGAGGGGTCGGTCAGGATCTCCTCGTAACCCGTGAGCGCCGTGTTGAAGCAGACTTCGGCTTGGACCTTGCCGGTCGCGCCGATACCCTTGCCTTCGATCACAGTACCATCCGCGAGAACGAGGAGGGCAGTCGGCTTTTCAGTGGTCCATGGGGCTGTGGCGGTCATAGTCGTCATCCCGTTTCCGGCGTCGGGCGCGGCCTTGAAGAGACCGGCGGTTCCGCCATGTTTGTAGCAAGGTGCAGCCGTCGACCGAGGTCGCGGCTTGAGATCTTCCTATCGATCTTATGTGCAGGTGATGGACATAGCTAAACAAGGCGAGCCGGTCAATGCGCGGTTTGCTTTCCCGTCAAGGAATTCGGGCTCTCGGGCGCAATTGCGTTGATCGACACTGTTGGTTTAAGAGACAGCAACATGACATAAGTGGCCGGGGCGATCGTCGCCGGCCTGCTTCAAGGAGTTAAAGACATGATCCGCGAAACCCTTTCCAACGCCCAGAAGGATGCCATGAAGGCCAAGGACACGGCGAGGCTTTCGACCGTCCGTCTCATCCTTGCAGCCATCAAGGACAAGGACATCGCCAATCGCGGTCTCGCCAAGGAACAGGCGAGCGACGACGAGATTCTGCAGCTGCTCGCCAAGATGATCAAGCAGCGCGAGGAATCGGTGAAGATCTACATCGAGGGCGGGCGTCCGGAGTTGGCTGACAAGGAGCGCGGGGAAATCGCAGTCATCCAGGGTTTCATGCCGGAGCAGCTTTCCGAAGAGAAGGTCCGCGAGATCTGCGTTGCGGTTGTCGCGGAACTTGGCGCGCAGGGCTTGAAGGATATGGGCAAGTGCGTGGCCGCCCTGCGCGAGCGCTATGCCGGTCAGATGGATTTTGCCAAGGCCTCGTCTATCTTGAAGGAGCTGCTGAAGTAAAATTCTGTTTCGCGCTCGGCATGCGGAGCGGCCGCGTGCCGAGGGTGCTTTGCCAGGCGGCATCTATCATGGCGAGTTTCCCCGCCTGATAGTTGCAATACTCCTCGATGAAGGCGCTCGAGAGCCAAAGCTGGCTCCGCCCCGGCGATCCTGTCCACCCAACGCTTTGCATCTTTATGGCTTTGTTCATAAGTCGCTTTGCGTTTGTTCTGGAGATCAGAAATCGGTTGCAGATATCGGTAAAGGCCACCGGCCCAATAATCGCTTTTTTAGTCGCGGTGTTGATCGTCCCGATGCGGGAGATCAGATAATCCATGATGATGCCGCCCGAGTTTGCCCAGGTAAACAGGTCGAAGGTTTCTCCCGGATTGCGCAGCTCGTCGCTTTCGATGATGCCAACCGAGATCGTGGGCTGCAGCAGGGCGATAAGTTCCGGTTTTTTGCCAAATGAGGCGTTACGCTTGCCGCCATCCAATCGATCCAGCACGGAAAGATGGATGCTCAGCCATAGGGCAAGCTGCTTTGCGGCCTCTTCCGTCGGCTGCATCGGCCGAGCGCGCCGATCATTGGCTATGGGCAGGTAGCGCAGAAAATCGAGAGCAAGCATCTCCTGAATAAAGCTAAGCGCAGTGTTGTGGCTGGCGATTTCATGCTCGACAATATAGTTGGCGAAACGATTGGCATGGATACCGGGCGGTTCCCCGTCAATGCCGCCACAATAGAGGGCGAAGCCCGCAAGTGCCATCAGCCAGCGCTGCTGTGAAGCAAAGACTGAGCATACGCGCTGATTCCGATCATAAGTTGATAAAATCTCTCGTGTATAATCGAGGATTTCTGGGAAAAAATTCGGGTTTTGTGTAAGTTCCTTTGTAGAGAAAGACATGCAATCGTCTCCGATCAACTGAACTAAGTTTCAAATTGTCTGACGAGATAATTAATAAGATCGCATATACGTAGATAATAAAGGATATCGATCGATATCGTTGCGTCAAGATACTCGCGGCGAGGAACCAAAGATGTTCCGCAGCATGTGCGGGATGCTCGCGCCGTCGTGAATTGGGGATGGCCCAAAATTAGAGAAGGCAGGAGCTGGGGGAGCTCCTGCCTTCTTGCGCTTTGCTGACATTTGATGACGCAGGGTGGGGCCCAAAAATCAAACGTCTTTTGCAAAGGCACTCAGGTGGGGCGGCGCCGGGGGTAGGGATGGTGCCCCACCTGAGTATCTGCTGAACTTATCGGAGAATCCTGATCTGCTGGGGCAAAGCCAATGCCTGCGGCGGCAGTTCGGACATTTGAATCTTTACGCCTGCTGAAAGGGCAGGGACCTTCATATCCGCCGGCAGCTGATATCCTGCACCGGCATAGAGCACGTTCTCGTCGCTGGCGCTGCCGGTCATTGTAGCCGAGCTATAAGTAGCTGTGGCAAAGATGGCTGCTGCTGCCAAGGGTACGATAAGAACGCGCATTTTTCTCTCCTAAACTGAAAGCCCGTACCTGGTGGCCTTCGGTTCGTCAGGGCGTCTCGGCATGTCGCGTCGCGAAGAAGTCCTTCGCCGGCTTGTCTCGCCCTGTGAGAAGGACGCTATTGCGACGCACACCAACAATCAAATTACAAAAAAATAATGTTTGGCTTACGAACCATGCCGCAAATGTGCCTTCAAAGAGTGTCGCCCGGGCGCGATTGCTTTGCAGCCATTGATTGTTCACGGCGTCGCCCTTGTTCGCATTTGTCGACCATAGGCTGTGCAAGCCTTTGCTTTTTCGCAGATTTTTGCGGACGAAATAGTTACTCCCATGGACATAATCCTACCAGTTCCGGTCACGGTGAAGCGATTTTTGGGCGTTTCGGGCCTGTCAAACGCGGCCGTGGATTTCGAGGCGAATGCGAATAAATGTGCCGCCATGTTCACGGAGTTGTGATCGAGGGGCGAAAATGCAATCGCCGGCAAAGGGCTGTGAATAGCGTGGGAGGCGGCCGGGTGGTCGTGGCAATGCCCCGTATTCCTGTTTATATGGAGCGAGCCAGAGGTAGCCATGCGATTTTCCAATACGTTTCTCGATGAGATTCGCGACCGCGTCTTGATTTCAGACGTGATCGGTCGTCGCGTGACGTGGGATCGGCGCAAGACCAATGTGCCGCGCGGCGATTACTGGGCCTGCTGCCCCTTTCATGGCGAGAAATCGCCGAGCTTCCACTGTGAGGATCGCAAAGGGCGCTATCACTGCTTCGGCTGTGGCGTCACAGGCGACCATTTCCGCTTTCTGACTGAATTGGAGGGCTTGAGCTTTCCGGAGGCCGTGCAGCAGATCGCCGACATGGCAGGCGTTCCGATGCCCGTTGCCGATCCGATGGAGGCGAAGCGCGAGAAGGAACGCACGTCGCTGCTCGACGTCATGGAAATGGCGACCCAGTTTTTCCAAGACCAGTTGCAGACAGCCAATGGAGCGCGGGCAAGGGCCTATCTGAGAGACCGCGGCCTCAGCGGCCGCACGATCGAGACCTTCCGTTTGGGATATTCGCCCGATAGCCGCAACGCCCTGAAAGAGCATCTTGCCAGCAAGGGTGTGCTGAAGGAGCAGATGGAGGCCTGTGGCCTCGTCGTGCATGAGAACGTGCCGGTCTCCTATGACCGCTTCCGCGACCGCATCATGTTTCCGATCCTGTCCTCGCGCGAGAAGGTGATTGCCTTTGGTGGCCGCGCCATGTCGCCGGATGCGCCGGCGAAATACCTGAATTCCAACGAGACCGAGCTCTTCCACAAGGGCAATGTGCTCTACAATTTCACCCGCGCCCGCCGCGCTTCGCAGGGCGCCGATGGCGCCGGGACCATTATCGCGGTCGAAGGTTATATGGATGTCATCGCGCTGTATCAGGCCGGCGTCGAGAATGCCGTTGCGCCGCTCGGCACGGCTCTGACGGAGAGCCAGCTCGATCTCCTCTGGAAGATGACGCCGGAGCCGGTGCTCTGCTTCGATGGCGATGGCGCCGGCATCCGCGCCGCCAATCGTGCCGCCGATCTGGCGCTGCCTCATATCAAACCGAACCGCACCGTACGCTTTGCCTTGCTGCCCGATGGCAAGGACCCCGACGACCTCGTTCGGCAGGATGGGCGCGCGCCGTTCGACAAGGTGCTGGCGCAGGCAAAACCTCTCGCCGACCTCATCTGGACGAGGGAGGCCGGCAGCGGCACCTTCGAGACGCCGGAGGCGCGGGCGGAGCTGGAAGCGCGGTTGCGGCGCATCGTGTCTGTTATCGGCGACGAAGATGTGCGCCGCCATTATCAGCAAAATATGCGCGAGCGGTTGAACGGGCTGTTCCAGCCGCAGTTCCAGCGGGGCGGCCAGCAGGGGCGTAATTTTTCCCGCGACGGTAATAGCCGCAACTTTGCAGGTCGTGGCGGACAGGCACGTACCGGGGCTGCGGTGGCGACGACCGCATCCGATCGCTTGCAGCGTTCGGCCATGATCAAGGGACATCAGGATGTTCCGAGCCTTCGCGAAAGCGTGCTCGCTTTGACCATCGTCAACCATCCGGCACTGCTACAGGACGAATATGACGAGATCGCCGCGATCGATTATGACAGCCGTGAACTACAGCGGCTCTGGTCTGCGGTCCTCGGGGCGGCTGCAACCTTGGTCGGGCCTCAGCTCGTCCGCGAGCGACTGCTCGAGCAATTGGAGGAACAGGATTTCGGCGCCCTGCTGAAAAGCTTGGAACAGCAGATTCGCAATGCTCGCCTGTGGACTGCCACCGAGGCCGCCGCCATGGAGGATGCGCGCGAGGGCTATCGCCAAGCACTTGCGCTCCACAAGCGCTCGAAAGCATTGCGCTGGCACAAGATCGAGCTGGAAGGCGCTATTGCCGAGGCGACGGAAGAAGGCGACGGTGAAGCGATCGAGCCGTTGATTCGCGCCTTGCAGGAAGTACAGCTCGAGGCGCTGCGTCTGGAAAATCAGGAAGCGATCATCGATGGCTTCGGCGTGCTCTCCGGTCGCGTCAAAGGTGCCGCTGGAAAATAGGGAATAGATGCCTCAGCCTGTACGACAAGAGCCGCGATTTTCCGTAGACGACGCATTGTTTGGTGAGGGCACACGTGCGCCGGCGCCGCTCGATGTGCTGAAACGTATCTATGGCTATTCCGCCTTTCGCGGCAAGCAGCAGCAGGTGATCGAGCATGTCGTCTCCGGCGGCGACGCGGTCGTGCTGTTTCCGACCGGTGCCGGCAAGTCGCTGTGTTTCCAGATTCCCGCGCTTTGCCGCGATGGAATCGGCATCGTCGTTTCGCCGCTGATCGCGCTGATGCGGGATCAGGTAGAGGCGATGAAACAGCTCGGCATCCGGGCTGCCGCCCTGAATTCGTCCCTGTCGCGCGAGGAGGCGAGCGATGTCTATCGCGCCATTTCCGCAGGCAAGCTCGATTTGCTCTATGTAACGCCGGAACGTATCGCGACAGAAGGCTTCTGCCAGATGCTCGGGCGGGCGAAGATCGCGCTTTTCGCGATCGACGAGGCGCATTGCGTTTCTCAATGGGGCCATGACTTCCGACCGGAATATCGCGATCTCGGCAGGCTTGCGGAGCTTTTTCCCGGCGTGCCGCGGATCGCGCTAACGGCAACGGCCGATCCGCACACGCGGGACGACATCATCGAGCGGCTGGCCCTTGACGATGCCAAGGTCTTCACCACGAGCTTCGACCGACCGAACATCACCTATGAGATTGTCGAGCGCGATCAGCCGCGCCAGCAATTGCTCCGTTTTCTCGACGGGCATCGTGGCGATAGCGGCATCGTCTATTGCCTCTCTCGTGCCAAAGTCGAGGACACGGCGGAGTGGCTGAACGGGCAGGGCATCCGCGCGCTTCCCTATCATGCCGGCATGGATCGAGCGCTTCGCGATGCCAATCAGGATGCCTTCTTGAAAGAGGAAGACCTGTGCCTCGTGGCGACGGTTGCCTTCGGTATGGGCATCGATAAACCGAATGTACGCTATGTCGCCCATCTCGATCTGCCGGGATCGGTGGAGGCTTATTACCAGGAGACGGGCCGCGCCGGGCGCGATGGGCTGCCCTCCAATGTCTGGATGGCCTATGGCATGGCCGATGTCATCCAGCGCGGGCGGATGATCGACGAAGGCGGCGCGTCCGAGGAAATCAAGCGCGTCGAGCGGGCAAAGCTCAATGCGCTGCTCGCGATCTGCGAGACGGCCGGCTGTCGGCGGCAGTCGATCCTTTCGCATTTCGGCGAGGCACATGGCGGCGGTTGCGGCAATTGCGATACCTGCCTGAAGCCTGTGGAGACCTGGGACGGAACGGAAGCGGCCATCAAGGCGCTTGCCGCCGTCTATCGGACCGGCGAGCGTTTCGGCACCGGCCATGTCATCGATGTGCTGATGGGAACGGTCAATGAGAAGACCGAGCGTTTCGGCCACATCGATATGCCGGTCTTCGGCGCAGGCAAGGATATTCCCTCTCGCACCTGGCAATCGATCTTCCGGCAATTATTGGCGAACGGCTTTATCAGCATCGACCACACGGCCTTCGGCGCGATGAAGCTCCAGGAACAGGCGAGGGCCGTCTTCAAGCGCGAGCGGCAGGTGTTTTTCCGCAAGGATCGGCCCGAAACGGGCCGTCGCGGCAAGAAGGCGGGACGACCGGACAGGCAAGCACATGGGCTTTCCGGCGAGGCACAGGCACTGTTCGACGCGCTGCGGGCCGAGCGCACCCGGATCGCCAAGGAATTGGGCGTGCCGCCTTATGTCGTCTTTCCGGATACGACGCTGATCGCCTTTGCGACAGAGCGGCCCAGGAATCACCGAGATCTTCTGGGGATATCGGGGGTCGGGCAATCGAAGCTGGACCGCTATGGAGACGCGTTCCTTGCCGTGATTTCGGAGTTCGCCAATCGGTGACGTGTTGATGCCATTATCGAAGCCCGGCCGCCGACACGCTACATGCGCACCGTCATTCCGCCATCGACGGTCAGGACGTGGCCGTTAACGAAAGAAGCGGCATCGCTGGCGAGGAAAAGTGCTGCGCCCGCAATCTCGTCGGGACGTCCCCAGCGCTGAACGGGGATGCGCTGACGCACGATGGGGATCAGGTCTTCGTTCGCGACCATCGCCGCATTGGTTTCCGTTGCGAACCAGCCCGGCGCGATGGCGTTGCTGGTGATGCCGTGAGGGCCAAATTCTACAGCCATGCTGCGCATTAGACCTGTCAGACCCTGCTTGGCGGCGGGATAGACGCAGTCACCCGGCATGACGACCTGTCCGCTGATCGAAGTGACCGAGATCAGCCGCCCGTGATTATGTCGTTTCATCAGGCGCGCGGCATCGCGGGAGAGCATGATCGAGGCGGCGAGATCCGTGTTGAGCAGGGCGAGGATCGCCTCGTCGTCGAAGTCGGCCAGTGGGCGCCTGTCGCGGGCACCGACGTTGTTGATCAGTATGTCGAGCCGGCCGTGATTTTTCTCGATGTTGTTTATTGCTGCATGCTGAGCGTCGCGATCGGAAATGTCGAAGGCGGCGGCTTCCGCCGAGCCGCCTCTTGCTCGGATCGCTTCCACGGCTGCATTGAGTGTGGCTGCAGTTCGTCCGTTGAGGATGACGTGGGCGCCGGCATCGGCGAGCGCCTGGGCCATCTCAGATCCCAGGCCACGTCCGCCGCCGGTAATGAGAGCAACCTGTCCTGCGAGGGAGAATCTATGGAATATGCTCATGGTTCTCCCTTATTGTCAGATCGACGCCAATCTGCTGCAAAATATTGGACTGAGTCAAGTAATTTTTGGAACAGAGCTCCCTCAGACTTGACCAGGAAGTTGCGTCAACCCGCCCTGCTTTGACAGATGCTATCGAAACTGCGCTCTGTCGCGCTGACGTCACCGGGTTGCGCATTTTTGCCGTTGCTGGATGCAGTAAGTGGCCGGATCCTATGTTATTCCTTGATTAATTAGGCCCTTTGACCAGCATCGGAATGCGACCATGACTTCTGCGTTCATCTCCCACCTGCGCAACGAACTTCTCGGCCTGAAAGAAGCCGGCCTCTATAAGGCCGAGCGCGTCATCACCTCCAAGCAGGCTGGCGAAATCGCCGTGCTCGGCGGCGCGCGCGTCCTCAATTTCTGCGCCAACAACTATCTCGGTCTCGCCGATAACGAGGAGCTTGCCGAGGCCGCAAAGAAAGCGCTCGATCGCTATGGCTACGGCATGGCCTCGGTGCGCTTTATCTGCGGCACGCAGGAAGAGCACAAGCAGCTCGAGGCGCGGATTTCGGCTTTCCTCGGCATGGAGGCGACGATCCTCTATTCGTCCTGCTTCGATGCCAATGGCGGGTTGTTCGAGACGCTGCTGTCGGAAGAGGATGCCATTATCTCGGATGCCCTTAATCATGCCTCCATCATCGATGGCGTGCGGCTCTCCAAGGCAAAGCGCTTCCGCTATGCCAACAATGATATGGCGGCTTTGGAAGAAGAGCTGAAGAAGGCCGAAGGCAGCCGCTTCAAGCTGATCGCGACGGACGGCGTCTTCTCGATGGACGGCATCATCGCCAACCTCGGCGGTGTCTGCGATCTGGCGGAGAAATACGGTGCGATGGTCATGGTCGATGACAGCCATGCGGTCGGCTTCGTCGGCGAGCATGGTCGGGGATCGGCAGAATATTGCGGGGTAGAAGGCCGGGTGGATATCATCACCGGCACACTCGGCAAGGCGCTTGGCGGCGCTTCCGGCGGTTATACTTCTGCCAGGGGTGAGATCGTCGAGTGGTTGCGGCAGCGTTCGCGCCCCTATCTGTTCTCCAACACCTTGGCACCCGTCATCGCCGCAGCCTCGCTGAAGGTCTTCGATCTGATCGAGAACGGCGCCGACCTGCGTGCACGCCTTCAAGGCAATGCCGAACTCTTCCGCCGTGAGATGACCAAGCTCGGCTTCACGCTTGCCGGCGCCGATCACCCCATCATTCCCGTCATGCTCGGAGATGCAAAACTCGCGCAGGACATGGCGGCGCTCATGCTGCAGAAAGGCGTCTACGTCATCGGCTTTTCCTTCCCCGTGGTGCCGAAGGGGCAGGCGCGCATCCGCACGCAGATGTCGGCTGCGCACTCAAAGGCCGATGTCGAAAAAGCGATTGCAGCCTTTGCCGAAGCCGGAAAAGAACTCGGAATCATTTGAATTGGTTGGAGAGAGCCGATCATGTCGAACATGATGAAAGCGTTGGTCAAATCCAGGCCGGAAGTCGGGCTGTGGATGGAACATGTGCCGGTTCCGGACGTCGGGCCAAACGATGTCCTGATCCGGGTCAGGAAGTCGGCGATCTGCGGTACGGATGTCCATATTTGGAACTGGGATCAATGGGCGCAAAAAACCATTCCCGTACCGATGGTCGTCGGCCATGAATTCTGCGGTGAGATCGCCGAGATTGGTTCGGCGGTGACGAAATATCATGTCGGCGAGCGCGTCTCGGGCGAAGGTCATATCGTTTGCGGCAAGTGTCGCAACTGCCGGGCGGGCAGGGGCCATCTCTGCCGCAACACGCTCGGTGTCGGCGTCAACCGCCCCGGCTCCTTCGGCGAGTTCGTCTGCATTCCCGAATCCAATGTCGTGCCGATCCCCGACGATATCCCGGATGAGATTGCCGCAATCTTCGATCCATTCGGCAATGCGGTCCACACCGCGCTTTCCTTCGATCTAGTCGGCGAAGATGTGCTGGTGACCGGCGCGGGGCCGATCGGCATCATGGGGGCGATGGTCGCCAAGCGCTCGGGCGCCCGCAAGGTCGTCATCACCGATATCAATCCGACCCGGTTGGCGCTTGCCCGCAAGGTCGGCATCGATCATGTCGTCGATGCTTCCAAGGAGAACCTTGCCGATGTGATGAAATCCATCGGCATGACCGAGGGTTTCGATGTCGGGCTGGAAATGTCGGGTGCGGCTCCTGCCTTTCGCGACATGATCGACAAGATGAACAATGGCGGCAAGATCGCCATTCTCGGCATCGCGCCGGCCGGCTTCGAGATCGACTGGAACAAGGTCATCTTCAAGATGCTGAACCTGAAGGGTATCTATGGCCGTGAGATGTTCGAGACTTGGTACAAGATGATTGCCTTCGTGCAAGGCGGTCTCGATGTATCGCCCCTCATCACGCATCGTATCGGCATCGATGATTTCCGCGATGGCTTCGAAGCAATGCGTTCAGGCAATTCCGGGAAGGTCGTAATGGACTGGAATTGATGCCATTCGGCCACACTCTCAGCCTCGGTAATACCTGCCGATGCTGGAAATGTGAGGCTTTGCTCAGGATGCTCTTGTCATCGCGCGGGGACTTCCTAAATACGGGAAACAATAAATTGCTGCGTGCGAAGCCTGTGGATAAGGCTTTTTCGCGCATTTAACGGGCTTTTTTGCTGGAAAAGCTTGACGAGAACTAAAATTCTGGGAATCACCGTTTAACTTCGGAAAGAACGGTAAACTGGATCAAGCGGATCACCTAATACCATGGCCGGAAATCCAAACGCAATCCAGCTTTGCAATCCGGTGGCGGTGATCGTGGTTAATCGGGCATTAAAGGTCATTCCGTTAGGTGTTCGTCGGTGAGTCGCAGCTGGTGCAGGGCGCGCCAGCCAGTGTGATTGTTTCACCGCGTGAAAGTTTGCAGCGTCAGGGAAAGCGACGATATAAAAATGGCAACAAAGGTCAAAGAGAACGAAGAAGCTGAAGTCGAGCGCGACGGCACCTCCGACGGCCCCCTTCTCGATCTTTCCGACGACGCGGTCAAGAAGATGATCAAGGCCGCGAAGAAGCGCGGCTACGTGACGATGGACGAGCTCAATGCCGTTCTGCCGTCCGAGGAAGTGACGTCCGAACAGATCGAAGACACGATGGCCATGCTTTCGGACATGGGCATCAACGTCATTGAAGACGAAGATGTCGAAGAGGCTGGCGCTGCGGCCAGTGACGACGACGACGCCGGCGGCGACGATGAAAGTGAAGGCGGCGAACTGGCCCCCTCCACCGGTTCCGCGCTTGCGACCGCGAAGAAGAAAGAGCCGACCGACCGTACGGACGACCCGGTGCGCATGTATCTGCGCGAGATGGGTTCCGTCGAGCTTCTGTCGCGCGAAGGCGAAATCGCGATTGCCAAGCGCATCGAGGCCGGCCGCGAAACCATGATCGGCGGCCTTTGTGAGAGCCCGTTGACGTTCCAGGCGCTGATTATCTGGCGCGACGAACTCAACGAAGGCACGACGCTGCTGCGCGAAATCATCGATCTTGAAACCACCTATTCCGGTCCCGAGGCCAAGGCTGCACCACAGTTCCAGAGCCCTGAGAAGATCGAGGCTGACCGCAAGGCAGCCGAAGAGAAGGAAAAGGCACGCCGCGGCCGCTCTCCTTCCGGTGACGACGACATCACCAATGTCGGCGGCGAAGGCCTGCCCATCGAGGAAGAGGAAGAGGACGAGGACGAATCCAACCTCTCTCTCGCCGCGATGGAAGCCGAGCTTCGCCCGCAGGTGATGACGACGCTCGACATTATCGCCGAAACCTACAAGAAGCTGCGCAAGCTGCAGGACCAGCAGGTCGAGCAACGCCTATCGGCTTCCGGCACGCTGTCTTCGGCGCAGGAGCGCCGCTATAAGGAGCTCAAGGATGAGCTGGTCAAGTCGGTCAAGTCTCTGTCGCTGAACCAGAACCGCATCGACGCTCTCGTCGAGCAGCTCTACGACATCAACAAGCGCCTTGTTCAGAACGAAGGCCGCCTGCTGCGCCTTGCCGAATCCTACGGCGTCAAGCGTGACAGCTTCCTGGAGCAGTATCAGGGCGCCGAGCTCGATCCGAACTGGATGAAGTCGATCGGCAATCTGGCTGCCCGCGGCTGGAAGGAATTCGCCAAGAGCGAAAACACGACCATCCGCGACATTCGCCAGGAAATTCAGAACCTTGCGACCGAAACCGGTATTTCGATCTCGGAATTCCGCCGTATCGTTCACATGGTTCAGAAGGGTGAGCGCGAAGCGCGCATCGCCAAGAAGGAAATGGTCGAAGCCAACCTGCGCCTCGTCATTTCCATTGCCAAGAAGTACACCAACCGCGGCCTGCAGTTCCTCGACCTCATTCAGGAAGGCAATATCGGCCTGATGAAGGCGGTTGATAAATTCGAATATCGCCGCGGCTACAAGTTCTCGACCTACGCCACCTGGTGGATTCGTCAGGCGATCACCCGTTCGATCGCCGACCAGGCACGCACCATTCGTATTCCGGTGCACATGATCGAAACGATCAACAAGATCGTTCGCACGTCGCGCCAGATGCTGCACGAAATCGGCCGCGAGCCGACGCCGGAAGAACTGGCCGAAAAGCTCGCCATGCCGCTTGAGAAGGTGCGCAAGGTGCTGAAGATCGCGAAGGAGCCGATCTCGCTCGAAACGCCTGTAGGTGACGAAGAAGATTCGCATCTCGGCGATTTCATCGAGGACAAGAATGCGCTTCTGCCGATCGACGCCGCCATCCAGGCGAACCTGCGCGAAACGACGACCCGCGTTCTGGCATCGCTGACGCCGCGCGAAGAGCGTGTGCTGCGCATGCGCTTCGGCATCGGCATGAACACCGACCACACGCTCGAAGAAGTCGGCCAGCAGTTCTCGGTGACGCGCGAACGTATCCGTCAGATCGAAGCCAAGGCTCTGCGTAAGCTCAAGCATCCGAGCCGCAGCCGCAAGCTCAGAAGCTTCCTCGACAGCTGAGGTCTGGCGCAAGCCGACATCGGCAGTTTACAGGACAAGGCCCGGTTCGCGAAAGCGAGCCGGGCTTTTTATTGGCACTATCAAATTTGAGGAGCCGTTTATGGCAAGCAAGCCGCAATTCATGGAGACATCCCTTCCTGTCCGACTGCGCGATCTGCTGGCTGGGTACGAATGGCGACAGGATGGGCTGGGGCGTTCCTCGGCCCATGTTTTCCGGCTCGAGGCCGATGGGCGTGCGCCCGTTTATCTCAAGACCGAGCTGGCCGATCCCTTGGGTGAGCTGGCCGGCGAGGTTGCGAGGCTGCGATGGCTCGCCTCACAGGGTTTTGCCTGCCCGGAAACCATTGCCCACGAGACGGACGGCGAACGCGAATGGCTTTTGATGGGTGCTCTTCCCGGCAGCGATCTCGTCAGCGCCGAGTGGTTACAGCCGCTCGCGGCTTTTGGCGGATGCGTTGCGGCAATTGCATGCCATCGATATCGCCGCTTGTCCCTTCGATCATCGGCTGGAGAACAGAATCGGCACGGTAAAGGCGCACTTGCTTGCCGGTCGCGTTGATGAGGATGATTTCGATGAGGCCCGGCTTGGAAGATCAGCAGAAGATCTTTTCCGCGAACTTCAGGCCAAGAGACCGTCAATGGAGGATCTAGTCGTCACCCATGGAGATGCCTGCCTTCCGAATTTCATGGCCGACGGCCCGAAGTTCAGCGGCTATATCGATTGCGGTCGTCTCGGCGTGGCTGATCGCCATCAGGATATTGCACTTGCCTGTGGCAGCATCGTGCACAATTTCGGGGAAGAATTGGTTGCGGAGTTTTTGAAAGCCTATGGCGATTTTCAGCCGCAAGAAGAAAAGATGGCATATTATCGGCTACTGGATGAGTTCTTCTGACGAGGGATGCTACCGTCTAGGCGATGCGCGATCACGCAGGTTTGTTTTTGCGCCATTGCGGATCGTGCGGATGCCTGACAAGTTCGATTTCGGCCGATACCTCTTTCGCGGTGCGTGGTCGCGTACCATATGTCAGCGACCGGAAAATCTTCTGATCTGTTTGCCGATAAGGATCGAATGAATCGATGCATTGTTTTCGCCTGATTGCTTTCTCGTCGCGAGCCATCCGCTGAACGATGGAAAAGGTCGCGGAAAAACGGGATAGGGAAATAAGGCCGGGCTTTGTCCTGTCGATCCTTCTGCACGTCCTGTTTGTCGCGATTTTTTTGCTGCCGCTATTTCCCGCGCCACCCGAGGCGAAGCCCGAGCAGAGCGTCAATGTCGAGCTGGTGCCGCAGCAGGAGGAAAAGCAGGAGCTTGCGACGAAGGCGAACGAGAAGCCCGATCAGCCTCCGAAGCCGACGCCGAAACCTGATGAGAAGCCGGCGGAGCAGGCGGCCGAAACCCAACAGGAACCACAGCAGCCTGAGGGAAAGAAGGCGGACGAACAGCCGCCAAAGCAATCCGATCCCAACGGCAAGAAGCAGGCAGAGAAGCCGCCGGCCAAGCCGGATGAGGCCAAGGCCGATAAGCCGGTAGAGCAGGCGAAGTCGGAACCCAAACCTGATGATCCCGGCGCTGACAAGCCTGTCGAGAAGGCGGAACAGCAGCCCTCTGCGACCGAGACTCCGCTTCCGGACATGAAGGGCGATCAGAAGGACGCAAACACCACGCAGCAGGCGGACGCTTCGGAACAGTCGAAAGACGATATCCCTCCAACGCCTCCGAACGACGCTGCGGCTGAACAACAGGCGGCTGCGCAGGCCGAGGCCCAAGCACGGGCGGCACAACAGGCGCAGGAAGCGCAGCAACAAGCTGACGCCAAGGATCAGCAAGCAAATGCGGCCCAACCGCCGGCAAGCGACTCGACTGCTCAAGCCTCTTCCACCGCACCCGATGTCCTGGCGACCAACCAGCCTTCGGATTCGCAGGTGCAACAACCGGAGGCGCCATCGACCGATCCCAACAATCCGCAGGCACAAGCGGCCGCCCAAGCGCCGTCATCCGATCCGCAGCCGCAGTCTCCGGTCGAGCAGGCCAAGGATGAGGCAAAAGATCCGCCTCAGATTGTCGTTCCGACGGTGAAGCCATCTCCTTCACAGCAGAGCGCTGATAGTCAACCCGCTTCGAGCAGCCAGGGTAATTCAACCGGAGGCACTTCGCTGGTTGCCGAACCGCAAGCACCTAAATCCATTGCGCCGAAGCGAGCTATCCAGGCCAAGAAGCTCTATTCGAGCGCCGAGATGGCCCGCCTGTCCAAAAGCGAATACGACGCTTGGAAGAAGCTGCCGCGGCGTCAACGTGTGGCCTATCTCTGCAATTCGGAGGAAAAGCTTCAATATCGCCACGATCTGCAGGCTGTCGGCTATGTGAACTCCGCACTATCGCAAGCATTGGTTTCCGACGCGACGTTGTTTGGGGACGGCGTTGCTGTGCAGACACCTAGTGGCTGGCAAAGAGTTGCGTTCACTTGCGAAGTGGATAGCGATGCACTGAAGGTTACGGCCTTTTCCTATACGGTCAGGGGGCGTGTTCCTCCGAGCCAGATGGATAAGCTGGGCTTTCTCGGAAACTGACTTTCGCGTCCTCGCCTCCCGCGTTCGGTTGAAACAATAGTTTATCCTCAACCCAATCGAAATTCGGGTCATTTCATCATACAATTGCGTGTATCTCCCTGATTCAGTGTCCTCCCATCGCACTTTTTTAAGATTCCGATGTCCTCGATTACAGCCGATCCCAGCTCTGCGGCTGCAAGCCGCTCCGCCCTGCGTGGTGTCTTTGTGGCATTCGCGTCCTATGCCGTCTTCGCCTTCAGCGATGCGTCGATCAAGATCCTGCATGGGGTGATTCCCTCCTATCAGGTCGCCTTCATCGGCGCGCTGTTCGGCTTTGCCGCTGTGCCTTTCCTGAAGAAGCGGGAGGACGGGTGGCTCGATATGGTGAGGACGTCGAACCGTCCCTTGTGGCTGTTGCGTTTCGTCTGCGGCGCGACCGGTGCCATCTGCTCCGTCGTTGCCTTCACCAAGCTGCCGATGGCGGAAGCCTTTGCGCTGCTGTTTCTGCTGCCGTCCTTTGTCACCATTCTCTCGGTGATCTTTCTCAAGGAGGATGTGCGCTGGCAGCGCTGGACCGCCGTCATTCTCGGTTTCGTCGGTGTGCTGATCGTCCTGCGGCCGGGTTTTCGCGAGCTTTCCGTCGGTCATCTCTGCGCGGCGATCGGCGGTCTTGCGGCGGCGATCTCCATCGTCGTCAACCGTGCGCTCGGCTCGAAGGAAAAGCGCATCTCGCTTTATGGCGCTGGTCTTTTTGGAACGCTTATCGTCAGCGGCCTTCTCATGCTGTCCGAAGTCACCATACCGACGCCGACGCAGTGGATATTCCTCGCGAGCTACGGCCTGCTTGGCGCGTGCGGCAGCGTCTTGCTCTTGACGGCCGCGCAGATGGCGCCTGCCAATCTGGTTGCGCCGCCGCAATATAGTCAGATGCTCTGGGCGATCGCCTTCGGCTACCTGCTGTTCAACGACAGCATCGATATGCCGATGGCAGTCGGCATTGTGCTCATCATCTTTTCCGGCCTGCTGACATTGGCGCGAGAGCGCAAGCGCGGCACACCGCTGCCGGCCGCCGTTGCCGGCGATACGCAGGCGGCATTGGCGACGGCGGAGGATCACAAGGCCGCAGGAGGCGCTTAAGCCTTGTGTCCCGATTGCTGGTGCGCAACATTGTCGCCCGTGTGGGACGCCACAGCTGATATAGCGAATGGGCGGGATGAAAGGCACCAGGATGAAGTCCGGTCAATTCAGGATATACCGCTCTCGCCTTGCCGGCATCGAGGCAGTTCGGGCCGAAACCGGCCATAGCTTCCCCAAGCATACACATGACCAGTTCGGCATCGGTGTCATCGAGGCCGGCGCGCAGAGGTCGCTGAGCGGGCGAGGGATGGTACAGGCAGAGGCCGGCGACGTCATCAGCGTCAACCCGAACGAGGTGCACGACGGCATGCCCATCGGCGAAAGCCGCGCATGGTCCATGCTCTATTTCGATCCGCGGCTGATCGGCGATCTGTCGCGCGATGTCGGCGAGGGCAGGTTCGGTGCGAGGGAATTTCCATCGCCTGTCATCCGCGGCGGGGAGATGGCCGAGCATTTCAAAACGCTGTTTTCGCTTCTGATCGAGGATGCGGCTGAGAATGCCCTCCTGCGGGATGAACTGCTTCTGTCGCTGATTGCCGATGTGATGCGCGAGGGATCGGGCGCCTTGCGTGAAGATGCCATTCCCTCTGACATCAAAAGGGCACGGGAATTGATCGATGACGATCCCGCCGCTCCATTGACCCTCGCCGAACTGGCAGAACTATGCGGGCTGAGCCACTTCCGTTTTCTGCGTGCCTTCGCCAAGACGACGGGACTGACACCGCATGCCTACCTCATGCAGTGTCGCATTCACGAAGCGCGACGGCTGATTGCGGCGGGCACGTCCCTCGCGGAAGCAGCTTTTGCCAGCGGCTTTTCCGATCAGAGCCACATGACGCGCCTCTTCGTCCGCAATTTCGGTGTCTCGCCGGGCGCCTATGCTGCGGCCATCGGCTGAAGCTTCTGCAATTTTATTCAAGACCGGAGGATAATGACGGGGTTTTCTGCGGCGACAAGCAGATGCCTATCAGGAGGTGCGATGTTTTTCCGCCATTCGAACGAAATGTGGAGCGAGTTTCCCGAGCTGGTTCCCGGCGCGCTGTTCGCCGAAGGGATAACCTCGACCGTCGATGTCGGCGATCGGATCGCCGGATATCATGCGACCGCCGCAGACCGGCTGATGCAGCATCCTGAAAGCGAGATGGCTGAAATACAGGCGTGGCGGCGGGCTTTCTCCAAAATGGGATTGAAGCCGACGCAATATCGCTGCGCCTCCGAAGCGCTGCTGCGCCGATTTCGCCAGGAGAGGTCGCTGCCGCGGCTGCATCCGCTCGTCGATCTCTGCAATGCTATCTCGATCGCTTTCGCGATTCCCGTCGCCGTTTTCGATCTTTCGAAAATCTCCGGCAATCTCGAAGTGGGGCATGCAAGCGGCAGCGAATCCTATTTGAGCTTTTCCGGTGAGGTGGAGCATCCGGAGGCGAGGGAGGTGATCTTTGCCGATGCGGCTGGGCAGGCACATGCCCGCCGCTGGACCAATCGGCAGAGCGGCTTGTCCGCAGTGCGTGACGACACACACTCGGTGCTTATCGTCGCGGAAGCGCTGCACGGTTCTGCGGCCAGCGATGTTCCAAGCTTATCGATGCGATCGCAGCGGAGCTGGCGGCGATATGGTCGATCGAGGTTAGGCAGAGTGTTCTCAGCTCGTCTTCACCGCGATTTGATCTATCGTCCGCGATGAATTTGCAGCTGCAGCAAAAACAAGATTGACAGGGAGCGCACCGAGGCAGAGCAGGGAGGTGTAGAAAATTCGATTGTTGAGAAGCAAGTCTGCGAGCGCCCCTGCCGGCAGACGAAAAGGCCCATGGATACATTGCAGACTCTAGACCGGCCAAGCGTGCTCGGTCACCCCGGCTATCGTTCATTCGCTGCGTCACGCGTCTTTTCTTCGATAGGCTTTCAGTCTGTCACGGTTGCCATGGGCTGGATGATCTACGATCAGACCCATAGCGCCTTTTTCCTCGGCCTTGTCGGCTTCTGCCAGTTTCTGCCCATGGTCATTCTGACCTTTGTCGTCGGGCATGTCGCCGATCGGTTCGACCGCCGCCGCATCGGCCTTGTCTGCCAGCTGATCGAGGCGTTGACAGCGCTGGTTCTCGCGGTGGCCGTCTGGCAGCACTGGATAGGTCCCGCCGGCATTCTGGCTGCTGTTGCCGTCATGGGCGCAGCAACCGCCTTTGAACGTCCCACGATGGCAGCACTTTTACCGAATATCGTGCCGTCTTCGTTGCTGCAGGTTGCCATTGCCACCTCCACCTCGATGATGCAGACGGCCTTCATCATCGGGCCTTCGCTGGGCGGTCTACTTTATGGCGTCAGCCCCGTTGCTCCGTTTGCCATGTCGGCCGTGCTTTATATCATCGCGAGCGTCAACGTCATTTCGATCCGGGTCGAGCGGGAGCAACCGGCATCGCGCGAGCCGGTGACGCTGAACTCCGTTTTTGCCGGCGTTTCCTTTATCGCGAGCCGCCCCGTTATGCTGGGAACGATATCGCTCGATCTCTTCGCCGTGCTGCTTGGCGGAGCGACGGCGCTGCTGCCGATGTTTGCGCGCGATATTCTGCATGCCGGACCCTGGGGGCTCGGCCTCTTGCGTGCCGCGCCGGCAATCGGCGCGCTCGCCATGTCCATCTGGCTGGCACGCCGGCCGCTGCAGAGCGATGTCGGCAAGAAGATGCTGTTTGCCGTGCTCATCTTTGGGGTCGCCACCATCGTCTTTTCGCTCTCAAGCAACATCATCCTTTCGGTCGCGGCGCTCTTCGTCGTCGGTGCCTCGGATACCGTCAGCGTCGTCGTGCGCAGCTCGCTCGTGCAGCTCCTGACGCCGGATGCCATGCGCGGCCGCGTCAATGCCGTGAATTCGCTGTTCATCGGCACCTCCAATCAGCTCGGTGAATTCGAGTCCGGCATGCTTGCCACTGCACTTGGACCTGTCCTGACCGGCATCGTCGGCGGCGTCGGAACCATCGTCGTGGTGCTTCTCTGGATGCGCCTCTTTCCGGATCTGACCAGGGTGAAGACGCTCAGAGGTTAGCGGCGTCCATCCTTGGATTGCTTTTCCGCGAGATTGATTAACCCGACATCCCGCAGCAAATGTTGGTTTTCCTCCGGCAGCATATTTCGCTTTCGGCCACCTGCATTATGCGAGCTTCGTTCCGAGGCGCCTTGCCAGATCAGGAGTCGGACAGCCCATGCTCTCCAGCTGTTGATATGAAGAATGTTCATCTATCTGTGACCTCGAAGTGTTTGGTCAGTAGATAGATGCGCTTGGAAGAGAGCGATGTATAATGAATCCCCGGGCTACAAAGCATGAGGGATTTTCATGGGAAAGAGGCCGTTGCCACCATTCTCGGTGCTTCAGACATTCTGCGCCATTGCCGAGACCGGCGGTTTCGGCCGTGCTGCCGAGCGGATCGGGCAGACACAGACGGCGGTCAGCCACCAGCTTGCGCAGTTGGAAGGATGGATCGGCGGCCGCCTGTTCGATCGGGGCCGAAATGGGGCGCGGCTGACACCATTGGGCGCCCGCCTGCATCCGGCAATATCAGGCACGATCACCGAACTGGAAACGGCGCTGTATCAGGCGCGCGCGAGTATTTCGGTTCGCAGCGTCGCGGTGTCCGTCTCGCCGGAGTTTTCCAGCCAGTGGCTGGCGGCGCGGCTGCCGGAATTTTGCCAGCGCTATCCGGACATCGAGGTGAAGCTGGCTGTCGGCTATCAGCGCCCGGATTTTCAGCCTGGAGGTACCGATCTCGCCATCTGGCTCGGCCGTGCCGACGCGGCTTTCACCCATGAAGAACTGCTGACGGACGAAGAGTTCGTCGTCAGTTCGCCGGAACTGTCCAAACGACTGCCGCCGCGCTGGGCCATTAGGGCCGCTCCGCTTCTGCGCTATTCCGGCATGCGGCATACGATTCTCGATTGGCAGCGCTGGCACGAGCAGGTGATTGGCGAGAGTGGCGGCGAGGACGGCGTGCGTTTCGATATCGCACGGGCTGTGGAGCAGGCGCCTCTCTTCGATTCCTTTGCCGAGATGCTGGAGGCTTGCCGACAGGGCCGCGGCTTTGCTCTCGTGCGAAGCTCGCTGGTGGCACGCGATCTGGCCGAGAAAAAGCTGGTCAGATGCTTTGTCGAGGTGCAGCCGGCTGCCGTCAGCTATAGCCTGGTCTATCCGCCGGCCGCCTTGCTGAATCCGGCTGCGGCCCTGTTTCGCAACTGGCTGCTCGAGCAAGTTCGTTCGCCGGACTAGTGGGAGACGATCTTTTAATCGCGCAGCCGAATGAGGCCAGCCTCAGTGGGAGCAAAACCGAGCCCTCGATAAAAGCCGGTGAGATGCGGCTCGAAATCGACATGCAGCCATTCCGCGCCACGTTCGCTGGCCAGGGTTTTCGCCCGCTCGACGAGAGCGCTTGCGATGCCTCTGCGCCGAAATTCCGGATCGACGCAGGTATCGAGAATAAAGGCATGAATGCCGCCGTCCCAGGCGACATTGACGAAGCCGACCAGTCTCATGCCAGCGAATGCGCCGACATGGGCGAGATTTCGGGAAAGGATGGGTTGGAAGTCCCGCGGGTGGGGAGTGTTCCAGGCGACCGCCCACAGGGCATTGAGCGCCTCGTTTCCCAGATCCGGATTATCCCTGTATTCTATAACCATTGACATTTCCCCCGCGTGTTACTTCGGCGCATTCATTCCGACCGCTCGGAAGCGTGCGGAATATATCTGCTGCCGATGTCGGATCCGGTTGTGGTCGATCGTCCTTTGAAGGCGAACATAGAACAGAGGAGGCTGAAATGTCCTATGTCGATGGTTTCATCGTCGCTGTGCCGAAAGACAAGATCGAGGCTTATAAGGTGCTGGCGCAAAGAGCCGGGGCGGTTTGGCGTGAATATGGCGCACTCAGCTACGTCGAGGCCATAGGCGACGATGTTCCCTATGGCGAACTCACCTCCTTTCCGCGTGCGGTGCAGGCGACGGAAGACGAGGTCGTGGTGTTTTCGTGGATCACCTATGAATCACGGGAGAGCCGCGACGCGATCCTGGCCAAGGTCATGGCCGATCCGCGTTTGAAGGATGAAATGGAAAACATGCCCTTCGATGGCAAACGCCTGATCTATGGCGGCTTCAAGGTCGCCATCGAGCTTTAGTCCGAGCAGTGGCCGGACTTGACATCCGGCTACTGCGCTCGACCTGATGCGCATCGCTATCGTCATGTTCGGGGATGCCATGCCACAAACCGTTGTTACACTCTCGACCCATGGTCAGGGGCTCTATGAATTTACCGATCAAGTGGCGAGATTCGTCCGCGCGGTAGCGGCAGGCGGTGAGGGGCTTCTGACCGTCTTCGTACGCCACACTTCCTGTTCCCTTCTGATTCAGGAAAATGCCGATCCTGATGTGAAGACCGATCTCACGGCCTTCTTCAGCCGGCTCGTGCCGCCATCCTCAGATCCGTCGATGCGCTGGATCGTGCACACGATGGAGGGGCCGGACGATATGCCGGCGGATATCAAGGCTGCGCTGATGCAGGTCTCCATCGGCATTCCGGTGATGAACGGTCGGCTGGCGCTCGGCACCTGGCAGGGGATCTATCTTTTCGAGCATCGCGACCGGCCACATCGCCGCGAGATCGTGCTGCATTTTTCCGCCTGAGCTTCACCCGCCGCTGCGTCAATCAGTTGTTAACCGCCGTGAATACAATCTGAACGGCCAATTCGTGTTCGGTTCAGCTTGGCTGACCTAACGTGGCCCCAATCCCAAGGGCGTTCACCAATGAGCGACCAATAAGGGGATTGCAACGATCCGCAGCAAGGATTTGAAGGAGAAACACCATGACCAATCTTTTCGCCAAGGCAGGTATTGCAGCTCTCATGGCAGTCGGCGCCATGTCCGCCACCACCATGACGGCATCGGCCAACGACTTCCATCCTGGCATCCAGCAGGCTCGCTATGATCACCCGCGCGGCCGCATGTGCTCGCCCCGTCTCGCCGTCGAGAAAGCACGCGACATGGGCCTGCGCCGCGCCCGCATCGACAATATCACGCCGCGTCGCGTCGTCGTCGAAGGCTTCGGCCGCCGTGGCCCGGATCGAGTGGTGTTCGCTAATGCGCCGGGTTGCCCGTTGATCCGCCGCTGATTGCTGCGTACCGAGGTTTTCCACATCTATGTGATGAATTTGAAGCCGTCTCCAAAAGAGAGGCGGCTTTATTTTAGCTCTATGCTACTATCGGGCCTCTGGTTTCCCCTTAGCGTTCATTGTAGCTGAGTAATGGATGAATGGCTGATTCCGAGCTCATTCAGCATCTAGCCTTTACCTTTCGGGCGCTCGTTCAGCACTTATCGCTGGCATGAGAGGGCTTTCTGCTTCACGGAGAACACAATGAGAGAAATGCTGGCAAAGTTGGGGGTCGCTGTCTGTGTCGCGGTGACTGCATTGTCGGGCACTGCGGATTTTGCCTCTGCACAAGGGGTTGATATTTATGTGAACCCGGGCCGCCATCGCCCGCCACCGCCGGATTATGATCGTCCGCCGCCGCGTTTTGACCGCCGTGGCTGCGATCCCCGTCAGGCCGTGGATGTTGCACGCAGCTACGGTTTGCGTCGCGCCCGCGTCGTGGATGTAACGCCGCGCCGTGTCATCGTCGACGGCTTCGGCCGCCGCGGTCCCGATACGATGATGTTTGCCAATGTTCGCGGCTGCCCGCTTCTGGGCCGCTGACAATCAAAACGGGCGCATAGAGCGCCCGTTTTTCGTTCTCTGACCTTTTCGCCTTTGGCGGGGGCCGCGGAACCGCCCTTTGCGCGATCCGGTGGGATATGAGCGAAGGGCGGTTTTGTTTTGTCTACTGCTGGATCGCGTAGGTGATGCTCACCGATGCGTTGTATTCGTTCTCGCCGGTTGCGACAGGGACGGCCTTGTCCATCGGTGCGGATGCAGCCATGGCGCGCATATAGGGCTGAGGCGGTGCAGCAACGACGCCGTCATGAATGGCGATGATACGGCCAAGTTTGACACCGGCGGCATCCGTCAGGGTCTTTGCCTTGGCGGCGGCATCGGCGACGGCCTTCTTTCGTGCTTCTTCGAGTACGGTATCCGGCTTGTCGTTGGTGAACTGGATATCGCCGCCCTGGTTGATGCCGAGCTTAACCGCCTGGTCAAGCAATCCGCCCAGCTTGGAGAGATCGCGCACGCGAACGGTTAGGCCGTTCGTTACCTGATAGCCGTTCAGAACCGGCGGCTGGTTGTGGCCGTCCTTGTCGTTCGGGTAGGTATATTGCGGCTGAATCGAAAAGCCGGAGGTCTGCAGGTCGCGTTCGGCAATGCCGCTTTCCTTCAGCGTTGCCAGTACGGCACCCATAGCCTTGTTGTTCTGATCGAGAGCGTCCTGCGCAGCCTTGGCCTGTTGAACGACCGACAGCGTCACCACAGCCATATCCGGCGCGATCGCCGCATGTCCCTCACCGGTGACAGTGATGACGGCCTCGCGTGACTTGCCATCTTCGGCAAAGGCCGCCGCCGGCACGAAAAAAGTGGCGCTGACAAGAGCGGCAAGAGCAAAATCTCTGGTTTTCGTCAGAAGCATGGTTCGTTCCTTGGTTGATAATCCCTCAAGATGAGCTTTTGCGGATTCATTGTGAAGGTATTACGGCAGTCCCTTGTCGGAAAAGAGAAATTGGGTTAGAGCCAAGTCGGCTTCGGAGAACCATTGCTCCGGAACCGCAAGCGCATCGTCCCTCGCTGCGCCGGGCCTGTAGCTCAATGGTTAGAGCCGGCGGCTCATAACCGCTTGGTTGGGGGTTCGAGTCCCTCCGGGCCCACCATTTTTTCGACATATCAACAGCTAGCGAGCAGGTTAGCCAACGGGTTAGCCAAGAGTTAGCCTTAGTGATTGTAGCCAAGTCGCGGAAGTGCGTCAGGTGGTTCCGAATCTTTGATTTCGAACAACCTTGTGTAGTGCGTAGATAGTTGCTTAACGGAGCAACGGCTTGTGACCCATGGATTCGCGCGTTAAATATTACGCTTTCGGATAAAGCGAGAAGCAATGCAGAAGAAGATTTTGACCGTTGGCTTTTCTCTCGGCACGGACGATGCCGAATATGCGGCTTTTGATGAAAAGACCTCACTCCTAGACTGGGATGTAATCCTCTTCCGGCCTGATATCAGCAGTTTCCTGACCTATGCATCTGATAATTCCGAGTTCCAAGGGAAGTTATGGCTTAATAACACCAAATCATTCCAACTCCGGGAAGCATGCGCTCATTGGCGAAGAGAAATCATTCAGGCGGTCGAAGCCGGAAAAATTGTGGTGGTTTTTCTAAGTAAACCGGAACAGCTGTTTGTTGCCACCGGTCAGACAACTACCACGGGCACGGGTCGCAACGAAAAGGTAAGGCCACACGTAGAGCTTATCAGTAATTATGCAGCTATCCCGATCAGCACGGGGTGGACGGCAACCCAAGGATCGGCGATCATCTTAAATTCAAGTGCAGGCAGTCAATTTCTTGCTCCCTATTGGAAGAAGTTTGGGCCGCAATCGCGATATAATGTCGTGTGGAACGATGATGCCCAAGGCGTTTGCCTAACCACGCAACACGGACAGAAGCCCGTTGGGATATTGAAAAGTGTTAGATCCTCCGCCGGGGCTCTTTTTCTGCTGCCAGAACTCGATTTTAATCAAGAGGAGTTTTTTTCGGAGGATGAGGACGGTGACGAAATCTTGTCCGCAGCGGGCAAGCAATTCGCGTCCTCATTAGTCGGCGAAATTGTAGCGATATCCAAAGCGGTGGCTAGTGGGTCGGAACGGACGACTGAACCAGTCTGGGCAACATCAGAGATGTTCGCCCTGCCGGCCGAAATAAGTCTTCGAAAGAAATTGCTGATTGCGGAAGCTGAAGTGGAAAGAGCACAGGCAGCCAAAGACGAAATTGTGGGGCAGTTAAATGAAGCCGGACAGCTTCGCGGCTTGCTGTTCGAAAATGGCAAAGCTTTGGAAGCCTCGATCATCAGCGCGCTTCACATTCTCGGCTTCAGTGCGGCGCAATATCAAGATGACAAATCCGAGTTCGATGCAGTGTTCGAGTGTCAAGAAGGTCGCTTGCTTGGCGAAGCGGAAGGCAAAGATAACAAGGCGGTGAACATTGAAAAGCTCCGCCAGCTGTCAATGAATATCCACGAGGATCTCCAGCGGGAAGAGGTGCAGACGGCCGCTAAAGGAATTCTTTTCGGAAACGGCTATCGGCTGACTGAACCCAACGATCGTCCTCAACAGTTCACGGACAAATGCATTAACTCGGCTGCTACAATGTCGATCGGACTTGTCCGCACTGATCAGCTGTACAATGCAGCACGGTATCTCTCTGCCGGCTATGATGAAGATTACGCTCACGCGTGCCGCAGGGCGATGATAGACGGCGTCGGATTGATTGACCTTCCGGTGGGCGCTGACGGCAACAATCGACAAGCGCTCGCCGATATAGTTTCGACGAACGCGGTGCCGAAGCTTGCTTCCAGCTAGAGTGAATTTACTTGCGAAGAAGCAAAAGATGCAGAGCTCACGGCGATAGAGAGCCACAGGCTAAGACAAGAAGCCAGCGGCCGGCAATAAGGGCCTAATGCCGGCCAATTATCGCAGGTATCCCCAAGGCTACACCTTCCTAACATTGAGCTTCCGAGACAGGCGCGTCATGGCGTCCTTTGCTAGGCGCTGTTGTTCGGCTTCCCGGCTGTAAAGTTCGGCATGCTGGATATCATCGTGGCCCAAAGTCTCCATCAGTTGACGCGTGGTTGAGCCGGACTCGGCCAACAATTTGCCGAGCGTTTTGCGCAAGCCGTGAAGGGTGCAGCCGGATGGCATCTCTGCCAGTTTGGTCCAATGAGCCATCATGCCTGTTAGGGATTTCTCGGAGAAAGGATTTCCATAAGCGTTGATCAGGACAAATTCCTTGCTTTTGTCGAGCGGTTCAAGAATCTCCAACATCATCGGAGTGAGCGGCAGGACAAGGGTTTTGTCGCCCTTCTTGGTGGTGATGGTTGCCGTGCGGGTCTGGAAATCAATGTTGCTCCATTTGATCTTAGCGAGATCGGAGCGGCGATTGCCTAGCCACAGGGCAAGGCCATATGCGGTTCTAGCTGCTGACCCGAGCGACCATCTCGCTTCAAAGGCAGCGCGCTCCTGCTCCGTCCAGGCGCGCCACCCCTTGTATTCCGGGCGGTACGAGAGTTTGTAGGTTGGATCGCTGTCTATCCATTCTTCATCGAGCGCCACGCAAATCATCTTGCGAACGGCGACCAGCAAATGCTTGGCCTTGTGAGGCGTTTCGTGAAATCTTGCGAGCAACTCTTTGACGTGCCGGCGTTTCAGGTCCCGCACCATCATGTTACCCCACTTGGCGGTTCCGTTTTCTACAAGCAGCAGCTCAAGAAATTCCTCAGCTAACCGTGTATTCTTGTCTTTCGTGGCCTGATCGTGTTTCAGCCATTCGGGTGTGCGTTGCACCTTCCGCCATGCATCTCGAAATGAACCCTGCGCCACCGCGCCCGGCATGCCGACAACCTTAGCTGTCGCTGGTTTTCGGCCCTCGACTGCGGCCTTATAGTGTTGCTCAAACTGCGGATCGCCGGGTGTTCCCGGCAGAGAAATCGTCTTGCCAGAACGGCGAAACCGCCAGCGGGTGGTTCCGTGGCGGTCTTCGAAGGATGATGCAAAAGGATAGTCGGGATGCGTAGCCATGCCGCATTCTACTTCTGGGAGTGCCGGCCTGACAATATCTCGTCAATCATGTTGACGCCTTCGTCTGGTAATTCGGTGAACGCGGCGTCCAGGGCGATACGATCCCAAATTACGCGACCATCAACCTTCTTCGCCTTTGGCATACGGCGGTCGGCAACGAGCTGATCAAATTTTGTGGTGCTAACGCCGATATATCTGGCTGACGCCTCGCGGCTCAAGCCACGGGGAGGGTACGCTATTCCGTCAGTTCGCTCGATCTTCATCAAACGTCCTCGCAGTTTATCCAAATGTGAGCGCCAGCACTGCGAGGGTAGTGGTGACGGTGATAAGACCGATTGCAGCGCAGAGCGCGCGCAGTTCCGGAACGAGCCGGGGTAGGCTCGTGGGCGTCTTTGTCATCGGGGAAATGCGAAACATGGGGTGATCTCCGTTCATCCGTTCGGGAAACCGCCTCACGTGAGGCGGAAACCGGAGCGGATCGAGATCAGAAGGTGCGGGCGTCCTCGGCTGAGCGCATCAGTTTCGCCGCCCGTGACGCGTTCTCTTCAATCTCTTCCTTGGTGAATCCCTCGGCTTTTAGTTCGGCTTCGGTGATGCCGGGCCGCTCGCGGCTAAGCTCCGCGATCTCTTGTGCGATGTTTCGTCTTTTGGGAAAGTCGTTTGCTGACGATGCCTGCATGTTGGGTATCCTTTCGCGATTTTGAGCCGGTCGGGCCGTCGGATGTCGCGGATATATACACGCTATTACGTGCGTGTAAATATCATGCACGCGAAAGCGTGCATTATTACTTGCAGAAGGCTGCGTTTGCGGGTAGTGCGACAGCCGCCACAGTTCAAGAGCGCGATTGAGGGTCAGCAAAAATATGCGCGAGAACGGTACGGAATGTGTGAATAGAATCCTAAATATTCTTGTTTTGTTCTCAATCCAAAATAAACGTGTTGCACGTATGAAGCGCGGGTGGACTGAGGCAAGCGCCATGATGGTGATTGCGGTAAGCCGGCGTGGAAGCCCCCACTATTGCCGGCCGACGAGGGCAATATCAATTATTGCAGGCGATCCTTGTCAGCAGAATGCAATTCAAAATAAGTATTAGGTAAGTAGGGTGGTCAGACTTGGGGATTGATGATGAAATATTATTGGCATGGGTAACGTTGGACCCCGAGGCTCGAGGTAGAATACTTCGAGAATTTATTGCTTGTTTGCCCGAAGAGCAGCAAGTAATCCTGCCTTTGCATCTTCGGGAAGTGATTGAAGAGCCGACAAAAGGTCTTCGTCATCCTTTGAAAGATCACGGCCTAGAAAAAGGTACGTCATGCTAAGATGAAGCTCGACGGCGAGCTTTAGAACCTTCTCAATGCTGGGGTCTTTCGGCGTATTACGAAGTTCGTTGACGAAATTGACGCCGAGACCAGCGGCTAAGCTAATCGCGCGGTCCGACCGTCCATCATTGTTAACTGCCCGCAATAGGCGTGTCTTCCAGTTCTCTTGCATGGTTCTCTCATAGCATTGTGCACGAAAAAACGTGCGAACGTTATTGCGTGTATTGAATATGCACGCAATTGCGTGTACGCGTGCCGATATGTGCACGCCCATTCTTGAAGAAATTGATGCTTTCATGGCGGAGACCGGCATAGGCGGTTTCCGCTTTGGCATGCTCGCAATTAGAAACGGTCGGCTTGTCGAGCGCCTGCGTTCCGGGCGGCGAATTTGGCCCGAGACCGAGGAACGCATTCGCAAGTTCATGGTCTCGGAAAAAGAGCGGCGGGCGCTGCGCGCTAGCGCGCGTGCTCGGCAATCTCATAGCAAGATCAATGGCGCGGTGCCTTTGGAGACCGCGAGATGAGCGGTCAAATTTTCCTTTCGCGCGGCCAATCCTCCCGGCCTGCTGCACCCCGCGCCGTGGCGCTTTCTCAGTTGCCGCCCGGCGCGGGGAAATCTCGTTTTGCATGCGGGCCTCCGTAGCTTGGTAACGCCCTGAATTTCTCACCTTCGATCAATTCCCACCACGGGAAAAACGCTGGGATTTTCCCGGCGCGGGAAAGGCTTTGTCTCATGATTTCCACTGCATGGTTTCATCGCATAAAGGCGGCACAACGCGATCTTATACGGCTTGTCGGCGGTATCGAGCGTTCTGCGGAAATATCCTCGATCTCGAAAAGTCACATCGGTCGCATGAACAATGCGACCGACCCGGAATTGATGCCGCTGCATGCTGTCTACGCCCTGGAATCCGAATGCGGCGTGCCCGTGGTTACGTCGGCGATGGCCGAACTGAGCGGAAAGCGCCTCGTGGACCCCGAAAGCGAGCGCGGTGCCGATCACTGCCTTATCGCGGCCTACTCCGAGACCGTGCGTAAGGCGGGCGATCTCATTTCCGGCGGTGCGGTTGCAATTGCCGATTTGGTTGTGACGCCTGCGGAGGCGGCGAAGATGGACCGCGATGCTGCGGAACTGGAGCAGGGGATTGCCGTTCTTCGGCAAGCTCTTGCGGCTATTAAGGCACGCGGCGGGCAAAAAGTCGGCTTGCAGGTGGTCGGGGGTGGACAATGAAGCCTCAAACCGATCCCGCCATTGATGAATTGATGTCCCGCCCCTTGTCCGAACGCGCAAGGGGTTTTCTGCGTGAGGTGCAGCATTCCGGCGGTCGTGCTGATGTTGCGTGTGACGCTATTCGCGAGCGCCTCGCGCAGGAATGCCGCCGCTGCGGTTATCTCCATATCTGCGCAGACGAGCGAACCGTAAAGCTGACTGGTCTCGGCCAAGCCTATCTCGACCGATTGATGAGGGCGAACTGATGGCCGGATACAATTCCGTGAAGCTCCCTAAGCCCGGCCCGAATGCGCTCGCCCTTATCACGACAGCGGTTCGCGATGGCATCGTAAAGGCGGCAGAGCCGAGGCATGTAACTGCCGCAAACAATGCCGTTGGCAACCGTTACCTGACCCGCGACAAGAAAGACTCGAAAACCTACTATACGACCGACCGCGCTCGGGAGCTGCTGGCGACCTTGCGGGGTATTGCGGAGCCGGGTGACTTGCCGGATGCGGGGGATATACCTTCACATCTACCGGATATCCCGCAGCCGGCCGACGCGTCCGGTTTGGTGGAGACGGTGGAGCGGGCGCGGGCATTGCTGGACGAGGGAGATATCGTCAATGCTCGCATTGTCGCGTCTGTTGCCTATGCCACGGCCAAGACGGCGGCACAATTTGCCGAGCAGATCGGCGCGACGGAAAAGCTGATTGCCAAGGCACGGCGGATGCAGGCCGACGCCTTGCTGATCGAGGCCCGAGCCAAAATCTTGATCGCCGACAAATGGGATGAAGCACAGAAGTCGGGGCAAGCTTCCAAAGGTGGCCGGCCGAAAACCGTTTCCGATGGAAACGGTTTTACATCTGAAGAGACCGGCCTTTCGCGTAAGGAAATCCACGAAGCCCGCAAATTGGCGGCTGCGGAACATCGCGAGCCGGGCATAGTCGAGCGCGCAATTCAGGCGCGGCTGTCCGCCGGACTTGGACCGACGCGCGCCAATCTTCGCGCCGCTGTCGGAACGGCAAGCGCCACGAAAGCGGAGCGCGGCCAAAACCTTTATGAAACGCCGCCGGAAGCGATGCATACGCTACTGGAACTGGAAGAATTTTCCGCGACCGTTTTCGAGCCGGCATGCGGGCGCGGCGCGATCTCTCGCACGCTGGAGGAGGCTGGTTACGGTGTCATCCTCGCCGATCTGCTCGATTACGGCACGGCGGACCAACACGGCGAATTGCAGGCGGTTCAAGACTTCCTGACGTCGCAGCCGGGGGACGGCGGCACTTACGACATCGTGACGAACCCGCCCTACGGCGACGTTCTCAACGCCTTCGTCGCCCATGCGCTGCGGGTCTTCCGGCCGCGCAAGATGGCGCTCCTTCTCAACCTGAATTTCCTTTGCGGCTTTGCGGACGATGACCGCAATTTCGTCATGGATGATTGCCCGCCGGCTCGCGTCTACGTCTTCAAGCGCCGGTTGCCGATGATGCATCGCGACGGATGGAACGGTGAAAAGGCAAGCAGCCGTATGAATACCGCGTGGTTTGTTTGGGAACTGCGCGAAGACGGCACATATGGCGATTGTACGGTTGCGAGGCGCGTTGACTGGAAAGATTTCCTGCCGGCCGGAACCGCCACCACGGCGGAAAGCGAGGCGGAATGATGACGCCTGCGCAAACTGCTCGCGAGCGTGAGAAAGCGCGGGTTTCTCGATTGACCGGCATCGCCGAGCTTTGCCGGGGCGACCGTTGGTCTATCGATGCCGATGGCGCGGACACCCGTATCGTTGTGCGGCGCGCGACGGGTGAACATGCCGTGCTTTGCACCATGCACGCCGATGCTCTTCCGGAAGATATCGAGCTGATCAGCGGCGCGCTAGAGAATGTGGTGCTGTTCCTTGAGCTGCGCCGTCGTGCCGTCATTGCATTGCGGCAAGGTCGGACCCACGAGCCTCTGCCGAGCCGGCTGCGTGCCGGCGACTTCGCTGCAAACGCGGCCATGCTTTGCGCGGAGCCGCTTTTTCATCGCTTCCTAGAACGTCGGGATAGCAGCCGCGCCATCCACAACAAGGACCATGCCGATACCGTGCTGAAAAAGCTGCTCGGCATTTCCAGCAAAACGCAACTGAACAACGAAGAGCGCGCACAGGTCGCCTTTCTCGACCTGCGCGCCGACTTCGACGTGTGGAAACAGGGGAGGGGTCGTTGAGCCACGTACTGCCCATTATCGAAGAGCTTTGCGACTGCGAGACCGATGCGCAGCGCGCCGACTGGCTTTTGCGGGTGCCGGCGGGTGTCATTTATCGCGATTGCGCAACAATCCGCCGCGTCCTGATGGAAGCGCAATTCCGCTGCGGGCTTGACGCACTGGACGTGGAGTTTGCGGCTATCAATGCGACACGCCTGCCGGACGGTGGATTGCCGCAAACGGTCGTGCTTGCCGTCCAGGCGGCGCGCTCGTTCCTTCGTGAGATCGTGCGGAAAGGGGGCGCCACGTGAGCGGCGAGGCAACCATTCGGCGCGGCGCGCGCAATGCCCGCTATGCCGCCATTCCCAACCATGTTTTCGAGGACGACCGGCTTTCAATGGAGGCGCGTTGGCTGCTCGGCTATCTCTTGTCCAAGCCGGACAACTGGACCGTCGTCGTTGGCGATATCGTCAAGAAAGGCGGCTGTGGCCGCGACAAGGCCCGCAAGATGATCGCCGAGCTTGTCGAGCATGGCTATGCTGAGCGCGAGCAGTCCCGCGCGGACGGCAAATTCAGTGCGTCCAATCTGGTCATTTTTGATGAGCCGCGTTCTCCGGACGACGCTCAACCAGAGCCATCCGATAGTGTGGCATTTTTACCGCAGACTGAAATGCCGGCGCCGGCAAAACCGTCGCCGGTAAAACCGGCGCCGGCAAAATCGGCACTTAGTAATAACTTAGAATCTAGCAATACTGATTATCAGCAAGAGAGAGATGCGCGCGACGAAGGTTCGGAGGAAAAGCCGGAAGCCGTCGAGCGTGCCTTTCGTCGCTGGTACGCCAAATGGCCGACGCGGGACAAGGATAGCGAATATGCTGCCCGGAAGGCCTGGCAGAAGCTCTCGCCAGAGCAGCGTGCCGACTGCATCGCCAAATCTCCAACCTACATCGAACGCGCCGAGAAGGCGAAAATCTCGGTCCCGTGGGCCGGAGCTTTTCTCACCGGCCACGATTGGGAGAAGCTTGAAGACCCGAAGTCCGACGTTGCGCTGCCTATCGTCCACGGCGCTTACACGAGGGCGTGGCATGCCGGGCGTTGTGCCGAACTGCTGAAACCTGCTTCCGCCACTATGCCGGCATTGCCGCCGCTGCTGCGAGCGCTCGTGGCCGAAGGCGGCGAAAAGGCCGAAGCGATCTTGCGGGAGCGCCGAGTCAAGCATGGTTGGCCGAAGGTCAACACCATGGATGAGCGTGCACAGGATCATAAGGGCATGACCGTCCTGCCGAACGTGTTCCGCATCTCGGAGGGCTTCACCAACACCCGCAGGAACGGCGAGCTTTGTGCGGCTTGGGAGCGATATTTCGCGCGTACTGGTTTGCCATGGGTGCCGGCTCCGGCCGGCGTCGAGTGGTTCTTTTTCCCACCTATCGCCGCCGATGCCACCGATTTGGACGTGGCTGTCAGCGAGGCGTGGGCAGCATTTGAACAGCAGGTTAACGAGGGACATTCTTATGATGCATAACGTGAAAATATATGCTGCCAGCAAACCGGTCAGTCCGGAGGCTTACGACCTAACGCGCTTTGCATCGCTGTTCGATCAGGTGCGCGACCGCAAGCGAATCAAGGCCACCATGCTCTCCATGGCGGCGGGCGATCAGCCGGGAAAGCGGGAATGGTTCGTGGTCGAGACGAAGCACAAGCAGGAAATTTCTGTTGAACACGGCCTAAGCAATGCTGGCGTGAAAACTTTTTTGCCGCTCGAAAATGTCGGCCAACAAGTCGTTCGCGGCAAGCTGATGCAAGATGTGATGCGCCCGCTGATGCCGGGCTATGTGCTCGTCAACATGGTGTATTCGGCCGCTGCGGTATGCGGCATTAGCCGCGTCGAAGGCGTTGCTGGCTTCGTCGGTGGCATGGTGTCGCCACATCGTGTATCCGATCAGGAAGTGCAAAGATTCAAAGCGTTCGATGAAGCGCCCGACGCGGCACACTGCATGGCGTTTAAGCGCGGCATGACCGTTCGGTTTGCCTTCGGACCCTTCGCAAAGTTCAACGGCGTCATCTGCAAGATGCGCAAGGATCGCACCATTGAGGGCCAACGAGTGGCGACCGGGGCAGTGATCAAGGTGGAACTTTTCGGCAAGGAACATCTCATAGAGGCCCCTCTTGCGTTCTTGGAAAAGTTGTGAGAGTCAGAGGGCAGGATGATCTACCGTCCATGTGCAAGCGCGCCACCTTCGGGGCAGGCGAGCGGAGCGAAAAGCTTCCACGCTGTTTAGCCGGGTAGACCCTGCCTTGTCCCTCTCGATTGAGAGCAGCGACTCAAGGCGGGTGCTACTGCATTGCCAAAATCATCATCGTATCGAAGGCGGTCCAGCGGATCGCCTTTTCTGCATTCCATAGGTAGGGCTTGCTGATGACCGCGATATCCATGCAATGGGTTGACCGCAACCTTTCGGAATACGGCAAGCGCATTGGGGGGCTGAAAGACCGCTTCCCGAAGGTTTTGCCGCGCATCGTCAATCAGGTCGGCAATCGCGCCAAGACGGTTGTCATTCGTGAGCTGACGAAACAGACAGGCTTGCCGCGCGCGACCATTGTTCGCGCGATTGGCAACCCATCGACGGCTCAGCCCGGCAAACTCTACTATGACATGACCACTCACGGCGGGAACATTCGGTTAAAGTTTCTTCGCCCGAAAGAGACGCCGGCTGGCGTTATAGCAAGACCATTCGGCAAGCCGACGCTCTATCCGGGTGCGTTCATGCGCGGTGGTTTGTTCCCAGATCGCAAGGACGTACCTGACTTCCACGGTCATGCCTTCTATCGATTGAACCCATCTGGCACGCGGATCACTTTTGCCCGCTCGGGCGTGTTCATCCCGAACGAAATGACGGCGGGCGCAACCTCTGCCGCCTTCCATCGTATCGCAGCTCCGCTCCTCAAGGTGCGGGTCGAAACTGCCTTGAACAAGCTGGTCCCCTGACCAGCGGTAGCCAGACAATCTCTAGGGATGTTGTTCAAGGATTCTGTCGATCATCGGAATCGTATAGTCTTGATCTGGCATATCGCTGCAATCTGCCGTTCGGTAATATTCACCCGCATCGAACGCGAGATAGATTTCAAAGAACGGGGAGGGGAGCGCGCGATCCTCTAGATGGTCGGATAGAACAGACCAGAGGTCATTCATTATCGCGTCGCACACGGAGTAGCTGAGAGCTCCCGCACGGTATTTTCGAGCGATGTTTAAGGCGGCCAAGCTATAGAAGTCATGTGGCGACACACTGCCCGACCACCGCTGAATGTCATTTGGCGAAATTCGCACCTCCCGAGAGCCGCCGGCTATGGCAACCATTTCGGCTATGTGCTGCTCAAGCGCCTGAGAATCCATGTTTGCTCCGCCAAGATAACTTATGAGCCCCGAACTTTAGCCGATAGTATAGCCTCAATGCGATATGAGCTATCGTTTACAATCCCGATTGAGGCAGCGAAGCGAAGGCGCTGCGGCATCGGCCTGAAAGATATCACAGCTCCGACGCTCCATCGTCAAATCCCGCTCGGGCGGCACATCACCCCCCATTCAGGGACCGGTTTGCAGGCGTTCGCCCCGGACGGGCCTGGGGGACTGCGCGATTTCGCCAGTAGCACTTTCAAAAAGCGGTACACGGATACACGTGCAATACACGTGTGGATGCACGGGTGGCACACATGAACGAGGAATGGATATCGATCACGGAAGCCGCCGCACGACTTACACAGTCCGGCGACAAGATCGACCGATCGTCACTCTCACGATATCTCAAGCAGCATTCCGAAGCTCTGCCGCTCAAGGCGGACGGCAAATCGAACCTTGTCGATTTCGTCGCGCTCATTGCGCATCGTAGTGAGAATGTCCGCCTCAAGACGCCAGTTGCTTCGTTGCCCGGCATGGGAGCCACGCCGGTATCAGCTCCGCACGTGATGCCGTCTCGCTTCAAGGGCACACAGTCCGATGGTGCCGCGCGTAAGGCGCAGGCGGAAGCGGAACTGAAGGAAATGGACCTTGCCGAGCGGCGTGGCGAATTGACCATCGTCGCCGAGGTAGATCAAGGCGGACGCGATGCAATCGCCCTCATGCAGAGCGCTTTCGAGCGTGCAATTGAAACGGAAGCTGCTGCCCTGTCCCTGAAATACGGATGGGATGAGCGCATGGCCCGCCTCGCGCTCAAGGGTTTTGCGAGGGAGGGCCTGAGCGTCTTCAACCGCGAAATTCTGAAAAGGCTGGACGGCATGCGGCGTCAGTCGGAGGCGGGCGGCGATAACCAGTATCACGAGACAGGGCAGGCTTTGCAGTGAGCTTTCATGATGTTCGTGTCCGATTTCCGGAGCTGGCAAACGGCGCGGCTGTCCTCTTCGGAGGCTTGGCCGCTGCAAGCCGTCCAGCGGAAGACCTGACGATAAGCGAATTTTCGGATCGTCATCGCAAGGTGTCGCCGGAATCGGGTTCGCCTTGGCCCGGCGATTTTCGAACCGACCGCGTGCCGTACTTGCGCGAGCCGCAAGATTGCCTGCATCCCGATCATCCGGCCCGGCGCGTGACCTGTCGATGGGCGGCGCAGCTCGGTAAATCGACTGCAATCGAAAACTGGTTTTGCTTCATTGTAGACCAAGCGCCGGGGTCGATGATGATCGTACTGCCGACGCTCGAAGAGGCGACAAAGTTCAACCGCATCAAACTGCAGCCGACCATCGAAGCCTCAAAGCGCATTGCGCATAAGGTTTTGCCGGTCAACAGCCGTGACGAACAGGGTAGCACCACATCCTTCAAGCGCTATGCCGGCGGCTTTTGCCAGATCGTCAATGCAGGCTCTTCGAAGGGCTTGCAGATGGTGTCTATCAAATACCTCGCCATGGACGAAGTGACGGGCTACCCGAAAGACGTTGACGGTCGCGGCAGTCCTCGCGATCAGGCACGCGCCCGTCAGAAGATGTACGGCGATCTTGCGAAGGAATGGCAGGGCTCCACGCCGGGCATAGCGGGCGAATGCTCGATTTCGGAGGACTTCGAAAGCGGCGACCAGCGTTTCCGCTACATGCCTTGCCCGCATTGCGACACCTATCAACCGATCATCTTCGACATGATGCGCGGGCCTGACAAGGACCATGGACTACCGGTTCACGTTCGGTGCATGCGTTGTGATGGTGTGATCCTCGACGGTCACAAGCGGGAGATGGAAGAGCGCGCACACTGGATTGCCCGGCGCGTCCAAGATGGTGAAGAGCCGGTTCCGCTTGAGATTTCGGCCGATGAAATAGCCAATTGGATTTGTCCACCTTGCGAGGGACGTTGCCGCGACTGGCAACCGAGCTATCATTTGTGGGCCGCATACGCGATCCGGGAAAAATGGGCTGACATCTGGCAGCGCTGGATTGACGCGCAGGGCGATACGACGAAGCTCAAAGCCTTCTATCAGCAGGACTTGGCCGAGCCTTACGATCCCGGTAGCACAACAGTCGAATGGGAAAAGATCGTCAAGGCCGCAAGAGACGAGATGGTGCCGACCGGCATCGTACCGGAATGGGCCGCGCTGCTTGTCTCTGCTGCCGACGTTCAGGGATACGGCATCAAGTGGGTTGTCTATGCCATTGGTCCACGCGAGCAATATTGCCTGATCGACCGTGAGATTTTCGAAGGCTCGCCGGACCAGAGCGATGAGCCATGGATACAGTTATCCGACGCCTTGAACCGAACCTATCTCACATCAGGCGGACGTGAAAAGGCAATAGACCTTTCAGGCATCGACTCCGGGTGGTCCACAGACAGAGTCTATCGCTTCTGCGTTGGCCGTCCGAACGTCATTCCGTTGGACGGACGCGAGCCCGTCGGCTTGCCTTGGCTCGGGACGCCCGTAAAGAAGGATGTCAAGGACCATCGGAAAAAGGTCATTGCCAAGGTCTTGCTCTATCCTGTCGGTCTCTACGATGTGAAGACCGCCGTCACTGCTGCGCTTGCCAATCTCGTCCAAGGTGCCAGCGAGACCGGGCAGTGGCCGCGCGGTACGATCCACTTCGCGGGCGATCTCTGCGACGAGGACTTTGCCAAGGAGCTAACCGCCGAATGCTTGGTGGACGAGGAAGAGGAAGCCCGTACCAGCCTCAAGCGAAAATCGAAGCGGCTCGTAAACCCGAAAGCCGGACGGAAATGGAAGAAGATCAACGGTCGCATGAACGACTGGTTTGACGCGACCGTCTATTCCTATGCCCTCGGCTGGTACCTTCAGAACAAGCGCAAGCTTACACTCGACCGGTGGGCCGACCTGATACGCGAACTGCATGGCGAACCGGAGCAGGCAAACGACCTGTTTGACCTGGCTGACCTAAGCCCGTTCAGCAAGCAAGAGCAGAAGCCAGCGCAACCATCCGGAAAATCACGTCAGCGAAAGCGTTGGGGGTCATACTCATGATTGAAAGCAAACCTCGCATGCGCGTGAAGGCGAATTCGGTTCGGGTCGAGATGCCCGTGCAGCAGCCAGCGCCGTCCCGCAAAATGACGGCGCGATATCTTCGCGGTGATCGGGCCGGCACACTTAGTATGCGTCGGGCAATAACGCGCGATGCACGGATAGATGTGCGTGAAGCAGCGGAACGGGCTTCTGCTCTGGCCTTCGATTTTATGCAGAACAGCGGCTGGATATCGGGCGCTATTCAGCAGATCGTCACCGATACCATCGGTGAAGAGTTAAAACTTGCCTGTCTCGCGCAGCTCGAATCCTTCGGTTACACAAAGAAGCAGGCGACGGCATGGTGCCGCCGGGTCGAACGGGCTTGGCGGCGCTGGGCATGGAACCCGAGGGAATGCGACCTTGCCGGCAAGGCGACCATCGCCGATATGGCGGAAGCGGCCTTGCTCAGCTTTCTTGCGACGGGCGAGGCTTTCGGCCTGCTCGATAATTTGTCGCTCGAAAAGCAACGTCGCCTCGGCATAAAATCGGGTACGAAAGTATCCTTGATCGCCTCGCATCGTTGCCCTCGCAGGACAGAGGAAAGCGTCGGTCTCGATCAGGGTATCTACCACGATGAGGATAACAGGGCGGTTGCCTATCGCTTCCGTGTTCGGGTGGGTGGCGTTGAGCAAGATCGGACCGTTGACGCTTCCGATGTTATCCATGTCATGGATCGCGCCGCAAACCTCAACAGTCCGCGCGGTATTTCAGTCATCGCAGCCGCGTTGAAGGTTATTGCACAGTCGGACCAGTTGGCGGATGCGACCTTGGCGACGGCATTGATGCAGACCATCTTTGCAGCGACCATCAGAAGCCCGGAACCGAGCGAAACAGCGTTTCAGGCCATACAGACATTGAACGATATAGACGCTCCCGCCAGCTTTGACGGGGATTGGTCGGAGTTCATCGGTGGGCTGCAGCAAGATTTGCTCGACGTTTGGGACCATCGCATTGGCGCGTTGAAGGAAAAGGGCATCTCCATGTCCGATTCCGCACGCATCAATCATCTCGGTCCCGGCGAAGAATTCCAGATGCACACTGCGGCAACGCCGGGTTCTCAATATCTGCCTTTCTTCCAAAATCTCTTGAAGGAAGTCGCCCGTTGCCTCGGCATCACCTACGAAGCATTGGCGATGGATCATTCCAACGCTTCTTATTCCTCGGTCCGAATGGCCGTTGCCAGCATCTGGCCGATTGTTCTGCGTCGGCGCACTCGTATCGTCGCTCCGTTCTTGCAGGGCATCTTTGAGCGTTGGTTGGATGAAATGATCTTTCGGAAGATCATCCCTTTCAAGGGCGGATATGAGGCTTTCAGTCGGGACAGAGAGAGCGTCTTTCAGACGGAATGGAGCGGTCCGGCCGCACCGTCTGCCGACGATTACAAAGCCGCCCTGGCCGCCAAGATCAGGCTCGAAACCGGTCTATCCACCTACCACGATGAATGCGCGCTCGCCGGCAAGAATGGCGAGGAGCAAATCGTGCAGCTTGGGCGCGAAAAGAAGATGTTCGAGGATGAGGGTGTTCCTCATCCCTTTGGCCGGTCGCAGGGTGGCGGCGGTCCCCTCGGGGCCGCAGCCGTTGGCAACAGAGACCCCGCGAAGGAGGCTGCTTGATGGTGGACGGTTCCGACCCGCTGAAAATCGATTGGTGTGCGCGCGCGGTCAAGCTCCGTCGCGTGGAAGAGGCGTTGCTTTCTGGCGAGATGGTCACGGAAGCGCGCTTCGGTGAAGACATGACGCGCTATGCCAATGCCTCATTGGCAGAGGTGCAGCGGGCTTTGAATGAAGCCATCCGCAATTGCCAGATTGCGCGAGGCGAGAAACCAGCGCGAACCCGATACGCGATCAGCGGTCGCATGCGCTCTTACTGAGGTCACGGAAATGGCTGCAATTCTTGAAGACGGGAAGCTTCGGCTTTCCGGCTATGTCGGCGACTATTACTTTGAAGACGGCTTTACATCGGCCGATGTCGTCTTTGCCTTGTCGCAAATCGAGGCCGATGCGGAGCTTGCCGTCCATATCAACTCGGGCGGCGGCATTGCTACGGAAGGTGCGGCAATCCACGCTCTGCTCACGGCGCGTCCCGGCGTGACGAATGTCGTGGTTGAAGGGATTGCGGCATCTGCCGCTTCCCTCATTGCCATGGCAGGCAATACCGTCACCATGTCGGCGGGTGCGGTGATGATGATCCATGATCCGAGCGGTTACACGTTCGGCAATTCCGACGATCACAACAAAACCATCGAAGCGCTCGAAGCCTTGGCAACCTCATATGCCCGCGTCTATGCGGCCAAGTCTGGCAAGACTGCAGACGAATGTCGGGACATGATGAGGGCCGAACGGTGGCTAACACCTGACGAGGCGGTCGCCGAAGGCTTCGCCGATGAAACGACTGAGAATAAGGCCAAGGCGGTTGCCGCCTTCGATTACCGGCTTTTCGCCCACGCTCCGAAAAACCTCGTTGCGCTGTCGAAGGCCAAGAATTGGTCAATGACGACCACTCCCCCTCCCAAAAGTCAAAACCCCACGTCCACCAAGGAGAAGACCATGAACGACAAAGAGCGCGCGGATAACCTTGCGACTGAAAATGCCGGCCTGAAAGCGCAGATCGAAAAGCTCACGGCCTCGGCAGAAACCGCCGTGAAAGAAGACCGCGAACGCCGTGCCGCGATCATGGCGCTTGACGAGGCCAAAGGACGCGAAGCGCTGGCGGAGCATCTTTTTGCAACCGGTGTTTCCGTCGATGCCGCCAAGGCAACGTTGTCGTTTGCGCCAAAGTCCGCCGATCCGGGCGAACAGGAATATCAGCCGCCGCGCACCATGAATGCGCAGGGCCTCAATCGCGAGCCGACTAACGGCAAGGCGCAAGCGAAATCGGGACTTTCCGCCCGGATCGATGCCCGCGTGCAGCGCGGTAAGGCATAGCCGGCTCGGCTGGCACTACCCGCCGGACTGCTTGGAGTGTGTAGTATCCCTAGCTCAATCTCGCATATTCGGCATTCTTTGCGAACAGATCCTTGCGCATCCTCACACATGCCATTGGCAATTCGCCACCTAGTAAGTGCTGCTCACGCCGAAGAGCTGTATACCCACAGGACCGATAGAAGCTCTCGGCCGTCAAGGACGAGCTCAAGCTGAGGGACTCCAAGCCAAGTTCAATCGCGATGCGCTCTAGTTCCAGGATTATGGCTGAACCTACTCCTTTGCGTCCCGCAACTGGATGGACATAGCAGGCACGCAACTCGGAGTCCGTGGGCGTGAGGGCACCGATGCCAATTGCCGATCCGTCGATTTCGGCAATTAAACGGTGTTCGCCACCTGGATTCAAAGCGACGCGTTGCACGTTCTTATCGGTAATGGGGAGGGGCGCCCACGCCTCAATCACTGTTGCAGGATAATCATGGACGGCGATTCCACGGACGGCGGCGTGGTGAATTTCGAGAAATGTTCGCGCATCCGTCTCTCGTGCTTCTCGAATGGTTAAATGCATTCGGCAACCTCGTTTGGATGACGTCGAAATATTCAAATTTTGACGCGCTCTATAGCCAACCCGACAAACAGAATGCTTCACGGAGATATTCTCCGCAAGGCAACTAACCCGCAGCTTTTACGTCAAAAGCGTACTTCCCGCTGGTCTTCACTTTGGACCGTGCATTTCGGTCGTACCGGGCTGGCAATCACTTCAACCGCAACACACTCTTTTAAAAGGACACCAATATGGGCACTCTGCCTGTTCTGAAATTCCAGCAGTCGCCGGGCATGTCCAAGCTGCTGAAAAATGAAGTCGATCCCGAAATTTGCCGTGGCGTCGGCACCTTGCTTGCAGGGGAGGCTGCAGCCCGCTCCGTAAAGATGGGTCAGCTTCTCGGCAAAATCGTTGGAGCCGATCAGGCTCCGGCCGGTGCGAAGGCTGGAAAACTTGTTGCTTGGGACCCGGATGCAACGGACGGCAGTCAGCTCGTCTACGGTGTTTGCCTCAAGGATTGCGAGGCGGCGGCCGGGGCCGATCTGGTTGGCGGCGTTCTCTACTCGCGCCGTCTCTCGGTCCTCAATCGAGCCGCTATCGTGTGGCCCGCTGACGCTACCGACGCGCAAAAAGCTGCGGCGCTCGACGACATCGAAGAGCGCTTGGGCCTGATCGCGCGCGCCTAACCCCCTTCATCATTCGCTGGAATTTCCGCCTCGCGGTCGCGGGTAGGGGTTCCTATGCCTATCAGGATACAAGGATCAATCCGCTATGCCGGAAATCGTTTTGCCTTACTCTAACGTTGATCTCACGACGGAGGTCAACAAACTTCCGAATACCTTCGGTCTACTCAATGCGCTTGGTATCGCGCCGGGCGAGCCGAAGCGTTCGCGCCTCGTTCGCATCGATTATAGGGAAGGGCAGATTGTTGTCCTGTCCCATCAGGAGCCGGGCGGACCCGGCGAGATTTCGGACGATGGCGTGCAGTCCGGCATTATCCTGTCCATCCCTCATTTCACCCACTTCGAAAACATCCTTGTCGGTGACATTGATGGTCTCTTGGAAGTCGTGAACGGGCAGATCACCGAAGCATCGCTCGACGCCGAGCTTGAGCGCAAGCTCATCACCATCCGCAAAAACCATTCGATCACGCGCGAATTTCTGCGGCTCGGCATGCTGCGTGGCGAGATCAAGGACGGCAAGCTGCGGACGCTCTACAATCTCTATGATCTCTTTGACGTCGAGCGGAAGGAAGTCGATTTCGCCCTGGGCACAGCCGGCACCGATGTTCGCCAGAAGTGTGAGGAAATCAGCGACCATATCCTGACGAACGCCAAAGGCGAGACGGTAGGCGGCGTTGAAGCGGTCGTTGACAGCAAGTTTTTCGCTAAGCTGATTTCGCATTCCAAGGTCGAAAAGTTCTGGGTACAGGCGCAAAACTCTTCACTGCATACCCAGTTGGAGCGCCAACGTCTCGGCGGCAACTGGGGCCGAGTGTTCGAGTTCGGCGATATCGTCTGGCGAGAATACAAGGGCGGCTTGCCGGTCAAGGACAATGACGGTCGCATCGTAACGGCCAAGAACGTCGAGGACAATTCCGGTTCGGTCTATCCGTCCGGAACACAATCCATGTTCCGTACCTTCGATGGTCCGGTCTATCACATCGACCGTGTCAATCAGGCTCCGAGCGCGGACGAGGAAGGCTCTATCTTCATCTCCACGAAGGAACTCGACCACGGTGTTGGCCTCGAGCTGAAATCGCAGTCGAACATGCTCGCCATCTGCAAGCAGCCCGATTGCTTGGTGCAGGTCAAAACCTCGAACTAAAAGCAAACGTCATCCGGTCGCTACCATGGCGACCGGATGCAGCCTTTGGAGAATGAGCATGCCTGTCGGGGCTACCTTTCACAGCGTCCGCGATTCCGTGGTGTCGGCTGTAGACGCCAAGTTTGCCGAAACAGTCCGCTTGTCTCCTATGAGCGGTGGAGCGAAGGATCAACAGAGGCCGCAGCGGGAAATCGAGGCGGTCTTGCGTACAGGCGCCGAGAAATCGAACGCCGTTGACACGGCGAACCCCGCCGCATGGCAAGTCAAGATCGCGGCGGGCAAGGCCATGCTCTATATCGACCGCACGCGGTATCCCGATATCGTTTTGAAGAAACAGGACGCGGTGCGTGCGTTGGCCCGCCCCGGGCAGCCCGTTTTCGAGGTCTCGCTTGTCGATGACCGCAATCATACTCGGCTGATTGTCGAGCTAGTCCACAAATAACAGAATTGGTGAGTTCCCATGTCCCTCGTACGTGTCGCATTGCGCATTGCTGCCGTCGAAGCCCTGAAAGGGCGGACGCTGGTGGATGGCAATGTTCTCGATAGCCAGATTGGCGCGCTCGACATTGCCGCCAACGGATCGCTGCACACGCCGCAGGAGAAGCCGTTTATCTCTGTCTATACCGACGACGCCAAGGTGACGGACGGGCTAGAACTTCGCTCACTCACAAAGAGCGGCAAGGTGGACATCTTTTTCGAGGCCGGAATAGCGACGTCGCACGTTGTGACGGATGCCGCGACCGATGAGTCCGTCATATATGAGGGCGTGCCGGCGACAGACGCGAATTTCGAATTCCATCTGGATTTAACGATGCGGCAAATCGCCGATACGTTGGCCGACCCGGACAACGAATGGTCGGCAATCTTCAATAGCCTGGTGCTCGGCTTCGGGCAGTCGCAACGCTCAAGGGCAAGCGGCGATACCAATGGTGTGCGGCTAGCGGCACACCAATTGAAATTGACCGTGGATGCTATCGCCGACCCGGTGCGCGGCATTCCCCTTAAAGCCAACTCGCCATTGGCGCGGTTTTTCACGAAGTGTGAAACGGAGCTTGTTTCGCGCTCGCCGGATATGGGCCGAAAGATCGCGCTTATGCGCGCGCAGATTTCAGGCGATGCCGACGAACTGCAAGCCGCGATGCGCCGTTACGGCATGATCTACAGCGAGGCCGACGCCATGTTGATGACGCCGGCCTTTGAGGTGACGCGATGACGAGCTTGGTTGAACAGCTTTCGGACATGATGCACCGAATTGCCGAGCTTGAGCGCCGCAACCGGAACCGCCGTAGAAAGGGGACCATTGCGGAAGTCAGCGACGACAAGAGCAAGTATCGGGTCAAGCTGTCCGATCAGAACGGCAAACCCTACCTCTCGCCATGGATCAAGGCGCGGACGCTCGCGGCCGGTGGCGTCAAGGTGGACGTTCTTTATCAGAAGGGCGAGCAAGTCGATGTCGTATCCGAAACCGGCGACATGGCGGACGCGCAGATAGATTTCTCCACGTACAGCGATGCGAACGCTCGCGAGAACAAGGATATGCCGCTGCATATCAAAATCGGCGATACCGTCGTGGAAGCCTCGGCCGATCTGGTCAAGGTAACGGGTGCAAACGTGATTGTGCATTCGCCGAACGTTCAGCTTGGTGGTGAGGGCGGCAAGAAAGTCGCCCGCATTGGTGACAAGGTCGACGTAGGGGCCGGCTCGTCAATGGGCCTCTGGCCTATTGTCGAAGGCTCGTCCAGCGTCTTCGCCACAGACTGAGATGGCGGCGTTGAGATTTGGCTGGCAAGCTATCTCTTGTGGAGAGTTTGCCAGCCATTTAGCGTTGTCGTGTCATTTATGGACGTTGGCGAGTCAGCGTGTGGTTAGAACGGTTGGCTGCCTTAGATCGTTTTTCTTGTGCGGAACCATCGCTCGAGATTGGTCATCAGCTCGGTTGGCCCAAATGTAAACGCTGCCGTCATGGAGCAGTTGGCTAACAACTTTAAAGCCAGCCTGTTCGATCATCTCAGCAAGCGCTTTTGGGGAGATCAATGCATAAAAGGAGTACCCACGCAACGATTTCAGGAGGAAGCCATCGTGCCAAGGCTCTGCGATCGGGAGACTTGCCATGCGCGTAAAATCGGAATTTCTATATTGCACCACGAACAGGCAACCAGCGTTTGGTTCCAGCTTGTCCAGTATCTGAGCAAGAAGCTTCTGTCGCTCATTAGGTACCGGGATGGCGGATAGGACGTTGATGCAGAATGCCCTCTCATAAAGGCCTGGGCTGCGAGCAAATTCACTCGTACTAAAAACGGAAATACGATTTGAGCCACGGAAAATGTCTCGTATGGAAGTGCGGTATCCCTGCAAGGTCTGTTGCCGGGAAATTTGTACTTCCGAATCAACTAGTGATAGATGCTCCGTAGTCTGCAATATTGAATTGCAATACCTCAGCTTTCCACACCCGTAGTCGAGGGTACGGTTCACGGGTGACAGATTGGTCACCAGGGCAGTGAGAAATTTCGAGGTTTGTGACGCTGGCTTGGCTGCGTTTTCGGATTTTACAACCTTGCCGCCGGGTAGGCTATAGTGCATTGAATTCTGCTGCCACAGCAGCGCGCCGTGTGCCGTCTCGAACGACCTGCTCGACTTGGCTCTCGGCATAGGTCGCGCTCTGCAATCGAAAAAACCGCATAAAAAGCAGCAACACGATGCATGCAATTAGAAGCGATGCAGCTGGTGTCCACGCCCCGTAGACCGCTAATATAATAGCTGTGACGGTGAGAAGCGCTATCGCTTCTAGGCAAGCCCAAAACCAAGACCAGTTAGTTAGGGCTTGAATTATTGTGTGGTTATCGATGGCCGGGTTAGTGCTTGAAGCATATGCATAAAAGGTCGTTCCCATAAGGCTTTTCCGCTGTTGTCTCACTTTGTTGAACTGCGCAACGGAAAGACTAGCTCCAGACGCAATCGCGAGTGGATACAGGACATAGTTCACATCGAACTCATTGCGGATGCGGAGGAGGTCGGCAAGCCTATCATGCAGCTTGATCGCATGAGCAATGAGCGCAATGCCAATCGCTAAAATGAGCACGCCGACGAGCGAAATAGGGAAATGCAGAACAGTTGCCGCATCTCTGGGAAAGACGCTGTCGATATAAGCGCTTAGCTGTGTCACTGGCGGTGCGAATTGCCGTAGCATGAGGATGCAAAAAACAGCGACGCCCCCAGTGTACCAGCCGAGCTTGGTAAGCATCTCGTTATAATTGTTTACGCTTAAAATTGGAAAGAAAGACATTTGTGCCTCCCAATATGTCTCGTCGCCAAATAACGCCATCTATGGGCGTCTAACTCTAAGAACGCAATCAACTTTTGGTGGAGTTCGACAAATCGCCGCGGCTTATGATCTGCTGGCGTCTGCCACGTAATTCCAAAAAAACTATTGAGTTCGCACCGGCTGCGAGATCGCCGGGCAATGGCGCGAACCATATCGCTGACTGCGGAGCAGGCGAGGGAGCTTGCTCCGCAGCCGCTTGCCGATGTCGTTTCACCTATCGAGCAAGAAAGAGGTGCGGACAATGCCGGATTCGGCGGGACTAAGCGTGGCAAGCGGCAAGTCGCTTAGCAATTGGGGCCATGTCGAGCAGTCGGTGCGCAAGATATTGACCACCCCGAAACGTTCGCGGGTCATGCGTCGAAACTTCGGCAGTGACTTGCCGGACCTGATCGACGCGAAGATGACCCGGCGCAACGTTCTGGCCGTCTACTCCGCAGCTGCACGCGCAATTCTCGAATGGGAGCCTCGCTATCGCATGTCGGCGGGCAGGGTCACACGGGCGGAAGCGGACGGCTCGATCACTCTCGAAATCTTCGGAACCTATTACCCACGCGGCCATCGCGGCGACTACTCCATTTCGGAGAGCGCAAGCATCCGCGTCATCTATAGCGGGGCCTGATCATGGCAATTCATACGCCAAACATCATCGACGTTTCGCGCCTGCCGGAACCCGATGCAATCGAAAAGCTCGATTTTGAAACGATCCTTGCGAGCCGCATGGCAGACTTCGGCAAGCGGGCGCAGCAAGCCGGCTTCGATTACGACGTTGGCGAGCTTGAGACCGATCCTATTAAGATCGATCAGGAGGCGCATGCCTTCCGTGAAGTGCTGATGCGCTCTCGCGTGAATGACGGTATCCGTTCGGTCTTGCCGGCCTTTGCCAAAGGTGGCGATCTGGAAAACGCGGTTTCGCGTGCGAACGTTGTGCGCATCGTCACCCTGGACGAGCGCGGCAACGTCATCTTTCGGGAAGACGACGATGCATTGTTGCGCCGCTTTCTGGCGAGTTTCGACGCTCCTGCGGCCGGTTCGGAGGATGGCTATCTTGCCGCCTCCCTGAAAGCTTGGCCGCAGGCGCATGATATACGTGTCGTCAATGGCGGCGCTGGCAAAGTTCTCGTCTATCTACTCGGTGCTGCCGGGTCGCCGGCTCCCATTGATGCTGTGTTTTCGGTCGCCAAGGCGCTCGATGCAAAGCACGTTCGGCCGCTTACCGACGATGTGACCGTCTCGGCCGCGCAGATCGATCGCTACGCCCTCTCGGCAACGCTGGTCGTGCCGCGTGGCCCGGACCCTGCGCAAGTCGTAGAGGCAGCGGTTAAGAGCGTCCAAGCCTTCGGCGCGACCCGATATCATATCGGGGCCGAAGTCCCGGCTTCGGCCCTTCTGGCTGCGGCTTACGTGCCGAACGTGATGCGCATTGAGCCTGTCACGGTTGCCGACCTGCCGGCGCGTGCGAACGTCGCACCATACCTGACGGATATCAACCTGACGTATCGGGTGCTGATGTGATCCCGGCGGAAACGCATCTGCTGCCGCAAAGTTCGGAGCCAATGGAAAAGGCGCTTGCGGCGGTCGGCGAGCGCACGGAAGCGATAGGGATTGACTGGCAAGCCTATCTCGACCCGATGCGCGCGCCGGTCCACTTCCTGCCTGTCCTCGCTCATGCGCACTCGGTCGATATCTGGAATCCGAAGTGGCCGGTTCATTATCAGCGCCGGGTGATCGCGGATGCCATCTGTCATCATCGGATCAAGGGGACGCTCGCCGGCCTTGAAGCCTATGCGGGGATAGTCGGGAGCGAAATCATTCGCGCGATCCGGCCACCCGGTACGTTCTTCCTGTCGGGCGGCATGTCGGAAGAGCAGCGCGCGGCGCTTGCCGACCGCATGCCGCAAATCCGCATCTACAGCCGCGCTCTGCGGTCGAGCGCCGGCAAGCGGCTTTTCCTGTCGGCGCGGTCCTATTCCGCCTTGGGTGCATCCTTCGTCGCCGACAGCAAGGCGGCGGAGCGAATGCGTCCGCGCATCACGTTCTTCGAGGCCGGGTTAGAACAGCCGATCAACGTCGAAGAGGTGACGGACATCATTCCCGGCCTCGGCTACGCGATGTACGAGCGAGCCTTGCTGCGGCGAAAGCGTCGGCGGTCCGTTACCTATCTCGGCGGAACCCTGCGCTTTTGGGTGTCACTGGATCACAACCGTTCTGTCGCCGCCTATCGGCGTGCGGACGGCTCGCCCTCGGTCATTCGTTATGGGATGCGCCCGGCAACGGTCCAGCCTGAGGCGCAATACGGGCGGGCGGAAGCGGGCAGGGCGGCATTCTTCGGTCGGCCGCTGCACCGTCGCTACTGGTCAAACATGCGATCCGAAACGCGCGTGTTCGAGCGCATTGTGATTTGGGACCCGGAAATGGTGCCGCGCCGAAGGGGAGCTTCCTATTTGGGGGTGAGCCGTTTCGGGGTTGCTCCGTTCACGGCCGAACTCGTTGTGCACGCGCCTTCGATCCGACCGCGACGGGCGTTCGCCATTGGCGGCTATTTCGGCAAATTCTTCGCCGCCTCAGATGGCGAGAAATATCGTGAAACCCTGCGCGCCCTTCGCGCCGCGAAATCGGCGCGAGATACCATCCTCATCAACACCAAAACATTCCGCAGCCCGCAGGCGGGTCAGCTCATTGTGGCTGGCACGCCGTTTGTTGCCGGCCGTCTACTCAGGAGCTGACTATGCTTAAAACAGTACCGTTTCAGGACCGCATGGAAGCGCGTCACAGCGACCTCAACAATATCCAAGCATCCACGCGGGCGACCTTCGACACGCTGGTCAAGGATTTCGTGACGGCGGACGCGCCGGGTTACGCCGGTTTCGTGGTGACGAAGAATAGCGCCACGGAATTGCAGATCGCGGCCGGTCGCATCTATCGGCCGGATGGCGCGGTCTTTGAAATGGAACAGGCGTCTACCCGCAACATCGTCTCAATCCTGCCGTCCGCCACAAAGCGGCTCGTTGCGGTTATCGCCTACGGACAAGAGGAAGACAGCCGAACCGAGACGCGCGACTTCCTCGTTGATCTGGAAAGCGACACGACGGAACCCCGCATGCTCGTGGTCGAACGCCGTCGTGCGGCAAAGCTCGACCTCGTTCCGGGGCAGGAAAGCGCCACGCTGCCGCGCCCGGTGGTCGATCAATCGCTAATCGTCATTGCCTGGGTCACGCTGAACACGACCGGTATCGAGGCGATTGCGATGGAAGGTGCCAACGCTCTGCCATCCGTCACCCGCAACGACAAGCGCATCCGCTCGCTGGAAGTCTGGCGCGATCAGATCGAACCGCGCATCAACACGATTGCCAGCGATATCACCGCGCTCAAAAAGGGCATGGCCGGCATGGCCGGCTCGGGCGAGCTGATCAACGTCATGCGAGACATTGCGCGCCTGAAAGAGAAGCTGGAAATACCGGACGATGCGTCGGATTGGGCTTCGGACCGCTATTTGACCAGCAACGAGACCGACAACGAAAACCTCGACCTGCTTTGCCTTGTCGAAGAGGGCGTGCGCTTTGCTCACGAGGCACGGAACGAAACACAGATTTCGCTCTATAACCCTCTCGATCTGAGCGCCTATCTGCCGGGCAACGGTCTGCTGCTGCCGGCAATCTCCGGCCGGGAAATCCGGTTGGCGTCGTCGGCGGGTGCGGTCGATGGTTCTGTTGCCATTGCGCAATATGGTTTTCAGACCCACGAGATGAAACAGTTGTCGGTGGCCCGTTCGCGCATGCGCTACGGCCCGGCCTATAACGTCTGCAACAATTCGCAGTGGTGGGCCGATGGCGTCTATGACAGCGCCACCAACACATTCAGGAAGAACGGCGAAACCTTCCTCGTTACCGGAACGCAGATCCTCGATAACGTCTACGGGCAATCGTGGTGGGACCCACTCAATGCGCATACCCTCCTTCGCGTTCAGCAGTTTTGGGAGGATACTTGGGAGGATAACTATTGGGTTGCGCAGACGACGGACAGAACGGTGTCCGGCGCGCAGATCGCACAAACTATCCTCAATTCGCAGGACGGTTGGCTTTCCGGCCTCAAGCTTCGGTTTACGGAAAAGGGCGCGGATGGCGATGTGCATATCTCCATCGGCTATACGACGGCCAGCGGCTCGCCCGACCCGGCGCACCTTGTGACCCATGTCACCATTCCCTTTGCCAGCATCAAGGTTGCGCCGAACGATACCTACGTCGCCATTCCGCCCGTATTCCTTGAAGCCGGGCAGCGCTATTCGCTCATCATCACCACGCTTGGCAACCACAAGGTCGCGGTGGTCGATAGCAACAAGTACGCGCAAGGCACGCTGTTCTACTCCACGGACGGCGCATACTATCAGGGCGACCTCACGCGCGACCTTTATTTCCAGATGGAATATCTGGTCTTCAAGGCGTCTCGCGTCGAAATCGAATTGGCGGCACTGACGCTTTCGGGCGGCATTGCTTCCATCGATATCCTTGCCGGAACGATCAGGCCGAAATCATGCGCCATTGAACATCAAGTGATGATCAACGGCGCGTGGAAGCCATTGAACGTGCTGACTCCCAATCTGCTGGTCGGCTTGCCGCCGCTGTTGCGTCACCGTGTCGTCATGACCGGCACCAATGCCGTTGCGCCTGCCTTGGAGATACCGAGCAGCCGCATTCGCATCTGGCGTCAGCGGACCACGTTCAAGCACATTTCGACGCGCCGGACGCTAGCGACATCGGCAACCACGATCACGGTTCAGCTTATCGTCGCCAAGTTCGAGGCCGAACGGCACACGATGAAAGTCAGCCTTCGCAAGGATGACAATACGCTGATTGCGAGCAGCGGCTTTGTTGACGAGCCAATCGAACCCGGCCGCTTCCGACGCACCTACAGCTTCGCAGCAACACCGGAAATCACCGCCTACAAAATCCAGATCGAGGGCACGACCAACAATGCCCTTGTGCCTTTCCACGTCGAAGAACGCGTTGACGTGGCACTCTAATTTCCCGGAGACGAAACATGCCTGTCAAATCTACGCCGGCCTTTAAGCCGGACGCGGACTATCGCGTCCAAGTCGCAACCGTCGTCAAGGTCGTGGGGCTGACCATTCGGCCTAGCCAAGGCGGCACCGTCAAGGGTGCGGTCGCCGAACAGATCAAGGCCAATATCCTCTCTTTCGAGGAAGTCACTGAAACGCAGGAGTGACCGGTTATGCGCCGACTGGATCAATACCAAATCAAGGTCGGCGATGATCTCGGCGACCCGGATTACTGGAATCGCCGTTACGAAGACCTCGATTTACGTCTGCACGGGCAGGAGGAAATCGAAAAGGACTGGAGAGCAGCCGTCCGCGAATTGCAGGAAAACGGATTGAAGCGGATCGATGAAGCCGTTTCGCCGCTTATTGTGCAGTTGCAGGAAGACTTGCAGCTCGGCGCGGTGTTTATCGCGGAAAGCAAGTCGGCCGTGGAAGTGAAGACCGGTCCTATGACGATCGGTGTCAGTTCCGCAAACAAGCGTCGTTATTCGCCTGCGGCATATTTGGCGTTGGTGACGCGCGACGCGCCTTACGGCGTCATGCTCGGCCGGCTGATTTCCTACAACCGTGACACCGGCACGCTTGCGGTCGATATTGAGCGGACCTTTGGCGCGGGTGATCCCATCCGCACCAATTGGATTATTTCCGCGACCTCGCATATCGACTATCAGGCAGACCGCGTTTTCCGTGAGGCCGGCGGCGGTCTCACCTCCACAACCGTTGAAGCCGCCTTGCGGGAGCTTCTGTCGTTGACGGTGCCCAAAACCCGCTCTGTCACCGCCGGCACGGGATTGAAGGGCGGCGGCGAAATGAGCGGCGACCTGTCGGTCTCGCTCGACCTTGCTTACACCGATGTCCGCTATGTGCGTTCGCAGGAATACGATGCGCATCGGCATCCGTGGTCGGAAATTGACGAGAAGCCGACGACGCTCGGCGGCTATGGCATCGGTGATGCCCATACGAAAGCCGAAGTCTTCAGTCTCCTAACGGGTAAGCAGGACAAGCTTTCATATGTTGCGGAAGATAAGGCAAGCAAGGGGAAGCCGGACGGTTATGCGCCGCTCGGTCCCGATGGCAAGATTTCCGGCGCATATCTTCCGGTCGATGGCAGCTTTCTTGGCGTCTACAATGCCGCAACGAATACGCCTGCCATTTCTTCAGGATCCGGAAACCGGGGCGATTTTTGGGTTGTCTCGGTGCCCGGCAAGGTCACTGCCGATGATGTCGGCGATGTTGCGGCCGGCGATCAGTTGCGCCGTGGTCCAGATCGTTGGGAACGCGTTCCGACCTTCGCTGCTGTTTCGTCAGTGGCTGGAAAGACAGGGGTCATCACCCTCAATGCCAGTGACGTTTCCGATAGCGGAGCGACGGGGCAAGCAATCCTAAAGGCTGCTGACGCGTCGGCGGCTAAATCGGCATTGCAGCTTGTCGCTGCCGATCTGTCGGACTTCTCGACCGCCTGGACTGCTGCTTATCAGGGCGCGACTTCGGCATATGGCCGCTCTTTCGTCGCCGCCGTTGACGCCAGCGCTGCCCGCACTTTGCTGCAGCTCGGCTCTGCGGCCCTGCAGCCATCGACGGCGTTTGCCGCCTCTGCCCATGTCGGCGCGGGCGGTGCTGTCGCGCACCCTGACGCGACGGCCGCGACCAGCGGATTTATGTCCGCCGCCGACAAGACCAAATTGAACGGTGTTGCGGCCGGGGCCAACAACTACGTCCACCCGACTGGCGATGGCAACTTGCATGTGCCGTCAACCGGTATCGGCAGTTCGAAAAAGGTGCTGACTGCCGGCGGAGCGGCCGGCTCAATGACATGGAGCTTTGTGGATTTTGCCGATGTCGCAGGTAAGCCGACGACGCTTGCCGGCTATGGCATCGGGGACGCTTATTCATCCTCCACCATGGATGCCCTTTTGGCAGGAAAGCAGGCGAGCCTTGGCTTCGTGCCGGAGAACATCGCCAACAAGGGAGCGGCTAACGGTTATGCCTCGCTCGACGGGGCCGGCAAAATTCCGACCTCGCAATTGCCTGCCTCGGCAATCACCGACACGTTTGTTGTCGCCTCGCAAGCGGCGATGCTCGCTCTTGCGGTGCAGAAGGGCGATGTTGCCATTCGAACCGATGTCAACAAGAGCTTTATTCTGCAAAGCGAACCGGCTTCCACGCTGGCGAACTGGCAGGAGCTGCGTACGCCGACCGACGTTGTGCAGTCCGTGGCCGGACGGCAGGGTGCGGTAACGTTGACCTCGGCCGACTTGACGGATGCCAGCACCGCCGGCCGTGCATTGTTGACCGCTGCGAACGCAGCCGCGCAGGTTAGTGCTCTCGGTCTCGGGAACGTCAACAATACCTCCGATGCTGCAAAGCCGATCTCGAACGCCACGCAGGCAGCGCTCAATCAAAAATCGGATACCGGCCACAAGCATGTGATTGCCGATATCGCGAATCTGCAAACGACATTGGACACAAAGCAGGCCGCTTTAGGCTATGCGCCGGTCAATCGCGCTGGCGATCAGATGAGCGGTCCACTCGAAATCAGGATGGGTGATGCGTGTGTCTGGTTTCACCATCCGAACGTGAAACGCGCACGTTGGGTACTCGATAGCTACGGCACTCTCGTTTGGCAGGATCAAGGAGGCCAGAATCACTTCTGGATCGGCAACACCGGGCAGGTTTGGACGCAACAGCTGGGCGACCTCAATACGCGGATTGAGGATCGCGCCTATTATTGGGGCCAAGCTCACGTTAACAACGCCGTCACCAACTCTCAAATGGCGGGCTACGTCGAAGTGCTGATGGCCAATGGCTCGGTCATTAACAACGGCGGTTACGTGCTGACGATGGCGCAGCGCGTGGACCGTGACCAGTACAGGTTCGGCTCTCGCCAGCCGCAGCTCTACGTTCAAAATCGCGGTTGGTTTGCCGCCTTCCCATTCTGAGGAATCCTATGCACGATTTCGGAAAACTCACTCCACGGGTCGAAACCGTGGAGCTTCCCGGCGGTCGGGAAACGCAAATCTATGTCTTCTACGATGCCGGCAGCACCGAGTGGCACGATCTCTATAAATCGCTGCCACCGTTTGATTTCTACGTGGCGCTCGATGACGGCGACCGCGTGGTTTCGATGGAACCCAATCCGGAACACTCGCAGATCGCGGGCCATCGGATTATCGGTATCAGCCGTGAGGAAGCCGGCGATTTCACGCGCGGTCCCGGCGGGAGCGTCTACGGCATGAAATGGAACGGCAGTCGGATTGTGGACCCGGCCGACCACATGACCATTGAAGAAAAGCGTGCGGCAATGCCGGACCTGACGCCTCGCGAGTTCCGAGACGCGCTTATCGATAACGATATCATGCCGGACCAAGTGACGGCGGCAATCAACGGCATTGCCGACGCAAAGGCACGGGCTAAGGCGCTCAATGCCTGGGAATATCCGACCATGTTCTCGCGCACCGATCAGTTGCTTGAGCAGATCGGATCATCCTTCGATCTCTCGCCGGAGGCGATTGATGCCATGTGGACGGCAGCCGCGCAGCAATAGGCGCGGCTCCCGAAGCATCCCGTTTCACACTCTCGACATTCGTTAATTCAGCCCGCCGCACTCCGGCGGGCCGCTTGCTGCTTGCCGACCTGAAAACTTGAGGCGGCGCAATCTCACCCGATCCTCTGTCATTTCCAATGGAGACCTTTATGGCCGACCTGTCCTATGCGCATGGCGTGACGCTTGCCGAAAGCGCGGAAACCCCGTCGCTTCTGCGCGTCCAGCGCAATGGCATTACCTTCGTCAACGGCACGGCACCCGATGCCGATCCTGCCGCCTTCCCCTTGAACTATCCCACTCTGATCACCTCGGAACGGGCGGCAGCGGCGCTCGGCGCGGCGGGCACGCTGTTGGAAGACGTAGCCTCCGTTTTTGGTGAGGGCGGTTCTTGGTGCATCATCAACCGTGTGCCCGATAGTGCGGACCCGGCGATACAGCAAGCTAATCTCCTTGGCGACCCTGTTGCTCGTACCGGCCTATATGCGGCGCTGCGTGCCAAGGCGATTACCGGCTATCAGCCGCGCGTCGTCATCACTGCCGGCGATACTGGCGCGTGGATCGAGGCGGGCGTTGTTTCCGTTTCGATGTCGGAGCAAGGGGCCAAGCTGACGGAAGCGCCCATTGTCGAGGCGTCCGGCGGCGGCAATGATCCCGGCAAGGTTCTGCCCAAGCTTGAGGCAATCATGGGCACCGGCATTGTCGATGCGGGAAAGGTGGTCGCGGTGCGAGTGGTCGAGCCGGGCAAGGCGCTTTCGCAGCCGCCGACGATTACCTTTACCGGCGGTGGCAAAGAGGCGGATAAGATATTGCCGAAGGCGACGGCCAACGTTGGCGACGTTGCCAATCCGTTTATCTCCGCCCTAAACGTGATAACTCCGAAAATCCGGGCGAGGGCTTATATCTCCGGGCCGAACACCACCAATGCGGAAGCCGTTCGCTTCCGTCGCACGGTCAACGGGGGTCGCATTCTCATCATCGACCCGAAGACTATCAAGAACGTCAACGGCGTGCCGGTGACAAAGCCTGTCGCCGCCGTGTTCGCCGGCATTCGCGCTCGCGTCGTCGCATCCGCCGAAGGCGTATCCGGTTCGGTATCGAACAAGATCATCCGCACGATCGATGGCGTTGCCCGCACGATCGCTTATCCCGAAGACAGCAACTATCTGAACGAAAAGCAGGTCGCCACCATCATCAACGAGCGCGGCGGCTTCCGTACGTGGGGTAGCCGTCTGGCGACGGATGATCCGCTTTGGCAGTTCGATAGCGTGCGCGCGACGGCCGACATGGTGAACGAGGCGCTTGAAGACCTCTATTTCCTCTATGTGGACCGCAAGTTCACAAAGGCCAATCTCAAGATGATGATTGAGGACGGCAACGCCGCCCTTCGCGTCTTCAAGAACAATGAGGATATCCTCGGCGGTCGCGTCTGGCTGTCCGATATCAACGAGCCGACCACGCTCGCCGATGGCAAGCTTTTCCTTGACGTGGAATTCGAGCCGGTCGGCCTCATGGAACAAATCCACCTCACCACCCATCGCAACATTCTCTACTACCGGCTTCTGCTGGACGAGGTGAATGGCGCAATCGAAACCGGCCCGCTCTCGCTCGCCGCCTGATAAGGAAAGCCCGACATGGCAGAAAAGACCCTACCTAGCCGCATCCTGCGCGACTGCATGATGTGGGCCGACCGTACGAGCAAGCTCGGGCAGATCGGCGATATCACCGTGCCCGTGCCGGAAGCCAAGCGCGAAGACGTGCGCAATGCCGGTATGATCAAGGCCCGCAAGGTCCATCTCGGCTACGAGGCTCCGGAATTCAAGTTCAAGATGCCGGGCCTCGACCCGCAGATTTTGAAGCTCTTCGGCCTAAAGCCGGGCGTCGATACGCCGTTCATGATTACCGGGGCGCATGTCGATGAAGACGGCACCACGCATAGCGCTGTGCTGACCATTCGCGGCAAGATGTATAAGCCTGATCACGGCACATGGAAGACTGGCGACCTTGCCGAGAACGACTATGCCGTTGACGTGAACTACTACAAGCTCGAAATCGACGGCGAGGAAATCTACGAGATGGACGACTTTGATTTCAAGGTTGGCGGCGTCTCGCAATATGGCGATATTCGCAACGCGCTGCTGCTCTAGCAGCTAGCGACTTCTCCCCTTCAAATCATTCCATCCAATACAGCCCGCTTCGCGCGGGCCATTTTTATCGAGGCTATCATGACCGAAGTTGTCACCCATACCCTTCTTTCGCCGGTAAAGCATGGCGAGCTGACGATTACCAAGCTGACGTTCCGTGAGGCCGAAGTTGGTGACTTTATGGCGGCGGATCACGTCAAAGGCGAGTTTTCCGGCAATGTCGCCGTTCTGGCGTCGATTTCGGATACTCCGCTGCCCGCCTTCAAAAAGATCAAAGCTAAGGATTTCAGCATCATCCTTGCAAAAACCAAGGACCTCTTGGGAAACGAAGGCAAGAACACGACTGGCGAATAGTCGCCGTCTTCGTTGCTCGCTACACCCATACATCGCTCGACGTCATCGAGCGGTGGTCCCCTGAAAAGCTACTGGCCTACTTTGAGACAGCGCGAAGCCTGCGGGACGCGCTGAAGGAACCGCTATGACCACACAGCAAAGCACCCTGCGCGTTTCATTGCTTGACGATGTTACTGCTCGCGCCAAGCACATCACGCGGGCGCTGGACGGATTGCGTTCCCAACGGATGACGGCATTCGCTCCTATGCGTGGGATGATCGGGCAGGCTATCGCCTTGGGAGCCGGCTATCTTGGAGTGAGGGAGGGCTTGAGCGCCACGGCAGGGAGCGCCATCAAATTCGAGTCTGCTTTTGCCGATGTGAAAAAGGTTGTCGAAGCGACGGACGAGCAGTTCGAGAACATGCGCCGCAATATTAGGCGCATGTCGGGCGAAATCCCGATGTCAGCCAATAATATTGCAGCGCTCTTTGCTGCGGCCGGTGAATCCGGCATCGCGACAGAAGAGTTGCAGGGTTTTGCCGAAATGGCCTCCCGTGTCGGTATCGCCTTCGACATAACGGCGGAGAAGGCAGGCTCCAGCCTGGCTAAACTGAAAACGCAGTTCGGCTTGACGGTTGCCGAGACTGGCGACCTTGCCGATGTCATGAACCACCTTTCCAACAACATGGCGAGCAAGGCGTCCGAAATTACGGACTTTATGCTGCGCGTCGGTGCCCTCGGTAAGATCGCCGGTTTCACCAAAGAGCAGGTTGCCGGCATCGGCAGCGCTATGATTGCAGCCGGCGCGGAGCCGGAAGTCGCCGCGACCGCCATGCAGAACGTCACGAAGGCTTTGACGCGCGGCGCTTCCGCGAAAAAGAGTCAGCGTGAAGTGGCGGCAAGGCTCGGTCTCGACTTGCCAAAGATCGCCAAGGAAATGCAGAAGGATGCGCCGGCAGCGCTGAAAAAGGTTCTTGCCGCTATCGCCAAGGCTCCGAAGGATCAACAAATATCCATCGTCTCCGATTTCTTCGGTGACGAGGCCAAGGCATTCATTCCGCTGCTCGGCAATGTGAAGCTGCTAGACGATGCGCTCGCCAGTGTTAGCGACAGAACCAAGTATGCCGGCTCTGCCATGAATGAGTACAAGCAGCGTGCCAGCACCACGGGGAATGCGCTCGAGCTTTTGGGCAACAAGGTATCCAACATCTTTTGGGAAGTTGGCGACAGCATGTTGCCTTCGATCCGTGAAGGCGCGCAGGCGATCAGCGATGTTTTGGATACGCTTGGTAGCCGGGCCACAATCTTCGACCAGATCAAGGCCGGCGCGAAGGGGTTTGCGCAGGGCTTCGGCTACGATGGCGGCATCCGCGAGATGGTCAACGACATTAGCGACCTGATGCTTGGCAAGGTTGATCCGAACGCTGGCGAAAACCTCGGCCGGTTCTTCATGAAGGCAAAGGAATGGGGCGCATCCGTTCGCGAGTTGACGAACGCAATTCGTGAAAATCCTATCGCGCAGTTCCTCGGGCAGATGTCGGGCTATGGTCTAAAGCTGGTCATGTGGGGCGCTGGCATCGCCTTCCTCGCCGGTACGGTTCGTAAACTCGCGAGCGCGATGTTTCTGTTATCCGGGGCGAGCACTCTCGTCGGTGCCCTCAAAACCATCGGCGCTATTGCCGCGCTTGTCGGTGGTGGAACCGCAACAGCCGGAGGCGTTGCCGCGACAGCAGCAACCGGGGCGGCGGCGGGCGGCGCTGCTACGGGCCTGTTTGCGGGTTGGTCGGCCATGCTCAAGGGATTTGCGCGCCTTGGCATTTATGGGATGGCGGGAGCGGGTGCTTGGGAATTTGGGAAGCAAAGCTATACCGGCGATACGCTTTACAAGCAGGGAAAAGCTTGGTTGCCAGGTCCGGAAGACGCGGTGCATGCCATCGGGTCATATTTGAAGTCCTTCGTCACCTCTGAGAATGGCCCGGCTCCAACCGGTGTCTATAGGCAATCTGCGATGGATAGTGCCCATGCAGCTCGCGCCGCCGGCTTGGGCGGATCGACCACGGAAACCTTGCCCGGAAAGACGGCGGATGATCTTGGTTTGATCACCGCTCGTATCGACGCTTCATCTATAGCTGAGATGACGCGGCCAAGCGGGACGCAAGATGTTCGCGTGGTAAATCAGCCGCCGCCCAATGTAACGGTTCATGCCCCCATTTCGATCACTGGTGTTGCCGACCCGCAGGCTGCGGCAAATGCCGTGATTGGTCAGCTTGGTGCAGCAATCAAGAATGCGGCGGATGCGCAATTCAGCGACTAGGTTTCACACTTCTAAGTCGCGAAATCTTAACCACGGTTCGAGGTGCTGCCGTCAGTTATCCATCTCTCGGCCCAACTGGTCATTGGTCATCGCAAAAATCCGCCCCCGTGTTCCGACTTTTTGCGACAGAGTTTCCGGGCGACAATCCTCGAACGCTTTCAGGAAAAACTGGAGTGTGGCAAAGTCAGGACTTTCGCAACGCGGCGACAATCGCATACAGCAACTTTGCATAGCTGTAACCGATATCTTCGCGCGTTAATCCCATGCGCAGGATCACAATTTTAAGCGAAGGGATGATCGCAATCACCTGACGCAGGTGACCTTGCATCAGGAATGTGTCGGCCGGCAAGGTAAATCCCTGGCCCGGGCCTAACCAAAGTTGTCCGCGACCGTAAGCGGGACCATGTCCCTCGTCGGAGGCGGGCACAGGCGAGCGCATGTAGTCGACAAAGCCACTCGGCAAAAGCTCTTCACCGTTCCACTCGCCGTTCAGGCGCAGGAGTTCGCCGAAACGCGCCCAATCACGCGCACTAGCGTAGAGATAGGCTTCGCCAAGGAATGTGCCTGAAGGATCAGATTCAAGGACGGCACTGGTCATGCCTAGAGGTTTGAACAATCGTTCCTGCGGAAAAGCTTGTGAGTCTGCCCCAACAGCATTTTGCCAAAGCCGCGCCAACAGGACCGAAGAGCCACCGGAATAATTGAATTTCGCTCCAGGTGGAGCAACAAGAGGCTGGTCTCTCGCGAAAGCCGCCGCATCTTTAGCGAGGTACTCTAATATATATGTATCGGGGAAATTGCCTTCTTCACTCCATTTCAAACCGCTTGTCATCGCCATCAAATCGGCTACGGATATGTCATTGCGTGTGTCGCTGATCCATTGCGGGAATAGATTTTTTTGATTGAGCGAGAGCTTTCCGTCTTTGATGACCATGCCGACCAGCGCAGCGTTCACGGTCTTCGTCATGGACCAACCTAGCAATGGCGTTGAAGGCCCGAAGCCTGCGCCATAGGTTTCACCGACAATATGTCCGTCACGAACAACGATGATTGCGCGCATCCCCGGCCCCTGAAGAGCCGGATTGCTCAACACAGCCAGCAAATGCTTGTTGTCCGACAATTGCACCCTGTTGCCAGCCGGCCAGAGCGCATCGGATGTCTTTGGCGGCGAAGAAGTTGCGGCTGCGCGAGAACGGACCCCCTCAGTTGAATCCAGAGTGCAACCTCGTCCCTCCTCGTATTGGGCGTGACGTCTGGCGAACAGGCCCAGATATGCCGCGTCAACACGTTGTTTGCCGGTATCGACGTTAATGCTCATTCGTTTGACGGCGTGCGAAAGCGCAAACTGCACGTCGGTTGCGATGACAGCATCCGCCTCGCGTTTAGCAATGAACACGTTCGAACAAACCACTTTGGCTGCATAGCCTGTGGCGACTACCAGCAAATCGGGTGGGCTGAAAGTCAGCCATCCGCTTATTCCGGAAACCCCAAGAATTACAATCGAAACAACCACAATGGAGAGTTTTCGGATTCGGCTCATATTTGCGACCTGCTGAGGAGACGATGCAAACTCACGAAATAAGTCCCAAAAATCCCGCTTAAAGCAACGGTTGTTTCCTCACTTTTGCTCCGTCGGAAGAGAGACGGTTCTGCGATGCCAGCTATCACTGCCGTTGGCGTACAGTTGCCGCACTTTTTGGCTCGAGGTCTTGCTGAGACTTCTACTTCTTTCAATTCTCGCACTGATAGGTAGATCATGACGGGTGTAACATCGATGATGCTCGGGGGCTACGCCTTCGAGGCGTTGGGCTTCGGCTATCAGAATATCAAGCGCAAGGTGAATACGCCTTGGGTAGAGATATCCGTAGGGCAGGACCTCAACCCACAGCAATGGACGGGGCCAACGTCGGATGAGGTGACGATTCAAGGCGTCTTGTTCCCGGAGGAATTTGGCGGGCAATCGCAGCTCGACGGCATCATATCGGCGCAATTGGCCGGAACGGAAATGATGCTTGTCAGTGGTGACGCCATGGAAGGCGTCATTCGGGGTATGTTTACCGTCCAATCCGTCGAGGAAGATCAGACCTACCACGATGCCAAAGGGATGCCGCGACGGAATGCCTATGTCATTTCGCTCAAGCGTATCGGGTCGGACGCTGCAGCAAGTGCCGGCGGCATCGTGGACCGCGCAAGCTCCTTACTTTCTGAGCTGTTCAGGTGATCGCATGGCAAGGATTTACACGACGCGGCAAGGCGAGACGGTCGATCTCGCTTGCCTCTCTCATTATGGGCGGACGGCGGCGGTTGTCGAGGCGGTACTTTCCGCCAATCCGGGCCTTTCCCGTCTTGGCCCGATCCTCCCCCTCGGTACTCAAATCATTATGCCGGACATGCCAAGCGTTAGCGTAGAGCGGCGGCTGATTAGCTTATGGGATTGAATATGAAGCCTCGCGTTGAAATTACGGTCGATGGCGTACCGGTTGCCGGCGCATTCTATGAACGGCTCATATCCGTCACCGTGACGGATGAAGAGGGCTTGAAGTCCGATACGGTCGATATCGAGCTAAACGACGGCCCTCCGAACTATCTCGCGCTGCCGCGCAAGGGCGCGCTCATCTCGGTCAAGATGGGATACGGCAGCAATCTCGTTCCCAAGGGGCAATTCACGGCCGACAAGATCAGTCTCGATTGCCTACCGTACAAGATGTCGATTTCCGGCAAGGCGGCGGACTTGCGCAGTGGCAAGCTGAAAGAGCGGCAGGAACGGGCATGGGATAAGGCGACCCTTGGCGACCTGATAGAGCAGATTGCCAGCGAGAGCGGTTTAACGCCCGCCGTTGATCCCGACCTTGCAGGGCACCGCTACGAGTGGATAGGCCAGCAGGACGAGACGAACATTCATTTCCTGCGGCGGCTGGCGGATCGGCATAACGCTCTGTTTGCCATCAAGCAGCGGCGGCTATTGTTTGCCCGTCGCGGCTCCGGTCTCTCGGTTTCCGGCGCTTCCCTCGGCTCTGTCTTCATTACGCCGGCCGTCATCAAAACCGGCACGTTGAAAGTCGATATCAACGACCGCACGAAATACAGCAAGGTCGTGTCTTACTATCAGGATGCCGACAAGGCCCAGCGGGTGGAAATAGAGGCGGACGCGGATGCGGATGGCGACAGCGTGTACCGCATTCCCGATGCCTTTTCCTCGCCGGCAGAAGCGGACAAGGCGGCGCGTGCTAAGGCGAAGGAGCTTGCGCGCGGGGAGGGCAGTGTTTCGGTGACGGTACTCGGCGATGCGGCGATAGAGGCGGGCTTGCCGCTGCTCTTTGCAGACGTTCGCCCTGGGCTTGATGGCGTGCCGTATATCATCAAGACGGCGCGCTCCAAGTACACGAAGACAACGGGCTTTGAGGTTGAGGTTTCTGGCCGCCTTTACGACGGGAAGTCGGCGACTGAAGACGAGGAAGCCGGCAGGCGCGCAGGTGCCGAACCGCAGAATGCCACTGATGCGGCCGGGAAGGTTGCGCCGAGTAGTGTGCCGGGTACGCCCGCCACGCCGACGGCCTTCCTCACGCCTCGCTTTGGTCGGATTGACGAGAACTAGGCGCTAGCTCGCTACAAAGTTAGCTCATTTGTTCTTTCGGCTCATTGCGGCCAGGAGGGCGCGCAGGGCGATCCCAATTGCTATTTCCGGGGCTATGCATTTGCTAGTTAGTAAATGGTTTGAAAGTTGGATGGGCCAAGGCGTCAGTTGCATCTGAAGTTAGCTGTCCGCTGAGCCTAAGTTTCTCGATTTCGCGCGCTGCAGTCGCAACATCAGCAATACCGACGAAAGCCAACTTGATAGTGGCATCTCCTTCAGCGTCTTTAGATATTTCACGCCGAAACACTACCGTTCCTGAACCGTCGAAATTCTCACTCGTCTCGACAGCGTTGATTCCGTTCGGTCCAAACGCCAGCACGCGCCTACGAAATAGGTGAGAAACAATAAGAACCCTTCTGTTTGTAATTGCATAAGCCGTCCGCGAGGTTGCGATCGCATCTAAGAAAGCCTTCACTATAGACGCGAACCCTAAGATGACGAAAAGACAAGACACCAGAGCGGGCCAAATATCCTTCACACTCTCTCCAATCCATAAGGACTGAGCTACCGGGATAACAGGCTGAATGCCGATCCCAACGAATGCAAAGCCAATCGTGAGCGGGATGAATTGGCGTGCAAGCATCGGAATAAAGGTTGGTTTACCAGTCCATCGCACCATTTCGCCGGATTGCAGCTCCGCCTCGATTGCATCCGCGATATTCCAACGCGATGTCGCCATATTGCTTCCCGGAGACGTTTCTCATGGTCTTTTACAGAAATACAACATCCTAATTCAAATAGACACGAAAATTACGAGACACCAACCCAGGGTTCATCGCAAAAAAACGTGCTCTCGCGGCCTGGAGCGGAGTGATGAGAACTAAGTATGCGAGCTTTACAGATCAGCGTTTTGAAGGACGGGATTGATGACGCTCAGCACTTCGGCCACGCCAACGATCCGTGAACCTTCCGCTACCTGCAATCTTCTTCCTGTCCAAAGTGAGTGGGGATATGCCGCGGGCGACAAAAGCCACACTTTAGCCAACGCCCGTTGTCCTGTGAGAACCCGCTCCACTCCGACAAATTCGTGATGTGCCGAGGTCCAATAGTCGTCATGAATCTCATATGTCGGCCGATAACCGGACAGGACAATTTTTGTGCTGCCGTCGAAACGAAGCGATGTCAGTTCGAACATCACTTCGATATCGGGCTGAGTTGACGGGTGGCTCATATTGAAATTCCTACGCCCAAGCTGAACAAGCAGGCATCGCCATCCTGTCAATATGCGACGCCATATCGGCGTGAAAAAGCTGCTCGTGCTTCAATTTCGGCTATTTGGGAAGTTGGATACATGCCGTCACTGGGAAGCGTAGCCCAGCCTTCGGCTATGATCTTGCCGTCATACTGCGACACATAATGATACTGCTCTGCATAGGCATAGAGGCCATCTTCCCTCTGAAGGATAACCATTCGGCGCTTGGGATGGAGGGCAGTACTTATTTCCGCGATGTCCAATTCTTTCGCAATCTGCATCAAGCTCCCCAATGGGCATTGGATTTAATCATTTGAGGGGTCGGCTACGCGGCCTTCGGTCTGCCGTTCTGACGTGGCCGGTAATGCGCATGCATCAAGAGCGGGTCGCGCTGGCTTGCCCGAAGCAGCATCTTGACGGCATGGCTAACCGGCGCGCCGGCACGATAGTTCTTCCATGTCCGGAGCGTGACCCCAAGGAAGTCCGCCGCCTCATTATTGGAGAGCCCAATTTCTTCCTGCCATTTCCGCAAATCCTCAGCATTAAAATCGCGCTGGTCTTCGGCGATCTGGAAAAGGTGATAGGCATCGATCGCCAAGTCTTCGCCGCTCCATTCCACCGTTGCGCCATAGTCCGTGACTTCGGCGGTTTTCCAGACATCGGGAGACTTGAGGGGGGCGAGCAATTCGCCGCTGGTCGCAATCCAGCCGACTAGGTTTGCGGAAACCTCAGCGCCACCCTTCCACTTGATTGCCAGCGTCATGTTTGACGTCGGCGTTACGCTTTCAATTCGCGGCATGTCCATTTCTGTTTCCCTTCTTTAAGCGATCGGAAAGCGGGGATTGGTCCGGTTCCACTCGGCGGCAATAGCTGCCTTGTTCTTCGCTGCCCATTCGAGGGCGGTGTCTTGCGCCTTGCGTGCGAGCTTACCACGCAGGATTTCCAGTGTCGCGATGTCCACAAGAGCATCCCCATCCGGGGTGAGAATGTGGAAGTGCGGAGGCAGATGATCGTTCGCGTAAACACGAATGATGATGTTTCCGATTTGAACCAGCTTGCCCATGTGCCCCTCACTTCGATGAGGTACAACATAGGGCATATTATGCACCATGTAAAGTTACATGGTGCAATTTTTACCCCAAAATATGGAGAGAATTTATGGATCACGCGAAGTTCTTCGCGGCGGTGCGGTCGTCGTTGTTCGGTGGACGGCTTTCGGCAAATCAGGTGGACGGCATGAAGGCAATTCTTGCCGCATGGTGTGCCGCGCCGTTCGATATGCGCTGGCTCGCCTACATGCTGGCGACGGCCTATCACGAAACCGATAGGACCATGTGCGCCGTCTCTGAAAACTTGAACTATTCCGCTTCGGGCTTGCTTGCGACCTTCCCGAAATACTTCACGATTTCTCAAGCCGCCGCCTATGCGCGACAGCCGCAGCGCATCGCCAATCGCGCCTATGCGAACCGCATGGGCAACCGCAACGAGGCCAGCGGCGACGGGTGGCGCTATCGCGGTCGCGGGTTGGTGCAGATCACCGGCCGCGACAATTACGCGAAATACGGCATCGCCGAAGACCCGGACAAGGCACTCGATCCTATAAAGACCGTCGAAATTCTGTGCGATGGCATGATCATCGGGCGGTTCACCGGCAAACGGCTTGCCGACTACTTCAGCGCCACCGTCAGCGATTGGGCCGGGGCGCGCAAGATCATCAACGGCACTGATCGCGCCGCCGACATTGCCGGTTACGCCAAGAAATTCGCGGCAGCACTTGAAGCCTCGCGCTAAGCCCGCGCTGCACGCTGACCCTCGTCCGACACCCGCTCATGCGACTTCAAAAGGATCAAGCATGCTGAATTCCAATGCCCTGCATAATCTGCTGAACATCGCCATCAGTCTTTCGGGACTACTCGTTGCCATCCTGCTTGCCAGCGGCTGCACGCAGCTCCCAACCGGTACGCTGGAATGCTCACAGTCTTTCATTAGCCCGAAGATCACCGCCTATGCGATTGCTGGGCTCGCTGCATTGAAAGTCTTCGTCAACATCGGTCGCGATGGTCTGTCTGGCCTTATCAAACCGCAACCTCCTGTCCAAAAATAGAAAGGCGGGCTGATGTCCGATAAATACAACTCGCTTTATGAGCTGCTGAATGCCTGGGGTGGCGGCGCGCTTTCGACCATCGTCGGTGCAATGGTCGGCCGGGCCATGTGGCACACCAACGAGGCGCGCAAGGGTCGACGAAAATTCCTCGGCATCGAACTGCTTTGGGAGGTCCCGGTTGCTCTTGGCATGGCTTTCATCGGGGAGGGCATAGCCTCCTATTTGAATGTAGGGCAACCGGCTACCACGGGCCTGATAGCTGGGCTCGCCTATCTAGGGCCGCGCGGGACTGAAGTGCTGTTTCAGAAATGGTTTTCGAGGCGCATAGCCGGGCAATAGATCGCAAATTGAAAGCCGCCGCTGCATGCAGGGCGGCTTTTGCTGCGCTCAATATTTAATATCAATCTTCGGGCGGCGCACCATCGATTTTGTTTCTTAACCGGAAATGCGGCTTAACCTTTACGGTGCCAGCGGGATCTCCGCGATGCGCTTTGATTTCCAATTCGTAGCGCCCGTACCCAGTATCAATCATGAGGTCCGGTTCGCCGTGATCCCTTCTATTTGGCGCAACTACAGTGTAGTCCTCACCGATCCTGTGCTTGACTTCGTCGAGCAATAGTCGCTCACTTGCGCTTTCCTTGCCAGCTACAGCCTGGCTGAGCAGTTCTTGAAGCTCCTCTAAAGTCAGCCTATTCCAAATGCGTTGCTGTTCTTTCGACTTCAACCTAATCCATCGATTGCGAATAGCATTACGAACGGCCGGGTGCGCCAGCGCCTTTCTGATGACAGCTTCGTCTTGACTGTGGCGTGCAATGCTGAAGTATATAAATGGATAATCGCCAAATTCATCGATATTATCTAACGCTATTTCGAGTGTCTTTTCTCTTGATTCGCAAACAATCTTATTGTTTGGAAAGCGAAGACAGAGGATAGAGTTAGATTTTGCTTTAAATTGATAATTCGATCTATGTGAGATAATTGCCCTATCCGGAATGGATTTGCCCACATAGACAAATTCTTTGATCTGCTTATATCTATTCAAGCTTTGCAAAAAATACTGCTCGCCCAATTCGCTCCGGAACAATGGTGTGCAAAACCCCGGACCATCCGGGTTAGCTGGCATAATTGCCACGATGCTAAACGCCCGGCTATCTTCCATGGGCGATTTTCCTTAGCCTCTCAGAGATGTACTTCTTTGCTTCCGCTGCGATCAATGGGAAGCCGGCTTTGGGGTCCCAAGTCTCGACGTCATAGGCACGGACATCAATGTCCGTATCCTTGATGAAGGCTTGAAAGAGTTCTGATTCGAGCAACTCTGTTGGTAGTATAACGCATTGAAGCGCTCCCGGATTTAATTCGATGCTTTGGGGCGCGTGAACTTCAATGGTGATGCGCCTCTCATCGGCCTTAGAGAGCGCATATTTATTGTGCATCTCTCTATAGGCTGTTTGTTCGAAATCAAATGGATCTACTTTGCTCTCCTTGAGTTTTCCCTTTAGATAATTTTCATTCGTATTGTAAAAATGTAAAACTATGTCGGCAATTCTATTTCGTTCGGGCTCGACGGAAAAATCAGCAACTGCAGTTCTGTTATGGATAAATTGATCCAATATTTTATTGTGCAATGCTCCCGTATCGAACGGGTATATTCTTTTTATCTCAGATATTAAGTCTATATCAAAAACGAAACATATTGGATAGTTTGCAAGCATCACTTGCGAGCCGTCCTTTGTTCTGTATTTGTATGCTGGCCTTCCGTAGAAAAGATAGGTTATTTTCTCTCCAAAAACTTCGCATTCATCGGAAGTATTTAGCAGTTTATTTTCGATGTACACGCGAGCGTCGAAAGCTTCACATGTATGGAACAACGGCAGAAATTGATAGGTTTGATTGCTTCTCGGAATCTTCTCGGAAAATCTACTCACGGTCGGCTCAGCCCCATTTCTATAAATGCGAGAATCGCGCTTCCGTCATAAAAGCAGAGATGCAAAAATTCGACGAGTAGACACATAGCAAATTGTATTGTTTCCACCGTCGATAGGTGAAAGGGATTCCGCAGTGCCGCGAGCCTCGACGTTCACAACAATGGCGGCTCCGGGTCGTCGGGAAGGGGGGCGATGATATCGGGCCGGTTGTTCCTGACATTCCCAACGTCCTTTCCGATTTTCCACATGGTCATCAGCTCGGAGGGGAAGGGCGTCATAAGATCGGCGGGGTCCGGCTCGGGCGATAGCCAGCGCTCATAGTCTTCCGGGCGAAGGATGACGGGCATACGGTCGTGTATCGTCGCCATCAGCTCGTTGGGGCGACAGGTCACAACGGCAAATGTCCGCTTGTCCAAGCCCGTATCGCGATCCCTGTGAAGCGACCAGATGCCGGCAAGCACGAAAGGACTGCCGTCCTTCATGGCAATGGCGTAGGGTTGCTTGTTCTTGCCGGTGCCGTAGATGTCCTTCCACTCGAAAAAGCCATTGATCGGGACCAGACAGCGCTTGGACTTATAAGCTTGCCGGAACATGCCGTTCGTTTGAATGCCTTCTGCCTTGGCATTGATCGGCGCGGGCCTGCCGGATTGCTCGTCTTTCGCCCATTCGGGCACAAATCCCCATTTGGCCGATGCAAAGATGGGGCCGGTAATATCCGGTTCGCGGACGATATCCCTGATTATGATGGGATAGGATTGCGTCGGTGCGCCGTTATAGTTCGGAAAGCTATTTGAAAGTGGTTCGGTGTCGCCGGGGCCGGCGAACGAAAAGTTCAACAGCAGCTCGCGCAGCGATGCCTTGATATAGATGCGACCGCACATGCTTTCTCTCCCTAAGCCTGCTTGCCGTTCAAACGCATGATAGCGTCATAGCATTTTTCAGCACGGCACGCCGCTTCACGGGCCGTCCATTCCCAACCTGCCGACCGGTTTTCCCGCGCGGGACGCTCAACAGGTACGTGTTCAATCAGCCAAAACCATCTATCTCGTTGCGCCGTGTAATCGATTTGGAAAACCCGGCCGATGCATCTGCCATCCTTGTAGCCAACGAAGTCATTTCCGCTTCGGTCGGCCCATGTATGCCGCCATTTGTACTGAGGCTTTTCGCTGGATTTGATGGATTCAAAGCTCTGCCATCCGTTCCACTCGACTGGCTTTGGCGATTCAGGCTTTTTCTCGATCTCTGCTATCGTATAATCCTTAAGCATCATCGCCCGAACGTGATCGGCAATCAGGTCAACGACCTCTTCCCTTTCTTCCGTCGAAATGCTCGCCAGATTGAAGGCAGTTTTTTCATCCAGGCCGAGCAAGATTGTCTCGATTCTTCCGGCAATCTCTTCCGCCGTCACAGGCTGATCGCCGTTTGTGACTTGCACGGAGCGCACAAGCTCCTTCGCCATATCGCTCGCGATGTACGGCACCACCGAAAGCTTGCGACGCTTTCCAACGGCATATCCTGCAAAGTCTCGCTTCGTCTGCTTGCTGGTTCTTCCTATGCAGATGGAAGCGACAAAGCGTAGAGTTTCAAAAGCGGGCGTGGTGGAGCGGATATCGCGCGGCATGGATTTCCTCGTTTGTTGTTACTGCCGCCTGAATGTTCTTATTATGTTCTAAGGCGAATACGAGTCAAGCCTGATCGTGTGGAGGAGAATGCGCGAAAAATAGACTGGCATTTGCGACCCAATCTCGCGTAAAACTTTCAATCTCAAAAGCGGGAGCAATCTTCGGTGCGCAGCAGATTCCCAGACTATTACAGAGTAACTGATTTTGCCTCGCTGTGGTCAGAGGCAACGTTTGTCTTGGATACCAGTGTACTTTTGAGCCTCTATCGATACCCCCAGCAAGCTAAAGCTGACATGCTTGCAACACTAGAAAAAATTAAAGATCGCCTTTGGGTGCCACATCATGTGGCCCTTGAGTACCAACGAAATCGCCTCAGTGTGATTCATAAGCAAAACTCCGATTTTGACGAAACGCTTGCAAAGCTTAGGAAGCTTGAACCGCAAATAGCGGCTTTCGATGAGTTGAAGCAGCGACATTCTCTAATCGATCCAACTTCATTCTTAGACGCAATGAACGAGGCCATATCAAAGTTTCGAGCTGACCTAGAATCCCTAAAGGGAAGCCAAGCGCAAGTTCACGAAAATGACGCCATACGCGACGATATTGACGCGCTGCTATCCGGAAACGTGGGCGAAGAACCGAAGCCCGAAAACGTTGCGTCATGGCAGGAGGGTGGAAAAAAGCGATATGCCTCTAATATTCCGCCCGGATATAAAGATGCCGATAAAGGAAAGGATCAGCCAAATACCTTTGCATACGGCGGGATAGAATACCATAATATATATGGCGATTTAATTGTCTGGAAACAAATAATAGAGCATTGCGACGGTAGTAATATAAAGAAGATAATATTTGTCACGGATGATAACAAGGAAGACTGGTGGCAGATTGTGGGCGGAAAGACCATCGGTCCCCGACCAGAGCTTGTTGAAGAGATTAGGCGTCTTGCGAGAGTTACACATTTTCACATGTATAAGCCGGTCTCATTTTTGGAAAATGCAAAGCAATATCTCGATGCTCAAATCCCCAATGAGTCGATTGATCAGGTCCGCGATGTATCCAGTGCGGCGCGCCATCGCGAACTACGAATGCATGCAATCGCGGACGAAAACATGCTCTTGGACGCAGTGACCGCATGGGCGGGCGAAAGATTTGGGCCTCATGGTCTCATAAGGTTCGGTGATAGCGATAAATATATGGTTGAGCAGGACGGAAAGTATTCAAGTTTCGAGATTTGTGATGTCAGGTACATGAATCCTGCTCTCGCCAGATCAGAGGTTTTTGACAAGCTGAGCCGTGCGATAAGCATGGGTGTGACTGAGGTTTGGCAAGGGGCATACGTATTTATTGTTTCGGATGCGGAGGTTTCACTTAGGCAAGTTAAAGATCAGGCGCGACAGCTTTTGAACAAAGCTATTCGCCCTACCACAATATATTTTTCGATCGTCAATACTCTGGGTGTCATGGCTGTCACGGACGAGATCTCGAACGAGCCTGGCATTTTTGGCTAAGATAGGTGGCTGGAATGAACTGTCTGGTCGAATTCTCTGCTTCCTATGTGCTTCCTGCGTTCGGGAGAGCGGACTGAACGGTTGGCTTAACCAATTGAAATCGTTGGCGCGCCCGACAGGATTCGAACCTTTGACCTTTGGAATCGGAATGCGGAGTACGACAATAGGGTGAAGCATTCCCCATCCCACCTGCAATAATGGATCTGACTGTGACTATCCAAGGTTGCGCCGAGGGCAAGGCTGAAAATACAGGTCACCCAATGGAGTGCAAGAAAATGAGCCCAGCGGCTCACAAAAGCCGCATGCTCTTTGAAAGATTTGCCGTCCTTTGCTAAAATAGAGAAAGAATGTAATCAAAGAGCTTTCTCAGGTTGCCGACAAATGTTTTGGCTGCATCGGGCGAAGCGATCAGGCTTCCACTTAGGCCAAAACTTATTTGTGCGATTGCAGTTCCCACAAATCCTCCGAGTACTTTGATAGCATGCCTTATCTTTGCAAAACGACGGCTTGCCCCTTCCTCGCTATAGACACTGCTCGCACCCGCATCGCTAACGGCACCGGCTAAATACCCCGCGGCCCTAGCGGCTGGTTCGGTAAACACTGACGCTGCATCTGCACCGCTAAAAACACTTGCAGCCCTGTGGCTGAGTTCGCTAATGGCCTTGTCACTGAGCTTAAGAGAACTAATCTCGGGAGGGACCGCAGGGGCTTCCGGTGAGTTAGGCAGCGGTTGCACCGGCTCTAGCAGGGGCCGTAGTGCTTCATGATTTTTACACAGGCGCTCAATAGTATTCCTTGTGCTCCCCGGCCACGGTATATCCTCGTTTTCAAGGTGAACGTGAATATCTGCTATACTGTCTGTCAATATATACCAGCTCGCTGGCCGTGATTTAACCTCTTTCACAAAATGTCTTAGATCGAATTTGATCGCTTCGCCGAGATTATTGTCGAGTTCCTCCAGCGCATTCAAAGCTTTGCTTGCAAGAATTTCCTGTGCTTGCAATCTTTCTTCCAGATTGCGGGCATCTTCAACTGGAGGCTTCGATGTGGCTGGACTATCTCTTGCGGTGATAAGACCGTCCACTAACAATGCTTCCATCGGAGCAAACGATGTCAGGCGATTTTCAATCTCTTCTCGGGTAGGTGGGCGGAGCTTGTCCCTAAGCGATTGTATGAGGCGACGGAATTCTGGCGATTCTGGCGACCCATCCCACTTTTGTAAATTCAAATATTGCGTTTCCGAAAATCCATACGGAAGTGCCGCGTCATCAATGCGGACGTGTACCAGCTTGTCGTCTTTTTGCGCGCGAGACGCTTCTTCGGTTACAGCCTTCGAAGAAGTGCTATTCGCACTCCACACGGTGAGTACTGCGGCGGCGGAATCGAGCTTCGACTGAATGGAAGAGCGCCAACCATCGCCGGCTGATATGTTTTGATCCCACCATAATGGAATGCCGCCATTAGTAAGGGCCAGCCGAAGCCGATTTACTGCATCACGATCTTTGGTCGAATAAGATAGAAACACAAACTGGCCTGGCGGTGGTGAGGCTTGCTCACCCTCGACGTCGGGCTTTTCAACTTTGACCCAAACGGGCCAACTACTTGGATATGTCATCCCGGTAGGCAACTCGACGCCGGTATCGCCAAGCATGTGCATCACTTGCTGCTGTGTAAGGCCAACAGTTCCACCTAAATCCACAGTTCGGGGGTAACCGTCATAGGAAGATCGCACTACCGTGCCGCGAGTTATTGCGCCGGTTACGTCGGTTGCATAAACTAGACAATTGGTCAGAACAGTTTCAGACAGGTCGGCATTTGTCAAAATGACCTGCGTGACGTAGGAGTTCGACATATTTGCCTTAGCTAATATTGCTTTACTGAAAGTCGCGGCTTCGGCTCTTATTCCAATTAGCGAGGCTCCTGTGAGGTCAGCCTCCGTCAGGTCTGCGCCCATCAGATTGGCTCTATCAAGAACGGCACCTCTCAGAGAAGCCCCTGACAGCAATGCTCCCCGCAAATTAAAGCGGGAAAGATCGGCGCCATCGAGATCGGCATTTCGGAGGCTGGGAATAAAATGTCTATTCTCGCGCCTTTGATTCCATTCCTTTGCGCCCCCCTTAAGCCACTTCAAATGACTGGCATGCGCCATTCTAAACCTCCGGAAGAAGTCTTCCTATAGCGTATCTTTTCAATTGCATGGTTCAGTCGCTGGCAATTGTTTTTGCGACCGCTTGTCATCAAGCCAAGGGACATCCTTAAAACTTCAAATTGCAATAGTCGAGACATGTAGATCGAATTTTGACGCTTGCGGCGTCTGCCGACTAACTGTGTATTTCAAATGCCTCTCGCATCAGTTTTTGCGAGTCGGCTTGTATTAAAGCGCCAAATTGAATTCGCTTAAATCTCCAAGACCTTCAGCGCTATTTTCTGACTGTTTGGAAAGAACGAGGAGCAAAGGCAACCTTTAGAACAATGGGAAAACTCATATGGCTAACCGGGTCGTTAGCCTATTGTTCTTGTTTCATTTTGTTCGGCCCTCCGGGCCCACCAAATCCTATAATCTCGCTCGGTTTAGCTGCTCATGCAGATTGAGGGGCCGGTTAGTCGCAAGGTTCTCTATTCTCCTAATTTCCGCTCCCGTCGCGAAAATCATGGTGCGACTTCGCATCAATCGCAATTCCATGAAGCAGTGTCGATCCGGCGCAGCTTGAATGCGTTTGGCTTGGCGTTCTTTTGCCATGTCCGCGGGGGCGATCAGCATGGCTGAAATCACTTTTTTAGCGACCATGCAGGAACCAAACTCGCGATCGCCTGTTCGAAGGCGGAGGTCCGTATGGCCTCGCAATCAAACGAGAGGAGAAAGCATCATGGCTTCCCAAGGTGGATCTCATGAACAGCATGTCAAAGCCGGCCAGCAGAGTCACAAGAATACCGACACGAAGCAGGCTTCATCGAACAAAGAACAACGATCAGGCGGCGAGCGTGGCGGTTCTCACGAGCAGCATGTGAAAGCCGGTCAGCAAAGCCACAAGAAATCCTGATCTAATCCGCCGGAAACCTGCGCTCTGCGGACTTCTCGTTCTGCAGGCTATCGAGCGGACAGACCGTCCGCCGGCTTGATGGGAGGCAGAGCGCTTCTGCTTCCGTACAAAGATGACGTTGAACAATGTTGGAGGACCCCAAATGGCATCCGAGAAGACTTTGAACGATCTCTTTCTGGAAACGCTGAAAGACATCTATTACGCCGAAAAGCAAATCCTGAAGGCATTGCCCAAGATGGCGCGCGCGGCACAGGCGGAAGAAGGCAAGCAAGGCTTTCTTCATCACCGGGACGAAACCCAGGGCCATGTCGAACGTCTGGAGCAGGTGTTCGAACTCCTCGGAAAATCGGCGCGCGGCAAGACCTGCGAAGCAATTCTCGGCATCGTCGCCGAAGCCGACGAGATCATCGAGGAATTCAAAGGCACGCCGGCACTCGACGCAGGCCTGATTTCCTCGGCCCAGGCCGTCGAGCATTACGAAATCGCGCGCTATGGAACGCTCATCGAATGGGCCAAGCAGCTTGGGCTCAAGGAGGCCGTGCCGCTTCTTCAGCAGACGCTGGAGGAGGAGAAGGCTACGGACCAGAAGCTAACGAAGCTGGCGGAAACCGCCGCCAACGCGAAGGCCAAAAAGGCAGCTTAAAGCGCCGATTGCGTCCGGTTCAGTGGTGCGCTGCAGGAGCAGCGCACCGTTTGAGCACGAGGACGGCACCGAATTAAAGAGAAGGATCCGGTACCGTTCTATTATTCCGACAGCCTCGAGGAGCTATGTCAAAACACCGGCCGCATCTTGCGAGACTTGCTCCGCATATCGAAACCATCGCGGCTGGAGATATGGCAAAACAGTACGGGGCGCTTTGCTTTCGATATGGAGAGGGAAGCGTTCTCGAGGTTCTGCTCATCACGACGCGCGAGACCAAGTGGTGGATGATCCCGAAAGGATGGCCGATCATCGAGGCGCCTCATTCCAATCTAATGAGATCGCGAAAGCGAATGTTTGCGAGGACTTCGCCGCTCTCATCTACGATCTCGAATGTCATGCCATCGATCGGCTTGTTCTGGAGGATCAGCTCGGCGATCATTTCCCTGGCGGAATGGCAGGCTTCTTCCTTGGCGGCTTGCAGCGACGGCAGCTCCACTCCATCCCCGTCAATATCGACCGCATCCTCTGAACGGAGATTGAAGAAGAATTTCATAGGATTTCTCCCGCAATGCTTGCATCCTCCAATAGCAAACGCCGGGTTAGCCGTCCGGTTCCCCATGGAGCCCTTGCCGGTCGGCCTTGAAGATCGGACCGGCGGTTTTAATTGTCAGAGCCTGGATGCTGAGCATCAGCTGGAGTTGCAAGGAGGGCCGCTTGAGCACGATCGACCGCAATCTTCGCTATCCGTCATGGCATAAGGATGCGGTGATCTATCAACTGCATGTGAAATCGTTCTTCGATGCGGATGGCGATGGGTTCGGCGACTTTGCCGGGCTTACCCAAAAGCTGGATTATCTGGCCTCGCTCGGCGTCAATACGATCTGGCTGCTGCCCTTTTATCCGTCGCCGCGGCGCGACGACGGTTACGATGTTCTAGACTACAAAGGAATTAACCCGCAATTCGGCACTATCGAGGACTTCACGTCCTTGGTGGATGCGGCGCACGCGCGCGGCATGCGCGTGATCACGGAGTTGGTCATCAATCACACATCGGACCAGCATCCCTGGTTTCAGCGCGCCAGATACGCGCCGTCCGGATCTCCCGAGCGCGATTTCTATGTCTGGTCCGAGACGGATGACAAGTTCGCGGAGACACGCATCATTTTTGTCGACAGTGAAAGATCCAACTGGACCTGGGACCCTGTCGCGCGAGCCTATTTCTGGCACCGTTTCTATTCGCATCAGCCCGATCTGAATTATCGCAATCCCGAGGTCGTCGAAGCTTTGCTTGATATCATGCGCTTCTGGCTCAAGGCCGGCGTCGATGGCTTCCGGCTGGATGCCGTGCCCTATCTGGTGGAGCGGGAGAATACCAACAACGAAAATCTCCCCGAAACCCATGCACTGCTCAAGCTCATCCGAAACATGCTTGATACGGAGCACCCGGGCGTCATTCTTCTAGCTGAGGCCAATCAGTGGCCCGACGAGGCGAGGGAGTATTTCGGTGCGGGCGATGAATGCCACATGGCTTTTCATTTTCCGCTAATGCCGCGGATTTTCACGGCAATTGCCATGGGGAACGCCCAGCCGATTATCACAATGATAAACCAGACTCAGGATATTCCGAGCGATTGCCAATGGGCCATTTTCCTTAGAAATCATGACGAGCTGACTTTGGAAATGGTCAGCGAAGCCGAGCGTAATTTCCTCTGGAATACCTACGCTTCCGATGAGCGTGCGCGCCTCAATTTGGGGATCAGGCGCCGTCTTTCGCCTTTGATGGACCAGGATAGACGGCGGGTTGAGCTTCTCCACATGCTGTTGCTGTCGCTGCCGGGCAGCCCGGTGCTTTATTATGGTGACGAGATCGGAATGGGCGACAATCTCGACCTGGGCGACAGGGACGGGGTGCGCACACCGATGCAATGGTCGAATGGCCGGAATGGAGGTTTTTCCGATGCCACTTCCGACAAGCTCGCACTTCCCGTCATCGACGATGCGCAATTCGGGTATCGTGCCATCAATGTCGCGGCGCAGGAAAACGATCCGCACTCGCTTTTGAACTGGATTCGCCGCGTCCTGGCGATCCGCGCTCAGCATCCTGCATTCGCGCGAGGCTCCATACGCTTTCTCAGCACCGACAATACGGCGGTCATTGCCTATGCCAGAGAGTATCGCAATGACTGCGTGCTTTTTGCAGCCAACCTATCGAACAACGGACAGGCCGTGCGGCTGGATCTCGGCCCGTTTCTGGGTAAAACCCCTGTCGAATTGTTTGGTGAAACAAAATTCCCGATCGTCGAGCAGGCTTCCTATTCACTGACATTCCAGGCCTATGGATATTTTCTCTTGTCCTTTGAGAGCGAAGCCGAGTGCTCCGACGACTGAGCCGACTTGCGGCGCGTCGCGGGAAGACCGTCGATTTGCGTCATTCATCGCAACCTTGAAAATCGGATACTTTCACAGCGTCCAACACCGTCAAAAAGGAAAGAGAAAGATAGCGAAATGGCGGAAGAAGCGACCGCTATGATCATCGAGTTATACCAGCAAGGTATTCACGATGAGCAACAGCTTGTGCTTCTGGCGAAGGCTGCTTCTGTTGCATCGATCGCTGAAGGTGCGCTCGTCTGACAGTGCCTGCCCGGATCGGGAACATAAGCACATCTTACTTGTTGGGCCGGGAGATTTCTCAGCACTACCGATACGCAGCAAGCGGAGATGGATCATGGCAAAGACGGTTGGCGATTTTATTGTCGAGCGGCTGTACGATTGGGGCGTGCGGCGGATGTTCGGCTATCCTGGCGATGGCATCAACGGCCTTTTCGGGGCCTTGAACCGGGCCGGTGGAAAAATAGAATTCATCCAGGCTCGTCACGAGGAAATGGCTGCATTCATGGCCTCTGCCTATGCCAAATTCTCGGGCGAGCTTGGCGTGTGCATTGCGACATCGGGGCCGGGTGCCACGCATTTGGTGACCGGGCTCTATGATGCGCGGCTGGACCACCAACCGGTGCTGGCGCTTGTCGGCCAGCAGGCGCGTCGGGCGCTCGGCGGTCATTATCAGCAGGAAGTCGATCTGCCGTCGCTTTTCAAGGATGTCGCAGGCGATTTCGTCCATCAGGCATCGGCGCCCTCGCAGGTGCGTCATCTGGTCGATCGGGCGGCGCGCATCGCGCTGGCGAACAAGACGGTGACTGCGGTCATCCTGCCGAACGACTTGCAGGAGATGCCCTATGAGACCCCGCCACGTAAGCATGGCTCCGTCATGTCGGGTGTGGGGTATGCGGCTCCGAGGACCGTGCCGCACGAGATCGATCTGAAGCGCGCCGCCTCGGTTCTGAATGCGGGCAAGAAGGTTGCGATTCTGGTCGGTGCCGGCGCGCTGGGCGCAACCGACGAAGTGATCGCGGTCGCCGACCGACTGGGGGCAGGGGCAGCAAAGGCCCTGCTCGGCAAGGCCGCTTTACCGGACGATTTGACCTGGGTAACCGGCTCCATCGGCCTTCTGGGTACCGAACCGTCCTGGGACCTGATGCGGGATTGCGATACGCTGCTGGTTGTCGGATCCGGTTTTCCCTATTCGGAGTTCTTGCCCGAAGAGGGCGATGCGAAAGGGGTCCAGATCGATATCCGGCCTGACATGCTCTCTCTGCGTTATCCCATGGAGGTCAATCTTGTCGGCGATGCCCGGGAGACTTTGCAGGCACTCCTGCCGCTTCTCAAGCAAAAGCAGGACCTTGCCTGGCGCAAGCAGATCGAGACGAGCGTCGGCGAATGGTGGCGAACGCTGGAAACGCGGGCGCATGTCGAAGCCAATCCCGTCAACCCACAACGTGTCACTTGGGAGCTTTCGCCGCGTCTGCCTGACGGCGTCATCGTGACAAGCGATTCCGGCTCCTGCGCCAACTGGTATGCGCGCGATCTGCGCATGCGGCGCGGTATGATGGCGTCCCCATCGGGTGGTCTCGCATCCATGGGAGCGGCGGTGCCTTACGCGATCGCCGCGAAAGTCGCGCATCCCGATCGGCCGGTCGTTGCACTGGTTGGTGACGGCGCCATGCAGATGAACAACATGGCCGAACTAATTACCGTCGCCAAGTATTGGCGCAATTGGTCAGATCCCCGCATGGTCGTCTGCGTTTTCAACAATGAGGACCTCAACCAGGTGACCTGGGAGCAGCGCGTCATGGAAGGCGATCCTAAATTCGATGCGTCGCAACGCATTCCCGATGTTCCCTATCATCGCTTTGCCGAAATGATCGGCCTGCGTGGCATCTTCGTCGATCGGCCGGAAATGCTTGGTGCTGCCTGGGACGAGGCACTTGCCGCCCAGCAACCCGTGGTGCTCGAGGTCAAGACCGATCCGGAAGTGCCGCCGATACCGCCGCACATCACCTTCGAGCAGATGCGCAACTTAAGCGCCGCCTTACTGAAAGGAGATCCCGAGGAAAGCGGCGTGGTCAAGGGTACCTTGAAACAGGCGCTGAGTGCCGTCTTTGGTCGTCGCTAGAACACTGGGATAACTTCGGATCAGAAGTCGGCATACTCGTTTCCAGTCAAAGGAGTGGCTGCCGCGGCGCAACGATCCGCGGCGGGCAAGCGTCTTGAACAAAAGCTCCAGCCGCGCCGAGCGGGCTCCGTTGCTGCAAAAAGATTAACTGCGTCAATGCGATGGAACCGGCAGGCTAAAACCGAGTTATGCGGACATGAACCAGATGCTCCCCAAAGTCGGCGTTGCCGCGGCTGCCGCAGAGGCCAAGCTTACTTCCGGATTGATCTACATTCCCAGCCTCACTGTTGGAATTACCCGAAAGCAGGGAAAGAACGGTTTCCTCTACTACTCGCCCACCGGAAAGCGGATCACGGAACCTTCGGAGATCAATCGCCTGAATTCATTGGCAATTCCTCCAGCCTATACGAACGTGGTGATCTCTACCAATCCACTTTCACACCTTCAGGCCATTGGAACCGACGCGCGCGGCCGCAAACAATACCGCTATCACCCCGATTGGCAGTCAGAACGGGAGCGCGCGAAGTTCGATCGCCTCGTCGATTTCGCGGCCCGCCTGCCGGACATTCGCCAACGGGTAGATCGGGATCTGCGCTCGCGAGGTCTGACCATGGAAAAGGCATTGGCGACAGTCGTCTGGATGCTGGACAATCTCTATATTCGCGTGGGCAACGCAGCCTATGCGGAAATGAACCGATCCTACGGCTTGACCACGCTCAGGAACCGGCACGTGCAGGTCGAGGGTGGAAGCGTCAAGTTTCGTTTCACTGGCAAATCCGGCAAGGAATGGAACCTCGTTCACTATGACCGCCGCATCGCCAACATCGTGCGCCGCCTGCAGGAACTGCCGGGACAGCAACTGTTCAAATATGTCTGCGATGATAGCGGATGCCGTCAGATCTCATCGGAGGATGTAAATGCTTACATCCAGGAAACGGCCGGAGGCGATTTCAGCTCGCGTCAGTTCAGGACCTGGGGCGCGACCTGCATGGCGGTGTCTGCGCTGGCTCCGCTTAAGGTCGAGAAAACCGAGCGGGCTATCGCCCGCCAAATCAACAGCGTGATCGACCCAATAGCATCACGGCTCGTGAACACCCGCTCGGTTTGCAAGTCTTCTTACATCCACCCGGCGGTTTTCGAGGACTTCCGGGCAGGAGTGCTTGCCGATGTCCTCAAGATCCGAACGAGCAGCAACCGGCTTCTGGAATGGCTGGAATTGGAGGAAATCCGCGTTCAGCACTGGCTCAAGAGGCGTGCTCAGAAACAGTAATCTTCTGAGTGAATTCAGGGAACCATAGTCTCCAAAGATGGTTCGAGGTGAAGATTTCCTCAGGATAGGAGAACGTCATGGTTATGCATCCGAAGCCTCCATTTCCAGCGCAGCAACAGGCGATGCCGGGCTATACAGCCGCCATGCGGCCGGTGCCGGATCATGGCGAGGAGAGCTATCGCGGATCCGGCAAGCTTGCGGGCAAAAAGGCGATCATCACGGGCGGTGACAGCGGTATCGGCCGCGCCGTCGCCATTGCCTTTGCGCGAGAGGGCGCCGACGTCCTGATTTCCTTTTTGAAGGAAGAAGTGGATGCCCAGGAAACCAAACGCTGGATAGAAGAAGCAGGGCGAAAGGCGGTCCTCGTCGCAGGCGATATTCAGGATTCGCAGCATTGCCGGATGATCATCGAAAAAGCGGTGGCGGAGCTTGGCGGGATCGACATCCTCGTCAACAACGCTGCGCACCAGGCGAGTTTTCATGAGATTGGCGATATCACCGATCAGGAATGGGAGACGACATTCAAGGTCAACATCCATGCCATGTTCTATCTGACCAAGGCGGCGGTCCCTCACATGAAGCCGGGGAGTGCCATCATCAATACGGCTTCGATCAATTCCGATACTCCCAACCCGACCCTTCTTGCCTATGCAACGACGAAAGGCGCTATTCAGAACTTCACGGCCGGCCTGGCGCAGCTGCTCGCCGACAAGGGCATCCGTGCCAACGCCGTTGCTCCCGGACCGATCTGGACGCCGTTGATCCCATCCACGATGCCGGCGGAGGCAGTCGAGAATTTCGGCAGGCAAGTGCCCATGAAGCGTCCCGGTCAGCCGGTCGAGCTTGCAACCACCTATGTCATGCTCGCCGATCCGCTCTCCAGCTATGTTTCCGGCGCCACCATCGCGGTCACGGGCGGCAAGCCGATCCTATAGCGGCTGACCGAATATAGACGGCGGTCGCCCTCGTTTCGGAACATTCGGAATGGCAAACGGTTTGAATATTTATCCGGCATTTCAGTCCGGGACGTCGTGCCATTTGGCGTGATCGGAACGCTCGCAAGAAGGCAAAATGGAACGCAACCCGCAAGCACGTCACCGCATGATGGTTTTCGTAGCGGCGATTTTCATTATTGCTTGCTGCGTCGCAGTCTATTTTGCGTTCGAGTTTCATCCAGGCGAACCCGCTTTGCCGGCTACGGGCGTTGTGTCGACTAGCGGCCAATGACAGGAGCAAGCCATGAACAGCAAGTTGCCACCAGTTCCCGCAGACAATCGAAGCGATAAGGGTGTTGGAGACCATTCCAAGCCCGCCGTTGCCGATCCGCACAAACCTGATGTTGCACGCGATCCCGATAAAATGGGCCAGCAAGGCAACAGCAGGATCAACACCAGCCATCAAGGTCATCAACAAGATCGATAAGGAGGAGCCAATGTCCACGTCGACCAAGACTCCGGCCAGCATTCGCCAAGGCGGCCCGGGCGCGTCCCATGAAAATGCCAAGGCGCCTCTGAACATTCCTAAGCCAGCCGCCGACCCCGAGCGGCGCGACCGCAGCAAGGTTTCCGGCGGTGGCGGCGAACCCGATCGCCATCACAGCCACGACCCTAAGCGAAAAGGCGGGCATTAGGGGGAAGGTGCTGTGCATTGACGGCCAAAATGAAAGCGATCCTGGCATTATCGGCGCGTGTTCAACGCGATGGGAGAAATCATGAAACCGCTTGATAGGGCCATACGCATTGCGGTTGCCGCACATGAAGGCCAGACCGACAAAACGGGCAGGCCTTATTTCGAGCACTGCGAACGGGTGGCGAGGCTCATTTCAGATGAAGACGGCAAGGTCGTCGCTTATCTCCATGACGTCGTCGAGAAAGGTGCCGGCTGGAGCATCGAGAGGTTGAGAAAGGAAGGTTTTTCATCCTCGGTGCTGTCGGCCGTCGACGCATTGACGATGCGGCGGGACGAGCCGGAGACCGCCTTTATAGACCGGCTGGCCATCAATCCCTTGGCTGTTTCAATCAAGCAGATCGATCTTGCGGACAATATCTGGCAGGCCGGACGGAAAAATGTGGATCCCGAAAAATACTGCCATGCCCTTCAAATGCTCTTTAGGGCAACGGGCCGACCGCGATAGGGCAGCCATTAATCTCCCACTCTTAGGACAATCCTTGCCGCGAATGCGATCTTTCTTAAGGGCTGTCTGGGCTGCTGCCCGTTGCTTCCAGATTTCGCCAATGAAAAATGAAAGCGTCGCCACCGTTTGAAACTTTCACCCAGGTGAGGTGTTCGGGACCTGAAGCAGAGAGCGCGATGGAAACGACGATCGATATTCTAACCCACAATCTGCTCCTCTCGAGAATGGATACGGTAAGCCGATCCATGATCGTCTCGGCGCTAGAGCCGGTGGAGTTACCTGCGAAATACATGCTTTCGTCGTTCGAGAGAAAGACGGAGTTCTGCTATTTTTTGCGTTCCGGTATCGCCTCGGTCGTGGCCCGGTCGCCTCGAAATAAAACCAGCGAGGTGGGCATTATCGGCCGGGAAGGAATGGTTCCCGCTTCGCTGATCCTTCATAGCGGGCCGGCCGCTTTTGATATCGTCATGCAGGTGAGCGGCGATGGGCAAAGGATAAGGGTCGAACGTTTGGAGGAAGTGCTCCGGACCACTCCAACGCTCCGGGAACTGATTGGCAAATATGTTCACACCTTTCTCATTCAATCCGCATATACGTCGCTTGCGAACGCCAATCATAGCGCTCAGGAGCGTCTGGCACGCTGGATATTGATGTGCCACGACCGTATGGATGGCGATCGCATCCCGCTGACTCATGAATTTCTTTCAACGATGCTCGCGGTAAGACGCCCGACCATTACCGATGCCTTTCACGTGCTGGAAGGCCGGCGCCTGATCCGGTCCGAGCGTGGTCTGATAACTGTGCGCGATCGTCCCGGTTTGGAGGCTTTCGCCTGTGATTGTTACGGGCGGGCCGAAAACGAGTACCGAAACCTGATTGGAGAGTTTCGCTAAGGACCATTCTGACACCCGTCAACGCTGGTCCAGATGCCGCCATATCGGACACCGATCTTCGCGAGGCGATAGTATTTCCTGAGGCAGATTTCTTGAGGAAAAGATCGGCTTCGCTCACTTTCGTAACTCGATGTCAGGGCGACTTGATACCGGAGTGCTTTGGACGCATAGGTATCTCAGCGAGCCGTCCAGCGAAAGGAACCAATCGCTACGCTGAGGGCTATGTTGTCGGAGCATCTGCCCGACTTGTTGACGGTAGAATATTGGCGAGGCATTTTGGCTTGCGATCAGGGATATCTGGAGTATTACGCGGGTAAGCGCATCCTCGTCGTCGAGGACGAGTATTTCCTTGCCGACGAAGCTCGCCGCCAGCTCGTCTCACTCGGCGCCACTGTTGTAGGGCCGGTTGCAAACGTTGACGACGCGCTGGATCTGATTGATACCGTCGAGATCGATGCCGCTATTCTTGATATTCATCTGGGAGGCGAGTTCGTTTTTCCTGTCGCGGAGCGTCTCGACAAACTTGGCGTCGCATTTGTCTTCGCGACCGGCTATGATCCTTCCTTCATCCCCGACGAATTCCGAGGATTTTCGCTTTGCGAGAAACCGGCAGAGTTGGAAAAAATCGCGCAGGCCCTTTGGGGAAACGGAAGCAAGGGGCTGCAATAATTGACGTTCATCAGTCGCCGAGCTGATTGACGATCTTTTCTCGCGCCCGATTGACCCGGCTTTTGATCGTGCCTATCGGGCAGCCGAACTGCTTGGCTGCCTCTTCATAGCTCACACCCTGAATAAACACCACTTCGATTGCCGCGCGGTACCGTTCGGGAAGCTTTGCTATTGCGGTCTCAAGCTCATGTCCGCGTATCGACCATTCCTGATGGGGTGGGACAGACGTTCCGTATTCAGAAGCTTCACCCAAACCAACGTGCTCTCGTTTAGCAAGCCCAAATCGCGTGCAAAAGGCATTGCGCATGATCGTGAACAACCACGATTTCAGGCGCGTTCCTTCTTCGAATTTATCAAGATTAGCCAGCGCCTTGACGATTGTTTCCTGGACGAGGTCGTCTATGTCGTTTGGAGAAGCGTAGAAACGTCGCGCGAAATTGCGCAGTGCGGGAACGAGTTCGATCAGTTCAGCGTCAAGTTTCGTATTCCGATTTTCACGGTTCATTCCAGCCTCCCAGGTTTTAGGGACAATTCCTCAAAACCCAGGTCGTTCCGCTGAAAAAGTGTGCTCTTGCCCCTTCGTACGCTACCGTACGGAGGTACATTCGATTTACCTCAGGGAGGGGGTGCCAAGACCCAGCTGGAAGGCTTCAGCGTTCAAAATCCTGCCTTTTTGAGACCTTCTCGATACAGGTCCTTGTGCCATCGCTCCTTCACGGGGACCAGCGACAGCCATTCATCAACGTCGAAAGCAGGATTGTTCTCGCGGACGCGACGAACGAGTGCGCGGGCTTCATCCTGATTGCCGAGCATTGCCCAGCTCGCTGCGGCAAGCCCGTCCGCTTGCCCTGGATCGATCATTCGGCTGATATAATCGAGTACGGTCTGGAACTGGTTCAGGGCATAATTCGCTCGGGCGGCGATCCAAAGGTAGACATCCGGATTGATGGGATTGAGATCCATGGCCCGCTGGATTTTTTCCAGAGCCAGGCCGGGCCGGGAAAAGTGGACCAGCGTGTCAGCATGGTCGGCAATAATATCGGCGTGATGCGGACTGAGGGTCTCCGCTATTTCCAACGCTTCTACGCTGCTGTCGATAGAACCCAGAAGAAGCTTGGCGACGCCCAGCTCGCGAAAGCCGTCCGACAAATCGTTGCGAACCGAGATGGCGCGTTGGGCAAAATCCTCGGCCGATTTCAGTAGTTGCGGATCACCGCGCGGGGTTAAGCGCCATTCCTTAGAATAGCTGCGGGCAAGGGAGCCAAGGGCCGGTACAAAATCGGCGCTATGGCCCAGCGCGGCTTTCAGCTCCTTGCGGGCGTGCGTCAGGTTGGGCAGTGTAGGGCGATCGAGATATTGCAGCCCGACAAGGTATCGGTGATACGCGACAGGGTTTGGCTCAAAATATAGGCGCGCCAATTCATGATGCTCGACCTCTGCGACGGAGATGCGCACGACCTCCTGCGAGATTTCGCGCTTGTAGCGCGCAAGATCCGGTTTAGCGAAGGAGAAGTGCTCCGCCCACAGAATCTCGTTGCCTGGCAATGAGATGAGCTGCGTAAAGAGAGTGGGATCCTCCCTCGGCCCGCTTAGTCGGGTCTCCAAGACGTAATTGATGTCGTATCGCTCGAAAAGCGTGGTTTGATCGCCGCTTTGGCGTCCGATCTGAGCAGCGGAGTAGGGGGCGATTACTCGCAGACCATGCAGTGCGCTGAAGCCGAGGGTGATATCTTCGATCAGGGAGGATGCGAGCTTGGTTGCCATGTCATCGGGATCGCCGTCGGCGGGCGGCGGCAATGCGAGACGTGGAATGCGCGAGATCGTCCGCAAAGGGATATCCTGTTCGGATATGGCGGTCGAATGCGGCGCAGCGGCCGATATTGATGAGCGAGAGGATGCCCGAAGGAGCGCCGGCCATGATGAGGCGAGATCCGTACGTTGCGTAAATATGCGTTTGAGTTGTTCGAGGCCGCCCTCGGCATCGAAAGCCTTCAATAATATGCGATGCGTTGCAATGTCCTGCGGCTCGGCTTCGAAAAGAAAGAGAGCTGCCTCCTTGATGAGCGCGACATCGCCGGTCGCTATCGGAAGCTTCACCGCCGCATCCAGTACTTCCTTCAGGATCGCAAAGTGGCGCTTTCTTTCTCCCTCTCGCCAGTCGAGGAAGGCTCTGGTCTGACAGTTGGCCCGCTCCATGAACTTTGATTGCAAGGCCTCGATCAAGCGAGCAAGGCTCTCTATGGGATCCTTGGACGTCTCTGCATGGGCCGGGAAGATGTCGCTGCTGAACGAGCCGCTCGCCAAGTGAATATCTGTATCGTCGAAGGTCAGAAATTCGGTGTTCAATTCCGACTGTCGGCTCTTGATACGAGAGACCAGCTTGCGAAGATTTGTCAGCGAATTCGCCAAGTCGCCATCGCCCCAGAGAAATCTCGCCATATTTGTTCTGCTGACGGATTTTCTATCGCTCGTGAGCAGATAGGCAATAATCAGAAGCGCTTTCTTCGGGAACGTTATTTGGTATTCGTCGCCATCCAGAAGAGCGATTTCACCAAAGGTTCTGAGTAAAAATTTCATCGCGCCTTCTATATTGCTTCAGATATATAACCGCGGCCGTCTTTCGCGCTCTGTCTGGATAAACGGCGAAATGCAGTGGAATCGATTATATATTCCTGATGCAATGCACAAATATTTGCAAATGAACTATTCTCGAGCTTTGATTTCGAAAGTTATTGTTGCACAAAAGCTCAGTTTCGCGACATTCATTCGACGTCTGGCAAGTTCGTTTCCGATGCGGGTCCGTTAAGAAAACAGTCCTGATCGGCTAAATTCCGTCTTCCCGGCAACTATTGGCGGTCGGAAAATTCATGACCAACGCAGTGTTAGGGAAGCTCCTGGCCTCCAGATACTTCCTCGCCACAGAAGTGGTAACTTCAATTAGGGTGAGGATTTTATTGCCCCTATCGGCCCATTCGCCAACAGAGCCTACGGCTTATACTTTGGTATAATGGCGGTGCACCATCGCCTGATTGACCGCTCTTTGCGGCTGTGACACTACGGCCATGTCTTCGCAACGTCAGGCGAAGGCTTACGAAACCAACAGATCAAGAAACCAATGGACAGCTACCCTAGTCGCTGTCCGGTTGTGGCGTCATGCTGCATCCGGACGGTCATCGCAACAACCTGGACCGCTGCCGGCATTCGCCGGGTGAGCGCCGGTCGGGCCTAGCCTGTCCGGCTCGCCCTTCGGATCTGCCGTCAGGCGGGCCGATGAGGTGAGCCATGAACAACATCGTTCTTTTCCGCGGACGCAGGTTCGCAACCAAGTTTTCCGCCCCGAACGCTTTTGCCGTTTCGACCGGCAGCCGTCCGGCCGAACGTTCCGTATCGCCGCAGCGTCCGCGGCTGATCGCCATTTGGCACATCAATTTCCATACCGGGAAGCTTGAGTGCTTTTGGACGACGGAACGCGGGCCTTCCCTTGATGAGGATGGCAGCCGTTGCGCGGCCTAAACCCTTCCTTCTGAAAGAAGTGCCTGTGGTGTCGCTATGCGGCGCCTACGTCGCGCCCTGGCCAAAAATTCCTGTTTTCAAAGGATTATTACATGGTTTTCCTTGCTAACGATCGACGCGGGCGTAGCGCCGTTGCTGCGTTGGCCGGTTCGCGTATTCTGCCGAATGGCTATGATCTCGCCGTATTCGCCTTCATTGCCGCTGCCGCCTATCTCACACTTCACGGCGTAGCTGAGATGCGTGCGCCGCTGGCCGGCTTGTCAACGGCACCGCTGTCACTCGACCCGGCCTATCTGCCCGAATATGCCCTGCGGACGACGCTGCGGATGATGGCGGCCATCATCGCCTCCCTCATATTCACCTTCGTCGTCGCGACGCTTGCCGCAAAGAACCGCCGCGCCGAGAAGATCATCATTCCGGCCCTCGACATTCTGCAATCGGTGCCGGTGCTCGGCTTTCTGACCTTCACGGTGACCTTCTTCATGGGACTTTTCCCCGGAAGTCAGCTCGGCGCGGAATGTGCGTCGATCTTCGCGATCTTCACCAGCCAGGCATGGAATATGGCTTTCTCCTTCTATCAGTCGCTGCGGACGGTTCCGCGCGATCTCGATGAGGTCAGCCGTGGATTTCGCCTGTCGAGCTGGCAGCGTTTCTGGCGGCTGGAAGCTCCCTTTGCGGCGCCCGGTCTCGTCTGGAACACGATGATGTCGATGTCCGGCGGCTGGTTCTTCGTAGTTGCATCCGAAGCAATCACGGTGGGTAATACCACCGTGCAGCTTCCCGGTCTCGGCTCATGGCTGGCGGTTGCCATCGACAAGCAGGATTTCGCTGCCGTCAGCTGGGCCGTACTTGCCATGGCGGTCGTCATCCTTCTTTACGACCAGTTGCTTTTCCGCCCGATCGTCGCCTGGGCAGATAAGTTCCGCTTCGAGCAGACGGCCGGGCAGCAGAAGCCGCGCTCCTGGGTCTATTCGCTGATCCGTCGCACGCGCCTCCTGAAATACGGGACCACACCTTTGGCCGCTGCATGGGGTCGGCTGATGCTCCTGCGGCTTTTGCCCACCTCGCGTGCCGTCGCAAGAGAGCGAGGCGGGCAGCGAGCCGTCAGCTGGGCTATCGATCTTGCTTGGTATGCGCTGATCGCCGCCGTCGGTGCCTGGAGTGTGTGGGATGCGGTTTCCTATCTCAGCCAGACGCTCTCCTTGGCCGATGTCTGGATCGCTTTCGCCGGCGGGTTCGTGACGCTCATTCGCGTTGTCGTCCTTATTGCTGTCGCCAGCGTCATCTGGGTTCCGATCGGCGTCTGGATCGGCCTGCGTCCAGCTGTTGCCGAGCGCGTCCAACCTCTGGCGCAGTTCCTGGCGGCGTTTCCGGCAAATGTGCTCTTCCCCGTTGCGGTGGTTGCAATCGTTGCGACGGGCGCCAACCCGAACATCTGGCTGTCGCCGCTGATGGTCCTCGGCACGCAGTGGTACATCCTGTTCAATGTAATTGCCGGGGCGAGTGCATTCCCTACCGATCTGCGGGAGGCATCCTCGGTTTACCGGCTGCGCTCTTGGACTTGGTGGCGGCGAGTGATGTTGCCGGGGATATTCCCTTACTACGTCACGGGAGCGCTGACCGCTTCCGGCGGCTCCTGGAACGCCAGCATCGTCGCTGAACTGGCGAGCTGGGGCAACACGAAACTCGAAGCCTTCGGACTGGGATCATACATCGCGAAAGCGACGGAGGCGGGCGATTTTCCGCGTGTCATCCTTGGTATCGTCGTCATGTCGATCTTCGTGACGCTCTTCAACAGAACGCTCTGGCGGCCGCTCTACGTCTTCGCCGAACGACGCATGCGCCTCGATTAATTCAAGATCGGAGAACCGAATATGGAAAACGCTGTCATCTCCAGGAAGCTCGATATTGTAAAAAATGCACCGCTGGTTCTCGCCAAGCAGGTATGCCAGGCCTACGACAAGGGGGCATCCGGCTCGCTCGTCGTGCTCGAGAATGTCGATCTTCAGCTCTATCCCAATGAAATCGTTGGGCTGCTCGGCCGTTCCGGTTCCGGCAAATCAACGCTGCTGCGTGCAATCGCCGGTCTGATCCGCCCGAGCAAAGGGGACATCACCTTCCAGGGCAGGCAGGTCGTCGGCCCCAACTCCGATGTTGCCGTGGTCTTCCAGAGCTTTGCGCTCTTTCCCTGGCTGACTGTCCTGCAAAACGTCGAGCTTGGCTTGGAGGCGCAAGGTGTTGCCTCTTCTGAGAGGCGCAAGCGTGCGCTTGCTGCAATCGATCTCATCGGTCTAGACGGTTTCGAAAGCGCCTATCCGAAGGAGCTGTCGGGCGGCATGCGCCAGCGCGTCGGCCTTGCGCGTGCGCTCGTCGTCCGGCCGAAGGTTCTGCTGATGGATGAACCCTTTTCTGCGCTCGACGTGCTGACGGCAGAAACGCTTCGCACGGATCTGCTTGATCTGTGGTGCGAGGGCCGGATGCCGATCGAGTCGGTTCTCATGGTGACACACAATATCGAAGAAGCGGTGCTGATGTGCGACCGTATCCTGATCTTCGGGTCGAATCCCGGTCGCGTGATTGCGGAGATCCATGTCGATCTGCCGCACCCGCGCAACCGTCTCGATCCGGCCTTCCGCATGCTCGTCGAAGACATCTACGCGCGGATGACGGTAAAGACCGGTGCACCGACGCGCGAAGGCCTTTTCCCCGGCACCGGCATTGCGATGACGCTGCCGCGCGTGTCGACCAACCTGATGTCCGGTCTGATCGAAACGGTCGCCGCCGAACCGTATCGCGGGCAGGCCGACCTGCCGCCGCTGGCCGCCCATCTGCATCTCGATATCGATGATCTCTTTCCGGTCGCCGAAACGCTTCAACTCCTGCGTTTCGCTGATCTGGAAGGGGGCGACATAAAGTTGACAGCGCCGGGCTTGCGTTTCTTCGACGGCGATGTCGATGAACGCAAGAAACTCTTCGAACAGCATCTGGCGACCTATGTGCCGCTGGCTGCACATATTCGCCGTGTGCTCGACGAGCGGCCGACCCACCGCGCACCTGCACGGCGCTTCCGCGATGAGCTGGAGGATTACATGTCCGAGGATTATGCCGACACCACCATCAAGGCCGTCACGAACTGGGCTCGCTATGCGGAATACTTCGCCTATGACGAAAACGCCGATCTGTTCACGCTGGAGAACCCAAGTTGAAACCCCGCTGGAACGAGTGCGAGAGGGCGCCGCCGGTTGAGGCGGCGATCAGCTCATGGCATTCCAGGATTTGACAGGCCGCCTAGCCAGGACTTAGCGCATCAGATCCGGCGGGTCGCCAGCTTTGGCGGCAGCGGAGAACGCGGTTGTTGTTTTGATGCTTCGGTTCGGGCAGTTTGCAGCTTCCGCACGCGATCTTGCGGAAGCCGTGATGCAGGGATGCCAGGGATGAGGCGCGAGCTTTTGAAATACCTCTTCGAAATGCCCTTGCTTTGGCTCGGCATTGCAGTTCTTGCCGGTCTCATTTTCATCGGCGATACGATCACCGATCTGGAGATCGCCTTTGCCGTTTTGTATGTATCCGTCATCTTGTTGGCGGTCTATTCGGGGCGGACCGGCGCTATCGCGATAGTCGGGATTGCATGTGCTGCTTTGACTGTCATCAGCTATTTCCTGACGCGTCACGGCGCTTCGCAGGCAGGCCTGATCAACAGTACACTTAGCCTAGTCGCGATCGGCGCGACCACTTATCTGGCGATCAGGATCGAAATGCTTGATGCCAGGGCAAGGCAGGCGCAATCCGAGCTTGCACGCATGTCGCGTCTCATGATCGTCGGTGAGTTGGGCACATCGATAGCCCACGAAGTCAGCCAGCCGATCACCGCGATCGCCGCTAACGGTAATGCCGCGCTTCGATGGCTGTCCGCAACACCGGCCGATCACGACGAAGCCCGCCGCGCCATCGAGCGAATTGTCGCGGATGCCGGGCGAGCAGGCGATGTCATCGGTCGTGTTCGCGAGCTCGTGGCGCGCTCGTCACCCTCCAGCGACGCGATCGATCTGGTCGAGGCAGTCAATGATGTACTGGAACTCGTTCGCGGCGAGATTCGACGGAATCAAATCCTGTTCCGCTCGGAATTGGCGAGCGATCTGCCATTGATGGCCGGCGACCGGATCCAGCTGCAGCAGGTGATCCTCAATCTCGTCATGAATGCGATCGAAGCTCTGGCGGAGGTCGATGAGGAAACGCGCGAGCTGCTCGTCAGCGCTGCCGCGGACGAACGGAAGGTGACCGTCAGTGTGCGCGATACCGGCAGCGGCATGCCGGCCGAAAGGCTCGACAATATATTTGAAGCTTTCTACACGACCAAGCCGAAGGGTATGGGGATGGGGCTTGCCATCAGCCGATCCATTATCGAGGCGCATGGCGGGACTATCTATGCCGCGCCGAATTTTCCGCGCGGAGCCGTCTTCGGTTTCACCTTGCCGCTGAGCGGAAAGGCAAAGGGGTAGGGCATGCAAGGACAGCAGCCGACCGTTTACGTGATCGACGACGATCCATCCGTGCGCGATGGGCTGGACAGCCTATTACGCTCCGTCGGCTACGATACGCGTGCCTTTGCATCGCCGCGGAATTTCCTGGCTTCTTCTCGGTCTGAGGGGCCAGCCTGCATCGTGCTTGATGTCAGGATGCCGGATGCGAGCGGTCTTGATTTTCAGGATGCGCTTGCGCGTATGGGATACGCAATCCCGATCATTTTTCTCACCGGGCACGGCGACGTGCCGATGTCCGTCAGGGCGATGAAAGCGGGGGCGGTGGAATTTCTCTTAAAGCCGTTCCGTGAGCAGGATCTCCTCGATGCAATCAGACAAGCGCTCGAAATCGATCACATCCGGCTGCGCAAGCAGGCGGCGGAAGTCGATCTTCATGAGCGATTTTCGACACTCACGCCACGTGAGCGCGAGGTGATGGCGCTCGTCGCACGAGGTCTCCTCAACAAGCAGATCGCTGCCGAGATCGGCCTCAGCGAAATCACCGTCAAGGTTCATCGCGGGCAGGCGATGCGCAAGATGCGGGCCGACTCCGTCGCCGACCTCATTCGGATGGCGGACAATCTCGGCCTCACGAACGATAAAGCCAGCGATACGACGCCCGGGCTCGGTTAGTCTTGCAGCGCTCGTCTCCAGTCGCGAGGATTTCATGGCTTACGAATGCGGTGTTGCCACGTGGGTTAGTTCAATCCCGCGGAATCGTTGGCGTTCCCTGGTGAAAAATCATCTGCCATCGCCCATCGATACGCTGCCAAATCGAACTCCGTAAAGTATGCCGCTCCGGGCCGCTCTCTCCGCCCTGCCGGATGCTTCTGTAGGTGACGAGGACAACATCTGGTGAGATCGATCGAAAGGCATAGTCGCGGGAAATAATGGGAGGAGCTTCTTCTTCCGTCTTTTCTGCAGCCAGACCAGCGATCAGGTCATCCCTATCGTCGTAGATCGTACCGGAACTGCCAAATTCAACGAAGCCTTTAGCCAGCAATTCCGCCACGACTGCCGGCGACCGTCGTATTTCCGGGAGATGCAGCTTCTGCTCCAGCAGGCGGATCTCTTCAAGCTCATGCTGGGGAATGTTCATGGTTTCAGCGATCTTCCGTGAATATCGATGTTTGTATGTCGTGGACCTCAGTATGTTCCGAGCGCTTCCAGTTTTCTTTCCCGTTCGAACTTGTGGTCTTGATCATAGTCAGCTTCTCTAGATTGCTCCAACGCAGAGACGAAAAGCTCGGCGGCATGACGACCCGCCTGTGTTCTGTCATCTTCGATGACCGTTGCTATCCGCCGGAATAATTCGGACTCGAAACTGCCTGCGTTGTTCGAGGTATTCGGCCGTGCCAGTCTTGCACCGCCATCCAGTCTGATCGCCGACACATAGAACTCGTCCTCGTAATCGGCTCCTGCTGAGGTCAGCTCAGCACGCCCGTATAACAGCAACCCGGTTTCCCAGCGATCGCATAGGCGGATACTAAGCTCATCGAACGAACATTCGCAGGAGAATTCTGAAGCGTACATCATCATTCTCCCACCCTGGCGATCGACGATAGTTCGGCAACGCCGGCGCCTCTCACGGCATCTGCCGGTATGATTATGAAAGCATTCGGCTGCCTCAGCATGAATGGCATTCTCCTTCGATGGCCTTGCGGCTTTTCCAATCGTTGCAATTGGCCTGTCCGGTTTCGCTAACTTCGGGCGAGGTCCTGCTCTTGCCCGGGCTCATTCCATTCAGGGCCAACGGCTCTTCTCGGTGAAGTTGCCATTCAACATAATGTATGTCAACATAATTTATGTTTATCGCGCGACTCAAATAGAAAATTGGTTTTATTTGCGTGCGATATGACCGCAAATCCGGCCGATGATCGTCAAGCGGTCCAATTCGACGGTAAAAGTTTCCAGTGCCGGATTGTCGGAGATGATCTTGACTTCGCTTGGTCGGCTAAAGGGAACTCGCTGCAAGCGCTTGATCTGCGGCTCCGTATAACCGTCGCTGATCGCATAGACCGTATCGGTGGTCATTTGGTTCTGTGAGAGATCGACGATGACGCGATCGCCGGGCATGTAGGTCGGCTGCATGGAATCGCCGACGACTTCCATGATGATCGTGTGGCTCGGGGAAGCCTTGGCCTCGTTTCGCAGATAGCCGGTGGGGATAAGCCATTCTGCGACGATCTTATGCCCGGCGACATTGCCTGAGCCGACGGGGAGGTTGATGACTTCGCCGACGACGCCGCTACCGGCTCCAAGTTTCACGTCCACTTCCGGTGTTGCGCCTTCGATCTGCGGCTTCCAGTGTTCGCGGCTGTAGCTAAGCTCGTCGCCGCTCTCGGCAAATCCATCGTGATCCTGCTCGTCGGGATCGAAGGACATGACAATGTTTGGCGCCGGACGTGCGGTTTTGCGCTGGCCTTCGCCGGTCAGAAGATAAGCCGCGGTCGTGCCGAATTTCTTGGCATAGCGATTGGCGACTTCGGCGCTGAATTCGTTCTGACCGTTTTCATGCGCGCGATAGGTGGACAAGCTCACGCCCAGCGCTTCTGCCGCCTTCGTGGCTGATGGATAATTTGCGGCTTCGCGCGCCGCTCTTAGTCGTTCGCCCATGGATTTCTGCATCTTTTGACCCTTGCAAAATTTCCGACATAAATCATGTTGACAACATTATTATTATCAACATAATTTGTGTTTATCAAGATGCCAGTGGCGCAAAACGCTGTTTGGCGGGTGAGCGGCGCGGCTTAGTACGCGGCGGACAATGTTTTGGAGGTGAAGTTATGATCATAGGCAATGGGAACAGGAGGGCAGCGTCGCAGGCTGGATATTTCGATCGCTTTTGGGGGTGTCCCGGATGCCTCCGAATTCTGTCGATCGCGGAGGTCATCGAGCTGCATTGTGAGAGTTGTGATGTAGCCGTCGAGCCTGCGGAAATGACGAAGATCAGGTCTTTTTCCGAAGCAGCTGGTCAGGAGGCGCTGCCATGATCGAAATGCTTCAGGGTCTTCTCGCCTGTATCGGCGCGGCGTTGTTTTTTGTCGCTATGGTGATCGCAATAAAGTCGGTCATTGGGAAATCGCCAATGACATCCCTTGAGGATGAGGACTTCGGTGCTCCGGAGGGAGACCAAATTCATTTCCGCATTGCCAAAGACCCCACGCTTGCGCCCAAAGAGCCGGCACGGCCGGCGAAACTGCGCAGACGGTAGGCGGGTCCCAAAGGTCAAAGCCCAATCGAAAACTCTAGAGATAGACCTGGCCAAGCGAGCCGGGGGAGGTTGCTATGAACGAATTTCAAATCGGAACAGAAGCCGTTGCCGGCGGCCATCTCGGCTGGATTCGCAAGGTTCACCGAGCGACAAACGAGATCCTCCGCGATGGCCGGGGTGAACCGATCGTCTTCGCGACGCAGGATGCTGCCAAGGCGGCAGCCGGCGAGGCGATGGTCGCTTATCTCAACACACCGATGCTGCGCGATGGGGCGAGGGTAGAGGCGATTTCTAAGGCGGAGGCCTTCTTCAAACCCAAATCGGTCAGCGCTATCGCGGCCATTGGAAGCGCTTCGTGAGCTGTCCCCGAATGGCAGAGGCAACAAATTTACCAACGAAAGGAGTTGAACTGTCATGACCAAAGGCAGGCTGGATCTTCTTCTCGATGGGCTCGGCATCAAGCTGGTTCCCGTCCATCGGCGCCGCGCACCTGCGGAGAGCCACGCGCGCGGCACAATGCAGGAAATCCGGGGCCGCTACGGCGATGGCCATCTGGTCTTCGTTCTGCGGTGTATCCGGCAGACTGGGAGCAATCGCGACGAGCTCTGGTCGGACACGATCGGTGCCGTATCAGATGTTCTGGCGCAGCGCGAGGATTGGGCACTGCAGCGTCCAGGTGATCTCTTGGGCGCCTTCGACGATATCGCGCTTGCCACATTGCGCACGGATGCGGTCGCGCGGCGGCCTTGGCCCGTTCGCGCGACATTGCGAACGCTGATTTATCAGGAATTGGAGAAACGACTTGATACACCGGTCCGCCTTGCAGTTTGACGACCTGTCCCGTCGCGCGGCTGAGATTGCCGACGTGAGTCTGATCGTCCGTGCACGTTTCGTCGAAGCTGCCGATACGATGGTTCATCTCGACGTGCGTGGCATCCGGCCCGACAGGATGCGGACACTCTGGCCGGAGGTTTTGCCCGAACCGATGGATCATGCCGATATCCGCATTCGCTATCGGCCGAGTGCTGCAGCCATCAGTCGGGCAGAGGAGGTTTTGCAGGAATGGCTGAGGGTTCACGTCCAGGATGAGGAGCGGCGCATTCTGCTTTCGCAATGGTCCATTTGTCTTGCCGCGCCCTATATGGCCGGTTCGTTTCGGGATTTTTGCGCGCGGACGGGGCGCGTACGGCGCACGGCCGAACGGCGTATTCACAGCGAGTTCCAGAAGTTGGCCGATGTACTTCTCGCTGCCTCACCGATGCTCCAGGAACCGGATTGGTCGCGCATATCGCCGATGATGCCGAATGCGCCTGGCGGACTCGACCGGGCAAGGCCCAAGGCACCCAAACATGAAACACATTGGCTGCCGGATGATGCGCGGCCCGTCTTCGATGCGGCAAGCCCTGAACTTGCCGAATTGGCTAAACGACTGGAGCGTGGGAACCGCAGGCGCGCCAAGATGAAAGTCTGAGCCGTCGCACTGATGCGGTCCGAACCCGCAACCATTGTGATGCGCCAATATCTCCGATTGGTGACTTTGTTCAACCAAGCGCAAAAACGCCGGCGGGGCGAGCCTTTGCAGTCATCTCGCCGAAATCTGGGACCGTGTATTCTGCCAAGAGCCGAAGACGCGATGTCGGCAGATGAGTTCGCCATGGATCGCCGATCAGAATCGTGATTTCCCGAGCCAGGCAGCGGTCCAGAAATGCGATGACGCTCTCCGCAAGCGCTGCCTCATAGAAAAGATCCCCGACGCATATGACGTCGATGTCAGGCGGTTCGCTTTTCGTCAGGTCGGCGAGCACCGTATCGATTATCACATCATTGAGTGCGGCATTGAGCTCGATAGCTGCAATTGCATAGGGATCGACGTCCGCGCCACATACCTTCGCTGCGCGTGCCTTTGCAGCGGCAATCCCAACAATTCCCGAGCCGGCGCCCAGATCTAATACGCGGCGACCAGCCACACTTTCTGGCCTGTCGAGAAGATAACGGGCGAGAACCAGACCTCCTCCCCAGTAATGCGCCCAGTACGGTGAGCCGAATCGCGGATCTTGTTCTGCGAGGCGTCGCAGCCCGCTTTGTGAACCTGCTTTATGCAGGCAAATATCGGGGATACCGGGAACAGGCAGGACCGGGAGATTGGCGGCGATGAACCGCCGAACCCAATCCTGGCTCATGGGATCATCCGAACTGCTGTTTCGTCTTGCCGAGATTCCTATCGGCTGGCCTTTGCGCATCTTGAGTATTTTCGCGAATTGAGGGTTAGATCGTTTAGTTCGTCGGACTGGAGAATCCGATATTTATGGGGAATTTCAATTGGTTATTTGCAGTCCCCGTCAAAATCCTCATTCCTTGCGCGCTGATCGCCCTTCAAGGGTGTCGCCAATTGCGCCGGGATAGGGTATTTATTTTGGCATGATGAGAACAGTTGCAGCGACGCACTGTTGACCGCAAGCGATGTTTTAAACCGCTTGTTTTCTTTCAAAATTCCATCGGAAATCATGAAGCATGACCAATGCCGACAAGCCAGTCGCGCCGCGCAAACCGCGTGTGCGCCGTCGCAAGGTTGTTTCCATCGAGGATACGCCGCTTGATTACATGCTGAAAGTGATGCGCGACGACGAGGCGGACCAGAAGCGGCGCGATGAAATGGCGAAGATTGCCGCATCCTATGTTCATCAGAAACCTAGCGAGCGCTCCGGCGCCGGGGCCAAGGGAGGCCGCGGCGTCACCATCGATCTAACCAATGCCACGGATGAGCAGCTTGCGATACTCGAATCTCTCTTCGGTCCCCTTGCCGGATCCGGCGACGATGATCGCAGCAATCCAAGAGGAGAAAGCGAGGCGGAGAGCTGAACGCGAGCAGATGGAGGTCGCAGCCCGGCTTGCCATGGATGCCGAGCGCGTTCGTGCCAGCTGCCAGTCTCTAACCGGCTTCGTGCGAGAGGCCTGGCACGTCGTCGAGCCCTCAGTCGACTATGTCCACGGCTGGCATATTGATGCTATCTGCCGACATCTTGAGGCGGTGACATCGGGTGACATTACCCGGCTGCTGATCAACGTTCCGCCGGGCACGATGAAATCGCTTCTTTGCGGTGTCTTTTGGCCGGCATGGGAATGGGGGCCGAAAGGCAAACCGCAACTGCGCTATCTCGGTGCCTCTTACTCGGAACATTACGCCAAGCGCGACAATAGGCGCATGCGGGACCTCGTAGCCTCCGAATGGTATCAGACACTATGGGGCGATCGGGTCAGGCTGACAAGAACGGGCGAAATGGCCTTCGCCAATAGCTGCACGGGCTCGCGGCAGGGTGTGCCGTTCTCCAGGTTGACGGGCGGCCGCGGCGATCGTGTCATCATCGACGATCCGCATTCCGTGGATGGAGCGGAATCGGAGGCCGAGCGCCTGTCCACGGTTCGCACCTTTCGCGAATCCGTCCCGACGCGGCTCAACGATCCCCAGCGCTCGGCGATCGTTGTCGTGATGCAGCGGCTGCATGAGGCGGATGTCTCCGGGACGATCCTCGCGCTTGGGCTCGGCTACGAACACCTGATGCTGCCGATGGAATTCGAGCCGGAGCGCCGTTGCCGCACGTCGATTGGATTTGTCGATCCGAGGACGGAAGAGGGCGAACTGCTTTTTCCGCAGCGCTTTCCTCGTGCGGTCGTCGAGCGGGACAAGGTTCCGCTCGGCTCCTATGCGGTGGCCGGTCAATTTCAGCAACGGCCTGCCCCTCGGTCGGGCGGTTTATTTCAGCGCGGCGATTTCGAAATCGTCGAGGCACTGCCTTCCGGTGCGAAGCGTTGTCGCGCCTGGGACTTTGCCGCTTCGAAGGCGCGTCCCGGCCGCAAACCAGACTGGACCGTTGGTCTGCGCATGGCTTTGATCGATGGTGTTTTCTATGTCGAAACCCTCGCGCGAGGGCGCTGGTCGCCCGCCGAGGTGGAGCGCAATCTCAAGAACACTGCCTCGCAGGACGGACCGACGGTGACGATCCGCATGCCGCAGGATCCCGGTGCGGCCGGCAAGGCTGATGCGGAAACCAAGATCAAGCTGCTCGCGGGCTTTCCTGTAAAAGCCATATCACCAACCGGCGACAAGGCGACGCGCGCCAAACCCGCTTCGGCGCAGGCCGAAGCGGGAAACGTCAAGCTTTTGCGTGGGGACTGGAACGAAGCCTTTCTCGATGAGATCTGCGCCTTCCCGAACGGGCAGTTCGACGATCAGGTCGATGCCTTCGCCGACGCTTTGAACGAACTCGCGCTGAGTTCGTCCTTCAGTTTCAACAACTTCTAGGCTCGCTCGGGCGAGCTTCTTCATCACACGACATCAAAGGACAATCCATGGGGCAGGTATTCTCGATGGTTCGCGACGGATTGGTGAGCCTTGCATCCCGCATGGGCACTGATCGCGACAAGGCGGCATCGGTTTTCTACACGCAGCCTATCCTGACGGACGAACAGATCATCGCCGCCTATCGCGGCTCCTGGCTGCCGCGCAAGATCATCGACATTCCGGCTCTCGATAGCTGCCGGAAATGGCGAAACTGGCAAGCTGCGAGCGATCAGATCGGCTCGCTCGATGCGGAGGAACGCCGGCTTAATCTGCGCGGTAAAGTGCTGGAAGCCTCAACGAAAGCACGGCTTTTCGGTGGTGCCGCTCTTTTTATCGGGTCCGAGGATGGCGATCCGGCACGGCCGTTGGAGATGGAGCGGATCGGAAAGGGTGGCCTCAAGCATTTGACGGTGCTCACGCGTCGCCAATTGGCGGCCGGCGATATTGATAGTGATCCAACCTCGGAATGGTATGGCAAGCCCAAATTCTACGCGCTGACCGGTGCCAACGGTGTGCAGGTGACCATCCATCCCTCTCGGCTCGTCATCTTCAAAGGTGCGATGACGCCGCATGAAGAGTTTGGTGGAGCGGGTAGTCAGCCTTGGGGCGAAAGCGTGCTGGCCGCGACTTTCGATGCGATCAAGAATGCCGACAGCACGGCCGCCAATATCGCCAGCCTGGTCTTCGAGGCCAAGATCGACATCATCAAGGTTCCGCAATTCTCGGCCAATATCGGCAATCAGGCCTACGAAGATGCCGTGCTGCGTCGCTATGCACTCGCCAACACCATAAAAGGGGTCAACGGCACACTGATCCTTGACGCCGAGGAGGAATACGACAGCAAGAGCGCGCCTCTCTCTGGTCTCACGGATATTCTGATGGCTTTCCTGCAAATCGTTGCTGGCGCGGCTGACATTCCGGTCACGCGATTGCTGGGTCAGTCTCCCGCCGGCATGAATGCGACGGGCACGGCCGACATGAAGAATTATCACGATCGCATCCAGGCCATTCAGGAGCTTGACTATACGCCGGCAATGTCCCGGCTTGACGAGTGTCTCATCCGCTCTGCCACCGGTTCGCGCGATCCCGCCATCTATTCGACCTGGGCGCCGCTCGAGCAGATGAGTGAGAAGGAGCGGGCAGATATCTTCAAGACGAAGGCTGAGGCGGCGCGCGCCTTGTTTGGCTCAACTCAGGGAGAGGAAATCATTCCTCGCCAAGCGCTTGCAAAGGCATTGTTGAATACCTTTGTGGAGGATGGATCGCTGCCGGGTTTGGAGACGGCAGCAAAGACATCCAGCCAATCGGATGAGGTCGAGCAATTCAAAACGGATCCCCGTGCGACCTAACGAACCGACGACGTCGCGCCGTCGACGCGATGGACCCGCTTTGCCTCGGTGAGTGGCTTTAACCTGAACCAGATTGGCTTCAGCCAGGAGAAATCCCAACATGAATTTCACAGACACAGTCACCGTCGCGGGGACGCGGCGGACGGGGGACGGCTATCTCGTGGCCGATGCCCGCATCGCCCGCACCGGCATTCAAACATATGCAGGTGCGGAGATCGGCAAGCCGGAAATGCCGACCGTGCGCGTCTATCGCGCAGGGACCGAAGTTTTCTCCGAGGACACGCTCAAGAGTGCGGCTCATCGTCCGGTGACACATGAGCATCCGCCCGAGATGGTCACCTCGGAAAATTGGAAGAAATACGCCGTCGGCCAGACCGGAGACGAGATTGCCGGCGAGGGCATCTTCCTTCGCGTGCCGCTGATGGTCAGCGACGAGGAAACGATCCAAGCCATTGAAAGCGGGAAACAGGAGCTTTCCGCCGGTTACGTTTGCGATGTCGATTTCACCGCCGGCATAACGCCTGCTGGCGAGGCCTATGACGCGATCCAGCGAAATATTCGCATCAACCATATCGCCATTGTGCGCCGTGGCCGGGCGGGCTCGAAAGTCCGCATCGGCGATGCTGCCGCACCGTGGGGCTGCTCTCCTCTCGCAGCCCCACGCCCCCTTTCCCATGACAAGCAAAGCAAGGAAGGAATGATGCCCACAAAGACGATCATGATCGATGGTGTCGAGATCGAAGTTTCCGATCAGGCCGCAGAGATCATCACGACATTGCAGCAGCGCCTTGCTTCCGCCGAGGCCGGCCATCAGAAGGCGATTGCCGTCCGAGATGCCGAGCTTGATACGCTGAAAGCCGCTCTTCTCGACGAAGCGGAGATCGAGCGCCGCGCTGAGGCGCGCGCCGATCTGATCGGCCTTGCCAAGGCGATTGCCGATAATATCCAGACATCCGGTCTTTCGGACGCTGCCATCCGCAAAGCCGTCGTGATCGCCAAGGCAGGCGAGGGAGCCGTCCAGGGCCGATCAGAGGCCTATATCGATGCCCGCTTCGACATGCTGGCCGAAGGACTACGCAAGAAGCCGGATCTTTTTGCTGATGCCATCAAGGACGGCATCAGCCCGACGCAGCCATCCACATCCCTAGCCTTTGCCGCCTACGCCGCCATGGTGCACGATCTCGAGAGCGCGCATCTGGCTGCCAACCCCTCTTAACCAGGTCAACGAAAAGGAGACGCTTCAATGGCGACTTATCAGACCACCTATGGAAACGCTCCTCGGAAGGGCCTGCACGGGCAGATCGCTTCTGAGGAAAAGGCCAATAAGATCAGCCGCACGGTCGAAACCGTTGCCGGTATCAAGTTCGGGCAGCCCGTTCAGCGCGGCCTTGCCGATCATGGCGTGGCACCCTTTGCCGCGGGTGGCAAGTTCATCGGCATTGCCGTGCTGACGCCGAGTGTGCTGCCCGATGTGGCTCCCGCCGGCGGCTATGCTCAGTTCGTCACCGGCGCATTCCTGACCTCCGGTCAGATGTATGTACGGGCCGGCGGCGCGGTCTCGGATGGTGATGCCGTCTACTACAATCCCACGACCGACGCCTACGTCAACGCAGCCGGCACCGGCATCGTCGGCCCCATTCCCGATTGTTTCTTCGATACGAGCGGCAGCAACGGCGACATCGTCGAAATCTCGCTCAAGCACAGGAGCGCCTAATCCATGAACCAATTCGTTCGACAGCAGTTTGCTGACGCCCAGGCCGCTTATTCCTTCGTCATTGCGCAGGGACGCAATATCGAGACGCGCATCTATCAGCGCCGCTATCCGACTTTCAATTACGGCCTCCATATCCCGGTCGTCACCGAAGGCAATGAATGGGCTTCCGGCACGACCTTCTTCACCGTCGACAGCGCCGGCGAGGCGAAGTTCCTCTCGGCTGCTGGCACAGACATGCCGTTCAGCCAGTCGACCCGCGACAGCGCCAGCCATGATTTCGCGATGATCGGCTCGGGCTGGGAGTGGAACCTCGAAGAGGTCAACCAGGCCGCCCTCTACAATCTCGATCTCAATGCTTCCAACGCCATTTTCGCCGCCGATAAGATCGAGCGCCTGCTCAATTCCGTCGCCATGACCGGCTCGACGGAAAAGGGCTGGACCGGTTTCGTCAACGATCCGAAGGTGTCGCGCGTCGATGTCGCTGCCGATGGCACAGGCGGCTCGACCCACTGGTCCGCCAAGACGGCCGACCAGATCCTGCGCGACGTCAACGATCTTATCGGCGGCGTGCGGCAGCGGACCGGCGAAGTCGAGTGGATCGACAGCCTGCGCCTGCCGCCGGAAGCCTTCCGGCTGATCGCCACCAAGCGGCTTGCCGACGGCGACGGCTATATCACCGTTCTGGATTTCCTGCGTCGCGGCAATGTCTATACGGCCGAGACGGGCCAGCCGCTCGACATCCAGCCGCTGCGTGAGCTTGCGACAGCCTCACAGGATGGCGGCGGCCGCATGGTCGTCTATCGCCGCGATCCGGAAGTGCTGCGCTTCCACCTGCCGATGCCGCGCCGTGTGCTGCAGCCGCGCCAGAAGTCGATCATGAGCTTCGAGACCGGCATCATTGCCCGCACCGGCGGCACCGAAGTGCGCCTGCCGGCCGCCGTCGCCTATGGCGACGAGATCACGGCTGCGGCCTGACGCTGATTGTCCTCTCTCCGCTTCGCGCGGGGAGAGGGCATCTGTCTTCCCAACGATCGACACGGAGCTTTCATGTCCGCATCCTTTTATGGCACGCTTGGCGCCGCCGATGCCTATTTTGTCGAGCGTGCCAATGCCTCCTGGGCTTCGGCCAGCGACGGCGATCGTCTGGCGGCGCTGGTGCGTGGATCGCAGGCCGTCGACGGCCTCTATGAGCCAAAATTCAGCGGGCGGCGAACCGGGGGCTATGATCAAGCCTTGTCCTGGCCTCGAAGCGAGGCGACGACGGTGAATGGTGAAGCGATCACTGACGATGCACTGCCGTTGGTCGTGACTTACGCAGCCTATGAAGCGGCGGCGCTCGAGCTTGCGGAGCCGGGCAGCCTGACGCCAGTTATCGTCGCGGCTCGCACGGTGAAGCGCGAGAAGGTGGGACCGCTGGAGACGGAATATGCCGTTGCCGACACGAGCGACGACATGATCGCGTCCGCGAGGCCAGTGCTGACCATGCTTGATGGGCTGCTCTATCCACTCCTGCGTCCGGTACTCCCCGGCATTCTGGTGGTGTGATGGCCGCTTTCGATTACGACAAGGCGCGATCGACCGCCGAGCATTTGATCGCCAAATTTGGTCAGAGGGGTAGTCTGCGGCGCATCACGAATTCAGGTCCGGACTATAATCCGGTTCAGGCGAGCGAGGATTTTCCGTGTTCGTTCGTCGATCTCGATCGGAGCCAGGTGAATGTGGCTGACACACTCATCCAGCGTGGGGATCGCATGATCTATCTGTCGACCGAGGGGCTATCGATCACGCCGACATTGGCCGACAAGGTGCTGATCGGCGGAGTCGAACATTCGATCGTCGATATCCAGCCGCTATCGCCGGGTGGGGCCGTCATCTTTTGGCAGCTGCAGGTGCGGCGATGAAGGCGCTGGTGCGTTTCAAGACGATCCTGACGCTTTGGCTGCTGGCGCGAGTCATTCTACTGCTGAACCGGCTTTCACCATTGCCGGGGATTGAGAGGAGTGGCGGAGCGAAGGCGGAATCCCAAACCGCCAGACCTGCAGTTCGCGCTCGTTACGGCCATCTCACTCTTTTGAATTTCGAGCGGCGTGGCTCTTCACCGGGCAACGCCGCCGACGACGCATAAGCTTATCAAGAGGCAAATCGATATGGCTTCCTCTAATTTTTCCGCTGATATCGCCGCCTGGGCCGAACGGACCAAGAAGCGCATGGAAGAGGTGGTGAACCTTTCCACGCAGCGGTTGGCCGAGGCAATCGTCGAGGCGACGCCTGTAGCCTCCGGCGAACTTGTCAATTCCTTCCGGGTCTCCACCCCGCCACGGCAAAGGGGGGATGCGGAGGGATCTGATGAAGGCCAGCCGGTCGATCTGGCCGGTCTCGGCGTGCCACTGGGCGGCATGATCCATATGGGTTTCACCGCGCCGCACGCCGCTGCCGTCGAATATGGCAAGGACGGACAGACGGGGCAGGGCATGGTGCGGCTTTCGGCGCGCCAATGGCCCGATATCGTCGAGCGCGCCGCGCGCGACTCGGCGGACTGATCCCTCGAAATCTCAACAATCTAGACAAGGTGACGCATGGCGACGGCGACGGACGCTCTCATTCTGGCTGCGCTGCTGGACCATCTGGCCGCACTCCAATTTCAGCCACCATTGCCGGTGGCGCAGCCGGGCATTGCCTTTCCGCCGGCGGGGCAAGAAAAGCCGGATAACTATCTGGCCGTCAGCTACCTGCCCAACCGCCCCCGGCAGGTGACGCTCGGCGATGATCCGCAGCAGAAGCTCGGGCTTCTGCAGGTTTCCGTCTATTGGAAGGCCGGCGGCGGGCTGATCAAGCCACTCGATGTCGCCGGCCAGGTCATCGACCATTTCAACAACAAGACGCTGTTCGCCTCTGGCGTGAAGATCACGATCAGTGGCGAGCCGTGGGCCGCAGGCCCGATCCAAGAGGATGACCGGGTGCAGATACCGGTCACCATTCCCTACACCGCCTTTGAACCGGAGACATGATCCATGGCGAACAAAAGCACGAAGAAGGGCTCGAAAGTCTACGTATGCGAGACGCCCCAGAATACCGATCTCACGGCCACCGCCTATGCCGCGCTGACCTGGGTGCAGGTGGGCAAGGTCGGCAAGGTCGGCGATTTCGGCTCGGACTCCACCATCAACCACTACGATACGCTGGATGAGCCGGTGCAGCAGAAGCAGAAGGGCGTTTCCAACGCCGGCGATCCGGAGCTCGAAGTCGCCTCCATCGCCGACGATCCGGGCCAGGATATCCTGCGCGCCTTCGGCGATCCCCTTAACGTCAACAACATGGCGATCAAGGTGGAGCGCAACGACGCGCCGCAGGGCAAGACCAACACTGTGTTCTATTCGCGCGGCGTCGTTTCCGGCCCGCTTTATCCCGGCGGCGGCTCCGACGATTTCGATCTGGAAAAGTTCAAGATCGGCCTCAACCAGCTGCCGATCCGCGTCGATCCCGTCACCACGCCGTAAGCGCGATCTTTCGGAACCTTACGCGCGTCGCTCTCCCGCGGCGCGCGGTCACTCTCACATGTCCCAACCGATAAGGTGTTTCCTTGGATATCTCCAGTCTCGTCAATTCCGAAGATCTCTTCGAGCTGCAGCTCCTGCATCCGGCCACCGAGGAGCCGCTCGGCATCTCCTTCATGATCCGCTCTGCCGAGAGCAACGAGGTGAAGAAGATCGTTCGCCAGCATAGCGACCGCTTCCTCGCCAGCCGCAAGAAGAAGCTGACCACCAGCAAGGTCGAGGCCGAATATCTCGACAAGGCCGCCGCCGCCATCGCTTCCTGGAGCTGGGGCGAGCAGCAGTGGAAGGGCGAGCAGCCGGTGCTCTCCTTCGAGAAGGCCCGCGAAGTCGTCGAGGAAGCCGGCTGGATCTACGATCAGGTGGCCGGCGCCTCGGAGGACCGCGCAAATTTTATGAAGAGCTTGCCGAAGGGCTTTCAGAAGCCGTAGGGGTCGTCGCACGCTATGATTGCGTGCGCGACGCCAACGGCGAGACCCGGCGCGAACGCAACGAGGCCTTCGAGCTTTTAAGCCCGGAGGTCGAGGTGCCGGAGGCCGGCCATGCGCTCTGGGATTGGTTTTGGGATCTGCGTTCGGCGCAGGCTCCCGGCTTTTCCGGCCCGGCGCCGCTCTCCCATCAGGGAATGCTGGCCTGGCTGCAGCTGACCGGCAACCTGCTGCGCCGGGAAGACATCGCCGTGCTGAAGGCGATGGACGGGCGCTATTGCCAGGCGGTGGAGGAGGAGACGGAGGCGATCAGGGCGCGGGAGGCGGGGTAGGTTTTAGGAAGCGACTTCAAATGCATCAACCAAAGAGCCACCTGAATGTATCGCGAACCCATCCCGCATAAGGGGCAATTGGTTTCAATTCTCTCTGCAATTCTTCCACAGTTCGGGAAGGGGTATGGCTAAAGTCCCTAAGTATCTCAGAATCACTGGTGGAATCGGTTTTAAAGATGGAAACCCCACCCGCTGATATTTTGGAAATGCTGCCATCAATGGACAGATATTGACAAGTAATTGCTCTGGTAACCTTTTCCGCTTTCGTATTCAGCACGTTAAAGTTTATGGTTGCGGTATAGAGCATAGGCTTTATCGAGCCTTCATCAAATCTCTCCAGAAAAAAGCTTCGTATGTCGGGGCTTTGTTTGTACTCTTCTTCCAGGTCACCTCTGGTGCCCAGCCTCTCGTTAAAGAAGAACCTGTTGCGCTCATAGGTGGAAGATGCCGCGAGATATTCTTTAAGACGGGCCTCGCAAGCGGTCACGATCGGCGGATCAAAGATGCCAAAGCTGTAGATCAACAACAACGCGGCAAGCACTGCAATCACACTGGAAATCAGCTTCATTAAAACTCCCGGGAGTAGCTTCGCGGCATTCTCTCGTATGAAATCAAAAGGTGGTCCAGTGACAGATATCGCAACTCTCGATTTGCTTTCGCTTGAAGTAGACAGCCAACGCGGCCAGCCAAAGTTCTATGGATTTTCAGGGTGCGTAAAATCGATATAGTTCTTTTGTGCGGTCTGCAGGTCGTGGTTTACGGTTGAGATATTCCACACGCATCCCTCGATATCCTCTTTCCGACCGAGCTTCTTTTCACTCTCGATAAACTTTTCAAGTCTGTCTACTTGTTGTGCCGCCTTTTCCGGTGACGCGCCGATCTGCTGGAGCGCCTTCTCGGCATACGTCCGAATTGCGTTGTAGTATGTCGTGCCAAGCGCATCGCGGCATTGATAAGCAATCATGAAACTCACGTTCACACCATCGATGACTTTACCGGCCAGCTGAAGACGCTTGTGCTCGTCGTTAGCTAAGACTTGTGTGTTGATTGTGCACACGAAGAATGCAGCCAGAAGTAGTTTAAGCCTCATCGTCGCCTCCGCTTTTCTCAAAGTTGCGTCTCCAACCACTCCGCGTTTGTTTTGCCGTCGACGATTACATAGAGACGGTCCGCTCTGGAGGTGTCTTCATTGTCAGTTGGATACTGACATATGGTGGTCCCGCGAATTGGTGTGCCATAGGCGTTGGGAGCATCGTAAGTTATAAGAACCTCAAACATCCGAGGTTTTACACGGCCTCGGTCAAAATCCTTCATCCTGGCTCCCTGGATGAGCGGCCCATATTCGTCCCCAGCCAGATAGCGTTTGTAGTCGTCGCGGCTGAGAGGCTCTTGGGATTCCTTGATTTCGATCCGCTTGTATCCTGCCGGCGCTAAAAGTCTCAATTTCAAAACTTCTTCGCACACGGTCACCAATTTCGATTCAGAAGAGCTACAACCGCCAGTGGCTGGCAGCAAAAGAGCCACGCTGACCAATCTCCACAATCTTATCACGAAATCCCCCATTCAAAGCGCAGGGTTGTATTTCGCATGTTTTGAAAAGGCATGCCAGTGGCAGATGTTGCGATATTGATTACCGAACCGGTCGCAAACTGTCACTTAACGACGAGCGGCTATTCGGAATTTTGATATTGACAGATCTAACTGTCTTTGGGCCGCTTGCAACTCTTGGAGGCAACGCTCTGCTGCTCTTGCGGGAAGCTTCTTCTGCTCACGACGAAAAGTCTTTATTTGTTCATCGACAATATTCGCCGCTCTATCTCGTGAATTGCGAATAGCTTGAGGATTATCCATCGGGCCTAGAGAGGAAAATGCTTGTACTGTTCTTTCCCGCGCAAGATCATAAAAAGAGGCGCCGATGGCGTCTTGGCAAATATACGCAACACCCAAGTAAATTATGCCCTGCGTACCAACCTCCTCAGCTGCTTTGCTTGCTGCTGTTCGGTCAGCGTCCTCCGCATAGACACTACTCGCGACCATGAATGCCGCTATAAATAAAAACACGCGCATAAAATATCCCCGGTTGAATCAACCATAAGACGATAGCGTACAATTCAAACAAAAGGAAAGCCTATGACGGACGTTGCTACGTTAAGTCTTGTGGTTGCTATTTCTAGCGTTTCCCAAGCGATTGTCGAAGTTGACAATCTGTCCGGAGCCTCGAAACGAGCGCAGGGAACCGTGGCGGGACTGGAGGGCGCATCGCGACGCGCGGCTGGTGCTGCTTCTGCCGCAGCCGCGGCCTACGAAAAACAAGGAAAGGCGGCCCTCAAAGCCTCTACGCAAGTTCAAGTTTATCTAAGCGCCATAAGCCAAAATGCGAACGGTTCACCAGCTTCCAAACAAGTTGAGAACTACGCCGATAGCTTGGAAAAAAGTAAGAAAAGCGCTTCAGATGCATCCAAAGAAGCTACCGAACTCGCCTCGAGCCTTATAGACGTTGCAAAGGCAGCCGGGAATGGCGATAGCGTTCTGAAAATTTTAGCTGACAAAGGGCCAGGGATTGCAAAATCTCTGGGATCTGAAGGGGCTGCCGGTGGGCTGAAGAAGCTTGGGGCGGCCTTTTTGACAGTCATTTCCCCAACCAGCCTGTTGGCGGCAGCTGTGACCGGGTTAATCGCCATAGGCGTTCAAATGGTCGATTGGCCTAAACTCGCAGAAACAGCCCTCAAAGGACTTGCCAGCATCTTGCAGGCGATTGCTCCCTACGCCTTGCTTGCCGCGGCTGGACTAGCCCTGGTCTACGCACCAGCAATTCTTGCTGGCTTGGCGGCCCTTCCGAGTGCAATTCTAACGATAACTTCAGCACTCTGGAGCCTAGCAACGGCAATCTATGCAACAGTTGGCTTGCCGGTGCTTCTGGTCGCCGGATTTGTCGCAATTGTTGCGGCGGCGGTTATCTTCAGAGATGAGCTTACGAAATATCTCGGTGTCGATATTGTCGGAGCAGCCAAGACTGGTGTGAACTTTATCATAGGTAGCTTTGTTGCCGCCTATCATGACATCGAAATCCTCTGGAGCAATTTCCCGGACATTATTGTTGCTGCGGCTACAGGTGCCGCAAATGCGGCAATTGGGGCGACGAACAGTATCATTCAATCGGGTATTGACGGCATAAATGCGCTTATTAGAGGCTTACAGCAGATTATGAGTTTCGTTGGCGCAGACAAAGCAGCCCAATACTTTGGCTTTAGTGGCACACTGAAGGAACTCGATCCATTCAAAGGAATGGGGCCGATAAGCGACGGTGGTGCAGCAGATCGTCTACGCAAAGTGCTTGATGATCGCAATGAGCAGATCCAAAAGGATCTCAACGCTGATCATATAGGAAATATCGTGACAAACATTGGTCAAGCTACCTCGACTGTGGGCAACAAGTTCAAGGAGATCGCTGATGGCTTCACAAAATCAGACAGGAAGGCGATGGGAGCAGTAAGCGGTGCAGGGCAAGTCGTCTCCAGGCCGGTAACTAGCGCTCCTACTTCAGATTCATATGGTAGTATCGTAGCGGACGCTAACAAGCGCATTGCCTCGCTCCAACAGGAGCAAGCAGCACTTGGTATGACGGAGCAAGCGGCAGCAAAAATGCGCAATGAAACTGAGTTGTTGAACAAGGCTCAGGAGAAAAATATCGCGCTTACACCCGAACAGAAGACGGAGCTTGGTGGCCTGGCGGAAAAGATGGCCTCCGTCGAGGCGGCAACAAAGAGCGCTCGGGAGGCGATGGATTTTGCCAAGGATCTCACGAAGGGCTTTATCTCAGATCTCAAAAGCGGCTTGAAAAACGGTGAATCCTTTTGGAAGTCTTTCAGCACGGCTGCTGTGAACGCGCTGAACAAGATTGCGGATAAGCTCCTTAATGATGTTTTGGATAGCCTGTTCAAGGTCAATAGTGCGGCGAGTGGCGGCGGTGGAGGGGGCGGCTTTCTCAGTGGCCTTCTTGGGATCTTCGGGTTTGGCGGCGGGAGCAGTGGCGGCAAGTTCGATCTGGCGACGGGTGCGAATGCCCCGATCCCGATCCCACGTCCTACATTTGCAAACGGCGGCTATACCGGCCCTGGCGGCAAGCATGAGCCCGCGGGCATCGTTCATGCCGGCGAGGTCGTCTGGAGCCAGAAGGATATTGCCCGGGCGGGCGGGGTCGGCGTCGTCGAGGCGATGCGGCTTGGCCGGCGCGGCTATGCCGATGGCGGCGTGGTCGGCGAGGGCGGGCCGCAATTGCTGCGGGCGCAGCCGGATGCTGCCGTTCCCGTCCGTCGCCTCAGGGCCGACAACCAGAACGATGCCTCCGGCTCCGCTTCCGGCGTGCATGTCACGGTCGGCGTTTCCGTCGATGAGGACGGCAATCTGAAGGCTTATGTGAAGAATGTCGCGCAATCGGAAGCGCAGAGTTCGACGCGGCAGGGGCTGAATGATTTCAATCAGCAGCTTCCCGACCGCGTCGCGCAGATCAACCGCAATCCCCGGAGGCGCTGATGGCCGTTTCCTATCCTTACAGCCTGCCGGCCTTTGCCGATCTCCTGAAGATCTCCAGCATCGTCTGGGACATTCAGCGCAATGACGAGCTTTCCGGCTCCGGCGATGGCCGGGTCTGGCAGGCGGAGCTGGCGCCGCCGCTCTGGACCGGCACGGTAACGCTCTCCGACATGTACAATGCGGAGGCGAAACAGATCGCCGCCCGCATCCGCAAGCTACACGGCGCCCAGGAGGCGCTTTTTCTTTATGATCCGCTGTCGAAATATCCGCAGGCCGACCCCGACGGGACGAAGCTCGGGAGCGCTGCGGTCAGCGTCGCGGCACTCGGGGCTGACAATGCCTCGCTCAGCCTCAAGGGTCTGCCGGCTGGTTATCGGCTGACAGTCGGCGACAAGATGCAGGTCGGCTATGGCGGCCGCTATGCCTTTCTCGAAATTTCGGAAACGGTTGATGCCAGCGGGCACGGGATAACGCCCGTCTTCGGCGTCTTCCCGCATCTGCCGGCCGGCTTTGCCGCCGGTCTCGGCGTGACGCTGCTGCTGCCGGCCTGCAAATGCCTGGTCATGCCGGGCAGCCACAATCCCGGCACCGCGAGCGGCCCGATCACCACGGGCGCAACCTTCAAGATCATCCAGAAGAAATAGACGATGAAAAACATCACCTCCGCCTTCTTCGCGGCGCTGACCGGCGCGCGCGACAAGGGGCTTGTGCCCCGTCGTTTCGTATGGATCACCGGCAAGGATATCGCCAGCGGCGCGCCCGCTTCGATCGGCCTCTGGACCGGCGACGACGATATCAACATCACCGTTACCTCCGGTGTTACCGGTCTGCCGGAGGCGCGGACCTATTATGGCGGCCTCAATCTGCAGGTGAGTCCGATCCCGCGCACGGCCGATCTGACGATCCAGACCGTGACCATCACCATCGGCCAGATCGCGCCCGCCGTGCAGCAGCTCGTGCGCGGCTACGATCTGCGACTGGCACCGATCGAAATCCACGACATGTCGTTCGATACCGGCACGCGCCTACCGAGTGCCGCACCGGAAATCGCCTTTCTCGGCATTGCCGATGGCGCGCCGGTTAAGACGCCGGCCGTGGGGCAGGATGGGGATATCGAGATTTCAGCCATCTCCGCCGCCATCGCCATGCTGGAGCGCACCAACCCGGCCAAATCCTCCTATGAAGGCCAGAAGCGCCGCAGCGGCGATGAATTCGGCCTTTATTCCAGCACCGTCGCCAATTGGCAGATCCCATGGGGGCAGAAATGAACAGCGATCTTGTCAGGGTCAAGAACTGGCGCGCCTGCTTCGTCGCCGAGATCGACCGGCTGAAGCGCACGCCCTTTGTCTGGGGTAGCCATGATTGCGGTCCGGGTCTTGCCGGCAATCTGGTGCTGGCGATCACCGGCGTCGATTGCGCCGCCCAGTTTCGCGGCGAATATTCGACCGCTGCCGGCGCGCTGAAGACGATGAAGGCGGCGGGCTTCGACAACCTTGCCGATCTCGTCGCCAGCATGCTGCCGGAGATCCATCCGAGCGAAGCCGGTATCGGCGATATCGCCGCCATCCCGCATGAAGGCCCCTTCGGCTACGCACTCGGCGTCGTCAATGGCGAGCGCGTCTTCGTGCTGCGCGAGACCGGGCTGGGCACTGTCGACCTGCTCGACGCCAAGCGGGCCTTCAAGGTCGGCTAATCCACCGTCTCATCATCATTTTCATCTCTGACCGGTGACAAGTCGGCGCAGCTTTGGTTGCGACGGCCTTTTTCCATGCGCCAATCGAGGTCGTCCGATCCATGAAATATCTCATCCTGCTTCTGAACGTCCTCAGCTTCTGGCTGATGGCGGATGCGGCGCATGCCGGTCCTCTCGTTGGTGCCATTGGCGCAATTGCGGGGCTTCTGCCGATGGGGACTATCGGCAAACTGTTCTTGACGGTTGCCATCAACATCGGCCTATCGCTGATCGAAAAGGCGATGGCAAAGAAAGATAAGCCGCAACCGGCCGGAACGAAGCTCGAGATCAGCATGGGGGACGATCATGCGATGTCCTTCATCATCGGCAGCTACGCGACCGCCGGCAAGCGCAAATATGCCGGCACCTGGGGCGAGGACGGCAAGACGCCAAACGCCTATTTCACCGATGTCATCGAAATTGGCAGCCTTCCCAACCGCGCCGGCGAACGCGGCCTGACCAGCATCTGGATCGACGACCAGAAGGTCGGCGTGCTCTGGGAGGAGCCACACCCGGACGGCCGCGGTTTCCCGGTTCTGCAATATCGCGTCAAGGGCAAGGACTATCTCTGGATCAAGTTCCTCGACGGCACGCAGACGAGCCCCGATCCCTTTCTAACGGCCAAATTCGGCGCCCATGCGGCGCGGCCCTGGAAGCCGACGATGATCGGTCGCGGCTGCCAAGTCGTCATCCTGACCTCGCGCTATAACACCGAACTCTTCAAGGGCGTCCCCGCCGGCCTTTTCGAGCCGCACCCACTGCCGCTCTACGACGTCCGCAAGGATTCCTCGGTCGGCGGCAACGGTGCGCATCGCTGGGCCGATCCTTCGACCTGGGAGCCTAGCACCAACCCGGCTGTGATGACCTACAACCTTGCCCGTGGTGTCTACTACGGGTCGGAATGGGTCTATGGCGGCCAGAACATCGGTGCCTTCTGCCTGCCGGCGGCGAACTGGATGGCAGCGGCGAATGCCTGCGACGCGTCCGTCCAGCTCGACGGCGGCGGCAGCGAGCCAGCTTTCCGTGCCGGCTACGATATCCAATGCGATCAGGAACCGCTCGATGCCATTTCCGAACTGTTGAAGGGCTGCAACGGCCGCATCGCGGAAGTCGGCGGCATCTTCAAGATGCTTGTGGGAACGCCGGGTGCGGCAGTCTATTCTTTCACGGATGACGATATCATCGTCACGGAAGAGCAGGATTTCCAGCCATTCCCGTCGCTTTCGGCAACTTATAACGCCATCGAAGCCACCTATCCGGAGCCAGCGGAAAAATGGGCCACGAAGGACGCGCCGGGCCGCTATAATGCCGATCTCGAGGCGCAGGACGGTAATCGGCGCCTGCCGGCGCAGGTTCAGTTGCTCGCCGTACCCTTTGCCAACCAGGTGCAGCGCATTGGCCTGGCGATGATCCAGGATTACCGGCGCTTTCGCGTACACCAGGTATCGCTGCCGCCGGATGCCTATCCTCTGGAGCCGAATGACGTCGTTTCCTGGTCGTCGGATCGCAACGGCTATGACGAGAAGAAGTTTCTCGTCGTCAAAGTCGAGCCGCAGTCCAATTTCTTGATCGTCGTCACGCTGAAGGAAGTTGACCCGGCCGACTACGACTGGCATCCAGGCCTGCAATTGCCCACTGCGATCGGCTGGCTCGGCCCTATCACGCCGCCGTCGCAGCCGATGATCGGCTGGACCGTGGAGCCGTCAACCATCAAGGATGCGGGCGGCATTGATCGCCGCCCGGCAATCAAGATCAGCTGCGCACCGGATCTCGATGACGTCGCTGGCGTTTGGGTGCAGGTGCGGCTTAAGGAAACCGGCGACGTTGTCTTAGATAGCGACAGCAACCCGTATGCCTCGCCATATTCCTGGGTGATCTCAGGAAACTGGATGATCTCCAATACCGATTACGAGGCGCGCGGCCGGTACCTTCCGAAGTCGAACCGGGCAACGGACTGGTCGGCGTGGCTGACGGTGAAGACGCCGAATGTCCTCATTCAGACGGCCGATGTTCTCGATGGTGCAATCATCCAGTCGAAGATCGCCGATGCTGCCGTCACGGCTGCAAAGATCATGGATCAGGCCGTTTCCGATCTAAAGCTGGCCGATCAGGCGGTTTCGACGGCTAAGCTGCAGGTCGCGGCCGTCACGGCCGACGTGCTGGCGAGCAGCGCGGTGATCTCCACCAAGCTTGCCGATGGTGCGGTGACCGCCGCCAAGCTCGCCCAGGGCGCGGTGGACGCGACAAGCCTTGCCAGCAGCATCAAGGCCGTCGAAGTCGTTTCCAGTCTACCGACGACCGGCAATGTCGAAGGCCGGCAGGTGTTTCTGACGACGGACGGCAAGCTCTATCGCTATCATAATGGCGCATGGACCACCGCCGTTGCCGCGATCGATATCAATGGCACCTTGAACAGCGCGCAGATCGCCGATAACGCCATCACGATCGACAAGCTTGCGGCCAATGCCGTGGACGCGACGAAATTCGCTTCCGGCATTCGGCCGGTTGAGATCGTTGCGAGCCTGCCGGCGACGGGTAATGTCGAGGGACGAACGGTCTATCTGACGACCGACGATAAGCTCTATCGCTACACGGGTAGCGCCTGGACGGCGGCGACGGCGGCGGGCGATATCGCCGGGCAGATCGTCGGAACGCAGATCTCCGATGGAGCGATTTCGACGCCGAAGCTTGCAGCAGGCTCGGTCACCACCAATGCGCTTGCAGCCGGCGCTGTGACCGCCGACAGGATCGCCGCCAACAGCATCACGGCCGGTCAGATCGCGGCCGGCGCGATCGGCGCGCAACAGATCGCCGCGAAAGCCATCACCGTCGATAAGCTCCTTGTCGGCAACTTCGACAACATCATCGACAATGGTTTCTCTCAGGGCAACATGGCGAGCTGGATCGCCACCGGCATGCAGAGCTACTATTTGGAGACAGGGAGCAGCCCCTTGCAGGGAACGTGGCAGGTGTCGTGCGATGCCAGAGATCAGTTGCTGATGCGGTCCCCGCTGCTGAAGGTCAACCCCGGCGAAAGCTATAATCTTTCGGTTTGGTTTTATAACACGGACCCGGCCAATGACGCCTTTATGGGCGTGTACGTCAAAGATCAGTCGGGTGCTGCTATTCTGCCAAATTGGCTCGCCGTCGGCGCTAGCAACGCGACAAAGAATGCATGGACCTACCTGTCCGCGAACTTCACCGTTCCGGCTGGCGTGTATCAGCTGCAGCCCATGTTCGGCGTTGCCAAGGCGGCCGCAAATGGCAGCAACTGCGTATGGGGAAAGCCCAACATGCGCCGCGCCTCGGGCGCTGAGCTGATCGTTGATGGTGCGGTGACAGCGACTAAGATTGCAGCCGGTTCGGTTTCGACCGACAAGCTTGCGGTCGGCTCGGGCAAGAACCTCTTGCAGAATGCCAGCTTCACGATGGGACTGGATTGCTGGGCAATTATCTATACCAGCGGCGTGATACCGGGCCTGTCGCTTGCTCTTCGACCACCGGGCCAACCTTGGTCTGGCGCAAACAACCCGACGCTGGTGCTTTATCAGGCTAGCGGTCCCACCGGCTTTTATGCGGATGTTCAATGGAAGCGCCCTGATGGCAACGGGCTGCCGGGCGCTCTGCCGCTTGCCGTACCCTGCGCGGCCGGAGAATGGCTCGAGTTGACCGCGTATATTTCCGCCCATCGCTGCAAGGTGGAGATGCGCATCCAATGGGTGCGGGCTGACGGTACTGTTACAGGTTATACCGCCCCTGCAATGAATGACGGCGTTGGCGGAAGCAGCATCAATCCGGACCTCTGGCTTCGCTTGCGAGCGATTGGCGCGGCTCCGGCCGACGCCGTTGCAGCCGCTCTTCATCTGCGCAAGCTCGACACCTATAACGGCCAGACGGACAGCTACATGTTCGTCAACAAACCGATGCTTTGCCGCATCCCGGCCGGCGCGACGGAAGCGACGCCGTGGAGCGACGGCGGTATCGTTCTGATCACGGGCAGCGGGATCATCGCGAACGCCGTCACGGCCGACAAGATTGCTGCCAATGCTGTGACGGCCGGCAAGATCGCCACCAATGCCGTGACTGCCGGCACCATCGCCGCCAACGCGGTCACGGCCGGCACGATCGCGGCCGGTGCTGTCTCGGCAGCACAGATCGCGGCCAGTGCCATCACCGCCGACAAGCTCGGCGCTGGCTCGGTTTCGACCCAAGCGCTCGCGGTCGGAACGGGCGGCAATTACCTGACGAATTCGGACCTGAATGCTGGCCTTACCGGCTGGGCATATGAGTGGTCCAACGAATGGGCAAGCTTCCGTCTCGCGCTGCGCACGGACAACTATGCGCCGCTCCCCGGCGCGATCGAGATCTATCAGGGTAATAGCAATCAGGGCGTCGAGTACGGCGTCACTCAAGTCGATGCTTATGGCAACGCCCGCTATTTCCCGGTCAAAGCGGGCGGTTGGTACGAGCTGTCCGTCTATTACTTCGGTCATCGCTGCAATGGCGTGCAGCCCTATCTTGGGGTTTATGACGCCAACGACAATCTGATCAGCTATCCATCATGGGGCGTGTTTCCGGCCGCGCAGAACTTCGATCCGCAGAAGAACCTCGCCAATTACCAGCGGTTTTGGGGCAAGGTCCAGATGCCGGCGAATGCGGTCAAGGTTCGCGTCTTCTTCCGAATGAAGGGGACGATTGCCAGTCAGAACGATAGCTATCTTTGGCTGACCCGCATGTACTTCGGGGAAGCTAATCCCAATCAGACTGAGGCGACACCGTGGAGCGACGGAAGCGCCACTTTGATTTTGGGCGGCAATATCGTCACGAATGCGATTACCGCAGACAAGATCACCGCGAACGCTGTGACGGCTGGCAAGATTGCCGCCAATGCGGTCACGGCCGGCACAATCGCGGCCGGTGCAGTCACCGCCACCACGATCGCGGGCAGCTCGATTACCGGCGACAAGCTTGCCGCCAACACGATCGGCGCAGACCAGATCGCGGCAAATGCCATTACCGCCAAACAGCTCGTGCTAACCGACTTCTCCAATATCGCGGACAATGGTTGGCAGACCGGGACGTTGGATGGCTGGACCGTTCAAAACCAGCAGGCCTTCTATCTCGATACGGACTCCGGCGACGTGGCCGGCTGGGTGCTGCAGTCGCTCGGCCGCGACTGCGCGCGGTCCAACTCCATCACCGTAACGGCGGGCGAAGTCTATGCCTTCGATGTCTGGGTTTACAACACTGACTCGAACGCCGCGAACATCTTAGCCGCAGTCCAGACACCCTCTGGCACGTGGGGTTTCACCGCCGTGACGGGCACCACCGTTAAGAACGGATGGGTGCGTCTGCAGGGCCGCTACACCGTGCCGAGCGGCTACACCAAGCTCGCAATGCTGCTTCAGGTGGAAAGGACGGCGGGAACTGGTGGCTCGTGCTATTGGTCGAAGCCTGTCATGCGCCGCGCCGTCTCGGCCGAGCTGATCGTGGATGGGGCGATCACCGCGAACAAGATCGCGGTCAACAGCCTCGATGCGATCACCGCCAACCTCGGCGCGGTCAATATCAGCTCGGCCGTCATAGGCTCGTTGCAGGTCGGAACCAGCAATATTCAGGGCGGCGCGGTCACTGCCGTGTCAGCCGGCCGCAATGGTGCTGGCCAGACGATCGGTGCAGGCCAGACGGTCAATCTAGCCGCCTGCGGCATTACAGTCGCGGGCGACGGCCGCGTGGTGATCAGCGCCATGACTCTCGGGCAGTTCAATCAGAACGGCGGCAGCCAGAACTCCCAGCCAATCGGGTGCAACATCTTCCGCGACGGCACCGCGATCTTTAGCCAGACCTATTATCTCGGCGTCGTTCAAACCGTCGTCAGCGGCACAGGCGGCCAAAACGGAGGCACCTCTCAGACCACCTACACAGCTGGCCTGGTTGCCGTTCCGGCTCTCTATGACGCTCCCGGCGCGGGCTATCACACTTACACGCTGCAGATCTACTGCCCAGGCAACACCATCGTCTGGAACGAAAGCAACATCATCGCAACAGCGTTCAAGAGGTAGCGCCATGGCGTCTTCAGTCGCCCATTACATCCTTTTCGCCGCCGATGGCCGCATCCGTCAAAGCGGTCACTGTGATCGGGAAACGTTGCCCCAACTCGCCACCTTATTTGGTGAAGGCTACGCGATCATGGAGGTGCCCGCAGCCGAATACCGGCTTGATATCGACGCCACATCGTATGTGCGTGACGGCGCGATCGTTCCGAAGCGGTCGGCCATTGAGATCACCGAATACACGATTCGGGCTGATGGCATTGAGAAGGTTTGCTTCGCTGTGCCGGCCGGGACCTCGGTCGTTCATGCCAACGAGATCGTCGCGATCGAGGACGGCATTTTCGAGTTCACGACGGACGTTCGCGACGACCACCGCTTTCCCTTCATCGCCGCAGCCGGCTTTCACGATTTCGAGGTGACCATCCATGCTGTTTAACGTGTCGGCAGATCTCCCCCTGGAGCGCGTCCAGGCACAAACAGACATTGACCGACAGGTGAGGCTAGCGCGAATGCTCTTCATCACCGTCATTCCCGGTCAGGAAGCGGTCTATGCGCTGAAACTTCGCGAGGCCGAGCTGATCACCGCCGACCCCCGTCAGGGCGACGGCGTGCCCGAAGGTGAAACGCCGCATATCACGGCCGAGGCTGGCGAAGATGGCATTAGCCGCTTCGAAAAGGCCGTCGAAATTCTAACGCGAGACCAGCACTGGAAGGTCGGCTCGCAGATGATCGAGGCTTTGCGCCGATCGGCGAAAGCCGCTCTTGCCGTCGCCAAAACCGCTCCCGAAATCCGCGCAGCCGCCGAAATCGATTGGCAGGCCGTGCGCGCCTTTGCCCAAGCTTAAACAAGAGGAAGGACTGCCATGTATCGCATAGACAGCATGTATGAACCGATGGTCGAGGCGCTGCTTGCAGCTCGATCGGAGAACAAGGTCGACCGCTGGATGGCCTGCGTTGCCTTCTGGCTCGGCCGGCAGCAGATCTACAATGTTCCGGACTACTGGCTCGCGCTTGCCGCCAAGATTACTTCGAGCCTGCCAGACGCCGATAAGAGCGCCATACTCGATCAGCTGAACAACAAAGAGGCGGCGCTCGTCGGTTCGGCCGTCGATTGGCCCGAGACGCCGGGTAGCCTATTGGCGATCGTCTCGGGTTGGTCCCCCGAACCGCCTCCGGTCGATCTCTACGCTTATGCTGCATCCAAGCGCTACGCCGTCGAAACAGGCGGCATCGTGCTCAATGGCATGCGGGTCATGACCGATCGGGCCAGCCAGTCGCTGATTACCGGAGCCTACAACTATGTGCAGGCGAATCCGGACGTACTGGTGAAATTCAAAACGTCGGGCGGTTTTGTCGAGCTGATGGCCGCGCAGATGACAACGATTGCAAATGCTGTCGGTGCGCATGTACAGGCGGCATTTGCGGCCGAAAATGATGTGAACGTCCAAATCACTGCCGGCATGATCACCACCAAAGCTGGAGTCGACGCATTCGCTTGGCCATCCAATGCCGGTCAGAACACAGATACCTGAGGGGGTTAAGCTTTAATTCGGGTTAAAGCCCCTGCGAGGAAAATGAATTTGGTCCAAGGGATAGGGTAGGGCCGAGATCGCCCCCCGACGCGGTAGATAGGCTAATTTATTGCCTTTGCTGAATAACCAGCGATATGCACGTAAAAGATGTCATGTGTCGATGTAACAGCAGCGACGGGCGCCCATCAGCCAGAACGATAGCGCGTGACATACCTGATACGTGAAAATCCGGGGCTGCTCCGGGTTGGAAGGCCTTTAAAGCTGCAAACGAGTTCAATCCGGCTGCCACGGGCCGGCTTTGCCCAATGACACGGTTTGCAAGCATCACATCCGCATTTGCATCTTCAAATTTGGAATGGAGCATATGGACCACGAGAAATTCTTCTCGGCGATAAGAACGTCATTGTTCAGTGGCCGGCTGTCGACAAATCAGGTCAATGGTCTTGAGGCGATTCTCGCACAATGGATAGCCGAGCCATTCGATCCACGTTGGCTGGCTTACATGCTGGCAACTGCCTATCACGAGACGGGTAAAACGATGCGAGCAATCTCGGAGAATCTGAGCTACTCGGCCGCTGGATTGCGGTCAACATTTCCGAAATATTTCAATCCAGAACAGGCTAAGGCCTATTCCCGCCAGCCGCAGCGGATCGCTAACCGCGCTTATGCGAACCGGGTGGGAAACGGGGATGAAGCCAGTGATGACGGTTGGCGGTATCGTGGGCGCGGTCTCGTTCAGATCACGGGACGGGACAATTATGCCAAGTATGGCATCGCCGATGATCCGGATAGGGCTCTCGATCCTGATAAAGCGGTTGAAATCTTATTTGATGGCATGATCAACGGGCGTTTCACCGGCTGGAAGCTTGCCGATTACTTCAACGCTGTCGGTTCCGATTGGCTCGGTGCGCGCCGGATTATCAACGGCACGGATCGAGCAACCGATATTGCCGGCTTTGCCAGGAAGTTCGCCGCGGCGATTGAGGGTGCTCGATAGATTTGCAGAACACTGGGCTGCGGCCGAATACAGACGATACAAAGGGTGCTGACCTTCTACATCCGTTTCGTGACGGCCTCCCATGAATTCAAAGCTTCAGGCGCCACGCGCTGATGCACAACCCCATCGATATAACGGGAGAATATATGTTCAATACGAATACGTTCCACAATATTCTGAATGTGTTAATTGGGTTATCGGCTTCGATGATCGCTATTCTTCTGGCAACCGGCTGTACCCAGCTTGCCGATGGCACGTTGGAGTGTTCTCAGTCCTTCGTTGGCCCAGGTTTTGCCGCAGCCGCTGTGGCGGCTTTGAGCATGCTGAAAATCATTATCAATATCATGCGGGACGGTATCACGGGTTTGATAAAGCCTCAGCCGCCTGTTGACAAATAAGCTCATTCAGTCGCCGCACGCCATGAATAAGCAGCGGCGGCATTCCAAATCCCAAAATTCGATCGAGAAAAGCGATGACGTTGCACGAATTTCTGGATGCTTTGGGCATCAAGGTCGGAGTTGTCATTGCTGGCCTTTCCGGCGGTATCCTGCGCGGTCTCTCCAGGCGCCGATATACGACGCGAGAGATTGTTGCATCGCCTATTTGCGGCGCGCTTGCAGCAACCTATTTAACGGAGCCGGCGCTTTTCTATCTGCGCGCTATCAACTGGCCTTTACCTCAAGAGGATGTCGCGGCCATGAATGCCACGGCTTTCGTCGTTGGCGTATGTGCCATGTGGATTGCCGACCTGCTTTTTGACGCCATTTCCAGACGGGTTAAGGGAGGGCATGAAAGGACTTAGCGACGATCTCTTATGGGAATAGAGTTGCCGCAACAGCAGGGAGTCTGAACATTTTTGGATTGATATCCGGGCAGTCGCGACTATGTCTTGATTACCTTTCACCAAAGGGAATGGGGGAGCCTTGTGGTTGATTTGTCGGATCGTTTTGCGGTTTCAACCTGGTCCTTGCACCGGGCGCTCGGCGCCACCTATCCCTATAAACCTGACGATCGAGCATACCCGGCTCGCCAATCGACTTACGGGAAGGGTACGATCGAATTGATCGATGTGCCGCAACAATGCGCCGATCATAGCATCTTTCGGCTTGAGATTTGTTCCTTCCACTTGCCGAGTCTCCTTCCCAGCTATCTCCGTGATTTTCGTAAGGCCACGGAGGAGGCCGGCGTAAAGCTTCAGACACTGCTCGTCGAAGACGGAGACCTGAGCAATCCGCAAACCGCTCAGCGCGATGCAGAATGGATGACAGGATGGATCGACGTTGCCGCGGCTCTTGGGGCTGGAAACATGCGTGTTATTGCCGGAAAAGCTCAGCCGACGAATCCAGCTTTGACGCTTGCCGAAACTCATTTGCGGCGGCTGGCTGAATTGACTGCCGCAGCGGGAGTGCGCCTCGTCATAGAGAACTGGTTCGATCTTCTGCCAGGGCCGGCGGAGGTCAATCGGATTCTCGATGCTCTGCACGGTACAGTCGGCCTCAATGGAGATTTCGGCAACTGGGAGCGAGCCGGCAAATACGAGGATCTAGCGACGATCATGGGCCGCGCCGAACTCTGTCATGCAAAGGGGCGCTATTCAGCAGTAGGCCTCGATAAGGAGGATTATGTTCGTTGCATTAAGCTTTCCAATTCCGCTGGCTATCAAGGTCCTTTCACACTGATCTACGACTCCGCTTATCATCAGGATGAATGGTCCGGGATCCTCGACGAGCGAGACTGCATCGCCAGCGTCTTCGAAGAGAAATCGACATAAAATAAGGTCGCTACCGCCACATTTGCAGAGGCGTCACTTGGGGAAATTGTGCTCAGGTTTTGGATATAAAGCTGGATATCCGAGCAACACATCAGTGCAAATCGTAATTATGTAACGCGCCAAGCAACTGATCTTGTGTTTGATAGCCGGCATTATAGAGATCAATGGCCACATTGGCTGCGGACAGACCTTCCTGACTTTGCAATTTGATGCTGCGCTCGGCACACCATGCAAAAAGTGCGCCCGCGAGGACATCGATGTCATCGGGGTAAAGCGGCACATTGACCATCACGGACATTCGCTACACCATTCATGTTGGAGCTTGATATCGATTGGTGAAGGGAACACTGCTTTGGTTTCGGAAATTTGCAACCAAGTTTACCACGCGACGTTAACGGCCGCCTGATTTGGGGCAGCCTCTGTGTCCTAACGTAACACAGGTTCATTATTGGACACATTATTGCTGGTTTCGACGGTCGCCGGGCGGTGCCAGAGAATGGGCGAGCCTATCACCTGTATCGTGGGGTGCGAGCAGCAACACAACGCCAAGCGTAACTGCCAGCGCCACTAAGAGAGATAACACCAGCCGTGGCCGGGACGGCATCATTGATGGATGGGATGCGACGCCTTAACCGCGGCCTCTATCAACTCCTCGGCATATAGGAGTGCCGATGCCGTGTCTTCTCCGTCGAGTTTCAAGTCCTTACACTTACGATGCATAGCTCTGCGAATCTGGGCTAGCAACGCTGCGTCAATATCCACTTCGCCTTCTTCGAATACATGCGTTAGTGCGGACTGGGCAACAATTTCCAGGACTGCAACCCGACCTTCAATTTCACCCATAGAGGGTATCGCGTTCCTCTTCACATGCTGTTTGCAATCGCGATGAGTAGTAAGCATCTCGGTCACCTCCTTCACGAAGGAGGATAACTATCGAGAAAGGAAAAAGTTCGGCCACTTCTCAAAAAAACTGCGCTCTCGCAATGCCCGCAGCCATATTGCTCTGGAGTTATACATTCTCGGCACCCTTTTCACTTCATAGGGCAAAGCTTGGGATCCGATAGTACATCGGCACAGCGGGGTGACCGGCGGAAATCATCGTAATAAAGCGTCCATATGGTGGTATCCGCGGCGCGATATGGGCCGAATTTGAAATATTGATTTTTCCCCAACCCATGATCCGCATGTCCTATATGACCGGTGACAGTAACGATCCATTTATTGTTGGCAAATATCTCAATATGACCCGAGCCATCCGGGCCTGGTTTGCTGTAAATGGCAAAATCGATCCAGCCTGATGCAGGCATCGGCAACTTGTTTCCACGATTTATTACTTTGATCGCGTCTGTGCAGCCTGTAAATTCTTGTCCGTCGGATTCGTCCCAATTGTCATCCGTAGCCACCAATGCGCGCATCTGATTGGTATCGGGACGAAACCAGACCGACGCCTCGTCATTATTGCAGACCTTGCCTTTGTTTCCAGGCTCCTGGTTCTTGATGGGCGCAACGTAGTTGGTTTCCACGGTCGCGAAGAGCTTCCCATTATTGAGCCGCAACGCGAGAAAGGGACTGAAGTCCCCTTCGGCTTTCGGCCCGATTTCCCGCTTCCATTGAGCAATGAGGTAGCGATGGTCGCCAGAGGGTATGGGATCGGCGAACTTTACAGCGAAACCGTACCAAACTCCCTGATTGTATGGCACGCGATATTTAGTGCGCTCCCAGATCTCGGCTCTTTCGCTGCAATTTGTTTTATCCGGCGCGCAGAATGGCCGGACACTTAGCTTCAATGCACCCGCGCCGGTACGTTTTACGTCTGATTGAAATTCGATCGTTCCTGCCTTTTGTTCGGCATTATCGCGATAGTAAAGGTGCCCAGATCGAGCGAAATCCTTGCCGTCGAAACCGTCGCGCAGCACTAATTGCGCTGGACTGTCGGCCAGAGCCGATGTTGTTGCACAGGTGCAGGCCAGTATGGCGGGCAGCGCATATTTTGCATTCATGCTGGAGTATTCCTCTGGCGGGACATTCATAGAGCTTTATCAATGACCTGTTCGCCTCCTGCAAGCAAGCTAGAGCGCCAGCCTTCAAGGCCGGGTGATGGCAGCTTTGTTTCGAAATACGGAAGAGATAGATGGACAAATCGTTCTCTCCGCGTTTCATAGGCGAATACAATTTTTAGAGAAGGTTTCCATGACGATCGACCAGGATCTCGCCCGCATCGAGCTGCAAGAGGAAATGCTGCGTTTCGATGCTTTTGACCTTTCGACCGCGTGGGTGCTCGGTAAGCTGTTGCGCGACCTCGCCAGCGAGCGCAACATGGGCGTTGCCATCGATATCACCCTGCATTCCATGCCCGTTTTCTACATAGCCTTGCCCGGCTCGACACCTGATAATTCCAATTGGATTCGTCGGAAGCGCAATATGGTGCTGCGTTACTTCCGCAGTAGCTACGCCAGTACGTTGCGGCTGCAGCAGCAGGGTAAGACGATCGAGGACAACGGGCTTTCAAGCGCGGAATATGCCGCATCTGGCGGCAGTTTCCCCATTTTTGTCAACGGAACGGGGTGCGTTGGCGCCGTCACCGTTTCAGGTCTGCCGCAGCGGGAAGACCACAATCTTGTTGTGGAAGCCCTGGCTCTCACTCTCGGCCACGAACTTCACAATCTCAGCCTCGCATAGAGGGGCGAAGCGGCGCCGCAAGTCGAGCGGGCGCCGCTGCTGATCTCAGATATTGCCGCCGGCCTCGGCGATAACCTTTGTCAGGCTGCCTGTAGCCGGGAAAAGGGGGATGAGGCAGGCCTGCAAGGCATGATAGATATCGCCCTTGCCAGGGAACAGCGTATGAGCCGGAATGAGATCTTCCGTCAGCTCTTCATGCCAGCCGCCATTGACGCGATCGATAAAGGCTTGGCCGATTACGCTCCAGATCCTGCGGTAGCTTTCTTCGTGAAAATCGCTCGGGACGTGTTCGTTCAGGTAATGAGCGGCACCAGCCCCCTCGCAGGCAGGCCACCAAAGCTTGTTGCGCTTTGCAGGCACATCTTCCCAATCAAGTGTATAGAAGAATCCGCTCTTCTCATTGTCCCAGCCGAGTGACATGGACTGAGAGAAGAGGCCCTTGGCTGCTTCCGGCATCCAGTCGTGCCGCTTTTCCCCAAGCGCCCAAAGCTGCAAGATCAGACGCGCCCATTCCAGCCAATGCCCTGGTGTCGTACCCGACGGGCGAAACATCTCATTGCCGCGGTAATTCTTATCGAGCACCCAATCGGCGTTGAAGTGTTCGGCAACGCGCCAGCCGACGGACCCCGCCAAACGGCGAATGACGAGATCGGCGATGCTTTCTGCTTTTTCGAGATATGTCTTGTCGCCGGTCGCTTCGAAAGCAGCCATCAGCGCTTCCGTCAGGTGCATGTTGGAGTTCTGGCCGCGATAGGTGCCACCGTCGATCAACGACCAATCCCGATTGAATTCCTCGGCAATCGCCCCGTGCTTTGCTTCCCAGAACTTAGTATTCAGAATTTCCGTGACGTCTGCCAACATGCCATCGGCCAGTGGATGGCCGATCGTCTTTGCGGATGAGGCAGCAAGCAGCACGAAAGCGTGGCCATAGCCCTGCTTGCTGGAATCGACGGGGCCGTCATTGTTCAGCGACCAAAAGTAGCCGCCATGCTCGGTGTCGCGATGATGCTTCCATAGATAGTTCATGCCGTGGTCGACAATTTCGTTTGCGCCGGGACGACCGAGCAACGACCCGATCGAGAAGCAGTGCACCATTCGGGCGGTCGAATGAATGCCGCGTGCGGGATTTACCTTATCCAACGGTTTGCCGGCATCATCCATGTCGTGGAAGCCGCCTTTGGGATTGACGGCGCGGTACTGGAAGAAATTGAAAAGCGCATCGGCCTGATCGAGCAACCAGCGCCTGTGGTAGGCGCGGGTGCTCCAGTTTCCGAGAGCTGTGGGTTCAACCTGTATGTTCATGCCGTCCTCCTAGGATTCTCTTCCAGAAGCCGTATAGCGCCGTCCGAAAGCGCTGTCATGGCGTTATGGGATGAAGCTGTGTCGTTACCCCGCGTTGTCCATGGTCGGTCGGCAATTCGTCCGGTCTGCTTTTCCTGAAAGAACACAACTATAGAAGATGCGCGCTTGCGCTGCACCGAACATGAGCGTAGATATGTTGACATAAAGATATCTTTATGTGATCTGGTTGCGGAGTCGCAATCAGGCCAGAGGAATTCGCTTATGTTTGACACTCTTTTTGGTTCCGAGACGACGAAGCGTAATGGCGGCGAGATTTTCGAAGCTTTGCGAAAGGCTGCGAGTGAACGGATACTTGTGCTTGATGGCGCCATGGGCACGCAGATCCAGGGTCTCGGCTTCGACGAGGATCAGTTTCGCGGCCATCGGTTCATCGGTTGCGCGTGCCACCAGAAGGGCAATAACGACCTTCTCATCCTGACCCAGCCCGATGCGATTGAAGATATTCATTATCGCTATGCCAAAGCCGGGGCGGATATCCTCGAGACCAACACCTTTTCTTCCACCCGCATTGCGCAGGCCGACTACCAGATGGAAGGTGCGGTCTACGATCTCAATAAGGAGGGCGCAGAGATCGTTCGCCGCGCCGCAATCCGCGCGGAACGCGAAGATGGTAAGCGACGCTTCGTGGCCGGTGCGATCGGTCCGACCAATCGGACGGCGTCCATTTCTCCTGATGTTAACAATCCTGGCTACCGTGCGGTCACTTTTGATGTTCTGCGCTTGGCTTATGGGGAGCAGATCGACGGTCTGATCGACGGCGGCGCCGATATCATCCTGATCGAGACAATTTTCGATACGCTGAACGCCAAGGCGGCGATCTTTGCCTGCGCGGAGCGCTTCGAGGCCAAAGGTGTTCATCTGCCCATCATGATTTCTGGCACGATCACCGATCTTTCTGGGCGCACGCTGTCAGGTCAGACGCCTTCGGCGTTCTGGAATTCCGTGCGCCATGCCAATCCTTTCACAATTGGCCTCAACTGTGCTCTCGGTGCAAACGCTATGCGGCCGCATCTGCAGGAGCTTTCGGCTGCCGCGGACACCTTCATCTGCGCTTATCCCAATGCCGGTCTTCCGAACGAATTCGGTCAGTATGACGAGACGCCCGAGATGATGGCGGCTCAAGTCGAGGAATTCGCCCGCGAGGGGCTGGTCAATATCGTTGGCGGCTGCTGCGGTTCAACGCCGGAGCATATCGCCGCAATCGCTCAGGTGGTTTCGAAATATCCGCCGCGGCAGCCTGCCGAGCATCGTCCCTTCATGTCGCTCTCGGGTCTGGAGCCATTCGAGCTCACCAAGGATATTCCGTTCGTCAATGTCGGCGAGCGGACCAACGTCACTGGCTCAGCGAAATTCCGCAAGCTGATCACCAATGCCGATTATACGGCGGCGCTTGCCGTCGCCCGCGATCAAGTCGAAAACGGCGCGCAGGTTATCGACATCAACATGGATGAGGGTCTGATCGATTCCGAGAAGGCGATGGTGGAGTTCCTGAACCTCATCGCCGCCGAACCGGATATTGCCCGTGTTCCTGTCATGATCGACAGTTCGAAGTTCTCCATTATCGAGGCCGGCCTGAAATGCGTTCAGGGCAAGCCGATCGTCAACTCCATCTCGCTGAAGGAAGGGGAGGAGAACTTTCTCAAACAGGCGCGGTTGATGCGGATGTACGGCGCGGCGGTCGTCGTCATGGCCTTCGACGAGACGGGGCAGGCCGATAGCTATGAGCGCAAGGTCGAGATCTGCTCGCGTGCCTATAAGCTGTTGACGGAAGTGGCAGGCCTGTCGCCGGAAGACATCATCTTCGATCCGAATATCTTCGCCGTTGCGACTGGCATCGAAGAGCATAACAACTACGGTGTCGACTTCATTGAGGCGACAAGGACGATCCGGAAGACCATGCCTCTGGTCCATATTTCAGGCGGTGTCTCAAACCTGTCCTTTTCGTTCCGCGGTAACGAACCCGTCCGCGAGGCCATGCATGCCGTATTTCTTTACCATGCCATTCAGGCGGGCATGGACATGGGCATCGTCAATGCCGGGCAGCTGGCTGTCTATGACAATATCGATCCGCAATTACGGGACGCCTGTGAGGACGTGGTGCTCAACCGCCGTCCGGACAGCACGGAGCGCCTGCTTGAGATTGCCGAACGCTTCCGCGGTGCCGGCAGCAAGGAAGCCAAGACGCAGGACCTTTCCTGGCGCGAATGGTCAGTCGAGAAGCGGCTCGAACATGCGTTGGTCAACGGCATTACCGAATATATCGAAGCCGATACCGAGGAAGCGCGCCAGGCTGCCGAGCGGCCGTTGCATGTCATCGAGGGCCCGTTGATGGCCGGCATGAATGTCGTTGGCGACCTCTTCGGTTCGGGCAAGATGTTCCTGCCACAAGTCGTGAAGTCCGCTCGTGTCATGAAGCAGGCCGTTGCCGTGCTGCTGCCATACATGGAAGCCGAGAAAGCTGCCAACGGCGGCAGCAGCGAACGGCAGTCAGCCGGCAAGGTGCTGATGGCGACCGTCAAGGGCGACGTGCACGACATCGGCAAGAACATCGTCGGTGTCGTGCTCGCCTGCAATAATTACGAAATCATCGATTTGGGCGTCATGGTGCCGGCGACCAAGATCCTGGAGACAGCCGTAGCCGAAAAGGTCGATATCATCGGCTTGTCGGGATTGATTACACCGTCATTGGACGAGATGGTGCATGTCGCTTCGGAGATGGAGCGGCAAGGCTTCGATATTCCGTTGCTGATCGGTGGGGCCACCACCAGTCGTGTCCATACAGCGGTAAAGATCCATCCGAGCTATCATCGCGGACAGACGGTCTATGTCACGGATGCAAGTCGTGCGGTTGGTGTTGTCTCAGCGCTGCTATCGCCCGATGCGCGGCAAGGCTATATCGACACCGTTCGGGCTGAATATTCCAAGGTCGCTGCCGCGCATGCGCGGAGCGAGGCCGAGAAGATACGCCTGCCGATTGCAAGAGCGCGTGAGAATGCCGAAAAAGTGGATTGGTCGGGCTATAAGCCGGTCAAACCGCAGTTCCTCGGTACCAAGGTATTCGAGAGCTACGATCTGGCTGAGCTGGCGAAATATATCGACTGGACCCCATTCTTCCAGGCCTGGGAGCTCAAGGGTCGTTTTCCGGCAATTCTCGAAGACGAGAAGCAGGGCGAGGCGGCGCGGCAGCTCTATGGCGATGCACAAGCGATGCTCGAAAAGATCATCACGGAAAACTGGTTCCGCCCGCGTGCGGTCATCGGCTTCTGGCCGGCGGGCACGGTCGGCGATGATATCAGGCTGTTCACCGACGAAAGCCGTGATGACGAGCTTGCCACGTTCTACACGCTGCGGCAGCAGCTGTCGAAGCGGGACGGTCGCCCGAATGTCGCGTTGTCGGACTTTGTGGCACCGGTTTCCAGCGGTGTCGGCGATTACGTCGGCGGCTTCGTCGTCACGGCCGGTATCGAGGAGGTGGCCATTGCCGAACGCTTCGAACGCGCAAACGATGATTATTCGTCGATCCTCGTCAAGGCGCTGGCCGACCGCTTTGCCGAAGCCTTCGCCGAGCGCATGCATGAGCGGGTGCGTCGAGAGTTCTGGGGCTACGCTGCGGATGAGAATTTCACGAGCGAGGAGCTCGTTCTCGAAGCCTATGCAGGTATCCGTCCAGCACCTGGCTATCCGGCGCAGCCGGACCATACCGAGAAGGATACGCTTTTCCGCCTACTGGACGCCGAAGCGACAACTGGCGTAAAGCTCACGGAAAGCTATGCGATGTGGCCGGGTTCTTCCGTTTCGGGCATTTATATCGCGCACCCGTCTTCCTACTATTTCGGTGTCGCCAAGATCGAGCGCGATCAGGTCGCAGACTATGCAGCCCGCAAGGGCATGCCCGTGGCAGAGGTGGAGCGTTGGTTAGGCCCTGTCCTCAATTATGTGCCGGAGAAGCGCGAGGCCGCGGTCGACGACGCAGCCTGATCGCGAGTCATGTCAAAGACTTGCGGTGTTTGGCTTAGAATTTGATTCCATATACAAGCGCCACCTCAGCCATTCGGTTGGGGTGGCGCTTTTTTTGATTCTTGGGTTTTTACGGTTTCTCAGGCGTGAGCTAGTTCGCGCCGATCGTCAGTTCCGCGACGAAGTCATAGGCGTCGCCGCGATAGAGCGAGCGAGTAAATTCGACCGCCCGACCCGAACCGAGATAGGAGATGCGCTCGATCGATAGGCCGGCTGCTCCTACGGGGACGCCGAGCAATCCCGCATCGGCCTCTTTCATGTTGGTCGCAGATATGCGCTGAACCGCGCGAACGGGACGTACCTGGCGCTTTTCCAATTCCGCATAGAGCGATGTCGTTACTACCGACGGATCCGGCAGGAATTCACCGGAAACGCTGGCGTGCTCGATCGCGAGCGGCTGATCGTCGGCAATGCGCAAGCGACTGAGGCGCGATACCCGAGTGTCGGCGGCAAGCCCGAGAATCATCATCTCATCGGGGGAGGGCGTATGGATGCCCTTGTGCAGCCATTCCGAACGAGCCGTCATCCCGCGCCTCGCCATGTCCTCGGTAAATGAGGTGAGTTGCGACAGTCGCTGCTCCACCTTGGAAACGGGCTTTGCAACGAATGTACCCGAGCCGTGACGGCGAACGAGAATGCCTTCCGCTACCAGGTCGTCGATCGCCTTACGCACCGTGACACGGCTGACCGCGGCAAATTCGGCGATGTCGCGCTCAGGTGGAAGCGCATCCCCATGTTTCAGCCTACCGACCTTCACGGCCTCTTCAAGCGTGCGTCGCAGCTTGACGTAAAGTGGGCCTGTCCCACCTCCGGAAAGGCGCTCCGGCGAGAAGATCGCGCTCAAATCTTCGGTCATGCCCTGTTTACCTCTCCACCCAGCAGCAACTTCGCCGCCAACTCCACGGCTCCGCGCAGAACGTCCCCTCTTGGCTCCGCGAGAATCGCCTTGTGGCGTTCATCAAGCCAGGGGTGATAGGCTTGGGCAAGGCCGCCGAGAAGGCAGATCGAAGGGCATTCCGGCCAAAGCAGTGCATCCAGGCTTTCGGTTATCGATTTTGCCGCAGTTCTCACGATGTCGATGGCGACCGCATCCTCCATTCCAGCATATTCGAAGATAACAGGCGCGTAGCGGGCAAAATCCTTGGGCTTGGAGGCGTGCGCAAATTCGACGATCCGTTCGGGATCATTACCGTATTCGGCCATGATCGACGCCGTCAGTGCCGAACCCGCCGTCACCTTGTCATGTGCCAAGACAGCTCTCTCGAGCAAATCTCGGCCAAGACGAGCGCCACTTGCCTGGTCGCCTATGACAAAACCCCAGCCACCGATACCCCAAATCCTGCCGTCACGGCGGGCATTGTAGACTGAGCCGGTGCCGAAGGCGCCGATGACGCCATCGGCGTCGCCGAGAGCGCCTTGAAGCGCTGTCGTCGCATCCGTGACAACACGTGTGCTTGCAAAGGGCAGGGCGCCTTCGACCTTTTTGCCGTAGTTGCCGACATTGGCTCCTGCTGTTCCGATGACGGCCGGTAATTCCTGCAGCAGTTCGGGAGCGAGCCCAGCATCGATCAAGGCCTGCTTTGCCGAGGCGACGATATGAATCAGCGAATTTTCCAGATCGGAGAGGATGTTTGCCGCACCCGCCTTGCCGGTACCGAGCACCCGCCCGCTATGATCTATGACAGCCGCTCTGCAACTCGTGCCGCCGCCATCGATACCAATCGCAAACTGCCCCATCATACCTCCGGATGCCGCCTGTTCCCCGTTTTTCATACAATACCAAAAAAATACCATTTACCAATAGGCAGAGCGAGCATTTTTGCTTGTCTTCATCTCATTGAATTACATTGGTAAATTAATGAGCTTCAATCTTTTTGCATTCGAAAGTTAAATTCGGCTGGACAATTGGTATTTTTTTGGACTTAATTCGGAGCAAGGGAACAGTGCAAACGGACATCGGCAAAGCCGGCAGAAAAACAACAGCCGGTAAGTGAGGCGGAAGGGCGTGCATCTCGTCGTTGCGCCAGGCCGTTCGGGATCAGGAGGATCTCGTTTCGACGTTCGTCATAATTTTCCCGCGTGGTTCTTGCTGTGTCTCCGTCTGGTGGCGGCGACGGCAATTAATTGGGCCGATCGGGCACAAAGCCTCTGAAGCCTTTTGCATGGAGGGGTCGGCAATATTGGCGGTCCCTGTGGAGCGCTGACCGTTCCTCGGACAGGCAGCGAATTTCAGACCGAGAACAGCGCCTTGCCATGGCGCGGAAAACAGGAGAGGGAAATGAAAACCAATGTTCTGAAAGGCTTGCTTCTTGCATCGAGCCTGCTGACCTCGGTCAGCCTGGCGCATGCGGCCGATGTGACGCTGACGGTTGAAAGCTGGCGTAACGACGACCTGCAGATCTGGCAGGAAAAGATCATCCCGGCTTTCGAAGCGAAGAACCCGGGCATCAAGATCGTCTTCTCGCCGACGGCGCCAACCGAATACAATGCATCGCTGAACGCCAAGCTCGACGCCGGCTCTGCGGGCGACATCATCACCTGCCGTCCGTTCGATGCTTCGCTCGACCTCTTCAACAAGAAGCACCTTGCTGATCTAACGAGCCTGAAGGGCCTGGAAAATTTCTCGGCTGTCGCCAAGGCTGCATGGTCGACCGACGACGGGAAATCCACCTTCTGCGTGCCGATGGCGTCCGTCATCCACGGCTTCATCTACAATAAAGACGCCTTCGACAAGCTCGGGCTGAAAGTGCCGGCGACGCGTGACGAGTTCTTCGCCGTCCTCGACAAGATCAAGGCCGATGGCACCTACATCCCGATGGCCATGGGCACGAAGGATCTGTGGGAAGCCGCAACCATGGGCTACCAGAACATCGGCCCGAACTATTGGAAGGGCGAAGACGGCCGTAAGGCTCTGATTGCTGGCAAGGAAAAGCTGACGGACGCCCCGTGGGTCGATCCTTACAAGGAACTGGCCAAGTGGAAGGCTTACCTCGGCGACGGCTTCGAAGCTCAAGGCTACGCCGACAGTCAGAACCTCTTCACGCTCGGCAAAGCTGCGATCTATCCGGCCGGCTCGTGGGAAATTGCTCTCTTCAACACCCAGGCGCAGTTCAAGATGGGTGCATTCCCGCCGCCGGTCGCCAAGGCTGGCGACACCGCCTATATCTCCGACCATCCGGATATCGGTGTCGGCTTGAACACGAAGAGCAAGCATCAGGAAGAAGCCAAGAAGTTCTTGAGCTGGGTCGCTTCCGACGAGTTTGCCAACATCTATGCCAACTCACTGCCCGGCTTCTTCAGCCTGAACTCGCATCCGGTAAAGATGAGCGATGCACTTGCGCAGGAATTCGTCTCCTGGCGTGACAATCACAAGTCGACCGTTCGTTCTACCTATCAGATCCTGTCGCGCGGTAAGCCGAACCTGGAAAATGAGACCTGGACCGAATCCGCAAACGTGATCAACGGCACGGACACTCCGGAACAAGCTGGCGAGAAGCTCCAGAAGGGCCTCGACAGCTGGTACAAGCCGGGTAAGTAAGCATTGCATGACGCGGGCGAGGGGCCTTCCAGGCTCCTCGCCCTTTTCATTGTTTGATAATCGAACCGGCGATCGCCTCGCCATTGCATTCGACACACCCGATGCCGTTTCACTTCGGCCATAAGCCGTAACTGCGGGTGGATTTGAACCTTAGAGCTGCTGCGTCGGCATGCAGCCAAGAAAAACAGGCAGAAAGCCATGAGCGACGCTGCGACATCAGATGCCCTTGAGGTCATGCCGATCCGGCGCTCCAAACGCTGGCATATCCTCGTCTTCTTATTCCCGGCCTTTGTCGTCTATACGGCGGTTATGATCCTGCCGCTGATCGAGACCTTGCGGCTGTCGCTTTACAATGTCGTCGACAATCAGTCCGTCTTCGTCGGCCTGAACAATTTCAAGGTTTTGTTCGGCGACGAACGCTGGTCTCACGATTTCTGGAACGCGCTGCGCAACAACCTGATCTTCTTCGCCATTCACATGTGCGTGCAGAATCCGATCGGTGTGGCTTTGGCTGCACTCCTGTCTCTGCCGAAGCTGCGCTTTGTCGCCTTCTACCGCACCGCCATCTTCCTGCCGACGCTGCTTTCCTTCGTCGTCGTCGGCTTCATCTGGAAGCTGATCCTCTCGCCGCTCTGGGGTGTTGCGCCCGAGCTTCTGAACGTCATCGGTCTGAAATCGTTCTTCGCCCCGTGGCTCGGCAGGCCGAGCACGGCGTTGATCACCGTCGCGCTGATCTCGGTCTGGCAATATGTCGGCATCCCGATGATGCTGATCTATGCGGCACTGCTCAACATCCCCGAAGAGGTCATCGAGGCGGCCGAATGCGATGGCATCACCGGCTGGAGCCAGTTCTGGAAGATCAAGTTGCCGTTGGTATTACCGGCGATCGGCATCATTTCGATCCTCACCTTCGTCGGCAATTTCAATGCGTTCGACCTGGTTTATACCGTGCAGGGCGCCTTGGCTGGGCCGGATGGCTCGACGGATATTCTCGGCACGCTGCTCTACCGCGTCTTCTTCGGCTTCCAGCTGCAGCTGGGCGACCGCTCGATGGGCGCGACGATCGCGACGGTGATGTTCCTGATCATCCTGGCCGGTGTTTCCTTCTATCTTTTCATCGTCCAGCGGCGCATCCGCCGCTATCAGTTCTGAGGAGCGCGACCCATGTCCAAGGCACGCACTTCCCTTGTCCGTACCGGCTTCGTCCATCTGGCGCTTATTGCCTATACGCTGGTTGCCATTTTTCCAGTGTTTTTGACCGTCATCAACTCCTTCAAGGATCGCGCCTCGATCTTCCGCGCACCCTTGAGTGTCCCGACGCCATCCTCTTTCAGCATGATCGGCTACGACACCGTTCTGAAGCAGGGGGATTTCCTGACCTATTTCCAGAACAGCTTCGTCGTCACCATCGTCTCGATCATCCTGACATTGCTATTTGGGGCGATGGCCGCTTTTGCGCTGTCGGAATACCGCTTCCGCGGCAATACGGTGATGGGCCTCTATCTGGCGATCGGCATCATGATCCCGATCCGTCTTGGTACGGTCGCGATCCTGCAGGGCATGGTGGCTGCCGGCCTCGTCAACACGCTGACGGCGCTGATTCTCGTCTATACGGCGCAGGGTCTGCCGCTCGCGATCTTCATTCTCTCCGAGTTCATGCGGACGGTTTCCGACGACTTGAAGAATGCCGGCCGTATCGACGGTCTCAGCGAATATGCCATCTTCTTCCGTCTCGTCCTGCCGCTCGTCCGCCCGGCCATGGCGACAGTTGCCGTCTTTACCATGATCCCGATCTGGAACGATCTTTGGTTTCCGCTGATCCTCGCGCCGAGCGAAGCGACCAAGACGGTGACGCTCGGATCGCAGATTTTCATCGGCCAGTTCGTCACCAACTGGAATGCGGTGCTGGCGGCGCTGACGCTCGCCATCCTGCCGATCCTCATCCTTTACGTCATCTTTTCGCGTCAACTCATTCGCGGCATTACCTCCGGAGCAGTCAAGTGAGCGCATCCGAAAAGCCGATCCGCGTTCTCGTCGCCGGCCTTGGCAATATGGGCCGCAGTCATGCGCTGGCCTATCACAACAATCCGGGTTTCGAGATCGTCGGCCTCGTCAATCGTTCCAGGCCGGAGCTGCCCGAGGAACTGCGCGGCTATACGATCCATGCGGATTTCGAGGTGGCATTGAGGGAGCTGAAGCCGGATCTTTGCTCCATCAATACCTATTCCGACAGCCATGCTGATTTCGCCGTCATGGCTTTCGAGGCGGGTTGCCATGTCTTTGTCGAGAAGCCGCTGGCAACTACGGTGGAAGATGCCGAGCGCGTTGTCGCCGCTGCCAAGAAGGCCGGCAAGAAGCTGGCGATCGGCTATATACTGCGTCACCATCCCTCATGGATGCGGTTGATCGCCGAAGCCCGCAAGCTCGGCGGTCCCTATGTGTTCCGCATGAACCTCAATCAGCAATCGAGCGGCCCGACCTGGGAGACGCACAAGGCACTGATGCGCACGACCTCTCCGATCGTCGATTGCGGCGTGCATTATGTCGACGTCATGTGCCAGATCACCGACGCCAAGCCCGTCGAGGTGCGCGGCATGGGCCTGCGGCTGTCGCAGGAGGTGAAGCCCGACATGTATAATTACGGCCACCTGCAGGTGATCTTCGAGGACGGCTCAGTCGGCTGGTATGAGGCCGGCTGGGGACCGATGATTTCGGAGACGGCTTTCTTCGTGAAGGACGTGATGTCGCCGAACGGCTCAGTTTCGATCGTGATGGATCAGAACGCCAAGTCCGACGATATCGACATGCATACGAAGACGTCGGTCATCCGGCTGCATAGCGCCGAAACAGGGCCGAATGGCCAATTCATCCGGCCGGATCAGGATCTGCATATGGATGGCGAACCGGGCCATCAGGAGCTCTGCGACTTCGAGCAGGCCTTCATGCTGAAAGCCATCCGCGAGGATCTCGACCTCAATCGCCATATGGCAGATGCCGTTCAATCGCTGCGCATATGTCTTGCCGCCGATGAGAGCGTGCGCACCGGCAAGCCTGTTTATCTATAAGGACAAGAGACTGTGGGATCGCTTCAACTGAAATCCATTCGCAAGGCCTACGGTACGCATGATGTGCTGAAGGGCATCGACCTCGAGGTGAAGGATGGTGAGTTCGTCATCTTCGTCGGGCCCTCAGGCTGTGGCAAGTCGACCCTTCTGCGCAGCATCGCCGGCCTCGAGGACGTGACCTCCGGTGCCGTGCTGATCAACGGCCAGGATGTGACGGTCACGCCGCCGGCCAAGCGCGGCATCTCGATGGTGTTCCAGTCCTATGCGCTCTATCCGCATCTGACCGTCAAGGACAATATGGGTTTGGGTCTCAAACAGGCGGGCACTGTGAAGGCCGAGATCGATAGCCGTGTGGAGAAGGCGTCGGGCATGTTGTCGTTGGCGCCCTATCTCGGACGCCGCCCGTCAGAGCTTTCCGGCGGTCAGCGCCAGCGCGTCGCCATTGGCCGGGCCATCGTTCGCGAGCCGGAACTCTTCCTGTTCGACGAGCCGCTGTCGAATCTTGATGCGGCGCTGCGCGTGCAGACGCGTCTGGAGATCGCCCGGTTGCATCGCAGTCTCAAGGCTACGATGATCTACGTTACCCACGATCAGGTCGAAGCGATGACGCTTGCCGACAAGATCGTCGTGCTCAATGCCGGTGCGATCGAGCAGATCGGTTCACCGATGGAGCTCTACAATCGTCCGGCCAACACCTTCGTGGCCGGCTTCATCGGCTCGCCGCAAATGAATTTCATCGCGGCTGAGCGTCTGGGCGAAAGCGGCGCCAAGACCGTCGGCATTCGCCCCGAACATATCACGCTGTCGCGCGATCAGGGCACCTGGGCAGCTAAGGTCATCCATGTCGAGCATCTCGGCGCGGACACGATCATCTATCTCGAATCCGAGACCACCGGCCTTCTCACTGCGCGTCTCTTTGGGGAGCATCAATATGAGCCGGACGAGATGGTCTATGCGACGCCGGATGCGAGCCAGATGCATCGTTTCGATGCGAACGACAAGGCAATCCGGGCGTAAATGGCCCGCCGAGGCGGAGCCGCAAGCTTCGCCTCGGCTATTTCCTTCATCGCGTGAATTGCATCGTCATTCGCCTTGCCGCTGCGAAGAATTGCCGGCCGTCAGAGCGGCCCGCTCAATGACTTCGGCTATGTAGACGGAAAGGGCGGGATCGGAGACGGCGCGGGCAAGCGTCAGACCACCGCTCAGCGTTGCGAGAAGAACGATGGCGCGATCCTCCGCCGTTGTTTCGCCAGAGTTTGTGCTTTCCGGCAGGCCGGCAGCGACATCGGCGATCAACTTTCTCAACTCTACCGTATAGACGCGGCGTGTTTCTTCGTCGGCACGCATCACGTCGGGGGAAAGGCTCGGCAACGTGCAGCTGTCACCGAGATCGCAGGTCCGCTTGTAGCCGAGATAGAAGCTGGCAAGCGCCTTCAACCAATCTTTAGGCTGGTTTTCCCTGAGTGCCAGGATTCCTTGACGCAGCTCTTGCAAGCCTTCCACGACGGCTGTGCGAAACGCTTCGCTCTTGGACTTGAAATGTCCGTAGAAGGCGCCGTTGGTAACGCCGGCCGCCTTGGTCAGAGCATCGATGCCAGCGCCGCCATAGCCTTCCTTGCGAAATACCTGCCCCGCGGCCGCGACGACACGCGTCCGGGTTTCTTCCTTGTGTTCGGCGCTATAGCGCATTGTCGCCTCCATTGAGAGTGATCCCTCTTTATTGCTTGCATAGAGAGCGATCGGTATGTATCGTTAAAGAGTGATCGGTATATATCAATTGCCGCCACAGGTCCAACAAGGAGATGTTCCAATGCCCATTACGCTCACCGTATCCGAAGGACTGCTTTCATCCGAAGCGCAGGCGCAAGCCTTTGCCGGATTGACGGATGCAGTCCTCGATGTTGCCGGCTTGGCCGGGAATGAATTCATGACGGCCAATGTCATCGGGTCGATCAATGTGCTTCCGGCCGGCCATGTGCTGGCGGCCGGAAGGCCTATTGCCGCGGCCTTCATCGAACTCAAGCTGCCCGAAATCGCACTCGCGACCGCCGAAGCCAAGCGTGCTTTCATTGCAAGGGCGACCGATGTCGTCGAGCGGGCGGCCGAAGGGCGGATCAAGCGTGAGCATATCTGGTCGAATATAGTCTATGCGCCTGAAGGTGCTTGGGGCATTGCGGGGGAAAGCTACAGCAATGCCGATCTGGTCAGTGCCATTGCGAGCGCTGCAGCGCCTGAGATCGAAGCTCATCGCGCTTGAGATGAGGTAATTGGTATCAATACCGGGCGGCCGCGTGGGCCGCTCGTTCGACAACAAGGGAGGCAGGAAATGCAACTCGCTAATTATCTGTTTTTTACGACGCATTGCGACGAAGCCCTCGCTTTCTATACGGCCTGCGGGCTGGGCCGAGTGACGCTGTTGATCCGTCACGGTACGGAGGGGATACCGCTTGCCAACGAAGCGATGCGGGGCAGGGTAATGCACGCTCGCTTTGAGGGACCAGGCGTCTTGTTCTTCGCCTCTGACAATCATGATGCTGAGCCGATGCGAGGTTCCGCTCATATGCTCATGGTGGATGACCGAGAAGGTACCGACAGGATTTTTGCCCGATTGGCTGAAGGCGGCGCGGTGACGACGCCGCTCGCTGTTCAGCCTTGGGGCAGCTACTACGGCAAGCTGACGGATCGGTTCGGCGTGCAATGGATGGTGGATTGCGAGCAGTAGCGGGATCGCGATTGGCACGAAGTGCCAGATAAATACTCCAGTCGTCCGGACGAATTCACGCGACTGTCATGAAGCTGCGCTATCTCAAGTTTAGTCCACTCCTACAGCGAGCACATCATGGCAAACGCAGCAATGACTTACGCCACCTGGCACAAGGATCCGCAAGGCGATACGAAAATGGCGGAATCCCATAGTCCCTATTGGCGGCATTTCATCGAGACCGTGCCGGAGCGCGATTTTTCCTCGAAGGCGATCCTGGATTTCGGCTGCAACCGCGGCGGTTTCCTGCGGCTGCTTTATGCCATGCGGCCGTTCCGACGCGGCGTCGGCATCGATATCGCTTCGGAGTCGGTGGCTGCTGCCGTCGAAGCCGCAGGCAACATGCCGCTGCAGTTTCATGTGGCGACCGACCTGTCGTCCTTCGCCGATAGTTTCGATGTCGCTTTCAGCTATGAGGTCATCTATCTGTTGCCGGAGCTGAAACAGCATGCGGAACAGATGTTCCAAGCCTTGCGCAACGGCGGTGTCTACTACGCCGTGACCGGCTGCCACAATGAAATGCCGCTTTGGCCGAAGTGGCTCGAGCTGATCGGCAACAACAGCAATGCGCCGATGCAGGATCGGTCTCCACAGGATTACATCGATACCTTCGTTGCTACTGGCTTCGACGTATCCGTCAAGCGTTTCGGCTATGACGGCTTCGTGCATGCATCGAAGGACCGGAAATATTATCCGAGCATTCTCGATGCATTGAGCTACCCGGCCGAATACAAGCTATTGTTCCGGATCGAGAAGCGCGTCTGACATGGAGACGATCGATCGCAAGGGCGGCAGCGCCCTCTGGTACCAGATCGGTGAGATCCTGGCCGCTGATATTGCCGCCGGGACTTTTGCCCCGGGGACGAAATTGCCAGCCGAGCCGGAGCTTATGCAGCGTTTCGGCGTCAGCCGTTTTACCGTGCGCCAGGCACTGGGACACTTGGAGCAGCGTGGATTGGTCCGCGCCGAACAGGGGCGCGGAACCTTCGTTCATAGGGGCGTGCTCGACTATACGCTGTCGAAACGCACCCGCTTCCACAAAAATCTGATCGAGCAAGGTTTCGAACCGGGCGGCGAGCTGCTCGTTCACGAGATCGTGCCGGCGACCGAACGCGTCGCGGCCTATCTGAAGATCGCAATCGGCGCGCCCGTCATCCATCGTCGCGGCGTCATGACGGCCGACGGCATTCCGGTGGAATTGGGCGATTCCTATTATCCTGCCGAACGTTTTCCCGATTTCGACAAGGCTAGATTACAGCATTCGACAATTTCGGCGGCGCTCGCCAGCTACGGTGTCACCGACTACGAGCGGTTATCGACGGAGATCGAGGCGCGTATGCCGACGGTCGACGAAGCGCGGATCCTGCGCCAGCCGAAATCCGCGCCGCTGCTGGTGACGCGCAAGGTGGATGCGGATACCGACGGAGTGCCGATCACCTATTCGGAATCGGTTTGGCCGGCCGAGTGCACCACATTCAATCTCGATCTGCGGTGAGAATGCCCGGCAGTCTTGAGGTTCTCCGCGAGCTTGAATTAGCGATGGGAGAGGATATTGACGACCTTGCCAAAAGGGTCGCGGACATAGAAGCGGCGGACGCCCCACGGCTCGTCCGTGAGGTCGTACAATATGCCGAAGCCCATGGAGGTGGCACGCTGATAGAGCGTGTCGACATCGTCGACTTCGATGGAAAGGTCGGGGACGAGCGTTCCCGAACCGCCTTCGCTGGCGACGCTGATCTGCGGCACAGTTGCCGCTTCGGAGGCGAAGGTCAGGATCCAGCCGTGATCCATCACGATGTCGAGGCCGAGCAGGTCGTGGTAGAAAAGACGGGCGGTGGCAGGATCGGCGGCGGGTAGGTTCGGGATGATGCGTAGGACGGTCACTGACTTCCTCCCTGGTGGACATAGAGGCGGGCAGATGCCGCGCCTCCACCATGCTGAGCTTAAACTGTGACGGCGGGCAGCAGTTTGCCGCGCTCCGCCAGGATGTGGCGGCAGGCGCTGGCGACTTCACGGCCCTTGATGATGAAATGTTCCTTGAAGAACTGGATGTGCGCTTCCGATTCCTGGAAATGATGCGGCGTCAGGACTGCCGACAGGATCGGCACACCGGTATCGAGCTGGACGCGCATCATGGCATCGAGAACCGTATTGGCGACGAATTCATGGCGATAGATGCCACCGTCGACAACGAAAGCGGTGGCGATGATCGCGGAATAACGGCCGTTGCGGGCAAGCGTCTGAGCGTGCAGCGGAATTTCCAGCGCCCCGGGTACGTCGAAGATATCGATCGGCGGCGCGCCTTCCGCCGTCTGCCATTCAGCAACGAAGGAATCGACCGAGCGATCGACGATATCGGCGTGCCAGCGGGCCCGAATGATCGCAATGCGGCTCGGTTGGGTAGAAATCGAAATGGTCATGAATTTTGCCTTTCAAGGGTTGTTGTCAAATATCCCTTGGGCGAACACGCAACATCGCAGCACCCCTCGCGGGAGGTACGATCCTGCTTGCTCTCTTCCATCCGGACTATACCGTCGGCTCCGGCATCTCACCGGATCTGCTGACCCTTCCGAAATCCGGAAGGCGCTCGCGGGCTCGAGGAAACTCCCCATACCGCCGGTGGGGAATTGCACCCCGCCCTGAGAACGCGTGGACTATAGATGCTTTGTCTTATGGAAATCAAAGAAAAACGCCGGGCTTTTGACCCGGCGCCTGCGAATAATTTTCCAAAATGACCCGGTGATGGACTCTTTCTCAGTCCTGAATGACGAGCAGGTCGGAAGAGGCGAAGCGCAGCGTCACCTTCTCACCAACACTCGGAGGCATCATTCCCGGGCTGTTGAACATGTCGAAGGAAATCGTGTTGCCGGCGACATTCATGCGGGTGCGGATGACCGAGCCCAGGAAATGTGCCGAGGAGACTTCGCCTGTGAGGGCGGTATCTCCCTTGGCCGATTCCGCCAGCGAACCAGCTTCCGGACGCAGGGCAAGCGATACGGTATCGCCCGGCTTGTAGGCGGTAACCGACTGCTTCAGGGTCACACCCTGATCGCCGATCATGATGCGGTTACTGTCGGGGTCGACGACCTTGCCTTCGATCAGATTCAGCGTGCCGACGAAGGAGGCGACGAAACGGGTTGCCGGCTTGTTGTAGATTTCGAACGGCGTGCCGATCTGATCGGCGCGGCCTGCATTCATGACCACGATGCGGTCGGAGATGGACAGCGCCTCTTCCTGATCGTGCGTCACGAAAACTGTGGTGATGCCGAGCTGCTGTTGGATGGCGCGGATTTCCTCGCGCAGCGAGATACGGATCTTGGCGTCGAGAGCCGAGAGCGGCTCGTCGAGCAGGAGCACCTGCGGCTTGACGGCGATAGCGCGGGCGAGCGCCACGCGCTGCTGCTGGCCGCCGGACATCTGGTATGGATAGCGGCCGGCGAGATGATCGAGCTTGATGAGTGCCAGCATCTCCTTGACGCGCTTGTCGATGTCGGGCTTCGCCATGCCGGCCACCTTGAGGCCGAAGGCGACGTTGTCATGCACCGTCATGTTCGGAAACAATGCGTAGGCCTGGAAGACCATGCCGATATTGCGCTGGTTCGGTTTCAGCGCCCGCTGGTCCTTACCATTGATCGACAGGGTGCCGGCGGTCGGCGTCTCGAAACCTGCGATCATGCGCAGCACGGTCGTCTTGCCGCAGCCCGACGGTCCGAGGAAGGAGACGAATTCTCCCTTCTCGATTTGCATATTGAAATCATGGACGACGTGAATGTCGCCGAAGGACTTCTTGATGTGGGTGAGTTCGAGAAAAGCCATGGTGAGAAGCCTTACGCCTTAATCGGAGCGGATTTTGAGAAACGGGAAACGAGCTGCAAGAGGCCCATGCTGAGCCAGGTAACGGCAAGCGCGATGATGGCCAGGGCAGAGGGCTCGTAAGCTCTATTGGCGCCCATAAGCTGCATGTAGGGCCCGAATGCCGGACGGTTGAGCAGCGATGCCATGGTGAATTCGCCCATGACGATCGCAAGGGTGATGAATGCTCCGGAAAGCACACCGCTCATGACATTTGGAAAGATGCATTTGAACATGATGGTTGTCCATTTTGCACCAAGGCTTTCGGCAGCCTCCGTCAGCGTGCCGACATCAATGGTACGCATCGCCGTATCGACCGAACGATACATATAGGGCAGCGACAATACAATGTAGGAGCAGACGAGCAGAATGTTCGTCGTCGAATTATAGCCGGTCAGCGGCAGGATCGACGACGAATTATAGAGCCGCAGGTAGCCGAAGACGATGACGATGGCCGGAATGACCAACGGCATCAAGGTGATGAATTCTACGACAGGGCGAAGCTGCGGCAGCCGCAACCGCACCCAATAGGCCGTGGGCACAACGAGCAGCATGCCGAAGATGATGGTCAGAAGCGCCATCAACATCGAGAAGCCAAAGGCCGTTATGAAGCCGAAATCCGAAAAGACGGAGGCATAGGCGTCAAAGCTGTAAGCGTTGCGCCGCATGCGCAGCGAGAACTCCAGCGTACCGATGAGCGGCACCAGGAAGTAGATGAGGCCGATGGCAACGGCGATCCAGGCGAAGAATTTTTGCAGCTTCATTTCTGCCACCGTTCAGCGCGCATGCGCATCAAGATATAAATGACGTTCGAAATACCGGTGATGACGATCATGCCCAGCGCCAGCGCATAGCCCAGATTGGCATTGTGCAGCACGTCGCCGCGGATCTGCGCATAGAGCACGATAGGAACGATGTTCAGCGAGCTGCCGGTAAGTGCAATTGCAGTCGCGATGGCGCCGAACGAATTTGCAAACAGTAGCAGCGTCGTGCCAAGCAGGCTCGGCCAGAGGATCGGCAGGGCGACCATCCGCCAATATTGTCCATTGGTTGCGCCTAGAATGGAAGCCGCTTCTTGCCATTCCTTCTTCATGCCGTCGAGCGCAGGCGTAATGATCAGCACCATCAGCGGAATCTGGAAGTACATGTAGGTAATGGTCAAGCCGAAGAAGCTCAACAGGTTGAAGCCACTGCCGTAGAGGTTGAAGCCGAAATGAGCGAGCAATATCGTGACCAGACCCTGGCGGCCGAGTGTGGCGATGAACGAGAAGGCCAGTGGCACGCCGGCGAAATTCGATGCGACCCCCGAGAAGGTTAGGAAGGCGTGACGGATCCAAGTGGGAAGCCCGCCAAGGACCAGCGCCCAAGCAAGGTAAAAGCCGATGATCGCGCCACCGAGCGCCGAAGCGACCGAGATTTTGATACTGATCCAATAGGCGCTCATGATCGTCGGCGTGAACAGGTCGGCGATGTTCTTGAGCGTCAGGCTGCCGTCCGGCGTCAGAAAGGCGCCTGCTATCAGATAGATCGTCGGAAGAATTAGGAACAGCAGCGCGAAGATCAGGAAGGGTGCTATTCCCAGCCAGTCGATGACTACACGCTTATTGATCATCGGAGTGGAACTGACCGTTGATGTTGTGGCGATGCTCATGATTGGCCCAATCCGCGGCGTCAGAAAAACGGAAACCTCCCCGCCGAAGCGGGGAGGTCATGTCAGGTCAAATTACTGCACGTTCGAACCGACGACAGAATCCCACTTGGTGGTGATGGCGGTCTTGCCGGCAGCCTGCTCGTCGAGCGTCGGGAAGACTGCCTTTTCATAGGCAGCAGCCGGCGGCAGCTTGTCGAGAAGCTCCTGCGGGACCTTCTTGTTCTTCGCCAGATCGTTGAAGCGGATCGGGTGGCAATAGCCCTTCAGCCAGCCGATCTGGCCTTCGTCGGAATAGAGGAACTCCATCCAGAGCTTGGCAGCATTCGGATGCGGCGCGAAAGCCGAGATCGCCTGGACGTAGACGCCTGCGATAACGCCCGAAGCCGGAACGGTGACGTCAACCGGCGGGTTGCCGTTCAGGCTGTCTCGCCAGGAAAGACCGTTGTAGTCCCAAGCAACGACGATCGGGGTTGCACCCTGAGCCAGCGAAGCGGACTTGCCGATGACCGGAACGAAGTTGCCGGCCTTGTTCAGCTTCGCGAAGTAGTCGAGACCGGCAGCGCCGACCTTGACCGCATCCTTCTCGCCAGCGGCGAGACCGGCGGCGTAGACGGCCTGAACGGCCTGGTTCGAGGTGCGCGGGTCGCCGGCGAGCGAAACGGTGTTTGCATATTCCGGCTTCAGGAGGTCAGCCCAGTCCTTCGGCGGGTTCTTCACAACGTCCTTGTTCACAACGAAGGAGAGAACGCCGTAGTAGTCGCCGTACCAGTAGCCTTCGGCATCCTTGGCGCTGTCCGGAATCGAATCCCAGGTGGAAACCTTGTAGGGTTGCAGCAGGCCTTCCTTCTTGGCCGTCGGGCCGAAGGAGAGACCAACGTCGATCACATCAGGAGCCTGCGGGCCGGTGTTGCCCTTGTTGGCGCGGATTGCTTCGACTTCATCGCCCGAACCGGCATCCGGATTCAGTTCGTTGACTTCAATGCCGTATTTTGCCTTGAACGCAGAGATCAGATCGCCATAACCGCACCAGTTGTGGGGCAGGGCGATAGTGGTCAGCGTGCCTTCCTTCTTGGCGGCAGCGATGAGATCGGCGCTCGGTTCCGCGGCGGCAATAGCCGTCGAAGCGACGAGCATCGCCGTGGAGATTGTCAGAAGACGATGAATTTTCGAGATCACTGCATTTCCTCCTTTTGGGTTTTCAGTGTCTGGCGTTGCTGTTAATGACGTTACATGAAGGTTGTGTGACGACTTCAAAGCGTTGGGTTTACTGAAAACGCAGTCGATTTTTGCTTCTAATCGACAAGTATGACAGTCGCTGTATTCCACATCCTCCAGGAGCTGTTATTTTCTGTTTTCACTCCCCTTCAGCTTAGCTTGCGAAACAGCTTGGTTTGTTCGAAAAGACCTTCCAGTGTCTTCATGCGCTCGCTCGTTTCGTCCCATGTCGAGCTTTGGACGGCTTCGATCAGGGCTTCGACGATGAACAGGGTAACGACCGATGAATCCCAGGCGGATGGCGCCTCGATTTGCACGCGGAACGTGTGTTTGGCATGTTTGGCGGCCGGAGTTGCCCACTGATCGGTGAAGACGATGATTTCAGCGCCATGGCGGCGGGCGGCAGCCGCGAGATTGACCATTTCCTGCTCGTAGCGCCTGATATCGAAGATGACGAGCAGGTCGCCCGGATTCATGTTCAGGACATATTGCGGCCATGCGCTTGAGTTCGAAGAAAGCAAGGTCGTGTTCGGTCGGATGACCTGCATATGAGTGAAGAAATATTCGGCAAGCGCCCCGGTGATGCGGCCGCCTACGAAATAAAGAGCGCGTTTTCTTTCCGACAGCAGTGCCGCGACGCTGTCGAAGGTGGCCACGTCGAGGTCCGACAGGGTCTGCCGCAGATTGCCTGTGATGGTATCGGCAAAGCGATTGAGGATATGCGTGCCCGGAGCGTTCGATGCCCAGCGATCGTGCTTTGTCAGCGGGTTGGAGATCGTTGCTTCTACTTCCTGATGAAGATGGGCCTGGAAGTCCGGATAGCCTTTATATCCGAGTTTCTGCACCATGCGCGCGACTGTCGGGGTCGAAACCCGCGCATTCTCGGCGACGGTGGTGATGCTACCCAATCCGGAAACGGGATAGTTGTCGAGCAAGCTTTTGGCGAGCTGCTTTTCGGCGCGCGTCAAAGTGTCAAAGCGCGCATTGATCACGTCCGAAACTGTCTTCGACGCATTGCTCACTCGATTTTTGCTCCCCGAACGGTCTGATGCCGCTTTCTTTCCAGGATATAACAACGCTGTCACAATTCGAGTCAATGTCACAAATGAAGAAATAATTTCAGTTTCCAGTTGACAGCAGGGAAAACCTGAAGAATTCTTTTCTTATAAAGATTTTATTAATCGGCACTGGGGCGTCTCTGATGCTTGCGCAGCAAGGCATTTTGTCGAAGGCGGACGGCGATTGCGTCGCGGTCGAAAGGCCGGACGGAGGCAGCGCAGTTTTGCTCGTTTGCGAGCATGCCTCGCGTGAGATTCCTGAGCGGTTCGGCGATCTCGGGCTTTCAGCCGAGGCGCGTTCTAGCCACATCGCCTGGGACCCGGGTGCACTCGCGGTTGCAAGGAGAATCTCCGCGGGCCTTGATGCCACTCTGGTGTTTCAGCGCTTCTCCCGGCTGATTTATGATTGCAACCGGCCCCCCGAAAGCGCCGGTGCCATGCCGGAGACGAGCGAGATCTATACGATCCCCGGCAATCAGCATCTGGGCGAAGCGGACAGGCGGGCCCGCACGGAGGGGCTCTATATCCCGTTCCACGATCGCATCCGGTCGCTTTTGAAGGAGCGTGCCGCACGCGGACAAAAAACCGTGATCGTGACAATTCACAGCTTCACGCCGATCTACAATGGCAAGCCGCGCGCGGTGGAGCTTGGCATTCTGCATGACGAAGACCGTTGGCTGGCCGATCGCATGTTGGACGCAGCGACCGAAGCGCCGCTCTACAAGACTGAACGCAACCAGCCTTACGGACCTGAAGACGGCGTTACCCATACGCTGAAGCTGCATGGGCTTGCCAATGGTCTGCATAACGTAATGATCGAGGTCCGCAACGACCTCATTCGGGATGACGTCGGCCAAGGGGTCGTGGCCGATTATCTGACGGGGCTTCTCCAGAGCGGTCTGGAAGCCTGAGCATAAAAGAAAAAGACCCCGGGGAGCAGTTCAACTGCGATCAGGCCGCATGGCGAAATGCCAGCGGTCAATGTGACACATGGTTCTCCGCAATCCCGCGGACGACCGGGCTTTAGGGGGAATGGCATGTCTGATTATTCAGAGTTAGACAAAAAGCAGGATGTCCAGATCCTGCACTCCATGGGCTATGCCCAGGAGTTGGAACGGCGGATGAGTTCATTCTCGAATTTCGCCGTGTCCTTCTCGATCATTTGCATTCTATCCGGCGGTATCAATTCGCTCGCCCAGGCGACATCGGGTGCGGGCGGTGCCGCTATCGGCATCGGCTGGCCGGTCGGCTGCTTCATATCTCTCGTTTTCGCCGTCGCGATGGCGCAGATCAGCTCGGCCTATCCGACGGCCGGCGGTCTCTATCACTGGGGCTCGATCCTCGGCAATCGCTTCACCGGCTGGCTGACGGCCTGGTTCAATCTGCTCGGCCTCGTCACGGTCCTTGGCGCCATCAATGTCGGCACCTATTATTTCTTCATCGGTGCCTTCGGCGGCTATTTCAACATGACCGACACCACGCTGGTGCGCATCGTGTTCCTAGTGGTCATCACGGGCCTTCAGGCACTGGTCAATCACATGGGTATCGGCTTGACAGCGAAGCTGACCGACTTTTCCGGCTATCTGATCTTCGCAACCTCGATCCTTCTGGCGGCAGTGTGCCTGATCGCTGCGCCGTCCTATGATTTCGCTCGGCTTTTCACCTTCACCAATTATTCCGGTCTGGCGACGATTGCTGCCGACGGCTCGGCAACCGGCGCGCCGGTCTGGCCGCAGGTTTCGACCTTCTGGGTCTTCGCGCTCGGCCTTCTGCTGCCGATCTACACGATCACCGGCTACGACGCCTCGGCCCACACCTCGGAAGAGACGGTGAAAGCCGCCCATTCCGTTCCGCGCGGCATGGTATCCTCGGTTCTGTGGTCGGCGCTCTTCGGCTACATCATGCTTTGCTCGTTCGTGCTGATGCTGCCGAATATGGACGATGCCGCCAAGCAGGGCTGGAATGTGTTTTTTTGGGCAATGGACGCACAGGTCAATCCCATCGTGAAGGACATTCTCTATCTGCTGATCTTCGTCAGCCAGTGGCTGTGCGGTCTTGCGACGGTCACCTCGGTTTCGCGCATGATCTTCGCTTTCTCGCGTGACGGCGGTCTGCCGGCTTCCAAGGCGCTTTCGCGGGTCAGCCCGAAATACCGCACGCCGGTTTCGGCGATCTGGATCGGCTCGATCCTTTCCGTCCTCTTCGTCTGGGGTTCGTCGCTGGTATCGATCGGTGACACGCCGGTTTATACCATCGTTGTCTCTTGCACCGTCATCTTCCTGTTCTTCTCCTTCGCAATCCCGATCACGCTCGGTCTTTTCGCGTGGGGTACGGCGAAATGGGACAAGATGGGTCCTTGGAACCTCGGGGAAGGGCTGTTCAAGCTGTTTGCCGTGCTGACAATCATCGCCATGATCATCATCTTCGTTCTCGGCATTCAGCCGCCGAACGACTGGGCAGGCATCATTACCGTCGGCTTCCTCGTGCTGACCGGCATCGTCTGGTTCGGTTTCGAGCGCCGTCGCTTCAAGGGTCCGCCGATCGGCGACGCGATTGCCAAGCGCAAGGCTGAGATCGCGGCAGCGGAAGCCGCCGTCGGCGAGAAGTAAGCGAAGTCCAATCTTTGTAAGCAATGGGGTCGCAGACCTGCGGCCCTTTTCACCGGTAGCGACACGGCGGCACGCGCGCGGATTATCCGCAAGACGGTATCGTTCGGCAGGCCGACGTTTCAATTCATTGTTCAGGCGGACCAAATTATGAGCAGCAGCTATACGTTCGACGACCTCAAGCGAGATGTGGCCGAAGGGCGCATCGATACGGTTCTGGCATGCCAGGTCGACATGCAGGGCCGGTTGATGGGCAAACGCTTCCAGGCGGAATTCTTCATTGAAAGCGCCTGGAAGGAAACGCATAGCTGCAATTATCTGCAGGCGACTGATATCGAGATGGAGACCGTCTCCGGCTACAAGTCGACAAGCTGGGAGAAGGGTTATGGCGACTATACGATGAAGCCCGATCTCGCCACGCTGCGCCGTATTCCCTGGCTTGAAGGCACGGCGCTCGTGCTCTGCGACGTGCTCGACCACCATACTCATGAGGAAGTCGCGCATTCGCCACGCGCTATTCTCAAGAAGCAGGTCAAGCGTCTCGAAGCGATGGGCATGAAGGCCTATATGGCTTCGGAGCTTGAATTCTTCCTGTTCGACCAGAGCTATGACAGTGCCCGTGAATCCGGCTATCGCAATCTCAATCTCGTCAGTGGCTACAATGAGGATTACCACATCTTCCAGACCACCAAGGAAGAGGATGTGATGCGGGCGATCCGCAAGGGATTGCAGGGCGCGGAGATCCCTGTCGAAAACTCCAAGGGCGAGGCATCCGCCGGCCAGGAGGAAATCAACGTCCGCTACGCCGATGCTCTGACCATGGCCGACCGCCACGCCATCATCAAGAATGGCTGCAAGGAGATTGCCTGGTCGAAGGGCAAGGCCATTACGTTCCTGGCGAAGTGGAACTACAGCGCTGCGGGCAGTTCCTCTCATATTCATCAGTCGCTCTGGAGTGTAGACGGCAAGACGCCGCTATTCTTCGACAAAGAAAAAGAACACGGCATGACGCCGCTGATGAAGCACTATGTTGCGGGCCTTCTGACGCATGCCAGCGAAATCACCTATTTCCTTGCGCCCTATATCAACTCCTACAAGCGCTTCGTTGCCGGCACCTTCGCACCCACCAAGGCGATCTGGAGCACCGACAATCGCACGGCCGGCTATCGCCTGTGCGGTGCCGAAACCAAGAGCATCCGCATCGAATGCCGCGTCGGTGGCTCGGATCTCAATCCCTATCTGGCATTTGCTGCCCTGATTGCCGCCGGCCTTGATGGCATCGAAAACAAGCTCGAACTTGAGGCGCCCTTCGTCGGCGACGCCTATGGCGCGCGCGAAGTTCGCGAGATACCGCGCACCCTGCGTGGTGCGACCGAAGCCCTGACCAATTCGAAGATGCTGCGCGCCGCCTTTGGCGACGATGTCATCGATCATTATACCCGCGCTGCCGAATGGGAGCAGGAGGAGTATGATCGTCGCATCACGGATTGGGAAGTGGCGCGCGGATTCGAAAGAGCGTAAGGCTTTGGCGATCTGCCTCTTGCCCGATTTTCATTCTACGATCGGGCGGGGCGCCGAGATGTTTTTGCCGGCGGCGGGACATTCGGCAATCAATTGGATGATTAAGAAAACAGGAATTCGATCATGACCATGATCACATGCGTCTCCCCGGTGAACGGAGAGGTTTATGCCGAGCGTCCGGCGCTGTCGCTGGAAGCCGCCAAGGACGTCGTCGCACGCGCCCGTAAAGCGCAGAAGGATTGGGCGCGCCGTCCGCTGGAGGATCGCGTTCAGCTCGTGCTGAAGGGCGTGGCCCGGCTCAATGAGATGGCCGAAGTAGTGGTGCCGGAGCTTGCCTGGCAGATGGGCCGCCCGATCAAGTATGGCGGCGAATATCGCGGCTTCAACGAGCGCTCCAACTATGTCGCGTCGATCGCCGCCGATGCGCTGGCACCCTTGGTCGTCGAGGACAGCGCCAATTTTGCCCGCCGCATCGAGCGCGAACCGCATGGCGTCGTCTTCGTCATCGCGCCGTGGAACTATCCCTACATGACCGCGATCAACACGGTCGCCCCGGCGCTGATGGCCGGCAATACCGTCATTCTCAAACATGCAAGCCAGACGCTGCTCGTCGGCGAGCGGCTGGTGCAGGCTTTCGTCGAGGCCGGCGTTCCGGCCGATGTCTTCCAGAATGTCTTCCTCGATCATGAAACGACTTCGGCTCTGATCGCAGCCGGAAGCTTCAACTTCGTCAATTTCACCGGCTCCGTCGAAGGCGGCCGGTCGATCGAGCGTGCGGCAGCTGGCACCTTCACCAGCCTCGGCCTGGAACTCGGCGGCAAGGATCCGGGCTATGTGATGGAGGACGCCGATCTTGACGCTGCCGTCGACACGCTGATGGATGGGGCGACCTACAACTCCGGCCAGTGCTGCTGCGGCATTGAGCGTATCTATGTGCATGAATCGCTCTACGACGCCTTCGTCGAGAAGTCCGTCGCCTGGGTTTCGAACTACAAGCTCGGCAATCCCCTTGATCCCGAGACGTCGCTCGGGCCGATGGCGCACAAGCGCTTTGCCAAGGTGGTGCGTGAACAGATCGCCGATGCGGTTGCTAAGGGCGCCAAGGCGCTGGTCGACCCGAAGCTGTTCCCGGCTGACGATGGCGGTGCCTATCTCGCGCCGCAGGTCCTCGTCAATGTCGATCATTCCATGGCTTTTATGCGCGAGGAGACCTTCGGTCCTGCCGTCGGGATCATGAAGGTGAAGAGCGACGCGGAAGCGCTGGAGCTAATGAACGACAGCCCTTACGGTCTGACGGCTTCGCTCTGGACGAAGGATGTTGAGCGCGCCTCGCGCATCGGTCGCGAAATCGAAACCGGCACCGTCTTCATGAACCGCGCCGATTATCTCGATCCGGCGCTGTGCTGGACTGGCGTCAAGGAAACCGGTCGTGGCGGCTCGCTGTCGATCATCGGCTTCCATAATCTGACGCGCCCGAAATCCTATCATCTGAAGAAAGTAACAGCATGAGCACTATCTCAGCCAATTGGAGCTATCCGAACGCCTTCAAGCTCGGCCGTGGCCGGATTAAGGAACTGGCGGACGCCTGCAAGAGCCTGGGCATGAAGAAGCCTCTCCTGGTCACTGACCGGGGTCTTGCCTCGATGGCGATCACGGCGACGGCGTTGGATATTCTGGAAGATGCAGGTCTCGGCCGCGCCATCTTCGCTGACGTCGACCCGAACCCGAACGAGAAGAACCTCGAAGCCGGCGTGAAAGCATTCAAGGACGGCGGCCATGATGGCGTCGTCGCATTCGGCGGCGGTTCCGGCCTCGATCTCGGCAAGTGCGTCGCTTTCATGGTGGGCCAGTCGCGTCCGGTCTGGGATTTCGAAGACATCGGGGACTGGTGGACCCGCGCCAGCCTCGACGGCATTGCGCCGATCGTCGCGGTGCCGACGACGGCCGGCACCGGTTCGGAAGTCGGCCGTGCCAGCGTCATCACCAATTCCGCAACGCATGTAAAGAAGATCATCTTCCACCCGAAATTCCTGCCCGGCGTCGTCATCGCCGATCCCGAACTGACCGTCGGCATGCCGAAGATCATCACCGCCGGCACTGGCATGGATGCTTTCGCCCACTGCCTGGAAGCCTATTCCTCGCCGTTCTACCACCCGATGTCGGCTGGTATCGCGCTAGAAGGCATGCGGCTCGTCAAGGAATTCCTGCCGCGCGCCTATCGCGAGGGGACGGATCTCGAAGCTCGCGCCAACATGATGAGTGCTGCCGCCATGGGCGCCGTCGCCTTCCAGAAGGGGCTTGGCGCGATCCACGCGCTGTCGCATCCGATCGGCGCCGTCTACAACACGCATCATGGCATGACCAATGCCGTCGTCATGCCGGCCGTCCTGCGTTTCAACCGCAAGGCTATCGAGGATAAGATTGCCCGTGCCGCAGCCTATCTGGGCATCTCGGGCGGTTTTGACGGCTTCTACGACTATGTGCTGCAACTGCGCTCGGAACTCGGCGTGCCGGAAAATCTGTCTGCCATGGGCATCGCGCCCGATCGAATCGACGAGCTCTCCGCCATGGCGATCGAAGACCCGAGTGCCGGCGGCAATCCGGTGCCGCTGACGCTGGAAAACACCAAGGCTCTCTTCCGGGATTGCTTCTGATACTGCACTCAGCTCCCCGATATGTGGGATGCAATTGGCAGCTTATCAGGCCAAACAAAAAAGCCGCCGAGTGTCACCCGGCGGCTTTTTTCATTGAAGCCCTGTCTGGTAATCAATCCACGAATTCGACGACGACGCCCGGCTTGACCATCTTGGCAAGTTCGGTTGCATCCCAATTCGTGAGGCGCACGCAGCCATGGCTCTGCGTCTTACCGATTCTCGAGGGATCCGGCGTGCCGTGAATGCCGTAGGTCGGCTTCGAAAGAGCCATCCAGACCGTACCGACCGGGCCGTTCGGGCCTGGCGGAATATTGAGAACCTTGTCGTTTCCGGCTTGCTGGAAGTTGATCTTCGGATTGTAGGTATAGCCCGGATTGAAGGCGACGCGCTCGACCGTGACTGTGCCTGACGGCGAGGGCGTGTCGGCGGAGCCGATGCTGGCCGGGTAGGCGGCGATCAGTGTGCCGTTGGCGTCATAGGCGAAAACCTGCTTGCGGCCCTTGTCCGCCAGGATCTTGGCGACTGCGCCGGTCTTACTGGGGCCAGTATTGACGACCTTGATGGTGCTGCCCGGCACGGTGAAATCGACGCCGGGATTGAGCGCCTTCAGATAGCCTTCATCCATGTGAAAGCGTTCGGCCAGCATTTCCGTCGTCGAGGTATAGCCGAGGGACGGCATCTGTGCCTTAGCCGCATAGTCCTCAGGAATAGAGGCGACATAGGGGCCTGCGGCGTCGGCCGCCGTGATCGTGTAGTTGACGATCGGCATACCGCCGGACATGCGAAGCTGCTCGAGGATCGCGTCGGTATTGTTCGGGTCGAGCGTCTGGCCGGTCATCTGCTGATAGGCATAGATCGCCTTGGTGACGTTGGCACCCATTCTGCCGTCGATCGCACCCGGCGAAATGCCCTGCCGCGCGAGGAAGACCTCCAGCGCGGTGATCTCCATCTTCGATTTGCCCTTCAGCGTGATGACGGGTTCGGCCGGTGCCGGTTTGTTGACGATGTCGGGTGCGCTCTGCTGTGGATCGATCGATGCGTAGTCGTTGCCGTTCGGGTTCGTCTGGCCCTGGTTCTTGCCAGGCAATGGCTGATTGTCGAGCGGCTGGCGCTGGATATCGCTGTCGCGCGGAATTCCGCCAGTGACCACACCGCGATCCTGCTGGTCGTAACCATTGTTGGGTGCGCCGTCGTAATTTCCGTAGGTGTCGGAGCGATATTGACGATAGTCTTGGTAGTCGCCGTTGTTGGAAAGCTGCGTGTCGCCATACCGGCCGCCATTATTGCCATAGGTATCGCGGGCTGGGGCGCGAGGATAGTAGGTGCTGGCCCTCATCTCCGTGGCGACGACATTGCCGTAGGCATCGATCAGGACCCGGCGGCCGCGACCGTCGCGGGCCATGGAATATCCACCACCATAAGGATACTGATCGAGGATCCGGCCGTCAGGGGTGACAAGAACCGTGTTGCCGTTGCCGCTGCGATAATATTGTGCCTGCGCGTCCGTGAGCGCGAGCATGGACACGGTGGCAGTCATTGCCAGGGCAAAACTCAATTTTACGAACCGGTTCACGTCTGTCGGATCCTCGGGATGGTCGTTGGGCTGACACACACATGGCAATTTTGACGCCAGTATGGAGATTTAGATTATCATGCTGAATAAAATATAAAAATTTATGTGATCAAGGCTTCAAGTTAAGATTTGGTAAGCCAAATAACCGCTTATTTCAGCCGCGCGCCACCTTGGGACAGCACCTGCGCTCGGCGTCGATCGGGGAGGACTTTGAGGATGATGGATTTTTCTGCGGCGAAAGGGCCGAAATTGACGCTTGATGAGGGGTCCGTTCTGGATATCGGCGCCTGCATCGTCGAGGGCAACGACCTCGCGCCCGGAAGTGCCGTTCCTGACGATGGCGATCCGCGGATCAGTCATTCTGTGGAAGGCTTCCTCTTCACCTGCGGTCCGGACCATATCCGCCATCCTGAGCCGATGTCCGGCGCCTATGAAGGCAAGCGCTATCCGCTTCACGGTTCCTTCGCGTCCCATCCAGCCAAAATTCTCTGGACTAAATTCGAGAATGGCAATGCGGAATGCCGCGCCGATATCGATGTTGTCGCCGCCGAACGCCGCACGGCGAGGCTCGAACGTCTTTGGCAGATCGATGGTGCGACGGGCGAGGTCTCGCTTGCGGACCGTTTGGTCAATACCAGCACGGAGGCGATGCCGGTTTTCCTGATGTACCATATGAACATCGGCGGCAAATGGTTCGATAACGGCACGCGCCTTGCCGGGCAGATGCTGGACAATGGCGGCTTTCCCTGGACCTTCGGCGAGGAGGGGGGCGATATCTTCTGCGTGCCGGCGCAGGACAAGGGCGAGGATTGGGCGGAGATCAGTCTCGGCCCTATTGCGGCCATCGGCGGCAAGACACTAAGGGTGCGTTTTGGAACGGACACGCTGCCATTCCTGCAGGTCTGGCGCAATCAGCGCGCGCCGGCGCACGTGCTCGGTATCGAGCCTGTTTCGCATCGCTGGGTCTCGCGGGCCGAGCTGGAAGAGACAGGCGAATTCAATATTCTCCAGCCCGGTGAAGCCCGCAATTTCATGCTCAATTTTGCCTTTGTTTGAGAGCGTGCCGCGGTTGACGCTCGCCCTATGGCGGCGTAGATCAAGGCCACGGTTTTAGAGAGGACATGAACCATGGATATCCGCCCGATCGACGATGAATACTCGGTGTCCGGCCAGATCACCGTAGAGGATCTCGACCAGATCAAGGCCCTGGGTTTCAAGTCCATCGTCTGCCATCGCCCCGATGGCGAAAGCCCGGATCAGACGCCGTTCGGTGTCATCGAAGCCCGCGCCAAGGAACTCGGTCTGGAGATCACCCAGGTGCCTGTCGGCCCGATGGGCGTAACTGAAGAGGCCGTGCAGGGCATGGTTGATGCGCTGGACGAGTTTCCGCGGCCGATGCTCGGCTATTGCCGCTCCGGCGCACGCTCGACCGCGATCTATCAGAAGACACATCACATCCGCGGCTGAACGGGTTCTTTCCCCCGGCCTTTTGATTGCGGGGCAGGCGGTGAGCTATGCCCTGTTTACCTGTCGAAGAACAACATCAGGAGAACACCATGAGCATCAAGCGTATCGACGTTGGCGCCCGCATGAGCGGCGCTGTCATCCACGGCAACACCGTCTATCTCGCCGGCCAGGTTGGCGAAGGCGAAAGCGTCACCGATCAGTGCAAGTCGGCGCTGGCTGAAGTTGACCGCCTGCTCGCTGCAGCCGGCTCCAACAAGTCGAAGATCCTGCAGACGATCATCTACCTCTCGGACATCTCCTACTTCGCTGAGATGAACGCCGCCTGGGAAGCCTGGGTCGATCCGGCCAACACGCCGGCCCGTGCGACCAGCGAAGCCAAGCTCGCAGCGCCGAAGTACAAGGTCGAATTCATCGTGACGGCAGCACTCTAAGTCGCGCCATCCGTGATTTTTTCAAGGCCGGTGGGCTCGCGCTCACCGGCCTTTTGTCTGGGCGATTTCCGTCAGGGTGCGGGAGGGCGTGATCGCTTCCGGGTCGAGCGCAATCTCGATGATGGCCGGCTTGCCGCTCGCTCGCGCCCGCTCGAAGGCCGGGCCGAATTCTTCCGTCGCGTTCACTGTTTCGCCGTGGCCGCCATAGGCGCGGGCAAGGGCCGCGAAATCCGGATTATCGAGTGCGGTGGCGCTGACCCGGCCTGGATATTCCCGTTCCTGATGCATGCGGATAGTGCCGTACATGCCGTTGTTGATGACTAAAGCGATGAGCGGCAGTCCATACTGGACAGCGGTTGCAAATTCCTGGCCATGCATCATGAAGCAGCCGTCGCCGGCAAAGCAGATGACTTCGCGCTCGGGAAAGAGCTGTTTTGCAGCAACCGCGGCGGGCAGACCATAGCCCATCGAGCCCGACGTCGGAGCCGCCTGTGTGTTGAAGCGGCGGAAGCGGTGGAAGCGGTGAAGCCAGGTGGCATAATTGCCGGCGCCATTGGTGAAGATCGCATCATCGGCCGTATTGGCTTCGATCCAATCCATGATGCGGCCCATATGGACGGCGCCGGGACTCTTTTCCGGTGTTTTCGACCAGGCGAGATAGGCCGCGTGCATGCGTTCCGTGCGTTCGGCCCACGGTGTTACGGTTGGCGCATCGAGTTCCGCCAGAGCCGCAACGAAATCCGCGGGGCTGGCACAAATGGCCAGGTCCGGCCGATAGACCCGCCCAAGCTCCGAAGGGTCGGGATGGATGTGGACGAGCTTTTGGCGCGGGTAGGGGATATCGACGAGCGTATAGCCGGAGGAGGGCATTTCGGAGAGGCGGCCGCCGAGAAGGATCAGCAGATCCGCCTCTTTGATTTCCTTTGCCAGCGCCGGGTTGATGCCGATGCCGACATCGCCGGCATAGTTTGGATGCAGATGGTCGAACAGCATCTGCCGGCGGAAGGAGCAGCCGACCGGCAGTTTGAAACGCTCGGCGAATTGTCTGATGCCGGCAACCGCTTCCTCGTTCCAGCGCGTGCCGCCGAGAATGACCATTGGCCGCTGGGCAGCCGCAAGACACTGGGTAAGTTCTGCAAGCTGGCCGCGGCCCGGATGGGCGGCAACTGGGACGTAGGGCAGTGCTTGCGGCGCTTCGACTTCATCGCGCAACATGTCTTCGGGGAGGGTCAGTACAACCGGACCTGGGCGTCCCGATGTGGCCACCGCAAAGGCACGGGTGACGAATTCCGGAATGCGGGCGGCATCGTCGATCTCTCCGACCCATTTCGCAAATTCTGTAAAGGCGCGGCGAAATTCCACCTCCTGAAAGGCTTCGCGTTCGCGGGCATCGCGCTGGACCTGGCCGATGAAAAGGATCATCGGGATCGAATCCTGCCGTGCGATATGAAGGCCGGCAGAGGCGTTTGTGGCGCCGGGACCGCGGGTGACCATGCAAATGCCCGGCTCGCCGGTCAATCGGCCCCAGGTATCCGCCATCATGGCCGCGCCGCCTTCCTGGCGGCAGACGAGCACCCTGATATCGCTGTCATGCAGGGCATCGAGCACGGCGAGAAAGCTCTCGCCCGGCACGCAGGATATGCGCTGCACGCCATTGGCCTTCAAAGCCTCGACGATAAGTTGCCCGCCCGTTCGCTTCATCTCCTCGCCTTCCCCTCCAGTTCGGCCAATTCGGCCAAAACTTCCTCCTGATGTTCGCCGAGGCGCGGGCTCGGCCGCGTATAGGTCAACGGCGTTTCCGATAGCACGATCGGCGTGCGGACGCTCGGAATGACAGTGCCGGCGCTATCCTCGAGATCGATCCTCAGTCCGCGCGCCACAATCTGCGGGTCGGCGAACATATCCTCGATCGTGTTGATGGCGCCGACCGGTACGGCGTTGGCCTCACAGGCGCGGAGCAGCTCTGCCTTGTTCCACTTCAGCGTTTCGGCCGAGATGGAAGCCCGAACCTCGTTGCGGTTCGCAACGCGGGCCTTGTTGGTCGCATAGCGCTCGTCATCGGCATTGGTTTCCATGCCGAGAATGGCGCAGAGGCGCCGGAACTGCCCGTCGTTGCCGACAGCGAGAATGAGATAGCCGTCGGCGGTAGGCACGACTTCATAGGGCGAGATGTTGGGATGGGCGTTGCCGAGCCGCACGGGCGGCTTACCCGAAATCAGATAGTTCATGTTCTGATTGGCGAGCACTGCGGATTGTACATCGAGCAGTGCCATGTCGATGAGTTGTCCTTCCCCCGTCTTCAGCGCATGGATCAGGGCGGCCTCAATTGCCGATACGGCATAGATGCCGGTGAAGATATCGGCGATTGCGACGCCGGCCTTCATCGGCTGGCCATCCGGCTCGCCTGTGATCGACATGAAGCCGGACATGCCCTGGACGATATAGTCATAGCCGGCGAGACTTGCATAGGGGCCGGTCTGCCCGAAGCCGGTGATCGAGCAATAGACGATGCGGGGATTGATCTTCCTCAGGCTTTCGTAATCCAGCCCGTATTTGACGAGGCCGCCGAGCTTGAAATTCTCGATCACCACATCGGCTGTCTTTACCAGCCGGCGCACCAATTCCTGACCTTCTTCGGTCTTGAGATCGGCGGTGATGGAGCGCTTGCCGCGATTGGCGGAGTGATAATAGGCAGCAGAGAGATTTTCGCCATCCTTGCCTTCGACGAAGGGCGGACCCCATTGGCGCGTGTCGTCGCCGCCATCGGGATTTTCCACCTTGATGACATCGGCGCCGAGGTCGGCCAGCATCTGCCCGGCCCAGGGGCCGGCGAGAACGCGGGCAAGCTCTATGACACGAATACCGGACAGCGGAGGTTTCTTGGTTTTCTGGTCTGTCATGTCGATCCACTCGCTTACGGCGTGAATGCAGTTTCAGATGTATCGGATACCGGCTTGGAAGCAAAGCGCCGCTCGCGCCAGAGAATGTAGAGGCCGGAGCCGGTGATGATGAGAATGCCGAGCCATTTGATCGCATCCGGGAAATTGTCGAAGACGAGCCAGCCGAAGATCGTGGCGGAAACGATCTCGAAATACTGCAGCGGCGCAAGTGTCGAGGCCGGCACGGCGCGATAGGCATATACCGTGAGGATACCCGCCGCTGCTGCAGTAACACCAACGCCGAGCAGATAGAGCGTGGCCATCAGATCCGGAATGACCGGATCGAGGATTGTAGATCCCGTCGTTCGACCGATGGCAAGCAGGACCATGCTGATGCCGGTCCCCCATAAAGCCGTCTGGAACTGCATTGACCATGCGTCCTCGCTATGGGAGACCACCCGCGTGATCATGACGTAAACGGCGACGCAAAACGCGGTGACGATAGGAAGCAAGGCGAAAAAACCGACTTCCTGAAAGCTTGGCTGGATGATCAGCATCGCGCCGAAAAAGCCCACGGCACAGGCGGTATAGCGCCGCCAGCCAATGGTTTCCCTTAGGAAGACGCTGCTGAGGATGGTGAGCATCATCGGCTCGACGAAGAAGATGGCAATGGCATCGGCCACTTCCATCACCTGCAGCGTGGTCACGAACGACACCATGGATAGCGTGAGCACGGCGGCACGGATGGCATGGACGCCGCTGCGTCGCCAACTCCACACGCCCCATTTCCCGCGCATTGCCATCATGGGGAGCGCAAAAAGAGCCTGGAAGATGAAGCGGGCGGCGGTCACTTCGCCCGGCGGAATCGTGGTCGCCGCAAGCTTGGAGAAGATATCCATGACTGGCGAGAGGACGACGGAGAGAAACATCGTCACCAAACCGAAGGTCAGCTCCGATTGCGGCAATCGCGCCGAGGAGCCGCGGGAGGTGTTCATTGTGGAATTCCCATGAGAATCAGTTGTTTGCCGTTATCCTCTTGCACCAGTCGGCGAAGTTGGAAATGGCTTCTTCGGCACCGATTTCGTTGAGCGTCTCGTGCCGCATGTCGGGATAGATCTCGATGGTAATACGAGAGAAACCGGCTCTTTTCAAATGGTTTGCCAGCCAGAAAATCGCTTTCGCATTCTCCGTCGCCGGATCCTTGCCGCCGCCGACGAGATGGATCGGCAGGTCGCGCCGGAGGCGGTCGCGATAGGTTCTTTGCGGCGCCCGGAAGGTCAACTCGAATAGGTCGAGCCAGAGCGAGACAGAGGCGTCGAAGCCGCAAAGCGGATCGGCGATATATTTGTCCACCTGCTCGGGAATGCGCGAGAGCCAGTCGAAATCCGTGCGGCGGTTGGCGATCGATTTACCCCAGGTGCCGAAGGTCAATTTCGGCAGCGGCCCGCTCGGGACGTCCGATCCCTTGAACATGCGCTCCGTTTTGAGGATGAGCTGCGCAGCACGGCCCGCGAGGCCCGGATTGAAATTGGAATTCCAGACTGTGACGGCATCGAACTTGTCGGGGTGCGTGACGACGGTGTTCAGGCTGATCAATCCGCCCATGGAATGCCCGAACAGGATGATCGGCACGCCGGGATGGGCGCTTGCGGCAAGCTCGCGCATGGCGAGCACATCGGCGATGACCAATCCCACTCCATCTCTTCGCGCAAAGCGGCCAATCGGCGCGTCGTGAGCGATGGTCTCGCCATGGCCGCGATGATCGTGAGCATAGACATGAAAGCCTCGGCCCGCCATCGTATCCGCGAAGGCCTCGTATCGGCGGGAATGCTCGGCGAGGCCGTGCGATATCAGCAGGATGCCGCGAGCATCGGTTGCTGCCGGCAAATGATGATAGGCAAGGGTTGCGCCTGTCGGACTTTTCAGGCGCTGCGTCTCGGCGAACATATATTTGTTCCTCCCCTGTTAGACGAAAGGTCATCCCCCGCTCGATTGCAATGGATAGGTGAGAAAGCTCACAGAAATAAATCTTTCCGAGCGCCGTGATTCAGGATTGCGCCTGCTCGCTCAAACTGCTTATTTGTTCCCATAATGTTCTAGTTGGAGGCAGGAATGAAGCAGTGGCTTCGAGTATTTGCAGTTGTACTTCTTTCGGTCGGAACGGCGGCGAGCGCCATGGCTCAGGAACATAGCCGCGGACGGACGCGCTTTATCCTGGCGGCGAGCTGGGAGCCGGCATTTTGTCAGACGAACCAGAAGAAGGCGGAATGCCGGAACCAGTCGTCGAACAATCATGATGCCACCAATTTTTCTCTGCATGGCCTCTGGCCGATGCGGCAGGAATATTGCGATGTTTCCGAGGATCTGAAGCAGGCGGATCGTGGCCGCGACTGGAAGGATCTGCCTGCCGTGCAGCTTTCCCAAGACGTGAAGGCGAAGCTGGACAAGGCAATGCCAGGCACTCAATCCGGCCTGGAGCGGCATGAATGGATCAAGCACGGCACCTGCACGAAGCTCAGCGCCGATCAATATTTCTCCATCGCCGCCGGTCTGATTGCCGAACTCAATACGTCTGCCGTGCGGGATCTTTTCGCGCAGAATATCGGCAAGGAGCTGGATGCCGAAAGTATCAAGGCAGCCTTTGACCAGAGTTTCGGCGAGGGCGCCAATGCGCGCATCAAGATGAGCTGCCGCCGCGTCGGCGATGTCCGAATGATTTCGGAGCTGACCATCGGTCTCTCCGAAGATGCGATCGATCCCCAGCAGGGCAGTGAGCCGCGGCTCGCCAAACTGATCCAGGGGGCCGGCAGCACCTCCTTCGGCTGTGATCGGGGTGTGGTGGACGCGGCCGGTTTCTGAGAAAATACGGCCTTTCTGACACGGATAATGCCCTCGGACAAGGTTTCGCCGTTGCCCGAGGGCGGGGTTTCGCCTACATAGCGGCACAAATCGCAACGCTATTCGCCCGTGGAGCAACCCAAGCTATGGCACGTCAGTTCATTTATCATATGGCCGGTCTGAATAAGTCCTATGGCGCCAAGAAGATTCTCGAGAATATTCATCTATCATTCTACCCCGATGCCAAGATCGGTATTCTCGGCCCGAACGGTGCAGGTAAATCGACCGTGCTGCGCATCATGGCCGGCCTCGACAAGGAATATACCGGCGAAGCCTGGCTGGCCGAAGGCGCCACCATCGGCTACCTGGCGCAGGAGCCTCAGCTCGATCCCAACAAGACGGTTTTCGAAAACGTCATGGAAGGCGTTGCCAAGAAAACCGAAATCCTCAATCGCTACAACGAATTGATGATGAACTATTCCGACGAGACCGCGGAAGAGGGCGCCAAGCTCCAGGATATCATCGACAGCCAGAACCTCTGGGATCTGGAAAGCCAGGTGGAGATGGCGATGGAAGCCTTGTGCTGCCCGCCGCGCGATGCCGAAGTCACCAGCCTTTCAGGCGGTGAGCGCCGCCGTATCGCGCTGTGCCGCCTGCTTCTCTCGCAGCCGGACTTGCTGCTGCTCGACGAACCGACCAACCATCTCGACGCTGAGACCATTGCCTGGCTGGAAAAGCACCTGCGCGACTATCCGGGCGCCGTGATGATGATCACCCACGACCGCTACTTCCTCGACAATGTTACCGGCTGGATTCTCGAGCTCGACCGCGGTCGTGGCATTCCCTACGAAGGCAACTATTCCGCCTATCTGCGGGCCAAGGCCAAGCGCATGCAGCAGGAAGCCCGCGAAGAAGCTGGCCGCCAGAAGGCGATCAGCCGCGAACAGGAATGGATTGCCTCCAGCCCCAAGGCCCGCCAGGCCAAGTCCAAGGCGCGTATCAACGCTTACGAACAGCTGGTCGATGCTGCCGAAAATCAGCGTCCCGGTGATGCGCAGATCATCATTCCGGTCAGCGAGCGTCTCGGCCAGGTGGTGATCGAGATGGAGGGCATCACCAAGGGCTTCGAAGGCCGCACGCTGATCAACGATCTGTCGATCAAGCTGCCGCCCGGCGGCATCGTTGGCATCATTGGCCCGAACGGCGCCGGCAAGACGACACTGTTCAAGATGATCACCGGGCAGGAAAAGCCGGATGCCGGCACGGTCCGCATCGGCGAGACGGTGCATCTCAGCTATGTCGACCAGAGCCGCGATGCGCTTGACGGCAATAAGACGGTGTGGGAGGAAATCTCCGGCGGCGCCGAAGTCATCAAGCTCGGCAAGTTCGACATGAACTCGCGCGCTTATTGCGGCGCCTTTAACTTCAAGGGCGGCGACCAGCAGCAGAAGGTTGGCAATCTCTCTGGCGGTCAGCGCAACCGCGTTCACCTGGCCAAGATGTTGAAGGCTGGCGGCAACGTGCTTCTGCTCGACGAACCAACCAACGACCTCGATACGGAAACGCTGGCGGCGCTGGAAAGCGCGCTCGAAAACTTCGCCGGCTGCGCCATCATCATTAGCCACGACCGCATGTTCCTCGACCGCCTGGCCACGCACATCCTGGCCTTTGAAGGCGAAGGCCATGTCGAATGGTTCGAAGGCAATTTCGAAGATTACGAGCAGGACAAGATCCGCCGTCTCGGCCCCGATGCTCTCAATCCGGGCAGCCAGGCGCATAAGCGCCTGACACGCTGAGCTCTCGGTTTGGCTCTTTTGAAAACCCCGGCTTGTCCGGGGTTTTCGTTTATGTAGCAATCGCCCTCGATATTCTGTTTTCGCCGGAAACTAACGGATTTCCGACGTCGAACTCCGGTGGGTAGCCGATTGGCTCTTGCCAAGAAAACCCAAATCACATAAAGATATCTTTATATCTTGATTGGGTGTGGAATGACAGATCTGGTTAAACTCGGCTTGGATGACGTAGTAGACGTGTTGAAGGCGGTCGGAGAGCCGACGAGGCTACGTCTTCTCGCGCTTCTCGCTGCCGGCGATCTTACGGTGACCGATCTTACCGAAATTCTTGGCCAGTCGCAGCCGCGCATTTCCCGGCATTTGAAGCTGCTCGGTGAAGCCGGACTGATTGATCGTTATCAGGAAGGCGCCTGGGCTTACTTCCGGCTGAAGCAGGAGGGCAAGGCCGTGACGCTAGCTCGCAGCCTGCTGCGTCATACCGCCGAAAAGGATACGGTGCTGCTGCGTGACGGGGAACGCCTCGCCTCCGTAAAGCGCATTCGCGCCGAGCGCGCCCAGGCCTATTTCAGCCGCAATGCCGCCGAGTGGGATGAGTTGCGTCGTCTCCATGTCGCCGACGAGGATGTCGACAAGGCGCTGATCGATCTTATCGGTCCGCAGCCGATCGACTCCTTTCTCGATCTCGGCACGGGTACCGGCCGGATGCTGCAGCTTCTGGCCGGGCATTATCGCCGCGCCGTCGGTATCGATGCCAGCCGTGATATGCTGGCCGTCGCCCGCGCCAATCTGGACCGTGCCAATATCACCGCCGCCTCGGTGCGGCATGGCGATATTTTCAACCTGCCGCTCGAGCAGCAGGATTTCGATCTCATCACCATCCACCAAGTGCTGCATTTCCTTGATCAGCCGGAGGTTGCCATCAATGAGGCCGCACGAATGCTGCGGCCCGGCGGCCGGCTTGTCATCATCGACCTCGCGCCGCACGGGCTCGAATATCTGCGTGACGAGCATGCGCATCTTCGCCTCGGCTTCTCGCATCAGGCCATGTCGGATTGGCTGAAACTGGCGGGGCTGGATGTGGAGCGCGTGCAGGATCTTCATTCGGGGAGGGAAGGCGGACAGGCGCTGACCGTCACCATCTGGCTGGCGCGTGACCCGCGGTTGCTGATTGCGTCTGGCCAGGGCCACCAGTCATCCCCCATTCTTGCCGGGAGAGTTTGACATGTCTTCGAGATCAGAAAGCCATAACGCGGGTATCCGCATCTCCTTCGAGTTTTTTCCGCCCAAGTCGGAAGAGGCCGAGCAGCAGTTGTGGAACACTGTCGAGGAACTCAGCGATTGGGACCCTGAATTCGTTTCAGTAACCTATGGAGCGGGCGGCTCGACCAAGGCGCCGACGCTTTCCGCCGTGCGGAAGATGATCCACGAGACGCCGTTTACGACCGCATCGCATCTAACCTGCGTCGGCGCCACGCGCGAAGATACGCATCGTGTGATCGACGAGTTCCTGGCTACGGGTGTTCGCCGTTTCGTCGCGTTGCGCGGCGATCCGCCGGGTGGTGTCGGCTCGGCCTATCAACCGCATCCGGGCGGTTATGCCAATGCCGCGGAACTGGTTGGCGCTTTGCGGGAGCGCGGCGATTTCGACATTTCCGTTTCCGCCTATCCCGAAAAGCATCCGGAAAGCCGCGATACGGCAGCCGATATCGACATGCTGAAGCGCAAGGCAGAGAACGGTGCTGATCGAGCCTTGACCCAGTTCTTCTTCGATAATGATGCTTTCGAGCGCTACCATGATCGCGTTCGCGCAGCGGGCATCGAGATTCCCGTCGTCCCGGGGATCATGCCAATCCAGAACCTGACGCAGCTGAAGCGCTTTGCCGGTGCATGCGGCGCCAGTATCCCTTCCTGGCTTGATGAGCGTTTCGACGGTCTGGACGATAATATCGAGGAACGCGCCAAGGTCGCAGCCGACGTGGCCGCCGAACAGATACAGGATCTCGTGCGCCGTGGCATTCACGAGTTTCACATCTATACGATGAACCGTTCGCCGCTTGTGTCCGCCGTGCTTGAGCGGCTCGGCCTCCAGCGCAAGGTGGCTTCCCAGGCCGGCGCTGCTGCCTAAACCGTTTTGCAAAGCGTAACGATAAAAAGCGCATGTCCGGTAGGGCATGCGCTTTTCTAATAAGGCAGGGGTTTTGTTAACTTCTCGGAGTTTGATCGTGTGCGAACTTCCCTGAAGCCGTCAGATGAAGAGCATCGTCACGACGAAAGCGAAGGCCGCACCGACCACTAGGACGTTGATGGATCGTGTTAATCCCATGTCTTCCTCCTCAGTCAGCTGTTAAATGTTATGTCGAAAATATGTTGCTTGGAAAGAACATTCGATGCTGCGACGCGGTACTGAGTTTGCGGCTTGATTCATGAACTGACAGCAGTGACTTGATATTGCTTTATAAATATAGATTTCCGACTCGATGACGGGCTGTGAATAAATATTAATATGTTGTGACTGTAGGCCACGCGAATGGAGTGGGAGATCATGTTTCCCACGTTCTGACGCCGCGTTTCATCCATGCGAAAAGCCGCCCATCGAGGACGAGCAGACCTGCGGCAATGAGCAGCATGCCGACGATTTCGGTCGGCCCCATTCGCTCTCCGAGAAAGAGGAAGCCGAGCAATAACGCACTCGGCGGCACGAGCAGAGTGACGAGGGAGGTGTTGGTGGCGCCTGCAAGCTCGATGATACGAAAATAGAGGATGTAGGCAAAAGCGGTCGACAGCAGCGCCAGGCCAAGAATGGCGGCAATTGCCGTCACCGGCGGGGCGGCAAGCGCCCAAGGCTGGTCGATCACAAGCGCAACCGGCAGCATGATGAGCGAGGAGCCTGTCAATTGGCCCGCTGCCACAACCGGCGGCGCGATGCCTTTGAAGCGCTTGGCATAAATCGCCGCGAATCCATAGGAGATTGCCGCCAAGATCGGCAATGAGAGTGCCCAGAAGGGTACCGAGCCGTCGCTGGTAACGCTCGGTCCGAGCAACACGATCGTTCCGAGGAGGCCGGTGAGGCAGCCGATCAGCTTGGCCGATGTCAGGCGCTCATCCGTTGTCAGCTGATTGCCGATCAACACGGTCCACATCGGCGTCGTCGCGTTCAGGATCGATGCGAGCCCGGCACCCATCTGCGTCTGGCCGCAGAAGATCAATGTATGCGGTATCGCATTGTTGATTAAGCCCAGCAGCAGAAATTGCGGCCAATGGTGGCGCAGGGACTGATAGATATTGAGGCGACCGGCTAGATAGAGATGCAATGCCACGGCCGCCAGCGACAGACGCAGAAAGACGAGCGTGAAGGGCGGTACGTAGTGAACGGCGATACGAGCGAAAAAGAACGAACCGCCCCAGATCAACCCGAGCAACAGCAGCAGGCCCCATGTCGAGGCGCTCATTCGATGTTCGCCATTCATGGCATCTCTCCTCTTTCGATGCATCTAAACCGGAAGAGTGCAGGCTCTCCACCCGTTTCTTGCTGTCTGGCTCACGGTGCGAGTGGAGCAGATACAAAAAAGGCGGCCAGGAGCCGCCTTTTCGATCGATGCATGGGGAGAAATCAGAGTGCGTTGAGCAATGCCGTCGTCGCCCAGCCGTCAGCCGGCATGCCCAGGCGGAACTGTTCCTTCTGGATGGCGACACGCGTGCCGGAGCCGAGGATGCCGTCGATCTTGCCGACATCATAGCCGCGGGCCACTAGCTTGGTCTGAAGCGCCTTCATGTCGACATCGTTCAAGCCCGGCTCGGGATTGCCCTTGCTATAGGGCGGTGCGCCGGCGAAACGCGTGGCGAAATAGGCGGCCGATGTCGTGTAGATGAACGATTGGTTCCATCCGAGATAGGTATTGTAGTTCGGATAGGTCAGGAAGGCGGGCCCCTTGCGACCCTGCGGCAGGATGAGAGCGGCGGGCAGGGAGCCGAAGCTCGTGTTGCCGTCGCGCGGCGTGACGCCGAGCTTGAACCAATCGCCTGCAGTCAGCGTGCCGCCGATACCGGATTTTTCCCAGGGAAGATTGTCCGGAACCGTTACCTCCTGCAGCCAAGGCTGGCCGCGCTGGAAGCCGAGATGCTGGAGGAATCTGGCGGTCGTCAGGATCACGTCCGGAGCGCTGGTCTTCAGATTGACATGACCGTCCCCATCGCCATCGGTGCCATAAGCGATGATATCGGGTGGCAGCATCTGCGTCTGGCCGATTTCGCCGGCCCATGCGCCCGTCGTCGTTGCGGGGTCGACATCGCCGCGCTGGACGAGCTCGATCAGCGCGATCAGGCGTGGACGGAAGAAGTCCGGCCGGCGGCAATCGTGCGAGAGGGTGACCAGTGCGTTGCGCGTGTTGAAATTGCCCTGAACCGCGCCGAAGTCGGTTTCCATTGCCCAGAAGGCGGTGATGACGCCGGGAGGCACGCCATAATCCTGTTCGGCCTTGGCGAAGACGTTGGCATATTGCTTCATCTTCTGGCGGCCGAGGTCGAGGCGGCCCTGGCTGACGGTGCGCTGGGAGAATTCGAGGAAGGTCTGGCGGAAGACGCCTTGACTGCGGTCCATGGCAAGAACCTTCTGGTCGATCTGGGCGCCAGCGAGCGTCTTGTCGGCAGCGGCAGCGTCTGCGCCATCGGCAATCGCCTCGGCCTTTACGCCAGCGAGGAAGGCAGCGAGATCGCCGCCGCAGGCTACCTTCGGAGTGGCATCGCTGCTCGCGGGCGGCACTGCAGCCGGTGCCGCGCTTTGAGCCAACGCCGTACCGGTCATGGCTGAAGCGAAGAGCAACGCAAGAGCGCCGCGTCGAATGGTGTCACGATCCATGAGCGATCCTTTCCAATGATAGAATAGGGTCGCTTTCACAGAAGATTGTGACATAAGCAAGAGAGAATTGGCTGCAGTCTCAAGAATTTCCTTGCTTCTCTACTGCCGCTACCCAGTTGTGCCAATTTTGTTCGGAACCGGCAAAAACATTGATATCCGCCGGACCCTTGATGCCGGGGATGACGCCCGTCGAGGTATATTGCCAGAAGGCCCAGCTGCGGTCTGCGTAGGTCTCTTTCGGATGCTTGGCGACGGATCGGACCCAGAAATGATAGTCCTGGAAATAGCCGACTAGATTTTCACGATGGAAGTCAACTGAAGTATAGATGATCGGGCGCTTGCCGTAATAGGCCTGCAGGCGATCCATAAAGCGCTTGATCTCGCTGCGTACCGTTTCAGGAGCCGGTCTGGTCTTGCAGGTGGGGGAGCCCGGGTTCCATTCGACGTCGACGACGGGCGGAAGCGCCATGGCATCCTTCGGCACGTTGCGGATGAACCAATCGGCCTGCTCATCGGCTGTCGAGCAGAAATAGAAGAAATGATAGGGCGCATGCAGAAGTCCGGCAGCGCTCGCTTCATTCCAATACTCGGTGAAGCGAGGGTCGATCCGGTCCTTGCCCTCTGTCGCCTTGATGAAGACGAAGGCGACGCCCGAGCCCTTGACGGCTTTCCAATCGATATCGCCCTGCCATTTGGAAATATCGATGCCATGGATGGGATGGCGCTGCGGATGATCGCGGCCGAAGTCCTGGGGCTTCGTATCGGCGAATCTGGTCTTGGGAAGGGCCGCCGTCGATAAGGCATCATAGCCCGTCGTGCAGCCCGTCAAGGCAAGAGCGAGCGGCAGTAGGCATGCCAGAAGCCGGCGCATAGATATCCTGTTATGGCCCGAGTGATCTTGCTGCCCCAAGATTTGGCTTCCGTAATGTGGTCCTCGAGAATCCGAAAGAGCGGCAGACCATACCGTTGCCAGCTGGTCTTGCCACTTTATTCACCATATCAACGTAAAAAATGCGTTATCTTCAAGCAAAATCTTATGCTTGGCGCCTTCCGAGGCCGGATTTTGCGCTGGAATCTGTCGCCGCTCAGGCGCCGCGCCGGGTCGCTACGGCCCGCCAGGCGTAGCCACGACCGATCTTTTCGGTTTTCATCGACATGCCCCTCACTGCAGCCTTCTCTTCGAGCACGGTCAAAAGATCGGCGCGGGGAGTGACGTGGAATTTCTTCAGCCAGCCTTTGAGCATGGCACGGAACCAGCCCGGCAATCCTTCCTGCTGGCCGAAATCGACGATGTGAAGCTCGCCGCCCGGTGCGACTGCGTCGAGCGATGCGTCGACGGCATTTTTCCAGTCCGGGATCATCGACAGCGCGTAGGAGATCATGACGCGGTCGAAGCCCTCGGTGCCGAAATCGTCGGGCGAGAAAGCGGTGGCATCGGCGACGCGAAAATCCGGCATCTGTTTCAGGCCGCGGAAATTATTGCGCGCGGAGATCAGCATTTCCTGCGAGATGTCGAGGCCGTAGAGGCAGGCGGAGGGGAAGCGCCGATAGGCGAGCAGCATATTGCGGCCGGTGCCGCAGCCCACTTCCAGAAGCGAGCCGCCGACGGGGACATTCAGCTGTTCGATCGTGCGATCGCGGCCGAATAGGTAATATTTGCGGGTCAGGTCATAGATGTGACGCTGATAACGGTACATGCCGTCCATCAGCTTGGCGTGATTGTTCTCGCTGGTTTCTATGCCTGTATCCGCCTGGCTCACGCTTTTTTCCCGTAGATGTGGAAGCCGCCATAGATGGCCGAGCGATCACGAACATTGAGTTCCTGCGAACGCTCTTCGAAATAGACCCACTGATCGCGGATCGCTGGAGAAAGGCGGCCTTCGATGATGCTCTTTTCGGCGGCCGTGCGGAAGATGACGCGGGCGCCTTCGCGCGCCGTGCGGGTGATCTCCGCCCAGAGGCCATTGAGCTGCTCGTCGGTCATCCAGTCCTGCGCATCGAGGAGGATATAGCGATCGCGAGAAGCTGCCGGCTTCGAAGCGAGAAGCTCGGTGAAATTGGCGTGATGGACGCTCACACGATCGGCATTGGCGCGGATCGCCGCATAGTGTTCCGGCTTGAGATAGGTGGGCAGAGGCCCCTGGTGCTGGGCAGCGTAGCGCCGGGAGAATGCCTGCCAGGCAAAGTAATTGTCGCGCATCGGGAAATGACAGGCGAGCTTTTCGAGCCGGTGTTTCAGCACGGCGGAAATGGAATCGTCGCCTGCCAGGCTCGCAAGCTCGTCATATTGCTGCGGCGGGATGCCGAGGCCAAAGAGCGAGCTCTTGCGGCCGAGCAGCCAGCGAACCGCCGGTTTGTCGAAGATCGGAGCGATTTCTTCCTCAAAGAACTGACGCTGCTCGCGCATGGTACGGGCTTCAGTCATCTTTTGGAGGCGAACGCCGTGCAAGCGTGCCAGTATATGGGCAGCGCCGATAAACCGGCCGAGAAGGCCGGTCTTGTAGATATTGCGGTTGAAGACCGTGATGCGGCGGCGGCCATAGAGATCGCGACCATCCCAGTAGTCAGCCGTGGCCGTGTCGAGGCGCGGCGCGATGAACTGGTCGTAAGCCTGGCTATTGCCCGCAGAATTCGCCGTTCCGAAGAAACGCACCAGGTCCGCATGGCCGGGAAGCAGGCGGAAGGCAGCTAGCTTCAGCTTGTTCAGTGCGATGTGGTGGCGATTGAGATCGACAACATCGATGGATGCAGGATTTTGCGAGAGGTAGGCGAGCATGTTGCAGCCGCCCGAACCGATGGTGACGATGCGATGATGCGCTTCCAGCTCCATCGCCTCCATATCGATATCCGGATCTTCCCAAATCTGCGGATAGACAAGACCGGAAAACAACATGCCGAACAAGCGCTCGGAAAGGCCTGCCTTAGACAGTGCCTTGTGCTGAAGCAGAGCGTCCTTGAGTTTCCGATTCTTTTGGAGACCGGCATCCGGGGCGAATTCCGTCATCTGAGTCTTGTCACCGATTTGTGAAGTTCAGGGCGTGTAACCCGGCAATGCTACAGTCTGATGACGCGGGCTGTTGGCAGATCCAGCTGCAAGGCATCCTTGCACATATTTAAGGAGCCCTGATCATCATAGATCTTTCATCTTGCTGCGTTTCCTGATTGTCTCCGCCTACCTTTCTGGAGAGTATGTGACATGCGTTTGATATCGAGAGTGATCGGGGCTCTTATTGTTCTGCTGCTGATCATTGTCGCCGGCGGAGCCGTTTGGCTCTCTCTTTATCCGCCGGAATTGCTGAAGGTCGGCGATGGCTACGCGGCAAAGATCGTCTGCTCCAATACGTTCGTGGCCAAGCGGGATCCGGACAAGGTGATGGAGGAGGATGTCCAGGCTCCCGGCAATCCGGCATTGAAGCTCATTCGCGTCTATGTCGATCGGGACGAGGGCGTGGTGACGGCCCGTTTCCTGGGATTGTTCGCGCCGAACCGTGCGCTTTATCGCGGTGCGCTTGGCTGTGCGCTGGTGCCGGACGGCGATCTGCAAACGGCTCGCAGCGCCGTCTTCCTCAACAAGGTGAAGGCGCCGAAGAACGATGCGGTTTGGCCGGATGGAGATACGGTAGACCTCGGTCAGGGTGACGTGGGGAGGAGGCTTGCCGATGTCGTATCGAATCCGGATCTTGCCGGGCCAGCCATGCGCGCGATCGTCGTGGTCAAGGATGGCCGTATTGTCGCCGAGACCTATGGCGATGGCTTCAGCAAGGCAACGCCGCTGATCGGCTGGTCGATGACCAAGACGGTGAATGCCGCGATTATCGGCCGTCTCATGCTGGCCGGGCGCATGTCCTTCGACGATCAGAATCTTCTGCCGCAATGGAGCGCCGACTCGCGTAAGGACATCAAGCTCAGCGATCTTCTCGCCATGGAAAGCGGGCTTGCGTTTAACGAATCCTATGGCACCGTATCGGATGTAACGCGCATGCTCTATCTCGACGCGGATGTGACGAGCCTAGCAGCCAATGCGCGTCAGCTGGCAGCGCCGGGCGAGCGTTTCAGCTATTCCAGTGGCACGGCCGCGCTGCTTTCTCGCCTGTGGATGAACCGGCTGCCCAATCTGAGCGCTGCCATCTCCTATCCGCGCGAAGCGCTCTTCGGACCACTCGGAATGTATAGCGCTGTTTTCGAGGCCGACGAGCGCGGCACCTTCGTCGGCAGTTCCTATCTCTACGCCAATGCCCGGGATTGGGCGCGCTTCGGCATGTTTCTGCTACAGGACGGGGTCTGGAATGGGCACCGTTTGCTGCCGGAGGGGTTCGTCGGCGCCATGCGCACGCCGACGAAGGCTTCCGAGGGCGTTTACTCGCAGGTTCAGGCCTGGCTTGCGGGCCCTGGCGGCTCGAACGCCCAATTCGGTCTGCCCGCGGATGCATTTTGGATGACCGGTCATGACGGCCAAACGGTCGCAATCGTCCCGTCCGCCAATCTCGTCGTCGTGCGGATGGGGCTGACGCCGACCTGGGCGGATTATCGGCCGCAAATCCTGCTGAAGCGGATCATGGATGTGATAAAGCCGGCCACGAATTAGGCCGGCTTGTCAGAATTATCTAGATAAAATTAGTAATTGCCGTTGGCGACGTCAGTAAGGCCCTTGCGCTTGGCGTCGTAGTAATAGCCGCGGGCATAAAGCTGCACGGCATTCACTTCCTTGTTTTGAGCCTTGCTGTCGGCCGTCATCCATGCGCCGCGCAGATATTTGGCGGCATATTTGATGTTGGTTTCCGCGTCGAGAAGCCCGGATGCCGGGCCTTCGTAGCCCATGGACTTCGCCGTATTATACTTGATCTGCATCAGGCCGAAATATCCGGCGCGATTATAGGCTTTCGGATTGTAACGGCTTTCGCGGTGAACGACGCGATGGATCAGGGATTCCGGAATTTCGTAAAGCTTGGCGTATTTCTGGATGAGCTTCGAAACATAGCTCTTTTGCTCAGCCGGAACGTCGGAATCGTAATTCGCAGTGTTGGTGGTGGTCATGACGGCTGGCACGACCGTCGGACCGCTACTGTCGAAATTGAAGTCATAATGCATGCGATTGTCGGCGTAGCGCGGAACGCCCATTTGCGGGGGCGTGGCGAACGCGACTTCAGCCTGCGGTGTCGAACCTGGACGCGGCGTCGGCACGGCAACCTGAATGGCCGCAACATCCGATGTCATCGGAATGGTGGGCTGGCTCTGAGCCACGGAGGAGGAAACCGGCGTGAGCGCGGCATCACCAGGGCGCGCCGGATTAGGCATCGGGATGGCGACTACGGAAGGCATCAGCGGCACGTCGGAAGCGGCATAGGCTGCTGCGGCTGAGGTGCTACCAGCTGGAGCGCCCGTTGCGGCAGCGATTGCGGCGGTTCCCTGATTGGCAGCGCTCGCAACAGGCGTGCCGAAACGTCCCGCGTCCATCTGCTGCTGGCTTGCAGCAGCAACGTTTGTCGAACCCGGAACAACACGGCCGGACTTTGCCATTGCTGTTTGTTGCGGCTGCCGCGGACCGATGAAATTCGGCGATATCGCGGCCACTGCCACGCCGCCTACTGCAGGCGCGGCCGTGCCAGTTGCGGTCAGGGTCGTATTCGGATGCGGCACGTTGGTGTGTGCCGACGGGAGTTCTGCCTGAGACGTCTGCTGCTGAGTGCTTGCACACCCGGCGAGAGCGCCGCACATCATTGCCGACAAGGCAACGCTGCGCTTCAGGCTGGGAAATCCGATCGTTACCATTCTGTCACTTTCGAAAAAACCAAACCTAATTTCGATGCAATTCGGCCACAGGACCGCCAAATTCGGTCACGCGATCGATAAAATTATGAATCCCCATTAACCTATCCGTGATCACCCCGCAACCCTGCACGGCCTCAGGCGGCCATCCGACGGTATCCGGCGGTCACTGCACCGGCGGCAATCAACAGAGTTCCCCCCGTTCTGTTAACGACGCGTTGCACGCTTGCCTTGCGGATGAAGCCGCGTGCCATATCGGCGACGAAGACGTAAATAAGCGAGTTCAGTGCCGCTAACGTGAGGAAAGTTGCCTCTAGAATAAGCGTTTGCTGAAGAAATGGCTTCGACATGTCGAGAAATTGCGGAACGAACGCAATGAAAAAGACGATGCTCTTCGGGTTGAGAGCTGTTACAATGTATGAGTGTAAGAGAATTTTTAACGGTTTTTCCTCTGGGAGATTGTCGTTATCGCCCATCGGTCCCGTCACAATGGGGGCTCTCCAGAGCTTGATTCCGAGGAAAACGAGATAGGCTGCGCCGATCAGCTTCAGAATCGTGAATAGTGTCGCTGATGTGGCAAGGAGGGCGCCGAGACCGGCGAGCGAAGCGGTCATTGCCGTGAAATCGCCAAGCGTGACGCCAGTCACCGTTGCCAGCGCCGTCTTGCGGCCGTGGCCCAATGCATAGGATATGACGAGGAGAATGGTCGGGCCTGGTATGGCCAGCATGATGCAGGAAGCGGCAGCGAAAGCGAGCCAGGTTTCGATGGACATGGAATCCTCCCTAATTCCTATTTCGCTGCCAGCAAAGACATTGGATTGGCGATCCGTCAACCCGCCTGATGGACAATCGGGCCGCCTGATTGTCCATCAGTCCGTTGATCACAGATCTATCAGGCCTGTGTGTATTTCTGGCCGATATGGTCCATGACCTCAGCGAACCAGGGTGTGGAGATATCGAAGGCCTTGCCGCCCTTGATGCGCGGGAATTCGATAACGCGCAGCCGGCCGCCTTGACCTTCATCATGTCCCGTAACGCCGGACACCTTATTGAGGGCGCTTTCCACGGCGAGATCGACCATGCCTTGGATCAGGCGAAGGTCCTCGGCGTTTGCCGGCGCGGAGCGTGCGAAATAGCCTGACTTCTGCACCATCGAGCGTTCGGCGCCGATGATGGCTGCGAATTGCTTCTGGAACCAGCCGCCGACATTGATGGTGTCGATCTTCACGTGACCGAATGCATCGCGCTTGACGGTTTCGCCGGCCGCTTCGCGCTCGGCGACGATCGCGTCGAGGCCCGCGCCTTCCGAAACGAACAACGTCACCTGGCCGGTCTTTTCCATGTTAGTGCGCAGGCGTTCGCCTTCAGCCTCGATGTCGAAGACCATTTCCGGCAGATAGAGGCCGTCGATGCGCTTCAAATCGGCATTCATCATGAAGCCTTCGACATATTCGTTGGCGCTGGTCTTCTGAATGTAGGCGCGCGCGGTTGCAGCGGTCAGCCAGCCACAGTGGCGGCCCATCACTTCATGGATCACGAGCGTCTTTGGCGCCGCGGTCTGTTCGTTGCTAACATTGTCGAAGAAGTCAGCACCGACTTCGGCAGCCGTCCAGGCGCCGAGAGACTGGCGGATCGGCACGACGTCGTTGTCAACCGTTTTCGGCAGGCCGACAACGGTCAGATCGTAGCCATTGGCGCCAAGATAGGCGGCGAGATCGGCGGCCGTCGTATTGGTGTCGTCGCCGCCGATCGTGTGAAGAATGGTTACCCCGTCGGACGCCAGCCGCTCGGCTGCGACGCGCAGTGGGTTTTCGCCTTCCTTGACCAGGCCGCGCTTGACGCAATCGGCGATGTTGGTGAGCTTGACGCGGCTGTTGCCGATAGGCGAGCCGCCATAGCGATGCAGCAGGTAGGCCTTTTCGCGCATGGCCGGCGTCACTTCGATGCTGTCTCCCAGCAGAACTCCTTGGTAGCCGGAACGATAAGCGATTATGTCGAGGTCAGGTGCCACATCGCTATAGCGCTGAATCAGCCCGCCAACGGCAGACGAAAGGCAGGGCGCCAGTCCGCCTGCAGTGAGCATTGCGACTTTCTGTTTGGCCATGGAGATCCTCCTTGCAGTCTTGCTGCGTCATTTCAGTGGTTGCGGTGGGAATGGATGCGACAGGCGGACATGGGTGTAAAGTAAAGAATTTAAGAAATCCGCGGTTTGTTTCGCCCTCGAAGGCCGAGCAGGGCGATTGGCCGGTTGCTCGCAATGCAGCATCATTACCAAATTGTGAAAAGTGTTTTCGCCCTTGCGACGAATGGACTGCTTGCAATGGCAACTATTATTTGATCAAGGTGTTCTACAGTTTAAGTGGATATCGAGACCGGCATGTCGTTCTGGGAAAAATTGCTGAATGCTATCGGTAGCACTGCCGGCAATGCCCTGTCGGCGGTCGTCGAGGCCATTCGCACCGTCTTTGAAGGCGATCCGGAAACGCGCCGCAAGGTGGCGTTTTCCGTTGCTATAATCGCTCTGTCCGCCAAGATGGCGAAGGCAGACGGCGTGGTCACGGAAAATGAGGTCAACGCATTCCGCGAGATCTTCGAATTTCCGCCCGATCAAGCGAAAAATGTCGCTCGTCTCTATAATCTGGCGCGCCAGGATGTGGCCGGTTACGAAGCCTATGCGGAACGGCTGTCCTCCCTTTGCGAAACCTGCACGGAGAATTGCCCGGTGCTGGAAGACGTGCTCGATGGTCTCTTCCATATCGCCAAGGCTGATGGCCTTATTCATGAGAAGGAAATGGCCTTCCTTCAGCATGTCGCCGAAATCTTCCATATGAGTGAGGGGCGGTTCGAGCAGATCATGGCGCGCCATGTCAATGTTGGCGGCCGCGATCCCTACAAAGTGCTCGGCGTCTCCCGTCAGGACGATTTTCCGACGATTCGCCGCCGCTACCATGGCCTTGTCTATGAGAACCATCCGGATCGCCTCATGTCGCGCGGGGTGCCGGAAGAGTTCCATGCCATCGCCAACGAGCGCATGGCGGCTCTGAATGCGGCTTACGCCGAGATCGAGAAAGAACGCCGCGCAGCATGAGTGCATTCAAGGCCGATTTCGCTCGCGCCCATGTGCAGCCTTCGCCGAACCATGGCGAGAGGCGGGATGGGCGTCGGCCTGATATCATCCTCTTGCACTATACCGGCATGGGCACGGCTGAGGGCGCTTTCGATTGGCTCTGTCGTCCGGAGAGCCAGGTTTCCAGTCATTATTTCGTCTTCGAGGATGGGCGCGTCATGCAGCTTGTCCCGGAAGAGCGCCGTGCCTGGCACGCGGGCAAGAGCTCCTGGCGTGGCGAAACCGACATCAATTCATCGTCGATCGGCATCGAAATCGCCAATGCCGGCCATCCCGGCGGACTGCCGGAATTTCCTGATGCGCAGATCGAAGCGGTGATCGAACTGTGTCGCGATTGCGGCCAACGCTGGGCAATCGCGCCTGAACGGGTGCTTGGACACTCCGATGTTGCCCCTGTGCGCAAGGTCGATCCGGGTGAGAAATTCCCCTGGGCGCGGCTCGCTGCAGCGGGCGTGGGGCACTGGGTTGAGCCGGCTTCGATCACTGGCGGACGGTTCTTCCAGAAGGGTGATGTGGGGCAGCCGATCGAAGCCTTGCAGTCGATGCTGTCGCTGTATGGCTATAACACTGAAATAAATGGCGAATTCTCGGAAAAACTGAAGGGCGACGTCGAAGCCTTCCAGCGCCATTTCCGGCAGGAGCGCGTGGATGGCATCGCCGACTTTTCGACGATCGATACGCTTCATCGCCTGTTAACCGCGCTGCCGCGCTATTCCTGAATTCGTTCCATTATGTCATCGGTGTTTATAGCCGGCTATAGATGCAAAAACGCGTAACACCCTGCTACGCCACAGCTTTTCCCTATTATTTCCGCATTGCATTGGTCTAACGGCGCTCGCTGAACGGCGGTCGCGCCGTCTGGGTTTGTGTGTCGCGCGGCCGTAGACGACTAATGGGGACTGTGCACTCCGGTGGCTCTTTTTGCCTCCAGCCGGACGTGATGGCTTTGGCTATCCGCGGTCCCGCCCCTGGAGACAAAAGACTACATGAAAAATTTGATTGTTGCGGCTGTGGCATGCATGGGCGTGCTGCTGGTGGGATACGATTGCGCCTCTGCGGGCGAACGGCATGCGAAGCAGAAAACTGTTCCTCTCAAGATCGTCAGCCGCACTACCGGCTTCCCGGTTCCCAATGTTCCCGTCGAATTGCGCGATGCAGAAACCTCCTTCGCACGGCAAAATCGCTACTCCGTATTGATTGCCAAATATGCCAAGCAGAACGGCGTCGCGGTCGAACTCGCTACCGCCGTCATCCGGATCGAAAGCAATTTCAATCCGAAAACTCGTGGAAGCGCAGGCGAAATCGGCCTTATGCAGATCAAGCCGGCGACCGCCAAGCTGATGGGCTATACGGGCCGCGCCCAGGGGCTCTACGATCCTGAAACGAACATCAAGTTCGGCATGAAATATCTCGCCATGGCGCAGGATCTTGGCGGCGGACCGACCTGCAACACCATCCTCAAATACAATGCCGGCCATGGCGCCACGCGCATGAACCCGATCTCGAAGCGCTATTGCGGAAAGGTGCTTGCACTTCTGGACTGACAGCCAAGCCAGGATTCGGATAGGGCGGAATCGCTTTCCGTGCTATCGAAACCGCGGCTATCGGTGAGGGTTACAGTATGGCAGCGGATTTCAGGTTCATCGTCGTCGGTCGGGGCATGATGGGGGCAGCGGCTGCCCGTCACCTGGCCAGACAAACCGACGGCATCGCCGTCATCGGGCCGGATGAACCTGAAGATCGCGCCAATCACCAGGGTGTTTTCGGCAGTCATTATGACGAGGGCCGTATTACCCGCACGATCGATCCGGATACGGATTGGGCTCGTCTCGCAAACCGTTCGATCGGCCGTTATGCGGATATCGAACGGGATAGCGGCATTCAATTCTACGCCCCGGTCGGCTGCCTTGTTGTCGGGCCGAAGCGGGGTGGTGAAATAGCTTATGTCGGTGATGTCGTAGAAGCGGCCGGGCGGCTCGGCGTGCAAACCGATATCCTCGATGACACCGAACTCAAGATGAAGTTTCCTTTCTTCTCCTTCGAATCGGGAAGCGAAGGAGTCTTCGAACCGCATGGGGCGGGTCACATCAGCCCCCGCCGGCTCGTGAAGGCGCAATCGCTACTGGCGGAGAAGGCAGGCGCTCGCATTATCAAGCAGACGGCTGTGTCGATCCGCGACGAGAGCGGCCTAGCTGTCGTGACGACCGCCGAGGGCGAGACATTCAGTGCGGAAAAAATACTGCTGGCCGCCGGCGGTTTCTCCATTGCCGAGAATCTCTTGCCGCGACCTGTTGAGATGAAGGTTTATGGACGCACGGTCACCTTCTTCGAAGTGAGCGAGACGGAAGCCGAAGCCCTTTCCGGCATGCCATCGCTGATATCGAAGGCAGTCGATGATGTGGACAGCATCTATATGTTGCCGCCGATCCGTTATCCGGACGGCAAATATTACATGAAGATCGGCGGCGATCCCGATGATCTGCAGTTCACGACCGAGCCGGAGCTGCGTGCCTGGTTCCGCATGGCCGGTCGCGACAAGGCGCGCGAGCATCTGGTGCGCATATTCCACGGGCTCGTTCCAGGCGTCAGACGGCCACCGGCTTTCACCAATTCCTGCGCCGTTTCCTATTCGCCATCGGGTTACCCGATGATCGGCTACACCTCTTCGCCACGCGTGGCGGTTCTGACGGGCGGCTGTGGCATGGCCGCCAAGAGCTCCGATGAAATAGGCCGGCTCGGGGCGGAACTGCTGCTTACAGGTCGAATCAAGGATGAAGGCTACGGCACGGATTTCTCAGCGTATTTCCGCAATTGACATCCGCTCTTCACAAACCAGCATATTTCGGTGGCAATTGCCGGCGGTCTCGGTTAATGAGCCTGTGCCAGTTGGCTGGGCAGCCGCGCTTCATCAATGCTGAAAGGCGATGGGGTGAGGAAAGTCCGGGCTCCACGGAAACACGGTGCCGGATAACGTCCGGCGGGGGCAACCTCAGGGAAAGTGCCACAGAAAGCAAACCGCCCGATTTTCGGATCGGGTAAGGGTGAAAGGGTGGGGTAAGAGCCCACCGCGTCTCTGGCAACAGCGACGGCACGGAAAACCCCACCGGGAGCAAAACCGAATAGGGATGACACGGAGCGCGCAAGCGCTCCAGCCTGTTTCCGGGCCGGTCATCCGGGTGGGTTGCATGAGGCGTCGCGCAAGCGCCGTCCCAGATGAATGGCTGCCACGTTCCGGCCTTGGCCGGAGCCATACAGAACCCGGCTTATAGGCCAACTGGCAAATCATCGCGTCACTTCGAGCGGCGCGTCCAACGCTTCCGCCAAATAATTTTCGAAGCTGCCGAATGCCTTGAATTTCAGGGCTTCCGGGCCCGACGGGCGAAGGTTTTAACCTGTGAAAACAATCCGTTTCGGGACGTATCCTGAAGCCGATCCTAACCTTTCGTTAAACTTAACGTCTTATGAATATTCAGGCTGCGGCCACGTGTGACGTGGCTTCATCCCATTGACGCCCATATGGTCCCATGGTATCCCAAAAGAACACTGCGCAAGGGCAAATCAGAGCCCAATCATCGCAAGGCCATAATCGCTCCCGTTCTGGGAGTGTCGAAGGGGTGTCGGCTCTTTCGGCTTGCGAAGCTGTGTCCGATTTTGGCTGTGCCTGTAAGCGAGTAGCGGCTTCCGGGTCATGGGGGACGGGTGTTTCGCGTCATGAACCGCTTCCTGTCAAATGCGACCAATCGGATCGATTCCAAAGGGCGGGTTTCCGTGCCGGCGGCGTTTCGTTCCGTGTTGGCCGAGCGCAATATCCAGGAATTGTATTGCTTCCAGGATTTTGTGTTTCCGGCAATCAGTATCGGTGGTCTCGATCTGCTCGATCGCTTCGAGCGGCAGATTGCGGCGGACGATCCGTTTTCACCGGCGGCGAACCAGATGTCGCTCCTCATTCATGGGGGCGGGGTCTTCATGAAGCTCGATGCGGAAGGGCGGCTGATGGTCACGGATTTCATTCGCGACTTCACCGGAATCGCAAGCGAAGTGACCTTTGTCGGTCGGGCGGATCATTTTCAATTGTGGCGACCGGAGGCCTTCCTGGCCTTGCAGTCGCAGGCACGAGAGGAGCGCAGGCTGGCGGGCAGGCGCTTGGAATAGAGCGGGGAAACGGAATGGCGGCGAATTCAGGCGGAGGTTCTTCTGATGCCGGTGGCGGACCGGTTCGTCACATTCCGGTTCTTCTTTCCGAGGTGTTGGAGGCGCTGGCTCCGGCGCCCGGCAAGATCATCCTCGATGGAACGTTCGGGGCTGGCGGCTATACGTCCGCCATTCTTAAGGCCGGTGCCGATGTAATCGCGCTTGATCGCGATCCGACGGCAATTGCGGCGGGGCAGGCGCTCGTTTCCGCCCATGCCGGACATCTCGAGCTCATTCAATCGCAGTTTTCTCAGCTGGCCGAGCATGCTCCCGAAGGTGGCCTTGATGGCGTCGTGCTCGATATTGGCGTCTCCTCCATGCAGATCGACGAGGCGGAGCGCGGCTTTTCCTTCAACAAAAACGGTCCGCTCGACATGCGCATGTCGGCGAGCGGCGTATCAGCTGCCGATGTCGTCAACCGTGCAAAGCTTGCCGATCTCATTCGCATTTTTGTGTTTCTAGGCGAGGAAAAGCAGGCGCCGCGCATCGCGCATGCGATCGAGAAGCGGCGCGCTGAGGCGCCTTTCGTGACCACCCGCGATCTGGCCGGTCTGATCGAGGTCGTGACGCCGCGAAAGGCGAAGGACAAGATCCATCCTGCGACGCGGGTTTTTCAGGCTCTGCGCATTTTCGTCAACGACGAGCTCGGCGAGCTGGCTCAGGCATTGTTCGCAGCCGAGCGCGCCCTCAAACCGGGCGGTCGCCTTGTCGTCGTAACCTTCCATTCGCTGGAAGATCGGATCGTCAAGAAGTTCTTCGCCGATCGTTCGGGCCGTGCTGTCGGGTCACGTCATATGCCTATCGTGACCGAGCGGCCTGCCACCTTCGAGCCGGTCGGCAAGTCGATGATTTCTGCGAGCGATGCCGAGGCGGAAGCCAATCCGCGTGCTCGTTCGGCCAAATTGCGTGCGGGGGTTCGCACCTTGGCTCCGGCGGAGGCGGCGGATCTTTCGATCTTCGATCTGCCCAGTCTCGCCAGTCTTGGAAAGCTTGGGGGCTAAAATGCTGAAGACTTTTGACATCGTGCTGATCGGCGTCATGACGGCCATGGCCAGTGTGACCTATACGATCAAGCATCATGCCGAGCTGAAGCTGGAAGAGGTTCGCCGCCTCGAATCCGAAATCAAGCTTGAGAAGGATACGATCGATCTCCTCAAGGCGGACTGGGCGCTGGTTTCTCAGCCGAACCGGCTGGAACGCCTGGTCAATAATTACAATAGCGAACTTCAGCTGCAGCCGACGCTCTCGACGGCGATCGTTCAGCCGAGCGAACTGCCGATGTTGCGCTCGCAGCTTCCGCCGCCAACGGTAACGGCGTCCAACGATCCGAAAAGCGGCAAGGCAGGCGGTGCCAAGGGCGGCACGTCGGTGGCCTCGAGCAATGGCGATACGACGGATGCGCAGATCAGGAAGGCCATCGCCGATGTTGCTGCCGCTCCGGCGCCGCGACCGAAACCGCCCGCTCTTGCCAAGCGCAAGAAGTCTGATGTCGACAACATGGCAACGGGATCGGTGAGGGATTAATGTCTTTTCTTTCGCGCATCATGGTCCTGAAGAGCAGGGCCCATTTCTCCACTGACGGCAACAATCGCCCCAGCGATGGATTTTCTCGCTCGACATTCGAGGGTGCGCGCAAGCGCAAGTCCAGCCAGGCAAAAAGCCGTGTCGTATTACTGGTGGGGAGCTTCATCGCGATCTACTGTGTGATCGGCGGTCGTCTTGCGCAATTCGCCATGACAAAGCCCGATATCACGTCAAGCATTCTGCCGCCGGATCGGCTGATGGCCTCGCGCCCCGATATCGTCGATCGTAATGGCGCCTTGCTGGCAACCGACATCCGCACGGTCTCGCTGTTTGCCGAACCGAACAAGATCATCGACGCGGATGAAGCTGTCGAGGAATTGCGCAAGGTCCTGCCGGATCTCGATACCAAATCCACCTACAAGAAGCTTTCGGCGAAGTCCTCGCACTTTGCCTGGCTGCGTCGGCAGCTGACGCCGAAGCAGCAGAACCAGATTTTGGCACTGGGCATTCCCGGCATCGGATTCCGTCCCGAGAAACGCCGCTTCTATCCGGGCGGGACGACCGCCCCCCATATTCTCGGCTACGTGAATATCGACAATCGCGGCGTTGCCGGAATGGAGAAATATATCGACGACCAGGGGCTCGCCGACCTCGCTGCTGCGGGCATGACCAACGATCAGCCGCTGCAGCCGGTGAAGCTTTCGATCGATCTGCGCGTGCAGGGCATCGTTCGTGATGCAGTGGTCAATGCTGTCAAGAATTTCCAGGCCAAGGGCGCGGGTGCCGCAGTTCTCGATGTCCACACTGGCGAGGTTCTCGGCATGGCCTCGGCTCCGGATTTCGATCCGAACTATCCGAACGAGGGCGCCACGGAAGGCTGGCTTAATCGCATGACGAACGGCACGTTCGAAATGGGATCGACCTTCAAGACCTTCACCATGGCGATGGCGCTGGATGATGGCAAGGTGACGTTGCGTAACGCCTTCGATGCCACCAACCCCATCCGTATTGGTGGCTTTACCATCAAGGATTTCCACGGCCAGCGGCGCGTTTTGACCGTTCCTGAAATCTTCCAGTACTCCTCGAACATCGGCACGGCCAAGATCGCCGATATCGTCGGCATCGAAGGCCATAAGGAGTTTCTCACCCGTATCGGCCTACTCACGAAGATGCAGACCGAATTGCCCGAGGTGAAAATGCCGTCGCAACCACGCGTCTGGAAGAAGATCAACTCCATCACAATCTCCTTCGGTCACGGTGTCTCGACGACACCGCTGCAGACAGCTGTCGCGGGAGCCGCACTCGTCAATGGCGGCAAGCTGATCGAGCCGACCTTCCTGCCGCGCACGCGCGACCAGGCCGACGCCATCGCCAAGATGGTCGTCAAGAAGAGCACCAGCGACGACGTGCGCTTCCTGCTTGAGTTCAACGGCACCAGGGGCTCGGGTCGCAACGCCCGCGTTCCCGGCTATAATGTCGGCAGCAAGACCGGCACGGCCGATAAGGTGGTCAACGGCCGGTATTCCAATACGCTGAACTTCAATACATTCATGGCGGTGTTTCCGATCGACAATCCGCAATACATCGTCATGACCTTCATCGACGAGCCGAAGAGCGGCGAGCGCGGCGGCGGAACGATTTCGGCCTTCACGGCCTTGCCGATCGCCCGTGATATCGTCGCCCGCTCGGCGCCGATTCTCGGGGTACAGCCCAATTTTGGAAAAGATGACTCGGCCTTGCTGGCGTCTTATTAAGCGTGAAAGAATACACACGTCGATTCGCGAGGGGCGGACTGATCGAGAAGGCGAAAAGTACATTCGATGAACTTGCGGGATATTGCCGGAAATGAGTTTCCGGAACTCAACACACACATTGGCGGAGCGCTTGGCGATCTTGAGATAAGCGGGATCTCCGCCGATAGCCGTAAGGTGGCGCCAGGCATGGCTTTTGTTGCCGTCGCCGGCACGAAGGCGGATGGAGCAAGTTTCATTGCCGATGCAGTTTCACGCGGTGCCTCAGTTATAGTTGCTGGTCATGCGGCCGATGCCGGTAATCTGCCATTGCTGCAGGTTGGTGAGCCGCGCCGGTTCCTCGCTGTCGCCGCGTCCCGCTTCTACGGACGCCAGCCCGAAACGATGGTGGCGGTGACGGGAACTGCAGGCAAGACCTCCGTTGCTTCTTTCACGCGCCAGATCTGGGCCTACGCCGGCCATCCGGTCGCCATGATCGGCACGACGGGCGTCGTTTCTCCGTTCCGCAATGAATATGGCGCGTTGACGACGCCCGATCCGGTGTCGCTGCACAAGCTTCTTGCCGAATTGGCGGACGAGGGCGTCACGCACGCGGCTATGGAGGCTTCCAGCCATGGCCTTGATCAGTTTCGGCTTGATGGCGTGAAGCTCGCCGCCGCCGGTTTCACCAATCTCGGCCGCGATCACATGGATTATCATCCGACGGTCGAGGACTACATGGCCGCCAAGATGCGGCTGTTCCGCGACCTGCTGCCGAAGGGTTCGCCTGCCGTTATCTTTGCCGATGATGCCTGGTCCGCGCAGGCGATTGCCGCTGCACAGGAGGCTGGGCATGATGTCCGCACTGTCGGGCGCAAGGGCGATTTTCTCGCGTTGAAGCGCGTCGAACACTTTCGCCACAAGCAGATCGCCGAGGTGCATGTCGGCGACGACATCTTTGAAGTTCATATCCCGCTTGCAGGCGATTTCCAGATTGCCAATGCGCTGGTCGCCGCCGGTCTCGCGATCTCGACCGGTGTTGCCGCGCCGGTTGCCATGGCCGCGCTGGAGAAGCTAGTCGGCGCGTCGGGCCGTCTGGAACTCGTTGGTCACACGCATGACGGCGCGCTTGCCTATGTCGACTATGCCCATAAGCCGGATGCACTTGAAAACGTTTTGAATTCGGTGCGCCCGTTCACGACCGGACGCGTCATCGTCGTCTTTGGCTGCGGTGGCGACCGCGATCGCGGCAAGCGTCCGATCATGGGCGAGATCGCCTGCCGTCTAGCCGATGTCGTCGTTGTCACCGACGACAATCCGCGCTCGGAGGATCCGGCAACGATCCGCGCGGAAATCATGGCGGCTGCCGCATGTGCGACCGAGATCGGTGATCGCGCCGAAGCGATCCGCAAGGCTGTAGGCCTGCTGAAATCCGGCGACACGCTGATCGTCGCCGGCAAGGGGCATGAGGAAGGTCAGACGATCGGCAGCGTCACGCTGCCGTTCTCCGACCATGCCGAGTTGCGCAAAGCATTGGAGGATTTGAAGTCTTGAGCTGGTTATGGACAACTGAGGATCTGATCGCTGCAATCTCTGGCCGCTCTTTCGGAGTGTTGCCCGAGGGCATTACGGGCATTTCCATAGACAGTCGTTCCATCAAGCCGGGCGAAGCCTTTTTCGCCATCAAGGGCGATCGCGTCGATGGTCATGACTATGCCAATATCGCTATGGCGAACGGCGCAGCCTTCATCGTCATCAGCGAGGCACGTTTGCCTGCCATGGGCAGTCTGACAGTACCGAAGGTTGTCGTGGATGACGTCTTGGCGGCGCTTGCGCGGCTCGGCGTTGCCGCCCGCAAGCGCACGCAGGCGAAGATCATCGCCGTCACGGGTTCGGTCGGCAAGACGACGACCAAGGAGATGCTGCGGCGCGCGCTGACCCCGTCAGGCAAGGTGCATGCCTCCGTTGCTTCCTTCAATAATCATTGGGGCGTCCCGCTGACTCTGGCGCGTATGCCCGAGAACACCGATTTCGGCGTTTTCGAGATCGGTATGAATCATCCCGAAGAGATCAGGCCGCTGGTCAAAATGGTGCAGCCGCATGTGGCGATCATCACCACGATCGCGCCGGCTCATCTCGGCAACTTCAATAGTATCAGTGAGATCGCCGCCGCCAAGGCGGAAATTTTCGACGGCGTCGTGCCTGGCGGCCATGCCATTCTCAATCACGACAACGATCAGTTCGAGATGCTGGAGAAGGCTGCCATGGCAGCCGGTATCGAGCATATCCATAGCTTCGGCCAGCATGCGAAGGCCGATGTCCGCCTCGCCGAGTTCAATGCTTCTGAAGAGAATTCAACGCTTTGGCTGACGATTGGCGGCGAGACCATGGAGGTGGCGCTTGGCGCGCCTGGGCGCCATATCGCGGAAAATGCGCTCGCCGTACTTGGCGCCGTCATGCTCGTGGAGGCCGATCTCGACCAGGCGGTCGATGCGCTGGCCGACTTGCAGCCGGAAAAGGGCAGGGGCCAACGTCATAAGCGCGCGATCGGCAACGGCTATTTCACGCTGATCGACGAAAGCTATAACGCCAATCCCGCTTCCATGCGCGCGGCCATCGCGCTGCTGGCGACGACCTCTCCGCATGCGGGAGCCGGCGGCCGGCCGGGCAGGCGGGTCGCCATGCTCGGCGACATGTTGGAAATGGGGGATTATGCCCAGCGCGTTCATGCCAACCTTGCGGGGCCGCTGCTTGCGGCCGGCATCGAGCATGTCTGGCTGGCAGGTCCGGAGATGGCGGCTTTGAGGGATGAGCTGCCGGAAAGTGTTCATGTCGAATATCACGAGACGACTGAGGAGCTCTCGGAATTCGCGCTCAATTCTGTCGCTCCCGGCGATGTCTTGATGGTGAAATCGTCGCTGGGAATGGGGTTCGGAAAGATCATCGCGGGCTTGCTTGACAAATTTCCCGCATTTTCCGACACGGGCCCCCATACCCATCAGGGGCTTTAGAAAGGGCTCTTATGCTGATCTGGCTTGCCGAACTGTCGGACCATATTCATTTTTTCAGTACTCACTTCAGATTCTTCAATCTGTTCAGATACATCACGTTCCGTACCGGCGGTGCTCTGTTCACCTCAGCGTTGATCGTTTTTCTCTTCGGGCCGCGAATCATTTCCTCCCTGCGCGTGCGTCAGGGCAAGGGGCAGCCGATCCGCGCCGACGGTCCGCAGACGCATTTCAAGAAGGCCGGCACCCCGACGATGGGCGGGCTGATGATTCTGGCCGGCATCGTCGTCTCGTCGCTGCTTTGGGCTGATCTTGCCAACGTTTATGTCGTTGCCACCCTGCTCGTGACGCTCGGTTTCGGCGCGATCGGCTTCTATGACGACTATCTCAAGGTGACCAAGCAGAGCGACAAGGGCTTTTCCGGCCGCGCGCGCCTCGGTATCGAATTCGTCATCGCGGCGATTGCTGTCTATTTCATGATGACGACGGCGCTGTCCTCCGGTCCGGCCGGCTCTACCTTCGGCTCGTCGGTCGCCTTCCCCTTCTTCAAGAGCCTGTTGCTCAATCTTGGCATGTTCTTCGTGTTTTTCGGTGCCTTCGTCATCGTTGCCGCCGGCAATGCCGTCAATCTGACCGATGGTCTCGACGGGCTTGCCATCGTGCCCGTCATGATCGCAGCCGCGTCCTTCGGCGTCATCGCCTATCTCGCCGGCAACTTCGTCTTTGCCGATTACCTGGCGATCAATTTCGTGCCCGGAACGGGTGAGTTGGCCGTGGTCCTTGGTGCCGTCATCGGCGCCGGCCTCGGCTTCCTCTGGTTCAATGCGCCGCCGGCGGCCATCTTCATGGGCGATACCGGCTCGCTGGCACTCGGCGGCATGATCGGCTCGGTCGCCGTCGCCACCAAGCACGAGATCGTCATGGCGATCATCGGCGGTCTCTTCGTGCTCGAGGCGCTTTCCGTCATCATCCAGGTCGGTTTCTTCAAGATGACGAAGCGCCGCGTCTTCCTGATGGCGCCCATCCACCACCACTTCGAAAAGAAGGGCTGGACGGAAAGCCAGGTCGTTGTGCGTTTCTGGATCGTGGCCGTCATCCTGGCGATGATCGGCCTCTCCACCCTGAAGCTGCGGTGAGGCGTCGATGATTCCTATCTCCACGCTGAACGGAAAGAAGGTCGCTCTCTTCGGCCTCGGCGGCTCCGGCTTTGCCACGGCACGCGCGCTCGTTGCAGGCGGTGCCGATGTGACGGCCTGGGACGATAATCCGGACAGCGTGGCGAAGGCGGCTGCCGAAGGGATAACGGTCGCCGATCTGAGAACGATCGACTGGAACGGCCTGTCGGTCTTCGTTTTATCACCCGGCGTGCCGCTGACGCATCCAAAGCCACACTGGACCGTCGATCTCGCTCATGCGGCCGGCGTCGAGATCATAGGCGACGTGGAGCTTTTCGTCAGAGAGCGGCGGGCGCATGCGCCGGATTGCCCTTTCATCGCCATCACCGGGACGAATGGCAAATCGACGACGACTGCGCTGATCGCTCATATCCTGCAATCGAGCGGTCGTGACACGCAGCTCGGCGGCAATATCGGTACGGCGGTGCTGACGCTCGATCCGCCGAAGGCCGGACGTTTCTATGTCGTCGAATGCTCCTCTTATCAGATCGATCTGGCGCCGACGCTCAATCCTTCAGCAGGCATCCTGCTGAACCTGACACCCGATCATCTCGATCGTCACGGCACGATGCAGCATTATGCCGACATCAAAGAGCGGCTCGTCGCGGGCAGCGACGTCGCCGTCGTCGGTGTCGACGACAGCCATTCCTCATTGATCGCCGACCGCATCGAGCGAGCCGGCGGCAAGGTCACACGAATTTCGCGCCGGCACGCATTGGCGGATGGCCTCTATGCCGAGGGTAGCCGCATCCTGCAGGCATCGAACGGTGCGGCAAGCGAGATCGCCGATCTCGACGGCATTCAAACGCTGCGCGGCGGCCATAACGCACAGAATGCGGCGGCTGCCATTGCCGCGTGCCTCTCTGTCGGCGTTTCCGCGGAGGAAATTCGTGCTGGTCTGAAATCCTTCCCAGGGCTCAAGCATCGCATGCAACCCGTTGGAAAGCGCGGGTGCGTCGTCTTCGTCAACGATTCCAAGGCGACCAATGCCGATGCGGCAGCCCCCGCGCTTTCGAGCTACGAGAATATCTACTGGATCGCCGGCGGTCTGCCGAAGGAGGGTGGCATCACCAGTCTGGCGCCGCTCTTCCCGCGTATCGCCAAGGCCTATCTGATCGGTGAAGCCGCGCCCGCCTTTGCGGCGACGCTCGGCGATCAGGTGCCTTATGAAATTTCCGGCACGCTGGAGCATGCGGTCGCGCATGCTGCTGCGGATGCGGACAGGGATGAGCACGAGTTTGCGGCAGTGATGCTGTCACCGGCCTGCGCAAGCTTCGATCAGTATAAGAATTTCGAGGTCAGGGGCGACGCCTTCGTCAGCCATGTTGCTGCGATCGATGGCGTCACCATGCTGATCGGTTCAGCAACTGGAGGCAAATGATATGGTAAGCCGCGTTGAACGTGGGGCCTTGGCCGAATGGTTCTGGACCATCGACCGCGTGTTTCTCGCCCTTTTCATCCTCTTGATCGGCATCGGCTTCATGCTGTCCTTCGCGGCTTCGCCGGCGGTGGCGGAGCGCATCGGGCTTGAGCCGTTCCACTTCGTCAAGCGCCACGCGCTGTTCCTCGTCCCGGCGATCGCGGCGATGATCGGCATTTCCTTCATGACGCCCCGACAGGTGCGACGAACGGCAGTCATTCTGCTGATCGTGTCACTGGCGATGATGCTTTTTGCGCTTTTCTTCGGCATCGAAGTCAAGGGCTCGCGGCGCTGGGTCAATATCGCCGCCCTGTCGATTCAGCCTTCGGAATTCATGAAGCCGGCTTTCGTCGTCGTCTGCGCCTGGCTGTTTTCCGAACATGCGCGCCAGCCGGAGATTCCCGGCAATCTCTTCGCCATCATTCTTTTCGGCATCGTCGTCGCCTTGCTCGTTGCCCAGCCTGACCTTGGCCAGACCATCCTGACGACCGCCGTCTGGGGCGGCATGTTCTTCATGGCCGGCATGCCCTGGCTGTGGATCATCGTGCTTGGCGGTCTTGGCGCGGGCGGTTTCGTCACCGCTTATTATGTGTTCGATCACGTCGCGCAGCGCGTGAACAAGTTCCTGACCGGCGAGGGCGATACGTTCCAGGTTGACACCGCCAAGGAAGCGATCGTTCATGGCACCTGGTTCGGCGTCGGCCCGGGTGAAGGCACCGTCAAGCGCATCATTCCGGACGCCCATACCGACTTCATCTTTTCGGTCGCGGCCGAGGAATTCGGCGCCATCTTCTGCATGGTGCTCGTGCTGATCTTCGCCTTCCTCGTGCTGCGCGGCTTGTCGCATGCCTACAAGGAAAAGAACGATTTCAATCGTTTTGCCGTCGCCGGCCTCGTGCTGCAGATCGGCATCCAGTCGATCATCAACATCGGCGTGAACCTGCAGCTGCTGCCGGCCAAGGGCATGACGCTGCCGCTGATTTCCTACGGCGGTTCGTCGATGACCGCGATCTGCGTGACGGCGGGTTTCATTCTGGCGCTGACGCGTCACAGGCCGGAAAAGCGTGCGCAGGATCGGACCATGTTCCGCGTGACGCACGGTTTGCCGGCGGAGTGAGCGTCTTGGGACTACCGGCCATCTGCTCCTCATATCTCCTGCCTGCCGCTCATTCTCCGGTCGCTTTTCCCGAAGCACCGGTCTATGAGGGGGGCTTGGCCCGCGCCGATGACGCGGTCGGTGCGGCTTCCTATATGAGGGAGATGCCCCGAGTAGTGGGGTATTCGCGGGAGCGAAAATTATGAGTAAAGGCATTGTCCTTCTTGCCGCCGGCGGTACCGGCGGTCACGTATTCCCGGCCGAAGCGCTGGCCTATAAGCTGAAAGAGCGCGGCTATTCCGTGCACCTTGTCACCGACAGCCGTGCCGAACGCTATGCCGGCAAATTCCCGGCCGACGAGATCCATGTCGTGCCCTCGGCAACGATCGGTTCGAAGAACCCCGTAAAGGTCGCGCAAGCCCTCTGGACGCTGTGGACCGGCATGCGCACAGCGCGCAAGCTGATCCAGCGCATCAAGCCCGTCTGTGTCGTCGGCTTCGGTGGCTATCCGACGGTTCCGCCGCTTCTCGCGGCGACGCGTATGGGCGTACCGTCCATGTTGCATGAACAGAATGCCGTCATGGGCCGCGCCAACAAGATGCTGGCGACGCGCGTGCGTGCGATTGCCGGCGGCTTCCTCACGGAAAACGGCGCGTTTGCCGAGAAGACGGTGACCACGGGCAATCCCGTGCGTCCGGCCGTCATCGAGGCCGCCAAGCGTCCGTATGTGCCATCTGGTCCGGAAGATCCGTTTAACCTCGTCGTGTTCGGCGGCAGCCAGGGTGCGCAATATTTCTCGAAGGCCGTGCCGACAGCGATCAGCCTGCTTGAGGAGCCGCTGCGCAAGCGCCTGCGGATCACGCAGCAGGTGCGCCCTGAGGATATGGAGACGGTCAATAGCTGCACGAGAAAGCTTGAGATGGGCGCCGATGTCGCGCCGTTCTTCAACGACATGGCGGAGCGCATCGGTGCTGCGCATCTAGTTCTTTGCCGCTCCGGTGCCTCCACGGTTTCGGAGCTTGCCGTCATCGGGCGCCCGGCGATCCTGGTTCCTTATCCGCATGCGCTCGACCACGACCAGGCAGCCAATGCGGCTGCACTCGCGGCAACCGGCGGCGTCAAGGTCATCGTGCAGTCCGAACTGACGCCAGAGAAACTTTCCACCATCCTGCGCGGCGCCATGACCATGCCGGAAAAGCTCGCAAAGATGGCTGCATCAGCCAAGCAGGCGGGCAAACCGGATGCGGCAAACTTGCTTGCCGACATGGTTGAGGCTATTGCCGCGGGACGTTCAATTCAGCAATTCAAGGGGGCAGGCGCATGAAGCTGCCGAAGGCAATCGGCCTTGTGCATTTTATCGGTATTGGTGGCATCGGAATGAGCGGTATCGCCGAGGTTCTGCATAACCTCGGCCATCGCGTACAGGGTTCCGATCAATCGGAAAGCGCCAACGTGCAGCGTCTGCGCGATAAGGGCATTCCGGTCCATATCGGCCACAAGGCTGAGAACCTCGGCGATGTCGAAGTCGTCGTTGTCTCCACGGCCATCAAGAAGAGCAATCCCGAGCTCGTGGCCGCGCGCGAAAAGCTGCTGCCTGTCGTGCGCCGTGCCGAAATGCTCGCGGAGCTGATGCGCTTCCGCAACGCCATCGCCATCGGTGGCACGCATGGCAAGACCACGACGACATCGCTGGTGGCGACGCTTTTGGAGGCCGGTGGTCTTGATCCTACAGTCATTAACGGCGGCATCATCAATGCCTACGGCACCAACGCGCGCATGGGCGAGGGTGAGTGGATGGTGGTCGAGGCCGATGAATCGGACGGCACCTTCCTGAAGCTGCCGGCTGATGTCGCCGTCGTCACCAATATCGATCCCGAACATCTTGACCATTACGGCAATTTCGATGCTGTCCGTGCCGCCTTCCGGCAGTTCGTCGAGAACGTACCGTTCTACGGTTTCGGCGTCATGTGCATCGACCATCCGGAGGTGCAGTCGCTGGTTGGCCGCATCGAGGACCGCAAGGTCATCACCTATGGTGAGAACCCGCAGGCCGACGTGCGTTTCTCGAATGTGCGGATCGATGGTACGCGTTCGCTGTTCGATATCGAAATCCGCAGACGCCGCACCGGCAAGGTGATCCAGATCAAGGATCTCGTCATGCCGATGCCTGGTCGCCACAATATTTCCAATGCGACGGCTGCCGTTGCTGTTGCCAACCGGCTCGGGATTTCCAGCGAAGCGATCGCCAAGGGGCTCGCATCCTTCGGTGGCGTCAAGCGCCGCTTCACGCTGACCGGCGAATGGAATGGGGTCAAGATCTTCGATGACTACGGTCATCATCCCGTGGAAATCAAGGCGGTGCTGAAGGCTGCCCGCGAAGCCTGCAAGGGCCGGATCATCGCCGTCCACCAGCCGCATCGCTATACGCGCCTGTCGAGCCTTTTCGAGGAATTTGCAGCCTGCTTCAACGATGCCGACAGCATCTTCCTGGCGCCTGTCTATGCCGCTGGCGAAGAGCCGATCGAGGGCGTGGATTCGCAAACGCTGGTTTCGCGTATCAAAGCCAGCGGTCATCGCGATGCACGCTTTCTGCAATCACAGGAAGATCTTGCCGCCATGGTTGCAGAGATTGCGCAGCCAGGGGATTTTGTGGTTCTGTTGGGGGCTGGTAGCATCACGTATTGGGCAGCATCATTGCCAAAGGAATTGGAAGGCCTCTCGGGTAAGTCCGCATGAAACAAGTAGATGGGGAAAAGCTTCTGGCGTCGCTTGGCGACGGTGTAAAGGACATCAGGGGACGGCTGACGCCGGACGCTCCGATGGATCGTGTGACGTGGTTCCGTGCCGGCGGGTTGGCTGAACTGATGTTCCAGCCGCATGACACGGACGATCTCGTTGCGTTCCTGAAGATCCTGCCGGAAGACGTGCCGCTGACGGTCGTTGGCGTGGGTTCGAACATATTGGTGCGTGACGGCGGCATTCCGGGTGTCGTCCTCAGGCTTTCGGCCAAGGGCTTCGGCTCGGTCGAGCTTGCCGGCGAGAACCGCATCCTGGCCGGTGCGATCTGCCCGGACAAGCACGTCGCAGCTATGGCGATGGATAACAGCATCGGCGGTTTCCATTTCTATTACGGTATTCCCGGGAGCATCGGTGGTGCTGCACGGATGAATGCAGGCGCCAATGGTGCCGAAACCCGTGAGCGTGTCATCGAAGTGCACGCGGTCGACCGCAAGGGCAACAAGCATGTCCTGACCAATGCCGAGATGGGTTATAGCTACCGCCATTCCGATGCGTCTGAGGATCTGATCTTTACCCATGTCCTCTTCGAGGGATATCCGGAGGATCGCGCCAAGATCCGCACCGAAATGGATGCCGTGCGGGCTCATCGCGAAACGGTGCAGCCGGTCCGCGAGAAGACCGGTGGCTCAACCTTCAAGAATCCGGATGGTTTCTCCGCCTGGAAGCTGATCGACGAGGCGGGCTGCCGTGGCCTGGTCATCGGTGGTGCGCAGATGTCGTCGCTGCATTGCAACTTCATGATCAACATGGAGCAGGCGACGGGCTACGATCTGGAATATCTCGGCGAGCAGGTGCGCCGCGAGGTTTTTGAAAAATCCGGCATCAAGCTGGAGTGGGAAATCAAGCGCCTCGGAAACTTCATGCCGGGTCGGGAGGTCCGCCCGTTCCAGGGTGTGACTACCGAGTAGGTTCCGACTGCAATTGGTGCCGTCTTCATAAAATGATTCAGCAAAAAGGCCGGGTTTTCACCCGGCCTTTTCAATTGGTTATACCTGTTTTCTCAGACTTCATCATTGCCCGAGAGTAAGATGCCGATCAGCGAGAGCACTGCTGCGCCGGCGAGGTAGTAGCCGACATAGACAAGGCCGTAATTGGTCGCGAGCGATGTGGCAATGTAGGGTGCCAGGGACGCACCGACGATGCCGCCGAGATTGAAGGTCATCGAAGCGCCTGTATAGCGCACGGTCGTCGGGAAGGGTGCCGCCAGAGCCGCACCGATGGGGCCATAGGTAAAGCCCATCAGGGCAAGACCGATGATCGAGCAGGCGAAGGCACCGGCAAGGCCAGCCGTCAGCAGCGACGAGTAGAACAGGCCGAAGATGAGGATACCGATCGTCGTCAGGATGAGGACGAGGCGGCGGGAATAGCGGTCGGACAGGAGACCGGAGACTGGGATCATCAGGCCAAAGAAGACGACGCCGACGAGCTGAACGACCAGGAACTGGCCCTGCGAGTAGCCGAGGCCGGCCGGAAGCGGACCGGTGCCCGGTGGGCGGGTGCCCCAGCTCAGCGTGAATGCCGTCATCAGATAGAACAGCACGAAGGTCGCCACCGCGATGATGGTGCCGAGGATCAGGCTGCGGAAGTGCGAACGGAAAATGACCGCGATCGGAACGGAAACCCGCTCTTCCTTCTCGATGGCACGCTGGAACTCCGGTGTTTCGGTGATCTTCAGGCGGACATAAAGACCGACTGCTACCAGCACGATGCTGATCAGGAAAGGAACGCGCCAGCCATAGTTGAGGAAGTCCGCATCGGCCATGGTTTCGCGCAGGATGAGGAAAAGGCCGGCCGACAGAATGAAGCCGATAGGGGCGCCGAGTTGCGGGAACATGGCGTACCAGCTGCGCTTGCCCTCCGGTGCGTTTTCCGTCGCAAGCAAGACGGCGCCGCCCCATTCGCCGCCGAGGCCAAGGCCTTGGCCGAGGCGGCAAAGCGCCAGCAGAATCGGTGCGAGAACGCCAATCGACTCATAGGTCGGCAGCATGCCGATCACGACGGTCGAGAGGCCCATGGTCATCAGAGCCGCGACCAGTGTCGCCTTGCGGCCGATTCGGTCGCCGAAGTGGCCGAAGATCATCGCGCCGATCGGGCGCGCGAAGAAGGCGATGGAAAAGGTCGCGAAGGACTGCAGGGTAGCGGACGTCGGGTCGCTTGCCGGGAAAAACAGCTTCGGGAAGACGATAACCGCCGCCGTTGCATAAACATAGAAATCGAAAAATTCGATCGTTGTGCCGATGAGGCTCGCGATCAGAACACGTGCCGGGGAATTCGCAACAGCATTGTTCGATGACGAGGGGGTCGGCGATAAAGGAGATATCGCGTCAGTCATGTTCCCACCATTTCAGAGGACGCTAAGGTGCGCTTAGCGGATAAAAATTGTCCTTAGCGTAATTTTTGTTCAACGCAAACGTTAACTGCGCAAGAAATCAGCGGTTGCGTGCTATTATTTTGACGTAATTGTTGATTCGTGAGCAATCAGTCGGGCGTTTGTTGTTGGAGAGGCGTGCTCCGGCGAGTCCTTACCGGAATCTTTTTCACCAATGGCCGATTCTCGCTTGGATTGCGGGCTGAGGAGAAGGGTTTCATGCAGAAAAAACTCATCGCTGAGTTTCTTGGGACGTTTTGGCTCGTTTTCGGCGGCTGCGGTAGTGCGATCTTCGCAGCAGCCTTTCCGAGCCTCGGTATTGGTTTTCTAGGCGTTGCCTTTGCGTTCGGTCTGACTGTGCTGACCATGGCTTTTGCCGTCGGCGGCATATCAGGGGGGCACTTCAATCCGGCCGTTTCGGTCGGCTTGACGGTGGCCGGCCGCTTTCCCGGCGGGCAGCTCGTTCCCTATATTATCGCGCAGGTCATCGGCGCCGCTGTCGCAGCGGCCGTGCTCTATCTGATCGCAAGCGGCAAGGCCGATTTCCAGCTCGGCGGGTTTGCAGCGAATGGCTATGGAGAACATTCTCCCGGCGGCTATTCCATGGTGTCGGCATTGGTGGCCGAAATCGTGCTGACACTGTTCTTCCTGGTCGTGATTCTGGGTTCGACGAGCAGCAAGGTGCCGGCCGGCTTCGCGCCGATCGCCATCGGCTTGGCGCTGACGCTGATCCATCTGATCTCGATTCCGATCACCAATACGTCGGTCAATCCAGCCCGCTCGACGGGGCAGGCCATATTCGTCGGCGGTTGGGCGCTGCAGCAGCTTTGGCTGTTTTGGGTCGCGCCCATCGTCGGCGGAGCGTTGGGCGGACTCGTCTGGAAACTGGTCGACGACAGCGAGTGATTTCAGCCTCAATTAAAAGCCTTGAGCCCCGCATCGCTCCCTCGATGCGGGGCTCATTGTTTAAAAAAATCTAAATGTAGCAATTTCAAAAGTAGCAACTCCATGATTCTAATGGCAGAATTCTTTAAGTCGGTTTGATTCGAACCATTCGGCCATCGCCAGGACGGCGGAAAGTTAACGAAAGTAAACGCTTCATTAACCTTAATGTCGTTCTAATCGACCTATTGAAAGCGGGGCGAGAATCGCGGTTAGGCGAGGCCCTGCAAACGCAAAGTTAGAGACCGTGGAGTCGGGGGTATTGATGGGTGGCAAGCATGTGGCTGTCCTTTTGGGCGGATTTTCCTCGGAGAGGCCGGTCAGCCTTTCCTCAGGAAAGGCATGCGCCGATGCCCTTGAAGCGGAAGGCTTTCAGGTTACCCGTGTCGATGTCGATCATGACGTTGCCAGTCGGTTAGCCGAGTTGAAGCCCGATGTGGTCTTCAATGCATTGCATGGCCCTTTCGGTGAAGACGGTACCATTCAGGGCATTCTGGAATATCTGCAGATTCCCTATACGCATTCCGGCGTGCTTGCCTCGGCGCTTGCGATGGACAAGTCGCGCGCGAAGACTGTCGCCGCTGCTGCCGGTGTCCCGGTCGCGAGTTCGATCGTCATGGATCGTTTTGCCATTGTTGGCGAACATCCGATGAGGCCGCCCTATGTCGTCAAGCCCGTGCGCGAAGGCTCGAGCTTCGGTGTCGTTATCGTCAAGGAAGATCAGGCGCATCCGCCGCAGATCGTTACTTCTGCCGAATGGCGCTATGGCGATGAGGTTCTGGTAGAGCGTTATATCTACGGGCGCGAACTGACCTGCGGCGTCATGGACGGCAAGGTTCTTGGTGTGACTGAAATCGTGCCGCTCGGCCACAGCTTCTATGATTATGACGCCAAGTACGCCAAGGGTGGGTCAAAACATGTCTTGCCGGCGGAAATTTCACCGAATCTTTACCAAAAGATACAAACATTATCGTTAAGGGCGCATGAAGCTATCGGCTGCCGCGGCGTTAGTCGATCTGACTTCCGTTTTGACGATCGCTTTTCCGAAGAGGGCGAACTTGTCTGGTTGGAGATCAACACCCAGCCCGGCATGACTCCTACCTCCCTGGTGCCTGAAATGGCCGCTCATGCCGGCTACTCTTTTGGTGAATTTCTCCGGTGGATGGTGGAGGACGCGTCTTGTTTGCGCTGACGGTCAAAAATATGAGGCGGTCCCGTCATCGCGTCCCGCTCGCCATCGACGAGGTCGAGGACGCATTCGTCCTCCCGCGTCCGCTGCGTCGCGCTGTTCGCTTCCTGGTCAGTCTCGGCTCGGGTCGCATTAACATCCCTGCTCACACGGGAACTGTCTCGACCCTCGTTCTCCTCGCGGCGACTGGCCTTTATGGCATGTCCGTTGGCGGTCACACTCAGGCTGTCGCCGAAGCGACGACCTCTGCTGCCGGTTTTGCTATCGAGGATGTGAAGGTCTCCGGCAACGACGAGACCTCCGAAATCGAGATCCTGCAGCTGCTTGGTCTTGATGGCACTACTTCGCTCGTCGCTCTCAATGCCGATGCGGCCCGCCAGAAGATTGCGAATCTGCCGTGGGTTCAGGATGTCGAGGTTCGTAAGGTCTATCCAAAGGCCGTCGAAGTGAAGCTCAAGGAGCGCAAGGCCTATGCCATCTGGCAGCACGGTTCCGAGCTTTCGCTGATCGAGAAGGATGGCAGCGTTATTGCGCCGTTGCGCGACAACAAGTTTGCCAAGCTGCCGCTCTTTGTCGGTCGTGATGCCGAAACCGCAGCCGCCTCCATCGACGACCAGTTTGCGAAGTGGCCCGAAATTCGCAGTCATGTGAAGGCTTTCGTGCGTGTCGCTGGTCGCCGCTGGGATCTCTATCTGGACAACGGCGTGATCATCAAATTGCCGGAAGACAATATCGACGACGCGCTGGCGCGGCTGACCAAGCTCGACAAGGATCAAAATCTTTTGCAGCGCGATATCGCTGCCGTCGATCTCCGGATCGATGACCGTACCGCCATTGAATTAACTCCGGATGCCGCAGTTCGTCGCCAGGCCGCAGTCGATGCAAGAAACAAGGCTTTGAAGAAAGCAGGTCAGGATACATGAGCTTATTTGGTTCGTCCCATTTCGGCCTGCCTCGGTTGAAGCCGCTCTCTTCGAAGCGGTCGCATATCGTCTCGGTCCTCGATATCGGCTCGACGAAGGTCGTCTGCATGATCGGTCGGCTGACGCCGCGCGAGGAGAGCCAGGTTCTTCCGAACCGCACGCACAATATCGAGATCATCGGTATCGGCCATCAGCGCTCACGCGGCATCAAGACTGGCGTGATCGCCGATCTCGACGCCTTGGAAGGTGTCGTCCGGCTTGCCGTCGATGCCGCCGAGCGCATGGCCGGCCTCACGGTCGACAGCCTGATCGTCAATGTTTCGGCTGGTCGTCTCGGCAGCGATATCTACACCGCGACCATAGATCTCGGCGGTCAGGAAGTCGAAGCCAACGATCTCAAGAAGGTTCTGGCTGCGGCCTGCCAGCAGTCGATCCGCCAGGAGCGCGCCGTACTGCACTCGCTGGCAACGGGCTACTCCCTTGATGGCGAGCGCGGCATTCGCGATCCACTGGCGATGTTTGGAGACGCGCTCGGTGTCGACATGCACGTGGTGACGGCCGAGCGGGCTGCGCTTCGTAACCTTGAGCTCTGCATCAACCGCGCGCATCTCTCGGTCGAAGGAATGGTGGCAACACCTTACGCCAGCGGTCTTGCAGCCCTCGTCGACGATGAAGTCGAACTCGGCTGCGCTGCGATCGACATGGGCGGCGGCACGACGACGATCTCGGTCTTTGCCGAGGGCAAGCTGGTGCATACAGACGCCGTCAGTCTTGGCGGCCATCATGTCACCACGGACCTTGCCCGCGGCCTTTCCACCCGCATCGAGGATGCGGAACGGCTGAAGGTCGTTCATGCTTCGGCGCTCGCGAATTCTTCGGAAGAGCGTGAACTGATTTCCATCCCGCCGATCGGCGAAGACGAGCGTGATCAGCCGACGCAAGTGCCGAAGGCGCTGGTGTCGCGCATCGTCAAGGCTCGCATCGAGGAAACCCTCGAGCTCATTCGCGATCGCATTCAGCGTTCGGGCTTCAGCCCGATCGTCGGCAAGCGCGTCGTGCTCACGGGCGGCGCGAGCCAGCTGACCGGTTTGCCCGATGTGGCACGCCGTGTTCTTGCCCGCAATGTCCGCATCGGTCGTCCGATGGGCGTGTCTGGTTTGCCGACGGCAGCCAAGGGTCCGGCTTTTTCGACTGCGGTCGGTCTGATGATCTATCCGCAGGTCGCAGACATGGAAACACATGCGCCGAGCAGCGGTCTGCTCTCGTCGTTTGGAGGCAATAACAGCCGGATCGGCCGCGTCGGCCAATGGCTGAAAGAGAGTTTTTGAGTGCCTGATCCCGGAGTTCATTCCGGGGCAAGCGTCAGGCAAGTGAAATCGAGTGAATTGGCCGGCGTGGCGATGCGGCCATAAAGAGAAGGAACGGGTACAATGACTATCAAGCTGCATAAGCCAGATATCACCGAGCTTAAGCCGCGAATCACCGTGTTCGGTGTCGGTGGCGGTGGCGGTAATGCCGTCAACAACATGATCACGGCAGGCCTGCAGGGCGTCGATTTCGTCGTCGCCAACACGGATGCTCAGGCACTGACCATGACGAAGGCGGAGCGGATCATCCAGCTCGGCGTCAACGTCACGGAAGGTCTCGGCGCCGGCTCGCAGCCGGAAGTCGGCCGTGCAGCCGCCGAAGAGTGCATCGATGAAATCATCGATCACCTGAACGGCACGCATATGTGCTTCGTCACCGCCGGCATGGGCGGCGGTACGGGCACGGGTGCTGCTCCCGTCGTCGCACAGGCTGCTCGCAACAAGGGCATTCTGACCGTTGGCGTCGTCACCAAGCCGTTCCACTTCGAAGGCGGCCGCCGCATGCGTCTCGCCGAGCAGGGCATCCAGGAACTGCAGAAGTCGGTCGACACGCTGATCGTCATTCCGAACCAGAATCTGTTCCGCATCGCCAACGACAAGACGACTTTCGCCGACGCGTTCTCGATGGCCGACCAGGTTCTCTATTCGGGCGTTGCCTGCATCACCGACCTGATGGTGAAGGAAGGTCTCATCAACCTCGACTTTGCCGACGTCCGTTCGGTCATGCGCGAAATGGGCCGCGCCATGATGGGTACCGGCGAGGCTTCTGGCCAGGGCCGTGCAATGCAGGCTGCTGAAGCTGCGATTGCCAACCCGCTGCTCGACGAAACCTCGATGAAGGGCGCACAGGGCTTGCTGATCTCGATCACGGGTGGTCGCGATCTCACCCTGTTCGAAGTCGACGAAGCCGCAACCCGCATCCGCGAAGAAGTCGATCCCGACGCCAACATCATCCTCGGCGCCACCTTCGACGAATCGCTTGAAGGCATCATCCGCGTTTCTGTCGTCGCAACCGGCATCGATCGCGCGATGAACGAGGCTTCCGACAGGGGCATGGAATTCCGCCCGGCCGCAAAGCCTGCTATGCGTCCTTCCGCGGCCGCCGCTCCGGCAGCGGCCGCAGTTCAGCCTGCCCACGTCTCGCAGGCCCAAACCGCACAGGCTGCCGCTCCGGCTCCTCGTACCGTGGATCCGGTCGCTCAGACCATTCGTGCGGCAGAAGCCGATCTGGAGCGCGAACTGGAATTCCAGATGAGCCGGCAGGCGCAGGTGCCGCAGCAGCCGGTCATGCAGCAGGCAGCAGCGCCGGAAGATAACTTCCGTCCGCAGAGCCGCATCTTCGCAGCCGCTCCGGAGCCTCAGCCGGTCCGTCAGGCCCCGGTTCAGCCACAGCCGCAGGCGCCGGTCATGCATCAGCAGCCGGTCATCCGTCAGGCTCCCGAGCAGGTCCGCATGCCGAAGGTCGAGGATTTCCCGCCGGTTGTTAAGGCTGAAATGGAACATCGCGCCCAGCCGGCCGCTGCCCAGGCTACCGAAGAGCGCGGCCCGATGGGGCTGCTGAAGCGAATCACCAATTCGCTCGGCCGCCGCGAAGAAGATCCGGCTTTCGACGACATGATGGCTTCGACGAACAATGCCGCTCCGCAGCAGCGTCGTGCGCCGTCGCAGGAAGCAAGCCTCTACGCTCCGCGTCGCGGCAATCTCGACGATCATGGCCGCCCGGTCCCGCAGGCGCGCATGGCAAGCCATGAGGACGATCAGCTCGAGATTCCGGCTTTCCTGCGCCGGCAGTCGAACTGACCCGCAACAGGCAGCCCTTTAATAGGTTGCTAACCATATTGAGGAAATCCGGGGCCGAAAGGCTCCGGATTTTCTTATTTTATAACCATTGTCTTATTTAAAATTATCCAATGAATTCAATTGGCTGCTTTCGTAACAAAACGAAAGAAACAGTGATTTGGAATGCGATGTCTCGACGCGTATGTAGATATCAAGCAAGCCCGCTGAATCACATTCGGAGACGAATATATGTGAGTGCGTGGCATAGTTAACAGACTGAACCGGCAATAAAGGGTAAGCGTCCGAAGATGACCGCCCAGCCTGGATCAGGCAGACGAAGGCAGAATTACATGGCAATTGGATTGCTTGGTTTTCAGACCACCATTGCAAACCCCGCGACACTTTCCGGTATTGGCGTTCATTCCGGTGCCAATGTGTCGATCACTTTCTATCCCGCCGAAGCCGGTACCGGTGTCGTTTTCCAGCGCCTGCACGACAATGGCGATGTGACCGAACTGCGCGCCGTTTCCTCGCAGGTCGGCAATACGGATCTCTGCACGGTTCTCGGTTTTTCCCCGGCGCGCTCGGTCGCGACGGTCGAGCACGTCATGGCTGCGATCTACGCGATCGGCCTCGATAACGTCATTGTCGAGGTGTCCGGCGCGGAAATGCCGATCATGGACGGCAGCTCCTATCCTTTCATCGAAGCGATCGAGCAGGCGGGTATCGTCTCGCTCGGTGTCAAGCGTCGCTACATCCGCGTCATCAAGCCGGTGCGGATCGAAGCTGGTGGCTCCTGGTGCGAGTTCCGTCCCTATGACGGCACGCGCTTCGAAGTTGAGATCGATTTCGAATGCCCGCTGATCGGCCGCCAGAAGTGGCAGGGCGATCTGACGGCTGAAACCTTCAAGACGGAACTGTCGCGCGCCCGTACCTTCGGCTTCATGCGCGATGTCGAGTCGCTGTGGGCTTCGGGCCATGCGCTGGGTTCGTCGCTGGAAAACTCTGTCGTCATTTCTGACGACAACACCGTCATCAACGTCGAGGGCCTGCGTTACGCCAAGGACGAGTTCGTTCGCCACAAGACGCTCGATGCCGTTGGTGATCTGGCTTTGGCCGGCGCACAGTTCATCGGTTGCTACCGCTCTTATCGTGGTGGTCATCGCATGAATGCGAATGCTCTGAAGGCATTGCTCAGCGATGCTTCGGCTTACGAGGTCGTCGAAGCCTCGGCACCCCGCCAGCGCGGTCACGGTCGCGAGTTCATCGCGGTCAACGCGCCGGAATTCGCTCCCTGGTCGGCGTGATCCTTTCGGGATTGGAATGAGAAAAGCTGCCGCCCTGATGAAGGGCGGCTCTTTTTTTGGCGGCGACTCAGTGGGTCTGCCTTCGGTCGCGAAGCGGCGACAGGCAGAAGGGAACGATATGAGAAATCGCTGTCAAAACAGTGATTAAAGGCTGCGGATATGCGGTCTTTGCCACAAAAATGCGTTAATGCACCATCAATGCGTTGCCCTGATGGTGTTTTTGCGGCTAGAAACGCCAGCGAGAGAGAACGCCGTCTCCGCAACGACGGTTATGGGACAGTCATCCGATGGGTTTTGCAAGGTCTGAACGCATGAATATCACAGCACGGGCTTTGCTCGTATCGTTCCTTCTGGCCGGTACCGGTGTGGTGGTGACAGGGTGTAATACGAAGAAGGATATCGACATCACCAAGCTTGGTGTCGAGACCGATCCGCCGGAGATGCTCTACAATCAGGGCCTTGCCAACATCAAAGCTGGCAACATGACGGAGGCTGGCAAGAAGTTCGATGCCATCAATCAGCAGCAGCCTTTCTCCGAATGGGCGCGCAAGGCATTGGTGATGAGCACCTTCGTGAAATACCGCACAGGCCGGTATGACGACGCGGTGCAGACCGGCAATACCTATCTCAAGCAATATCCCGGCTCGGAAGATGCCGACTATGTGCAATATCTGGTCGGTTCGTCCTATGCCAAGCAGATCGTGGACGTGACGCAGGACCAGCGTGCTGCACAGCAGACGATCGAGGCGATGACCAAGCTCGTCAACACCTATCCGAAGTCGCAATATGTCAGCGACGCTCAGGAAAAGATCCGCTTTGCCAAGGACCAGCTTGCCGGCAAGGAAATGCAGGTCGGCCGTTATTATCTGGAGCGCAAGGATTATCTGGCTGCCATCTCCCGCTTCCGTGTGGTGGTGGAGCAGTATCCGACGACGAACCAGATCGAAGAAGCGCTGGCGCGACTCGTCGAAGCCTATTATGCAATGGGTATTGTTCCCGAAGCCCAGACGGCCGCCGCGGTTCTCGGTCACAACTATCCGGACAGCCGCTGGTATAAGGATTCCTATCAGCTGCTGCAGAAGGGCGGCGTCGAGCCGAGCGAAAATTCGGGCTCGTGGATTTCCAGGGCGGGCAAGAAACTTCTTCTTGGGACGTGAGATTGAGCACAGATGCTGATCCAGCTTTCGATCCGCGATATCGTTTTGATCGAGCGGCTGGATCTTGCCTTCGAGTCCGGGCTTTCGGTTTTGACCGGCGAGACGGGTGCGGGCAAATCCATCCTGCTTGACAGCCTGTCGCTGGCCCTGGGCGGGCGTGGCGATGGCGGGCTTGTGCGCCATGGCGAGGAGCGCGGTCAGGTGACCGCTGTGTTCGATGTCGGCACGCAGCATCCAGCCCGCAAGCTTCTGCGCGAAAACGGCATCGATGATGACGGCGATTTGATTTTCCGCCGCGTTCAATCCGCCGATGGCCGCACCAAAGCCTTTGTCAACGATCAGGCGCTCAGCGTTCAGCTCATGCGCCAGATCGGGCAGCTCCTTGTCGAAATCCACGGTCAGCATGATGACCGAGCGCTCGTCGATACGGATGCGCATCGCACCTTGCTCGATGCCTTCGCTGGCCTCGCCGACGAGGCACAGGAAGTCGGCAGGCTTTACAAGATCTGGCGCGATACCGATCGCACGTTAAGGAAGCATAGAGAGCAGGTTGAGAGGGCCGCCCGCGAAGCCGACTATCTTCGCGCCTCCGTCGAGGAATTGGAGAAGCTCTCGCCGCAGGACGGCGAAGAAGACGAGCTTGCCGAAAAGCGCTCGCGGATGATGAAGGCCGAGCGTATTGCCGGCGATATTGCCGAGGCCTCCGAATTCCTCAATGGCAACGCATCGCCCGTGCCGCATATCGCCTCGCTGGTGCGCCGGCTGGAGCGAAAGAGTCATGAGGCACCTGGCCTTCTGGAAGATACCGTCGCATTGCTGGATGCCGCTCTCGATCAGCTTTCCAACGCGCAGATGGAGGTTGAAGCCGCGCTGCGCAAGACGGAATACGATCCCCGCGAACTGGAGCGGGTCGAAGAGCGCCTCTTTGCGTTGCGGGGCGCCTCGCGTAAATATTCCGTACCGGTGACCGAACTGCCGGCCCTGGCCGCACGCATGATTTCCGATCTTGCAGATGTCGATGCCGGCGAGGAGCGGCTGGCACGGCTTGACGCCGAGCTCGCCGCTGCAAAGGCGGCTTACGACGTTGCCGCGCGCGGCCTGTCGGAGAAGCGCCGCCACGCAGGCGAGGCGCTTGCAGCGGCCGTCATGGCCGAATTGCCAGCCCTGAAGCTCGAGCGTGCGCGTTTCATGGTGGAGATATCAAGCGATCCCGAAGCCGGAACGGCCGATGGCATCGATGTCGTCGAATTCCACGTTCAGACCAACCCCGGTACGCGTCCAGGCCCGATCACCAAGGTTGCTTCCGGAGGCGAGCTGTCGCGCTTTCTCCTGGCATTGAAGGTTGCGCTCGCCGATCGCGGCTCGGCGCCGACCCTCGTATTCGACGAAATCGACACCGGTGTCGGTGGCGCCGTCGCCGATGCGATTGGCCAGAGGCTGAAGCGCCTGTCCGATCGCGTACAGGTGCTGTCGGTTACCCATGCACCGCAGGTCGCCGCTCGCGCCGCAACGCATCTCCTGATCTCCAAGGGGCCGGTCGCGGATGGCTCGGAAAAAATTTCCACGCGCGTCGCCACCATGGAGCCGAAGGATCGCACCGAGGAAATCGCACGCATGCTTGCCGGCGCTTCTGTGACCGAAGAGGCGAGGGCGGCCGCCAAACGCTTGCTGGCCGGCAACGGCTGATCTCACGACTGTCCATGGAGCAGATATCGGCGACGATCTGCCGCCGGCATCTCGCTCGGTCTTTCGGCAGTCCTGCGTCACATGTCCTTCATCGTCCCCGGCTAGGCAGGCTAGAATCCGGAGACCGTCAATGCACTCGACCGTACAGCCAAATCGCCCCAAAATCGCGGAAACCGTTATCCACCCGACGGCGAAGATAAGAGATTCGCGCATCGGCAGATGCTGCGAGATTTTGGAAGACACATCTCTACACGCGGCCGAACTCGGGGATTTCTCCTATCTGGGCCCCCGCTGCATCGTCGGCGACGCAACGATTGGAAAATTCTGCGCCATTGCGGCAGAGGTGAGGATCGGTGCTCCCAATCACCCGATGGACCGCCCGTCCATGCATCGCTTCACCTATTGCCCGGAATATTACTCGGCGGACGCCGTGCGGGATCATGCGTTTTTCGATCGGCGGAAGGAAGACCGCGCTGTCATCGGCAATGACGTCTGGATTGGTCACGGCGTGATCGTTCTGCCGGGCATAAAGGTTGGAAACGGCGCCGTGCTTGCAGCAGGCGCTGTCGTCACGAGAGATGTCCAACCATATACGATCGTCGGCGGTATTCCCGCGAAATTCATTCGAGAGCGCTTCACGCGAAGCATTGCAGAGAGACTTGAGTCCATTGCCTGGTGGGATTGGCCGTTCGAAACAATCATCGAGCGGCTTGCTGATTTTCAATCAAGCGACATAGAAGCCTTTTGCGAGCGCTGGTCTTGATCCGCGTCTGCGCGACATGCATCAGAGCCGGCACTTAGGATCGATCATATCCTCCGCGGACCCGCGGGATTTGTGTGTTTTGTTTATTCTCGCCAGAACATAGAAACCATGCTGCCCGTCAGGCAATACGGCGCCAAAGACGCCGACGACCACGTTTTCCATATTTGAACGGGCGCCATCGATGCCATCCGCGACGAGCTGCAGCGGGTTCAAATTCGAGAGGTCATCGGCCGTATGGAAACTTGCCCACCAGCCAGCTCGGGTCTTCAGGTCCGTAAACCGGCCGCTTTCGATCTCCGTCACATGAGCCTTCAAGAGCGCCCTGAAGCGAGGTGTCTCGCACCCCATATGAATGTGAAGCCGATCTTGCGTGCGCCAGCTGGCGGCGTTTATCGCCAGAGCAAAATTCTGCCTCGAAGCCTTCGTTGCACGCGGATCGATTGCCGATAACTCTTTCCACGCTTCCTCAAAATAGTTCGGCGCTCCTGCGGTCAGAAGGCGAGGGTCCTCGATACCGGGGACGTCGGCGAGGGGCGCAAGAATGGTTCGTTCTTTGTCAGCCGGTTCGCGAAGGACAACGTAGGACGACAGCGGATCCGGCGACTCCACTATTTTGAGGCACGGATATGGCGATCCTGTCAGGGTGGAGTTGATCTCACAAGCTCTAACGACCAGCCCCAAGGCAGAGCGGCTGACGAACGAGCTCATGATCAAGACTGCACCGATGAGAGAAATGGAGAGAACGGCAAGACGATACTTCATGCGTGATTTCGAATTTCTGCTGACGATCCGATCATTTCCAGAGGTCTCGCTCTCATAATAACTTATCTTAAATCCCCTGCGATACTCGGGAAAGAGCTGCTGCTCGGCAATTGGAAAGAGAATTCCACCAAGGCTGGCTCGATGCTGATATTCCCGCACCTGTAACATCAAGAACGGCCGATCATGGCGTAACGTTGTCGTGAACGCTACCATCATGGTCATTGCCGTTCGGTAACTGAAATGCAGATTTTTCCCTTTGTTTTTACGTGCTCCGGGTCGAAAACCGCTTCGCACTTTTTGCTGAAGTGCTCTAAAACATCTCCGAAATCGGGGAGTGTAGATTCATGAGCACCGAGCAGAAGCCCGTGGAAGATTTGAGCGAAGAGGAAGCGGCCGCAGCGCTTGCCTATCTGGCTGCAGAGATCGCGCGCAACGACGCGCTTTATCATGGCAAGGATGCGCCGGAGATTTCGGATGCCGAGTATGATGCGCTGAAGCGGCGCAATGATGCGATCGAGGCCCGGTTTCCCGCATTGATTCGCGCCGATAGCCCATCACGCCGGGTCGGTGCCGCACCCTCGGAGACCTTTGCGCCTGTCGTCCACGCCAGGCCGATGCTCTCGCTCGACAACACATTCTCCCAGGAAGATGTCGAGGATTTCGTCGCCAGCGTCTATCGCTTTCTCGGTCGCCTGCCTGACAATTCCATCGCCTTCACCGCGGAGCCGAAGATCGACGGTCTTTCGATGTCCATCCGCTACGAGAACGGCCGCATGGTGAGCGCCGCGACGCGCGGTGACGGCACGACAGGCGAGAATGTCACCGCCAATATCAGGACCATCAAGGAAATCCCTCAGACTTTGCCAGCGGGCGCTCCTTCGGTCGTCGAGGTGCGCGGTGAGGTCTATATGGCCAAGAGCGACTTCCTGGCACTCAACGCGCAGATGGAGGCCGAGGGCAAGCAGACCTATGTCAATCCTCGCAATACGGCCGCCGGATCGCTGCGCCAGCTCGACGCGAAGGTGACGGCCAGCCGCAAGCTGAAGTTCTTTGCCTATGCCTGGGGCGAGATGTCCGACATGCCGGCGGATACGCAATACGGCATGGTGCAGACCTTCAAATCCTGGGGCTTTCCCGTCAACCCGTTGATGGAGCGTTTGAATTCGGTTGCCGATATTCTCGCGCATTACGATCAGATAGGGCTGCAACGGCCCGATCTCGATTACGATATCGATGGCGTCGTCTATAAGGTCGACAGCCTGGAACTGCAGGCTCGCCTTGGTTTCCGCTCCCGCTCGCCGCGCTGGGCGACCGCGCATAAATTTCCGGCGGAACAGGCATTCACGCGTTTGGTCGGTATCGATATCCAGGTCGGCCGCACCGGCGCCCTGACGCCGGTCGCGCGCCTCGAGCCGATTACGGTCGGCGGCGTCGTGGTGACCAATGCGACCCTTCACAATGCCGACTACATCAAGGGCATCGGCAACAAGGGCGAGCCGATCCGCGATGGCCGCGATATTCGTGTCGGTGACATGGTGATCGTCCAGCGCGCAGGCGATGTCATCCCGCAGATCGTCGATGTCGTGCTGGAAAAGCGAGAAGCGTCAACTGCGCCCTACGAGTTCCCCAAAGTCTGTCCGGTTTGCGGAAGCCACGCGGTGCGCGATATCAACGAGAAGACTGGTAAGGTCGATGCCGTCACACGTTGCACCGGCGGGTTCATCTGCCGGGCGCAGGCGACCGAGCATCTCAAGCATTTCGTTTCGCGCAATGCGTATGACATCGAGGGTCTGGGCTCGAAGCAGATCGATTTCTTCTTTGAGAGCGAGGATCCGGCGCTACAGATAAAGACCGCGCCTGACATCTTCACCCTGGAAAAGCGCCAGCAGACGTCACTGACGAAGCTGGAAAATATCGATGGTTTCGGCAAGGTCAGTGTTGGCAAGCTTTATGCCGCGATCAATGAGCGGCGCCAGATCGCCCTGCATCGCTTCATCTTCGCGCTCGGTATTCGCCATGTCGGCGAGACGACGGCGAAGCTTCTGGCGCGGTCCTACGGCACTTATGCGGCCTTCGAGGCAGGGATGAAGGAAGCGGCACCCCTTAGCGGCGATGCGTGGAACGACCTCAACAATATCGAGGGCATCGGCGAGGTAGTGGCGCGCGCCATCGTCGAATTCTACAAGGAGCCGCGGAATACCGAAGTCATCGCGAAGCTCCTGGAGGAGGTGCAGCCTCAAGAAGCGGAGCAGCCGGTGACTTCGGGCAGTCCGGTGGCCGGCAAGACCGTCGTCTTTACGGGCTCTCTGGAAAAGTTCACCCGCGACGAAGCCAAGGCGAAGGCCGAGAGCCTGGGCGCCAAAGTTTCCGGCTCCGTGTCGAAGAAGACCGATATCGTCGTGGCGGGGCCGGGCGCTGGCTCCAAGCTCGACAAAGCGCGCGAGTTCAACGTCCAGGTCATGACCGAGGACGAGTGGCTGGATTTGATCGGCTGACGATCGGCGCGGCGGAAATCCCGTCCGCCGCGCCTTGCTTACTCAGAATCTCAGCCGTGCCATCGTGAATGCGTCCACATATTCGCCATTGCGGAAACCGAAGGCGCGTAGACGTCCCTCGGTTTCGAACCCGAATTTCTCGTAAAGGCCGATCGCCGGCGCGTTGTCGACATAGACGGTCAGTTCCAGCCGTTTGATCGCCAGCCAGTTGTCCGCGGTATCGATGAGAGCGCCCAATAGCGCGGAGCCGATGCCGCAGCCCGTAAAATCGTCATGTACGCCCATACCAATATTACCGCTGTGGATCCGGCGACCCGAAAGGCGGTTCAGGCCGGCATTGCCGACAATCCGCCCGTCAAGCAAGGCGACAAGGCCGGTCGAGTTGGGCGATGATTTCTCCAGCCATTGCCGTGTTTCCTCGACGCTTTGAAAGGGAAGGCGAAGCGTGCCGGCGCGAAAGCCGGGTAGATTGGCCATGGCCGCAATTCCTTCCGCGTCGGATGGGTGCGAGGCACGAATCTCGATAGCGCCGATCTTGCCTGATCGTCGTTTGGCGGGTTCTTGCTCCTCGAAAGACATAGGCTCTCCTTGATATCGATGAGGAGAGCAAGGAGGCTTCAACCCTGCTCGCCTCGGCAGGGTTGAGATGGATCGCGGTCGGCTCAGCGCAACACAGCTTCCACTCGCCCTGCAAGGGGGGAGATGGTGTGAAGGTGCATTACTGTGGTCCGGTTTGCGATCATGGGCGGATGATCCGATGTGGCGTGAAGGTTGTCAATCGTCACCGCATAAATCCTTCGATTGCCGTGTCTTTGAGGCGCAATGCGATTGCCTCGTCTGCATGCTACTTGACAGGCAACCATTTGGTTGCTTATAAGATCGTAAAAGGCAACCAAATGGTTTCGTATCCGTGGATGATGATGCAGTCTTCAAGGCGTTGGCGGATGCCAGCCGGCGGCAATTGCTTGACAGGCTCCATGAGCGGAACGGGCAGACCCTGAACGCGCTCTGCGAGGATTTGGACATGAGCCGCCAGGCAGTGGCCAAGCATCTTGCCATTCTGGAGGAGGCCAATCTGATTTCCACCCAGAAGCATGGGCGCGAGAAGCTGCATTTCATCAACGCGGTCCCGATCAACGGCATCGCCGAACGCTGGATCAACAAGTTCGAACAGCGGCATCTGAATACGCTTTCGGCCTTGAAAAAGGCGCTGGAAGGCGAGGGCGGGCAGTGAGCTCAAGAACAGAGGAATTCAGACAAGGAGAAATGGCATGACTGGAAGCAAATTCGTCTACGTCACCTTTATCCGCACCACCCAGGAAAAGCTCTGGTCGGCGCTGACCACGCCGGAATTCGTCAAGCAATACTGGTTCGACATGATCCACGAGACCGAGTGGAAGGTTGGATCGCCGTGGAAAATGCTCTTTCCGGATGGCCGCGTTGCCGACACGGGAGAAATAGCGGAATTGGACCCGCCACGGCGGCTTGCCATCAAATGGCGCAACGAGTGGCGCCCTGACCTGAAGGCCGAAGGCTGGTCGCGCTGCGTGATGGAGCTGGAGCCGGCGGACGGTGTCGTCAAGCTCACGGTTACCCATACAATCGAGGTCGAGAACTCGAAGCTGATCGAAGCCGTTTCCGGTGGGTGGCCGAAGATCCTGTCCAACCTTAAATCGCTGCTGGAAAACGGCACGGTGGCCATCAGTCAGAAGTGAAATGATGCGTTTTCCGGACGCCGTTGCTTTGACGGCGTCCCTCCTGGCGACCTGGGGCCTATTATTGGCGAAGTGTGCCCATTCGGAGATGCCTCCTTCATCTTGCAACGATCATGAACCATCTTACCTTAGCCGTGCCGCTCTTGCTCTTGGCGGCTGTTGTTGGAGGATGATCGATGCGTTCACCCAAACTTTCTGCCGCCATTGCCGCGTCTTTTCTGGCTCTGGCGCCCGTTTCCGCTTCCGCCGAAATTGTTGGCAAGGTGGGCGTGGACTGGACGGGCAATGATATTCTGGTCGATGCCGTGCCGGACCCTGAAGTCTCGGGCATCACTTGCCACGTGACCTATTTCGACCGCAGCGTGATCGACCGGCTGCGTAAGGGCAACTGGTTCGAAGATCCTTCCAACAATTCCATCGCCTGCCGTCAGACCGGTCCGATCGAGATCGGCGATATCAACCTGTCCCAGAGCGGTGAGGAGGTATTTCGCGCCGGTCTGTCGCTCATCTGGAAGAAGCTGGTCGTCACCCGCATTTACGACAAGAAGAATGACACGCTCGTCTATCTTATCCATTCGCGGCAGCTGACGGATGGCTCAGCCAAGATGGCCATTTCGACGATCCCCTTGTTCGGCCAACAGGTTACATGGAAAAACGGCAAGCCGAAATAATGGTATTTTGATACCGCAAAATAGCTCGTAGAAGGATAATACCAAAAAAAGTCATACTCTTGGGTTGTCGAATTCCTTCTGGTTGCTTTCGGTTTGCACCTTTTTGATGCAATTTCAAAAGCGAACGGGAAGGCGACTCTCGCCTCTGTTCACGGCCTGCAATACCGCGTCCTTGGCTACACCCCTGCCAAAACCGGTTATAAAAAAAGCGACCGCCCTGGAGCTCGACTCCAGGGCGATCTGTTTTGTAAGCCGACTATTGAAATTAGGCTGCCTGCGCCAACTGATCCGCAATGACCGTATCGAGGTTGAGAAAGCAGACCATGGTCTTTTCCAGCGCCACGATGCCGCGGCAGAAGGCGCGCTGCCCTTCGGGGATGATTTCCGGAGCCGGCTGCAGATCTTCGCTCTTGATGGTCATCATGTCGGATACCTGCTCTACCAGGAGACCGACGAGCTTACCCGCAATATCGGTAACAATGATTGCGGAGCGCTCCGAAGGTTCCGTCATCTTCATGCCGAGGCGGCAGGCCATATCGATGACCGGGATCACCGCACCGCGCAGGTTGATGAGGCCGAGCACGTAAGGCGGTGTATGCGGCATCGGCGTCACCGGCGCCCAGCCGCGGATTTCGCGGATGGCCATGATGTCGATGCAGAACTCCTGGTCGCCAAGATGAAAGGAGACGATTTCCAGATAGGCGCCGGATTGCTTGATGGCGTTCGTCATGTTCGAGAACTTCCCGTTTGGCATCGCCGCAAGCGACGCTCGCGATTGAAAAGTGAGATCGGCTGGAGCGGCTTGGGCAGCGTCAGCATCCGGTGCTTTGGCGACAAAGACGCCTTGCTTCCGGCGGGCGTCATGCCCTTCTGGGATAAAGAGGTTCGCCGCGCTTTCGGGCAGTGGCCAAAAGCGAGTTCGACCGTTGAAGCAGATGTTGGCGCGGACTGGTTAGGATTGATTTAACGTCAATGCAGATTTCGTCCCGCCCGGCTTGAGGAGAGCGAGGAAACGAGCGGATCAGTGCGTGCAAGATATTCATTTCTATCCTGCGACGATTTCGGCCTCCTCTGAACATCTTCTTGAATTGCCTCCTCCACTTCGAGCCGCTACATCGGCTAGGGGGCGATCGCACTACACTTTCGGTGCGATCGTCCGTATTGGTGAGGAACAGCATTCATGAGAAGCGTGCGGATTGCAGTTTGGGTGGCCGTGTTGATCGTGGCCGGACTATTGGGCTGGTTCAGCTTTGGTGGCGGCAAGTCGCCGGAGGTTGCGGCATCCGGGCCTTATGGTGTGCCCTTCACGCTCGTTTCGCAGAGCGGCCAGCCGATTAGCGAGCAGGCGTTCCGGGGCAAGCCCTCTGCCGTCTTCTTCGGCTACACGCATTGCCCGGATGTCTGCCCGACGACACTGTTCGAGCTGAACGCCTGGCTGCAGAAGGTCGATCCTGATGGCAGCAAGCTCAATGCCTATTTCGTGACCGTTGATCCCGAGCGCGATACGCCCGCCATCATGGACCAATATGTCTCCAACGTCTCGAAGCGGATAACAGGCATTTCCGGTGATCCCGCCAAGGTGATGAACATGGTCAAGGGCTTTCGCGTTTATGCTAAGAAGGTGCCGGTCGACGACAAGCAGCCAAGCGGCGACTACACGATGGATCACACCGCTTCCGTCTTCCTACTGGATTCGCAGGGGCGCTTTGCCGGAACCATTGCTTATGAGGAGGACCCGGATGTGGCGGTGAAGAAGCTGGAGAATTTGGTCAAGAAGGGATAGGGCCTGCATGGACGAGAGGAATAGCGGAAAGGGAAAATCCAGATCCATCCTGATCGCAGGTGCCGGGCCGGTTGGCCTTACTGTGGCTCTCGAACTCGCTCGTTATGGCTTCTCGCCGCGTATCGTCGATGATGGCGCCGGCCCGACGCCCACGGAAGAGAGCCGCGCGTTAGGCGTAAACGCCCGCACGCTGACGCTGCTGTCTCCTTCCGGCGCTGCAAACGAGATCCTTGCTGCTGCCCAGCCGATCGAGCGTTTTCTCGTCCGCTCGAATAAGAAAATTCTGATCCAGCTGGATACTCGAGAGGTGAAAGGCCGCTTCAGCGCTATTTGCGCGCTGCCGCAGGGCAATACCGAGCGCGTGCTGATGGAGGCGCTTTCGGCCTATGGCATCTCGCCCGAGTGGCAAACGGCTGTGATCGCGGAAGCCATGTCGGACGTTCAGAAGCCGGAGGTCACGTTGCGCCGGGCTGACGGTACGTCGGAAACAATGCGGCCGGACATATTGATCGGTGCCGATGGTGCCCATTCGGCGGTGCGCAAGGCGCTCGGTGCCGGCTTTCCAGGCGAGGCGCTGGAAGCTTATTTCTATCTTGCCGATTTTCGCTATGCGGAGCCGGTCGATACGCATTTCGGCGAGATATTGCTCTTCGATCCCGGCATGGTCGGCCGCCTACCTGTCTCCGACGGCATCATTCGCTACATCTCGACGCTGGAGGATTTCGAAAGCCGCATCGCGCATCCGGCTGCGGTTTCGGAAAAGATCTGGGCCTCGCAGTTTCGCATCCACTTCCGGCATGTCGAGCCGATGGCCAAGGGCAATGTCTTTCTTGCCGGCGATGCCGCCCATATTCATTCGCCGGCGGGCGCGCGCGGCATGAATCTCGGCATCGAAGATGCCTGCTGGCTTGCCTGGCTCATTGCGGAAGGCCGCGAACAGGAGTATTCGGCCTTGAGAATTCCCGCCGTAAAGAAGGTTTTGAAGCAGACCTACGGCCTGACACGATTGATAACGATGCAAAATCCGCTGGCAGTTGCGGCGCGAAATTTCCTTGCGCCGCTGTTGCTGCGCTTTGGCCCGGTCCGCCGGCAATTGCTTCGGGGTGTGGCCGGCTACGACACGCCGAAACCGCCCTGGATCGACTGGGCCGAATAAGAACGAGAAAGAGCGACGAGTTGAGCGAAATCCGCCTTTATGTGACGACGAACGAGAAGAAAGCCGGTCAGGTTCTGGACCTGATGACGCCGGTGTTCGAAGACGAAGAATTGCCGATCGCAACAACGGAGATCGACGAGAAGAACGATGTCTGGGAAGCGTCGATCTATCTCTACGCTGCGGATGAAGATGAGGTCCGTGGTCGCTTCGAAGCGCTCCTGAAGCCGACTTTCACCGATCTCGTCGTTCAAAAGGAAGTGCTTCCCGATATCGACTGGATCGCCAAGTCGCTGGAAGGATTGAAGCCTGTGCGTGCCGGCCGCTTCCTCGTGCACGGCTCGCATGATCGCGACAAGGTCGGCTCCAGCGACATCGCCATCGAAATCGAAGCAGGACAAGCTTTTGGCACCGGTCACCATGGGACGACTGCTGGCTGCCTTGAGACGATCGAGAAGGTTGTTGCGAGCCGCCGCGTGCGCAACGCGCTCGATCTCGGGACGGGCAGCGGCGTGCTGGCGATTGCCGTGCGCAAGCTGCGCAACATTCCGGTTCTGGCGACCGATATCGATCCGATTGCCGTCCGCGTCGCGAAGGAAAATGTCCGCAGTAACGGCATCGCCTCGGGTGTCACGCTGGAGACGGCACCGGGATTCCATTCCACGGCCTTTTCCCGTCATGGACCGTTCGACCTGATCATCGCCAATATTCTGGCGCGTCCGCTCATCAAGATGGCGCCGCAGCTTGTGGCGCATCTGGCACCGGGCGGTTCGGTCATTCTGTCGGGTATTCTTGCCGAGCAGCGCTGGAAGGTTCTCGCTGCCTATAACGGCGCGCACCTGCGGCATGTGCGCACGATCTGGCGCAACGGCTGGGTTACCATCCATCTCGACCGGCCTTGAGTCGGTCACTTCCCGCATCAATAATTGCAAAAATAAGAAAGGCGGTGCCGAAGCACCGCCTTCAGATCGGTTTTCACCGATCTTGCCCGCGAGCGTGTGGAGGAGGAGTGCTCAAGCGGGCTCTATGCGTTCTGATCATAATCCGAGGGAGGAGGAGAACCGGATTGCGATCGACTTGGAACGCGTAGATCGTAAACTTGTTAGCGGCGACCGCCGCGGCTGGCGCCGATTGCCTTTGCGGTTTCGACTTCGAGCTGACGAAGCGAGCCGACGGAATGGCGTACGGTGCGACGCTCGCCAGCCAGCGCCGGGCTAACATATGCGGAGCGAGAGATAGGCATTGTCTTAAGTCCTTGGTTTTGAGCTGGTTCTTCGTGAACCCCGTTTGATGCCGCGGATATAGCGACTCGCTCATCGGCGTGGCAGGGGGGCAGCTTCATGGGAGCTATGCGTAATATGCATGTTTCGTGCCGTGAAGTTGTCATAATCGGACTGGCATGCTCACGAAATGGGCGGATTCGTTAACGGCCCGACATGAGATAAGCTACTCTCACCTGGTGTGATATTGCGGTTATCGTACATAGCGTCTTAGAGATCGAAAATCACGTCGCACTTCCGATCGTGATGCTCTAACATACTGGCAATATTCAGTTTCACGAACTCTCCATCACTACCGGATCAGCCCATGTTTCAGTCTTTCGACGTCACTTCCACCCCGCAATTCGGCCGCGAGCGTGTTAGCGGTTTGCGCGCTGCTTTTGACGATCTCGGCATTGACGGCTTCCTCGTGCCGCGGGCTGACGAGTATCAAGGCGAGTATGTGCCCAAATGCTCGGAGCGTCTCGCATGGCTCACGGGCTTCACTGGATCGGCAGGTGTTGCGCTTATCACACACTCTCAGGCCGTGGTTTTCGTGGATGGCCGTTATGTGACGCAGCTTGCAGAGCAAGTGGATCGGAGCGTCTTCACCGGAGGCGATCTGGTGAACGAGCCGCCGCATGTCTGGCTGCCGCGTCACGCGAAGAAGGGTTTCCGGCTGGGCATCGATCCGTGGCTGCATACGGGTGCCGAAGTACGCCGACTGGAAAAGGCCTTGGCCGAGATCGACGGCAAGCTCGTCTTCCTGCCCCACAATCCGCTCGACAAGCTCTGGACCGACCGGCCGCCCGAGCCGCTGGGCAACGTTATCATTCAGGATATCGCCCAGGCCGGTATCCTCGCCAAGGACAAGCTTGCGACGATTGCAAACGGTCTCAAGGAAAAAAACCTCAAGGCGGCACTGATTACCGATCCGTCCTCTGTCGCCTGGATCTTCAATATCCGTGGCAGCGACGTGCCGCATACGCCGCATCCCTTGGCCCGCGCCATCATCTATGCGGAAGGTGAAGCGGAGCTCTTCCTCGACAAGCGCAAGACCAAGGTCGAGGCCGAAGCCTACCTCACGCAGATCTGCAAGCAGCTGCCGCCGTCGGAACTTACCAAGCGCCTGGCCGCTGCGGCCGCGAATGGCGGGCGCATCCTGGTCGACCCGGATCTTGCCTCCTACGCTCTGACCGACATCATCCGTCGTGAAGGTGGAGAGGTCGTGGAGGGCAATGATCCCGCCAAGCTGCCGCGTGCCTGCAAGAATGCTGCCGAAATCAACGGCTCTGCGGCTGCCCATCTGCAGGATGGCGCCGCCATGGTCGAGTTCCTTTACTGGCTGGAGACAAGCAAGCCTGGAACGGTGACGGAGATCGCTGCGGCAGAACGGTTGGAAGCTTGCCGCGCCCGCATCGGCGAAAGCATGCAAAACCCGCTGAAGGATATCTCCTTCGATACGATCTCGGGTGCTGGCGAACACGCGGCCATCATGCATTACCGCGTGACCACGGCGAGCGACCGGCTGATCCAGGCCGGAGAACTGTTCCTGATCGATTCAGGTGCGCAATATATCAACGGTACCACCGACATCACCCGTACAGTTGGCATCGGTGCCGTCTCTGAAGAGCAGAAGCGCCTCTTCACGCTGGTATTGAAGGGAATGATCGCCATCAGCACGGCACGTTTCCCGAAGGGTACCCGTGGCTGCGATCTCGATCCGCTGGCACGCATCGCGCTGTGGAAGGCTGGCGTCGATTTCGCCCATGGCACCGGCCACGGCGTCGGCTCCTATTTGTCCGTGCATGAGGGGCCGCAGCGCATTGCCCGCCTTGCCGTGCAGGAACTGCTTCCCGGCATGATCCTGTCCAATGAACCCGGCTATTATCGTCCGGGTCAATTCGGCATCCGCATCGAAAACCTGATCTATATCCGCGATCCGGAGCAGATCGAGGGGGGTGACATGCCGATGCTGGGCTTCGAGACTTTGACCTTCTGCCCGATCGATCGCAGCCTGGTCCTCGTCGAACTGCTGACGCATGAGGAGTTGCATTGGCTGAACGAGTATCACGCCCGGACACGTGAAGCGCTGATGCCGCTGATCCACGATCACGACGTACGGGCCTGGCTGGAAAATGCCACGCTCGAGCTTAGCCATTGAGAAATATGGACCTCATCCCATCTTGAAGGGATGGGTCCGTCTCAAGCGCCTATGGAATGGCGCCATGCCATGACGACGATCCATCCGGTGACGAGCATGTAAGTCGACGGGTAGCGCAGGCCGACGAGAAGAGCTGCGAGCATCGCCACCTTGATATCCCACCCGCCGATAAAGAAGGCGGGTGCGACGAGGGTCGTGAGTACAGCGGCGGGCACGGCATTGAGCGCTGCCTCGACGCGCGGCGGAATGCGGGTCATCTTGACGATCAGGATATAGCCGCCGATGCGCGTCAGAAAGGTCACCACGGCCGCAGCCGCAATCAGCAACACCATATGCGAATTGAAATCGAACATGGTCAGACCTCGTGGCTTTCGTGCGCGATATCAGGCTTGCGATTCGCTTTGACCGGCGGCAGCATTGCGGCAAGCGCGACGCCTGCCAATGCGCCGATGCTGACATGCCAGGGTGAGCCCACATAACGATGGGCAATGGCCGATGCCACGGCGCTGACGGCGACGACGGGCAGGAAGTTGTCGCGCGTGCGGAAGCCCATGACGATGCCGAGGAAATAGACCGGCAGCAGAATATCGAGGCCGATGGCTTGGGGATCACCGATGAAACTGCCGAGAAGGCCGCCGATCAGGCTCACCACCACCCAGGGAACATAGATCACCGCCGCAAAGCCGATGTACCAGGCGAAAGTCACCGGCTTGCCGCTTTCATGGCGCTTGATCGTCTCGGCGAATTGCGGATCGACCAGCAGGAAAAAGGTGAAGAACTTCTCCACAACGGAAAAGTGTCTGATATAGCGAGCGATCGCTGCCGAATAGAGCACATGGCGGAAGTTCACGGCGAGGATCGACAGCACGATGAGCCAGGCCTGAACATCGTGGCCGAATAGATCGATCCCGACCATCTGGCTGGCACCGGCATAGACGGTGCCGCTCATCAGGGTCAGTTCGCCGAGGGACATGCCCTGATCGCGCGCCAACGCACCGAAGAGGGCGCCGAAAGGCGCTGCAGCGAGGCCAACGGGAATGCCACCCTTCAACCCTTCAAGAAATTCCGCGCGACTCATGGTCCGCTTTGTCCTTTGGAAAATCCGGTGCTTTCGTCCGGATGTTGTGTCGAGGGCGCGCATTTCGCATGGGAACAACGATGGTTGTATCCTTGCGCATTTGTTGCCGCACTGTTCAATGGCGGGAGGTGTAAGCCGTGCCTTTGGAGCCAGCAATTGAATTTCCTTGATGGATCAATTGATTTCCTTGATCCAGGCCTTGGAGCTCGCTCGCAAAATGGGAGATGGAAAGATGAAGAAGATCACCTTTTCGAAGGAGGAGAAGGCAGCCATGATTGCACGCCTTCAGCGCTATTTCGCCGATGAGCTGGACCAGACGCTCGGCACCTTGCCTGCCGAATTCCTGCTCGATTTCTTCACATCCGAGATCGGCCCTTACTATTACAACCAGGGTTTGCGGGATGCCCATGCGGCATTGATGAGCAAGATGGAGGATTTCGGCGAGGCGATCTATCTGCTTGAGAAAGAGCCGGCCAAGAGCTGATGGCGCTCACTTCTTCGGCTGGAAGGTATGCTCCAGTGCCGGAAAGGTACGAGCCTTCACCTCTTCGGCATAGGCTTCGGCCGCCTTCGAGACCAGGGGCGCAAGCTCTGCGAAATGCTTGACGAAGCGCGGCTTGAAATCGTTGAACAGGCCGAGCATGTCGTCGGAAACGAGGATCTGTCCGTCGCAGGCGGCCGATGCGCCGATGCCGATGGTGGGGATGGCGACCGCGGCGGTAATCTCGCGGGCGAGCGGCTCGATCGTACCTTCGATGACCATCGCGAATGCGCCGGCCTCCGAGATCGCCCTGGCGTCACGGCGGATCTTGGCAGCTTCCTTGTCGGAGCGGCCGAGCGAACGATAGCCGCCGGTCGTATTCACCTGCTGCGGCATGAGGCCGACATGGCCGAAGACTGGAATGCCGCGAGAGGTCAGGAAGGCCACGGTGTCGGCCATCTCTTCGCCGCCCTCGAGCTTCACGCCATCGCAGCTTGTTTCCTTCAGGATGCGCGCGGCATTGCGAAAGGCCTGCTCCTTCGATTCCTGATAGGAGCCGAAAGGCATATCGACGGTGACGCAGGCATGCTTGGCGCCGCGCATGACCGCCTGGCCGTGGGCGATCATCATATCCAGCGTGACGCCGACGGTCGTATCCATGCCGTAGAGCACCATGCCGAGGGAATCACCCACCAGAAGCAGGTCGCAATGCGGATCGAGCAGGCGGGCAATCGGTGTCGTATAGGCTGTCAGGCTGACGATCGGGCGTGTGCCCTTCATCGCTTCGATGGCTGCTGGCGTCGTGCGCTTGGAATGTCCGACGGTGCTCATCTCAGGCGATCCCTTCGTTGGCGGATTTACTGCCTATAACCCGGTTGTCGAGCAGGCGGGTGGTACCGATGCGGACGAACAAGGCGATGAGCATCGGCTGCCCCTGCAGTTTGGTCAGCGGTTCCAGCGTTTGGGGATGACGAACGGCGGCGACTTCCACGGTTGCGAGTGGCTCTTTTTCGATGAAGGCGCGGAGCGCCTCTTCGAGTGCTGCTGGATCGTCCGCCCCGAGATCGTAAAGCCTTGCGGCCTCCGCCAGTGCCTGGGGGATAATAACAGCGGCGGCACGCTCTTCCGTAGACAGATAGACGTTGCGGGATGACAGGGCCAGGCCATCCGCATCGCGAACGGTCGGCATCGGTACGACCCGGACAGGCTGGGCCAGATCCTCGACCATGCGGCGGATGATCGTGACCTGCTGATAATCCTTCTCGCCGAAATAGGCGCTGTCGGGCTGGACGATATTGAAGAGCTTGGTGACAACAGTGGCAACACCGGCGAAGTGTCCCGGTCGAACCGCACCTTCCAGTTCCGCCCCGAGCTTCGGCACGTCGACCACCGTTTCCATCGGTCGCGGATACATATCCGTGACGCCCGGTGCGAAGAGAAAATCGACGCCGGCGTCACGCAGCATGGCACTGTCTCGCTCGAGATCGCGCGGATATTTCGCCAGATCCTCGTTGGCGCCGAACTGTAGCGGGTTGACAAAAATGGAGGTGACGACGACGTCGTTTTCGGCCTTGGCGCGAGAGACCAGTTCCATATGGCCGGCGTGCAGGTAACCCATGGTCGGCACCAGGCCGATTTTCCTGCCGGCTTTGCGGTGTTCGCCAAGCCGTTCGCGTAGAGCGGCTATCGTGTGAACGATCTCCATTGTGGCACTCCTCCCCAGGCAATGCCGTTTCCGTATCGCCGGTTTCCATCCCTCAAAATTGCCGGGACTTCTAACGTGTGCAGTGCGAAAAGGCAATTCGCCCGCGCCACCAGCCACGGTTTCGCTTTCAGGCTATGAGGTTCGCAGGCCAATCCAAGGCGATTTAATCTCCGTTGTTGTGCTCCAAACAGAATCGCCCTCCCAAGGGGTGCCTGAGAGAGCGAAAACGAGGCGATGCTGTTTTGCAGAGGCTAGACCGAGCGGGTCAGGCCGCCATCGACTTTGAGGTTTTGGCCGGTGATATACCCAGCGCCATCGGAGGCCAGAAAGGCGACGGTGGCGGCGATCTCGGCGCTGGTGCCATAACGCTGCATCGGCACGCTGTCACGGCGCTCTTCGGTCGCCGGCAGGCTGTCGATCCAGCCGGGCAGCACATTGTTCATGCGTATGTTGTCGGCGGCGTAGGTATCGGCAAAGATCTTCGTATAGGAGGCAAGGCCCGCCCGGAATACCGCCGATGTCGGGAACATTGCCGATGGCTCGAATACCCATGCCGTGGAGATGTTGATGATCGAGCCGGATTTCTGCTTCTGCATGATAGGAGCGATGAGACGGACCGAGCGAATGACGTTCATCAGATAGACGTCGAGGCCGGTGTGCCATTGCTCGTCGGTGATCTCCAGGATCGGGGCGCGCGGACCATGGCCGGCGCTGTTGACGAGCACATCGATCCGCCCCCATTTTTCCATCGTCGCATTGACCAGGCGCTTGAGATCGTCATTCGACTGATTGGAGCCGGTAACGCCGATGCCGCCAAGTTCCTGAGCCAGTGCCTCACCCTTTCCGGAGGAGGAGAGGATGGCAACATGGAAGCCATCGGCCGCAAGACGTCTGGCGCTTTCGGCACCCATGCCGCTACCGCCCGCCGTGATGACAGCCACTTTTTCTATCGACATTTTCGGTTCCTCCTTCATCTTGTTCTGCTAGAACTGATTGCCTCGAAATTATCGATGAAATATCATCGTCTTCGCGCGAGAGCGAAGCAGATAAACTCCTGTTTGCCAGTAGAAAAACTATCGCATGAATGGTTCACCCAGTAAACTTCCCTCGCTGAACGGTCTGAAGGCATTCGAAGTGGCCGCGCGCCATCGCAGCTTCAGGCTCGCGGCCGAGGAGCTTAGGGTGACGCAGGGCGCCGTAGCGCAGCAGGTGCGCGGGCTGGAAGCCGAGCTTGGCGTAAAGCTGTTCGAGCGAATGCCGCGGACTTTGGCGCTAACGGGCGAGGGACGGGCCTATATCGCCGATATCAGGCGTGCCTTTGAAATTATCGCACAAGCGACTGGCGATCTCAGGCCGCAGCCCGTCAGGCTCACCATCAGCACCACGCCGACATTCGCGTCGAAATGGCTGATTCCGCGCCTGCCGGATTTTACCGCTCGTCATCCCGATCTCGATCTTCATATCCTTGCGACCGAACGCATGTCAGGCTTCCAGGCTGATGGAGTGGATCTTGCAGTCCGCTACGGGCGACCGCCTTTCGGGCCGGGACTTGCGACCGAACTGCTCTTCGAGCAAGAGATCATCGCCGTTTGCAGCCCGGCATTGTTGCAGGACCGAAAGCCGCCGAAGACTGCAGAAGAACTTGCCGACTACGCGCTTCTTCATGATGCCCATAATTCCTGGCCCGAATTCATCGACAAGCATTTCGGGCGGGCGGCTCACGCCTCTTATAAAGGTATCAGCTTCAACCAGACATCGCATGCAATCGAGGCGGCGATCGCCGGGCAGGGAATCGTTCTTGCCAACCGCGATTTCGTGGCGCGAGATATGGTGGAAGGTCGCTTGACGCAGGTTATCCAGGGGTCGCTAAGCGGTCCATCCGACTTCTATCTTGTCTGGCCGCGCTATCGCAAATCCGCAGCCATTGAGACGGTCATCGCCTGGATGAGAGGAGAAGCGAGCAGTAAATAGGGGATACCGCTCGCCCGGTGTTGCGAGCGAGCCGGTTTTTCAGGAATGAAATGCCCACCGGTTTTCGAAGGCGGCCCATCAGGCGCGGTCGCGCTGCCAAATGTTGCAATTGTCCTTTGGGGTTAGCGCTTTCCTCAATCTTTTCCTGTTATCTGCAGCCATGGCGAAGATCGTGGCATTGGCTGCATATTTCTATCAGGCTGCGGTGGCTTTCGGGCTGCTGATCGCTGTGGCGCATCTGCTGATGCCAGCGGATTATGCCGCCTATTCGCTGTTCATCTCGATCAGCCAGTTTGCGGCGATCCTCTGCTTCGAATGGGTTCGCTTTGCCTGCAGCCGCTTCTATCCGGGGCAGGGGCCTGGGAGCGAGGCGCTGGAGCGCAAGGCGCTGACGGTAGAATTCGCGGCATGCTCGGCAATCTGCCTGATCGCCGCTTCCGTCTCGATCTTTTTTTCGGTCTCGGCAGAGATTGCCGTGCTTGGCGGCCTGGTTGCGATCTTCCAGGGTGGCAGCGACCTGCATCTCACCATGCTGCGCTTTCGTCAGGAATTTCGCGTCTTTTCGCGGCTGCAGGGTTCGCGCGCGACAATTCTGGCAATCGGTACGCTTGCGGGTGCGGCCATTGCCCCGACCTTCACATGGACCGTCGCCGGTCTGATGGCCGGCTATCTTGCCTATAGTCTTCTAGCCGTATTTTTAACCCGCAACAGTCTTCACGAAGCGGCTTCATTCGAGAAGGCGCTAGTGCGCAAGCATTTCGTCTATGGCAGCGTCGCCGCGAGCGCCTCCGTTATCGGCATGCTGACACCGCTGGGATTGAAGTCCATCCTTACGGCCATGTTGGGAGCGGGTGGTGCTGCCGGCGCACTTCTGGCGCTTGATCTGCTGCAGCGACCCTTCATCCTGATCGTCTCTGCGCTGCAGGCCATTCAATATCCCGATGTCGTTACAACCTATGATCGCGATGGATCGACGCCCGCCTTTACCAAGCAGCTCGGAGAATATTATTCGCTGCTGACCGGGCTGACGCTGATGACGGCCGCCGGCATTTTCGCGCTATTGCAGCCGGTCGGCCAATTGGTCATCGCGGCTGGTTTGCGCAAGGAGTTTCTTGCCGTCGCCCCCTTTGTCATCGGCCTTGCGACATGCCGTGCACTGACGGCCAATATGCTGCCCACCCCTGCGCATCTACAGCACCGGTTGCTGACGATCTTTCTGCTCGCGGCACTGGATTGCGTATTGCTGAATGCGGGCACGATCATCGGCGGTTATCTCGGCTCTTATGATGATGCTGCGCTTATGGCCGGTGGCATGATCGGCGCGCTGTGTGCCATGGTGATCGGTGTGAAGGTGATGATGTCCCTTGCCTTCGATTTCGTCTGGCCGCCCGTTATCCTGTCCGCCATCGGGCTCGCCCTGCCGGTGCTAGCGACGATCGGCTTTGGGTATTCGCTATGGATATTCGTGGCCGGGGGCGTGGTTGGCGGCGCGCTCTTCTGTCTGCTCGGCCTCTACAGCTATTTCGTCATTATGTTTCAGCGGCAAGTGCGGCCATAAGCTCTCAAAGTACTTCCAGCATGGAGAGTACGCGATCCGCGCTGCCGTCCCATGAAAAGCGCTTGATGTTCTCGTAGCCACGCCGGCGCAGATCTTCGCGGAGCGTCTCATCCGTCACGATCCTGCGCATGGCATCGAGGAGCTCGTCCTGTCGGAATGGATCGAAGTAGAGTGCGGCGTCGCCCGAGGCCTCGCGCACCGCAGGAATATCGGCCGCAAGCACCGGGCAGCCTTGAGTCATTGCTTCCAATGGCGGGATGCCGAAACCTTCGTAGAGGCTCGGAAAAACGAAAGCCGTGGCATGGCGCTCCAGGGCGGCGATTTCCGCGTCGGCGAGCCGACCGGGGAAAAGCAGGCTGTCGTTTGATTGCTGGCTGTCCGATTTGAACACGGTCGGTGCGGAGCCGCCCACGACGACGAGCTTCTGATTGTCATCCTTGAGCGCCTCGAAGGCGCGGATCGCAAAATCGAGGTTCTTATTCGGCTTCATCGTGCCGACGAGCAGGAAGAAGCCATTCGTCTTGAGATCGAGTCGCTGCATCACGGCTTCATCCGGCTCGATGGCGGCGTAATGATCGACGGCATTGTAGACGACGTCGATACCAGTCGATGGCACCCGGAACACGGAAGCAAGCTCCTGCCGCGAGAATTCCGAGACGGTGCCGATCTTGGCGGTGCGCGTCAGCACGGTTCCAAGGGCGCCATGCAGCAGGCGGTAGCTGCGCTTGAAGGACTGCGGATGGCGGAAGATCGTCACGTCATGGATGACGACGGCCTGGCGGCGATGCAGAAGCGGGCCGCTGCCGCCGAAGCCGATCAGGCGGCTGCCGCGCGAGCGTGAAAGCAGCGACGTCTGCTCCCAAACGTGACCTGGCCCAGCGCCGAATTCGTCGATTTCGATAGCGGAGAGCTTGAGATCGACGGGCGTGTTGCGCGGCACGGCCAGCCGCCAGCGCACGCCATTCAGAGAGGCTGGCAGGGAGCCTGCGGAAATCTTGCGGTCGAGTGCCAAGGTGAGCTCCCGCGCAAAGCGCTGCACGCCCGAAAGGGGCTGGCCGAGGAAACGCCCATTGATGACAATAGATTGCACGCGCAAAACCCGATATTTCATTGATCGGGAACAGCTTGCATCATTTTGTTTAGAGAAGGTTTAGCTGGACTTGCGCGATTTTACGCAAGCGCATCCTTGCTGCTGATCACGGCAACACCACGGGCTCGCATCTCGTCGATTGCCGATTTGACGCCGACGGGATCGATGCCTCGGCTTGCATCTTCGATGAAGCGGACGGTAACGCCAGGCAGCATTTCAACGGCATCGAGTGCCGAGAATTTCACGCAGTAATCGGTCGCCAGGCCGCAAAGATCGAGTTCGGTGACGTCCTGACTGCGCAGATAGGCGGCAAGGCCGGTCAGGGCTGCCTGATCGTTGTCGCGGAAGGCGGAATAGCTGTCGACTGCAGGGTTCTGGCCCTTCTGCTGGATGAAATCGACGGAGGTCAGATGAAGGTCGGGATGGAACGCGGCGTCTTCTGTATTCTGGACGCAGTGATCGGGCCACATCATCTGGGGCTTGCCCGAGAGCATGCCGATTTCAAAGGGTTTCTTGCCGGGATGGGAGGAGGCGAAGCTGCCATGACCAGGCGGATGCCAATCCTGTGACGCGATGATGAGATCGTATTTGCCGCTGTCGATGAGCTCATTGGCAACGGGCACGATCTTATCGCCTTCAGGCACTGGAAGATTGCCGCCAGGGCAGAAGCCGTTCTGGATATCGATGAGCAGCAGCGCTTTCATGAGGCCTGTCCTTCCGTTTTGTTGCGCTGCACGATGCCAAGCGGCGCGTTTCGGATCAAGCCCTTTGCGCCTCGCCGATGAAGGCGGCGAGGCGCGATAGTTTGCAAAGGCTTATGCCGGCTTGTGGCCTTTGAGGCCATAGAAGGCAATGTAGACGTAGCAGATGATCGGCATCAGGAAGGCGAGGTGAATGCCGATCGTATCGGCAAGGCCGCCCTGGATAACAGGCAGGATCGCGCCGCCGACGATGGCAAGGCAAAGAATGCCCGAGCCTTGGCTCGTATATTTGCCGAGGCCATGCAGCGCCAGGCTGAAGATCGTCGGGAACATGATGGAGTTGAACAGACCGATCGCCAGCACGGACCACATGGCGACATGACCTGTCGTCAGCACCGTCACCAGCAGAAGGATGATCGCAATGGCGGCATTGAAGGCGAGTGCCTTGCCATCATCGATATGGCGCATGATTGCCGAGCCGACGAAGCGTCCGACCATCGCGCCGCCCCAGAAATAGGAGACATAGTGGGCGGCATCGGACTCGGAGAGATGGGCGATATCGGGCTGGCTCAGGAAGTTCACCAGGAAGCTGCCGACGCTGACTTCCGCACCGACATAAACAAAGATGCCGACGGCGCCGAGCACGAGATGGCGGTACTGCCAGGCGGAGCCGCCGCCGCGCATCGGCTCGACGGTTTCTTCATCTTCGACCTCGGGCAGCTTCAATGCGGCAAAGACGGCAGCAAGCACCAGGAACGCGGCGGCAAGAAGCAGGTAGGGGAACTTGACCGCACCGGCCTCGGCAAGCCGCATGGCGTCGAGCTGCTCCGGCGTCGCGTTGGTGGCCGCAACCGTCGCAGCGGACAGGATAAGCATGGCGCCGAAGTAAGGTGCAATCGTCGTGCCGAGGGAGTTGAAGGCTTGCGTCAGGTTCAGACGGCTGGCGGCCGTATCCGGCGGTCCCAATACGGTGACATAGGGGTTGGCGGCGACCTGCAGAATCGTGATGCCGGTGGCGAGCACGAAAAGCGCGCCCAAGAAAAGGGCGTAGACTCGGTAGGTGGCGGCCGGAATGAACAGGGCGCAGCCGACAGCCGCGATCGCGAGACCGACAACGATGCCCCATTTATAGGTGATGCGCTTCACGAGCGTGCCGGCAGGCAGCGATATGATGGAGTATGCGCCGAAAAAGCAAAGCTGGATGAGCATTGCCTGGGTGTAATTGAGCTGAAAGACGCTTTTCAGGTGCGGGACCAGAATATCGTTCAGGCAAGTGATGAAGCCCCACATGAAAAAGAGTGAGGTGAGTGCGATAAGCGCGAATTGGTAATTGCCCTGGCCTTGGTGTGCGGATGCACGCGCGCTGGTGGGCGCAGAGCTTGTTGCTGAGCCAGCCACTTTTTTATCCTCGGTTTTTGTTGTTACCAGGCTTCGAGATTCGAGCCGGACGAAAAGCCCGAACGGGCCGAAAGAAGAACTGGCGGCGGCTTGCCGAGATACCCGCGGGAAACGCAGAATCCCGAAGCCGCTTCAATCGATATAATCGATTGGATTATCATTGGTAGCTTGCTAGGCATGCGGATTCTGCAATGCTGCAATGCGATCGCTTGCAAGAGTGGAATGTCTAGCCATACCTTCCGGTTTTGGGGCGGCCTATTCGATTGGGGCCGCTGCCGACGTCAGTCGAGGCTATGCAAATAGCCAAGAACGGCACGTTTCACGCGCAGAGCCAGCTGGTTTTTATCCGTGTCGCCATGGTCCCCTGCGGCATCGACCATTCCCTTGATGATGGCGACCACGTCGCGGCTTGCCACTTCTATATCGGCCTGCGGCGGCAAATCCGGTCGCAGCAGGGTTGCACGCGTGAGCTCGAAGAATCGCCGTTTGACCGCTTCGGTGGCGGCATCGAGCGGCAGCCGCGCCTCCTCGAAATCGAGCAAGCGGGCAAGCGCCGGCCGGCGAAGCTGCTGTTCGACGCAAGGGAGGATGAGCGCCGATAGGGCTTCGCTGCCGGTGGGCCTTTCGGCGGCAATTTCCGCCTCTGCGACGAGGCGGGAAGTCTCGCGCAGGATCAAGGCTCCGATCAGCGCATCCTTGCGTGGAAAATACTGATAGAGCGAGCCGACGCTGACGCCGGCCTTCTCCGCGACGGCATTGGTGGAGAAGGCTTCATGGCCGCGCTCTTCCAAAATGCGAGCGGCAGCCTCCACGATGGCTTCGACTGTTGCGAGCGACCGGGCTTGCTTTGGCGCTTTTCTCGGCGTGGCGCGGCTGTGGAGCGGGCTTTCGGACATGTTCCTGGAATGCGAGTAGTAAAAAGCGAATTATCGCTCATATTACAATTCGCAACCCAACGAAACAAGCATTTCAGCGAACATGCCGGGATTGAGTTCCCAGGCATGGCGGAGAGCGCTTGTGCGAACGACAAGGGAATTGACGCATGTCCAACGAAATTAGATCAGCGATCGTAACCGGCGCATCCAAAGGGATTGGCGCCGCCATTGCGAAGCAGCTTGCCGCCGACGGCTTTCAGATCGTCGTCAATTACGCATCAAGTTCCGAAGAGGCCGCCGATGTTGTCGCCGGTATCGCAGCGGCAGGCGGCCGCGCACTTGCCGTCCGTGCCGATGTCGCCGATGCCGCGGCCATGACCGAATTGTTCGATCGCGCCGAAGCGGAGTTCGGAAAGGTCGACGTGCTCGTCAACAATGCCGGGATCAGCAAATTCTCACCACTGGCCGAGGTTTCGGATGAGGATTTTCGGCAGCAGGTCGCGGTCAATCTGACGGGCACCTTCAATGGAATGCGAGAAGGGGCGAAGCGGGTGCGCGATGGCGGCCGTATCATCAATCTCTCCACGAGCATTATCGGTCACTACTCCCCCGGCAACGGCGTTTACGCGGCGACCAAAGCGGCAGTGGAGGCAATGACCCATATCCTTGCGAAGGAACTCGGCCCACGCGGCGTCACGGTCAATGCAGTCGCGCCGGGGCCGATCGCGACCGAATTGCTGTTCAAGGGGCGGTCCGAGGCGCTGATCCAGCGGCTGATAAACGACATCCCGCTCGGGCGCCTCGGGCTGCCGGAGGATATCGCCCAGATCGTATCGTTTCTGGCCGGCTCGCATAGTGGCTGGGTCAACGGACAGATCATCAGGGCAAATGGCGGGCGCAACTAAAGTGGCGCAGCGCGGCGCAAGAGCCTTTGCGGCAGAAGGATCGTCTCCTCGGGCTTGACCCGAGGATCCAAGCACAAGCCTCTTTGTTGCGTAATTGATTGCCGTGTCAGACGACTTTGTCGCCGCCCAGAACGCGGCGCTCTCGTTCGTGCCTCAAATAGACAACACGAATTTGATGGGAAGCCTGTGCGTGGATCCTCGGGTCAAGCCCGAGGATGACGGAGCGCGGGGGAGGCAAGAGGCCGCATAATCAGCCTCTTATCTTAGCGGTTGCACCGATAGGCAGCCTCTGGTCCCAAACTAGATGGCCGACCTTTTACCGCTAAACCCGCTCCACAAACCCATCCAACACCCTTTTCTGCCCCGCGCGGTCGAATTCGATGGTCAGCTTGTTGCCCTCGATTTCCGAGACGTTGCCGTTGCCGAACTTGATGTGGAAGACGCGGTCGCCGATGGCGAATTTGGAGGGTTCGGCGGAGGTGGATTTGGCCACCAGCTCGCCGTCGATGGTGCGCACCTTGGGGCCGCTCTCGCCATAGCCGATGCGCTCGACGGCGTGGCCGGAGCGGCTGCCCCAGTTGTCGCGGGTTGCATCGTTGCGGTTGGCCTGGGCGCGTTTCCAGCCGGGCGTGGAATAGGTGTTGGCGAAGGGATCTGCCTTGTCGAAGCGTGACTGGCCGTAGCCGCCGCGGCCATATCCGCCATAGGATTGTTCGACTTCGGCGACCTGAACATGCATTTCCGGCAGTTCGTCGAGGAAGCGGGAGGGGATCGTGGATTGCCAGAGACCGTGGATGCGGCGGTTGGAAACGAACCAGATGTGGCAGCGGCGCTTGGCGCGGGTGATGCCGACATAGGCGAGGCGGCGCTCTTCCTCCAGCCCGGCGCGACCGCTTTCGTCGAGCGAGCGCTGGTGTGGAAACAGGCCTTCTTCCCAGCCGGGCAGGAACACGGTGTCGAATTCCAGACCCTTGGCGGAGTGCAGCGTCATGATGGAGACGGCGTCGAGATTCTCGTTCTGCTCGGCATCCATGACGAGGGCGACGTGTTCGAGGAAGCCGCGCATGGACTCGAAGCTGTCCATGGAGCGGATGAGTTCTTTCAGGTTTTCCAGGCGCCCCGGCGCTTCCGCCGATTTGTCGTTCTTCCACATGTCCGTATAGCCGGACTCTTCGAGGATCTGCTCGGCAAGATCGGTATGCGGCGTGTTTTCGAGCAGGCCCTGCCAGCGGCGGAAGGATTGGACGACGTCGAACAGCGCCTTGCGCGCCTTCGGCTTCATCTCATCCGTCTCGATGATGTCGGCCGCTGCCGCCAGCATCGGAATATCGCGCACGCGGGCGTAATCATGCAGGGCGCGGACAGTGGTGTCGCCGAGGCCGCGCTTCGGCGTGTTGATGATGCGCTCGAAGGCGAGATCGTCGGCCGGCTGGCAGACGAGGCGGAAATAGGCCATGGCATCGCGGATTTCGAGGCGCTCGTAGAAACGCGGGCCGCCGACGACGCGATAGTTCAGGCCGAGCGTGACGAAACGATCTTCGAACTCGCGCATCTGGAAGGAGGCGCGCACGAGGATGGCGATGTCGTTGAGATTGTGCTTGTTGCGCTGCAGCTGCTCGATCTCTTCGCCGATCGCGCGCGCTTCCTCCTCGGAATCCCAGGAGGCATGCACCTGCACCTTTATATCGTCCGGATCGGAGCGGTCGGTGAACAGCGTCTTGCCGAGCCGACCCTCATTATGGGCGATCAGATGCGCGGCAGCGCCGAGAATATGTTCGGTGGAGCGATAGTTGCGCTCGAGCTTGATGACCTTGGCGCCGGGAAAATCCTTCTCGAAGCGCAGGATGTTGTCGACCTCAGCACCGCGCCAGCCATAGATCGACTGGTCGTCGTCGCCGACGCAGCAGACATTCTGCGGCTCACCCTTCTGCCGCTGCGCCAGCAGGCGAAGCCACATATATTGCGCCGTGTTGGTGTCCTGATACTCGTCGACCAAGATGTAGCGAAAGCGCTGGTGATAGTCCTTGAGGATATCTGGATTCTGTCTGAATATATTGATCGGATGCAGCAGGAGATCGCCGAAGTCGCAGGCGTTCAGCGTTTTCAGGCGGTTCTGGTAGGCGGCATAGAGTTCGCGGCCCTTGCCGTTGGCGAAGGCGCGCGCGTCGCCTTCCGGAATATCAGCGGGGCTGAGGCCCTTGTTCTTCCAGGTATCGATCATGCCGGCAAACTGCTTGGCCGGCCAGCGCTTGTCGTCGAGCCCTTCCGCCTGGATCAGTTGCTTGATCAGGCGAATGACATCGTCCGTGTCGAGAATGGTGAAGCTGGAGGTGAGGCCCACCAGCTCGGCATGACGGCGCAAAAGCTTGACACCGATCGAGTGGAAGGTGCCGAGCCAGGGCATGCCTTCGACCGCGCCGCCGACGAGCAGCGCGATGCGTTCCTTCATCTCACGGGCCGCCTTGTTGGTGAAGGTGACCGCGAGGATCTGGCTGGGGAAGGCGCGGTTGGTGGAGAGGATATGAGCGATGCGCGTCGTCAGCACGCGCGTCTTGCCGGTGCCTGCGCCGGCAAGCACCAGAACAGGCCCGTCGAGCGTTTCCACGGCTTCCGTCTGCTCGGCATTAAGGCCGGAAAGATAATCCGGCCGGCGGCCGCTGTCGCGTGCCGCCATGGCGCGTGCCGCGATGCCGCCGCCAATGCTGCCGGCAGCCGGCGCGGAACGGCGCGGTGCTGTGTGCTCCGGCTCCTCGTCAAAGAAGGGAATGTCGTCATGTCCAATGGTCATGCGGCCCAATGTAATGATTCTACCCCGAAAGGCAAAAGAAACGGGCCGAAATTAGAACAAAAAGTGCACATTCACAGCTCTTGATGCGCGTTTTGCATCACGGAGCGGACATGCCGACGAGCCTGTAAAACGTGTCGTTGTCTCACCGAAGATTACAACTTTGTTTGTACCTAAATTGTGGTTTAGCAGTCGCTTCATGGGAAGCAACGGCCGCGTGAAAAGATGCCGACTCGGCGCGGTACACGATGCTCGCCAATCGTCGCACCGCGGAATAGCGCGAGCACGTCGGGGCTAAGCCAGTTATCATTTCCGCGCATAATTATGGTGAATTATGCGTTGTTCTTAGCGCATTCTTAAGCATGTTTGCTAATCATGGCGATATGTAACCGCCAGAGAGCAGGCGTTGTTTTTGCCTGGCTCCTGTTTGCCGATGCGATCGGCCCGCGCGCATGAGCGCCCGCGGCAAGGTTCCGATGTCTCCTTGTATGTGTTGCGTATTGTTGCGTTCGGAGTTCATGTGCCGTGAGTATTTTTTCGACCTTCATCAGGGTCAGTCCCTCTATGAATACAGCGCTGGAAGTGCTGAGGGACACCCAGGCCAAACTGGGTAATGCCGAACGACAGATGTCGTCGGGCCTGCGGGTTCAAACGGCGAGAGACAATGCTACGTACTGGAAAATCTCGACTTTGACGCATACTGACGTCGGTGCAATTTCGTCGGTTCAGGATGCGCTCGGTCTCGCCGCCTCGACCGTCAGCACGGCTTCTACGGGTGTCGGCAGCGCGATCGACGTCGTCACCGAGATCAGGACAAAGCTTGTTAGCGCCTATGAGACCAGCGTCGACAAGACGAAACTCAATGATGAGATTGCGCAGCTGAAAGAGCAACTGCGCAGCATCGGAGAGTCTGCGACCTTCAATGGCGTCAACTGGACCGTGCTGCGGGATGGCGCCGATCCTACCGATCCGCATGAAGTGCCGGGTTCGCTGATCCGCGGCAGCAACGGGACGGTTTCGATCGGCATGTTGAGCTATGCAGGCGTGAGTTCGACGAGCGGCCCGATCACATCGGCCGATGCGCGCTATCTGATCGATGATCAGTCGAGCGGCTCCGGCGGATATGGCGTGCTGACGTCGACGTCTTTCGCGACCGAGGCCGGGGCTGCAAGGAACTATGTGCTCGTCAGCACTCAGAACGGCAATACGAGCGGCCAGGTGGAGATCTCGCTCGATGCGAATACGACCAAAGGGGCCATCGCCGACATGGTCAACACAGTGACGGGAATGTTGAATCAGCTCAAGACGATCGGGTCCGCCTTCGGCTCCCTCGAATCGCGCATCAATCTCCAGACCGAGTTCGCCAAGAATCTGAGCGATTCCCTGACCAGCGGTGTCGGGAAGCTTGTCGATGCCGATATGGAGCAGCAATCGAGCAAGGTTCTGGCGCTGCAGGCTCAGCAGCAGCTCGGGCTGCAATCGCTCTCGATCGCCAATGCCAGCTACAATACGGCTTTGCAGCTTTTCCAGAATCTCTGAGAGCCAACCAAAATCATAAGAGGCAGAGTTATACGTATCCTCGTTGCCTCGGTGGCTTTCGCCGTTTTTTCGCTTGGCTGGAGTGTTCGCGGTGCTGCCAGAGGCGGCGTCTGACGTCTATTATTGAAAGATTGTTGCGGAAATTGCTTCCATCCCAAAGATATAAGGGCGTCATAGATTTCTCTTCACGATATTGCCGCAATGCTTCATATCTGCTGCGGCCATCGAACCGGAGAGCGATGATTCCATGATAAAGAGAATTGCCATTTTTGCCCTAGCGGCAGCCTTTTTGAACGCATGCACGACCACTGATCCCTATACAGGTGAGCAGAAAGTTTCCAATACGGCAGGCGGTGCAGCGATCGGTGCCGGTGTCGGCGCTGTCGCAGGCCTTCTGATCGGCCATTCGCCGGCCTCGCGCCGCAATGCCGCGCTGATCGGCGCGGGCGTCGGTGCGCTCGCCGGTGCAGGCATCGGCAATTATATGGACCAGCAGGAATCCGAGCTGCGTGCGCAGCTGCAAGGCACGGGCGTTTCCGTGACCCGTGTCGGCGACCGCATCATCCTGAACATGCCGTCGGCGATTACCTTCGATATCGACCAGGACGCGATCAAGCCGGAATTCTTCCCGACGCTCAATTCCGTCGCAATCGTGCTGCGCAAGTTCAACCGCACGCTGATCGACGTCAACGGCCATACGGATTCGACTGGCAGCCTGCAGCATAACCAGGATCTGTCCGAACGCCGCGCCGGATCGGTTGCCTCCTACCTCGGCAGCCAGGGTATCGACCAGCGCCGCATGTCGGCCATCGGTTTCGGTCCATCGCAGCCGGTTGCAACGAACGCAACCGAGGCCGGTCGCGCACAGAACCGCCGCGTCGAGATCCAGATCGCACCGATCACGCAGAACGGCTAAGTTTTCCTGAACAAAAACGGCCAGGTCTCAGCATCCGGCCGTTTTTTTGTGCGTCCGATCACGCGTGCATGCTGGCGCCTTTGGTGATCTTGTCGACGATTTTCTTGTCTGCACGCAGCGCGATGCCGACCACCTTGGCGTCCTCAGGCGCGAATTCGGAAAAGACGGCGCGGTTGGCCGCATCATGGCCGGTTGAAAACATTTCCTCGATGAAGATGGAAGACGTGACGCCACGCTCCAGCGAGCGGCGGTGGATGGCGGTAATGCTCTCCTTATCGGCCGAGAGCACGATGATGGGCTGGATCGACAAAGCGTTGTAGACGTTGCCGGTGCGATCGCGATAGGCTTCGCCGATGATATCAGGATGCTGCCCGGCTATGCCTGTCGACAGGAACGCCGTTACATTCAGCTTTTGCCAGGATTGAAGGTCGCTTCGCAGAACGATCGCGATTTTGGTATCGAACATCGATGGTCACTTTCATGCAGTCTGGAAATGGGACATTGCGCGAGGATGTAACCGAACAGATCTTCGAGGGTCTTGAACGTTTGTGCGTGACGCCGGAGGCTAACCGCATCCTGTCCGCGCCGGCCTATCCGGGCATCGAGCGCATCCAGGCGCAGTTTCGCGGCGATGCTTTCGAGCTGCATCGACACGATACCTATGCGCTTGGCGTCACCATGCGCGGCGTGCAGACATTCCGCTATCGCGGCGAACAGCGCTACAGCCTGCCTGGGCGGGTGATCATCCTTCATCCGGACGAACTGCATGACGGCGGGGCCGCGACGGATGACGGGCTCGTGTACCGGATGCTGTATCTGGAGCCATCGGTGCTGTTTCAATGCCTCGAAGCGGCGCGTGTCGGCCTGCCTTTCGTCGATGACCCCGTGGTGGAAGACAATCGTCTCGCCGGCTTGCTGCTGGCGGCGCTTGGTGAGCTCGATCGCGAGCTGGATGAGCTCTTCGTTGACGATTTCGTCTCGCGGCTCACCGACGGACTTGTCCAGCACGCCCGTTTGCCGCAACGGCCTTTGGGCAGCATTGCCTGGGGGCAGGCGAAGGCTGCGCGGGACTACCTTGAAGCGCATGTCACGCGGGGTGTGCGCTCGCAGGAACTGGAGCGCATCACCGGCCTCGATCGCTTTGCGCTGGCGCGGCATTTCCGCGCCGCCTTTGCAACAAGCCCGCATCGGTTCCTGCTGATGCGGCGGCTGCAGCAGGCAAAGGCGATGATCGGCGCGGGAGAGCCGATCGCGGAAGTGGCCGTCGCAACCGGGTTTGCCGATCAGAGCCATCTCACCCGGCATTTCAAGAAGGCGTTCGGCATTGCTCCAGGTGCCTGGAACACCATGGTTCAAAGAACCGCTTAGCCGAGCCTATCGACCTTCAATGCAGGCCGAGGAACTGCTTGAGTTCAGGCGTTTGCGGATTGGCAAAGACTTCGCCCGGCGGTCCGATTTCGTGCACGCGCCCCTGCTGCATGAAGACCACGCGCGAGCAGACGTCCCGGGCGAATTTCATCTCATGCGTCACCATCAGCAGCGTCATGCCTTCGCCGGCCAGTTCGCGCACGACAGCAAGGACTTCCGCCACCAGCTCCGGGTCCAGCGCGGAGGTGATTTCATCGCAGAGAAGCGCGATCGGCTGCATGGCGAGTGCTCTTGCGATGGCGACGCGCTGCTGCTGGCCGCCGGAGAGTTCATCCGGATAGGCGTCGAACTTGTGCCCGAGGCCGACGCGGTCGAGCATGCGCCGCGCCATCGCCTCGGCTTCGGCCTTGGCGGTCTTCTTGACCACCATCTGCGAGAGCATGACGTTGCGTCCCGCGCTCAGATGCGGAAAGAGATTGAACTGCTGAAAGATCATGCCGACCTTCAGCCGGAGCGCCTTCAGATGCAGGTCATCAGGCAAAAGCTGTGCACCGGCCACGGAAATCGAGCCGTCATTGATCGTTTCCAGCCCGTTGATGCAGCGCAGCAGTGTCGATTTTCCGGAGCCGCTCTTGCCGATGATAGCGATGACTTCGCCTGGCTCGACATCGAGGTTGATGCCCTTCAGGACTTCATTGGTGCCGAAGCTCTTGCGGACTTCAGTGATTTCGATGAGCGACATTGAGCTTCCTCTCCAGGATCTGGCTGCTCTTGGACAGCGGCCAGCACAGGGCGAAATAGATAAGCGCGACAAAGCCGTAGACGGTGAACGGCTGAAAGGTCGCGTTGGTGATGACGGTGCCGGCCTTCGATAGCTCTACGAAGCCGATAATGGAGGTCAGGGCTGTGCCCTTGACGACCTGCACGGAGAAGCCGACCGTCGGCGGCACGGCGATGCGCAGCGCCTGCGGCAGGATGACATAGCGCATCTGCTGCAAATAACCCATGCCGAGACTCGCCGATGCTTCCCATTGTCCCTTGGCGACGGCCTCGACGCAGCCGCGCCAAATTTCGGTCAAAAAAGCAGCCGACCAGAGGGTGAGGGCGACGCCGGCAGCCAGCCAGGCCGGCACGTCGATGCCGAAAAGCCCGAGGCCGAAGAAGGCGAGGAAGAGCTGCATCAGCAGCGGCGTGCCCTGGAACAGCTCGACGAAATATCTGACCGCGACGCGGCCGACCTTTGCCTTGCCGATGCGAAGGAACAATAGGATTGCGCCGACGATGGCGCCGCCGGCAAAAGAGACGAGCGATAGTAATATCGTCCAGCGTGCGGCCAGAAGCAGGCCGCGCAGAATATCCCATGTGGTGAATTGGATCATTGGCGGACCCTGCGTGGAAAGATCAGCTTGCCCACTGCGGCAAGTGCCTGCCGAAGCAGGACCGCCAGCGCGAGGTATATCGCCGTGGATACGAAATAGGCCTCGAACGCACGGAACGAGCGCGACTGTATGAAGTTTGCCGCGAAGGTCAGGTCTTCGGCGGCGATCTGCGAGACGACGGAGGAGCCGAGCATGACGATGACGACCTGAGAGGACAGCGCCGGCCAGATGCGCTGCAGGGACGGAATGAGGACGACATGCCGGAAGGTCTCGAACCGGGTCATGGCAAGGCTGGCGCCGGCTTCGAACTGGCCACGTGGTGTTGCCTGTATGCCGGCGCGGATGATCTCGCAGCTATAGGCTCCGAGATTGATGATCATGGCGAGATTGGCGGCGGTCATCTCGTTCATCTGAACGCCGATGCCGGGCAGGCCAAAGAAAATGAAGAAGAGCTGGATCAGAAACGGCGTATTGCGGATGAGTTCGACATAGGCAGCCACGAAGGGTTTGAGCCAGCTCGGGCCAAGTGCGCGAGCCCAGGCGCAGGCAATTCCGAGGATAATGCCCAGCACAGCGCCGATAAGGGTCAGCTCCACCGTGACGAGAACGCCCTTGATCAGCGTGGGATAGTATTCGGCAAGCCAGCCGAAATCGAAGTGATAGCGCATGGGAGAAAGCCTCGCTGAGACCGATCACGCCGCCGAATGACGGCGCGATCAGTCCTGCGTTGATCAGAAGCCGGCCGGCAGGTCGGCGCCCAGCCACTTCTGTGACATCTTGTTCAGTGTCCCGTCCGCCTTGGCGGCGGCAATGATGTCATTGACCTTCTTCTGCAATGTCTGCTCGTTCTTGTTCAGGCCGATGAAGCAGGGGGAGTTGGTGATAAGGAATTTCATCTCGGGCTTCTTCGGCGGATTCCTGGCAAGAATGGCCGCCGCGACGACATTGCCGGTTGCAACCAGCTGAACCTGTCCGGACAGGAAGGCGGAGATGGTGCCGTTATTGTCCTCGTAGCGCTTGATTGTCGCATCTTGCGGCGCGACCTTGGTCAGCGCGAGATCCTCGATCGCGCCGCGGGTGACGCCGATCGTCTTGCCGGAAAGGTCTTCCGGCTTCGCGGCCGCGATATCGCCGGGACCGAAGACGCCGTTGAAGAAGGGCGCGTAGGCGTTGGAGAAATCGATGACCTTTTCACGATCCGGATTCTTGCCGAGGCTTGAGATCACCAGATCGACCTTGTTGGTCTGCAGATAGGGAATGCGGTTGGCGCTGGTAACCGGAACAAGCTCCGTTTTCACGCCGAGTTTTTCGCCGATCAGATTGGCCATGTCGATATCATAGCCCATGGGTGCCATGTCCGTGCCGACACTGCCGAAGGGCGGAAAGTCCTGCGGAACGGCGACGCGCAGCGTGCCGCGCGAGGTTATGTCGCTCAGAGCATCCGCCCGAGCTGCGCCAGGGGCGGAAACCGACCCCATCGCCAGCATCGCGATACCGAGTGCCATGAGCATTTGTCTGCGCTTCATCGAATGTCCTTCCAATCGTGGCTGTATGAAAGCTGAAAGGCGAAAGGCAAGACATATGCCAGTCGACGGAAGACTGCCTCGCGGTGTCATGGTATGGATGAAAGTGAATGTTCGGTGATCGTTGGGGCGATGGATTGATTAAAATATAGGCAAAATTCCGCGGCGCTGCTTTTCCGGCCAGTCGATCGTCGCACCTTTGATCAATCGCACAAAACTTGAACTTATGCGCGATAGCGGCTCACTTTCATCACTGGACAGCCCCGCCCCAAATGCCCCATAGAACCGAGAGGGGTTAACGCCCCGGACGACCGCGATGGGAGATTCGGACTATGGTTTTGGCTGATGCAAAGGCGGGAACACGCAACGAGGCCGGCATATCCGCCGTTCTCGGCATTTTGAAGCAGGCCTTCGGTGAACGTTTCCAGACCGGCGAAAGTTTTCGTGCCCAGCACGCCCACACCACCACTTATATCCCATCGCAGTTGCCGGACGGCGTGGTCTTTGCTGAAACGAGCGAGGACGTGCGGACTGTCGTGAAGGCATGTGCCGAACACAAGGTCCCGGTTATTCCTTTTGGCACCGGGTCTTCGCTGGAGGGGCAGGTGAATGCGCCGCAGGGCGGCATTTCCATCGATTTCAGCCGCATGAACCGTATTCTCGAAGTCAATGCCGAGGATCTGGATTGCACGGTCGAGCCCGGTGTCACCCGCGAGCAGCTTAATACCTACCTGCGCGACACGGGCCTGTTCTTCCCGATCGATCCGGGCGCTAACGCTTCGATCGGCGGCATGGCATCGACGCGCGCATCGGGTACCAATGCCGTGCGCTATGGCACGATGAAGGACAATGTTCTTTCCGTGACCGTGGTGACTGCCAATGGCGAGGAAATCCGCACCGCCCGCCGCGCCAAGAAATCATCCGCCGGTTACGATCTGACACGGCTCTTTGTCGGAGCGGAAGGCACGCTCGGCGTACTGACGTCGATCACCCTGCGCTTGCAGGGCATTCCGCAGAAGATCGCCGGTGGGGCCTGCGCTTTTCCGGACGTCAAGACGGCTTGCGATGCCGTCATCATGACCATCCAGATGGGCGTTCCCGTCGCGCGCATCGAGCTGCTCGATGCCATGCAGATGCGGGCCTGCAATCGCTATTCCGGCCTGACCTATGACGAGAAGCCGACGCTTTTTCTTGAATTCCACGGCACCGACGAGACCGTAGCGCTGCAATCGGCGCAATTTGCCGAGATCGCAGCCGAGTGCGGTGGCGGCGAATTCCTTTGGACAAGTAATGCCGAAGAGCGCAACAAGCTCTGGAAAGCCCGCCACGACGCCTACTGGGCCTGCCGGGCGCTGGCGCCGGAGTTGGCTGCGCTATCGACAGATGTCTGCGTGCCGATCTCACGCCTTGCCGAATGCGTAGCGGAAACCCAGGCCGATATCGAGGCGCATGGCCTGCTGGCACCGATCGTCGGCCATGCTGGCGACGGCAATTTCCATGTGCTCGTCCTATTTGACGACAAGACGCCTGAAGGGATCGCTGTCGTCGAGGAATTCGTCGCGCGCCTCAACGCGCGTGCGCTCGCCATGGATGGCACATGCACCGGCGAGCACGGCATAGGGCAGGGGAAGATGGCGTTTCTGGAGCAGGAGCTCGGCGATGCCGTCGATCTGATGCGTCAAATCAAGGAGTCGCTCGATCCGGACGCCATTTTCAATCCAGGGAAGATATTCCGCAGGCACTGAAAGATGGAATATTTTCATGATCTTGGCTTGCTACGCGTGCGAATGGCGCTAGGCTGCATCCGCACTTTTCCGGTTTTTGCCACAAAAAGCCACTGACACGCGCTAGAGGAGGCGTACCTCTTAAAAAGAGCTGCTGTGACAGGCGGAGATCGGGTAGAACCGTACATAGACTAAATTATGCCGTGTATGGCTCTGACAAGCGAGACCTGCATACGTTGGGAATGAAGATTGGAGACGATACGCGTTGTTAGGTAGGGTCCTGGTTTTTCTGGGTGGATTGCTTGTGGTGGTGCTGTTCCTGGCGCTGCTCGCCCCGCTCTTCATAGACTGGACCGATTTTCGCAAGAACTTCGAGGATCAGGCGAGCCGCATCATCGGCAAGAAGGTGACTGTTCATGGCACCGTGGATGCCCGTCTTCTGCCGTTCCCGTCGGTGACGCTGCATGACGTCCGCGTCGGCCAGGAGGCTGATGGAACGCCGCTCGTGCAGGTGGCCGAATTCTCCATGGATGCGGAACTTGCGCCTTTCCTTTCCGGCGAAGCGCTGATCTTCGATATGCGGGTGTCCAAGCCCAAGGTGCGGCTGCGGTTGCTGAAGGACGGCACGCTCGACTGGATGCGCGGTAGCCAGCCGGAAATTCCCGCAAAGTCCGTCGTGCTCGAAAGCGTTCACGTAGAAGACGGCGATATTCTCTTCATCGACGAGCAAACGGGCAGGACCCGCCACGTCACGGGCCTGAATGCCCAGATGTCCGCGCGGTCGCTTGCCGGCCCTTGGCGTATCGAGGGCGATGCGGCCCTCGACAACGAGCATGGCAATTTCACGGTTTCCAGCAGCCAGCCTGACGACAACGGCGTCCTGCGCGTCCGCACCCGGCTGATGCCGGACCGCCATCCGCTTAATGTCGATCTCGATGGCGAGCTTAAACTCGTCAACAGCAAGCCCGATTACATGGGCTCCTTCACGGCCGGGGTCAACGATAAGCAGACGCGCGATTCTGCCGATCAGAAGGCGCAGCCCCGCATTAAGGGCCGTTTCGAGCTGACGAATGACCGTATTCGCGTTCCGGAATATCGTCTTGAAGTCGGTGCCGATGACGATCCTTATGTCGTCACAGGCGAGGCGACGCTGGATACAGGTTCCAAGCCGGAATTCCTGCTGACGGCCGATGGTCAGCAGATCGACGTCAACCGTCTCGGCAACAACAAGGGCACCAACGGCAAGACCAATCGCAACCCGGCAATCTCGGCGCGTCAGCGCCTCAACAATTTGATTGCGATTGCGGCCGAGATCCCGGTGCCACAGGTTCCCGGCAAGGCGACCTTCCGGCTGCCAGCCATCGTGGCGGGTGACACGACCATACGCGACGTGCAGCTCGATCTCGAACCGGCGGGAACGGGATGGAAGATCGATCATGCGATCGGCACGATGCCCGGCCGCACACAGGTCGAAGCGCGCGGCAATCTCATGCTGCGGGACGAGCCCAACTTCATCGGTAATCTGGTTGTTGCGTCCAACCAGCCGTCAGGATTGGCCTCGTGGCTTGTCGGGTCCGTCGATCCGGCGATACGCCAGCTGCGTCAGGCCGGCTTCTCCGCCGATGTCAGCCTGAAGCATGACGAGCAGCGCTTCGAAAATCTCGAGATCGCAATTGGTCCGGCCACGCTGAAAGGCCGGATCGATCGCCAGAGCGGGACGGACAAGGCGCCGCCAAAGCTTGCAGTCGATCTGACCGGCGATGCTCTCGACCTCGATGCGCTGAGGGCGCTGACCGGGCTCTTTACAGGCCAGGATACGGGAGAATCCTTCTTCGATCACCGGATTACGGCGCATCTCCAGGCCGGAAAATTCATGGCCTTCGGCGTGCTGGCCGATAATGTCGATACCTCATTTTCCGTTGCCGACGGCGCTCTGACGATCGACAAGCTTTCGGTGCACAATGTCGCCGGCGCCGAAATCACCGCAACGGGCCGCGCTGACGGCACGCCATCCGACTACAAGGGATCGGGCGAGATCACCTTCAAGGCCGCCGATCCGGGGCCATTCTTTGAAATGCTGCGCCAGCATTTGCCGCACCATCCCGTCATGGACCGTCTGGTGCGCAATGCAGCCTGGTATGGAAACACGGCTCTTCGCGGGGCAGTGACGCTTGGCGGCGATCAGGACAACGCGCTGACGGTGACGCTTGCCGGCGTTTCCAACGGCAGCCGCGTCAATTTCGATTATCGCATGTCCGATCTTTCGGCGTTCACGGGCAAGGGCACCACGACGCTTGAGGGAACGCTGGAAAATTCGGTGACGTCGATCCTGTTCGGCCAGGCGGGTCTCGATCCGTTGCCTGTCGAAGCCGATGCCAATGGTCGTCTGACGCTGAAAGTGTCGGCAAGTGGCACCGATCCGGCGGATGCCGCGCTCACTTTTGCGACCGACAAAACATCGTTTACCGCAAACGGCAAGGTGGATGTCCGTCCAGCTACCTTCCTCAACGGCAACATAGCGCTATCGTTCGAAAGCGCTGACATCGATCCCTATTTCGTGATGAACGGCATCGGTATTCCGCAGATGGGCGCTGGTTTGCCGGTGAAGTTCCAGGCTAATGCCGCGTTGAGCCCGGACAAGATCGTATTTTCGGATATGAAGGGGCTGTTTGCCGACAACAACATGTCCGGCACGCTGACCGTCGATCGGAAGGCGCCGAATCTAAAGGCCTCGGGTGAATTGTCGCTCGACAAGATGGATCTCGACTGGCTGGCGGAAGCCATCTACGGGCCGATGAGCGATCCGAAAACAGGCGCGCTCAACAAGGACAAGCTCGGCCTTCCAGCCTTCGGCGGCATGGACATCGGCGTCAAACTCTCCGCAAGGCAGGTATGGCCTGGTCTGTTCGGTCCCATTTCGAATTTCACCGCCAATGCAGCTTACAGGGGCGAGGAGTTACGGCTGAACGATCTGACGGGTGGCTGGAATGGCGGTACGCTGACCGGGAGCGCGATGTTCGCCAATTCGGATGGCACCGGCCTGCTGCAGACGAAGCTCAGCCTCGCCAATGGCGATCTTGCGGCTGTTGCCTGGCAGCGCGATGGGGCGCCGCTTGCGACCGGCCGCTTCGGCCTTGCGATGAATGCCGAAGCGAGTGGCAAGAGCATTGCCGACCTTGCCGCCAATGCGAGCGGTTCGGGTGAAATGAAGCTCGGCGAGACGCATGTGCGTGGCCTCAATCTTTCCGTCATGCCACCGCTCCTCTCGGCGACGGATCAGATTCAGGGCGATATCACCGCCGCCAAGGTGCTGCCGATCGTGCAGACGCTGCTGAACAATGGCGAAGCGGTCCTGCCGGCAACCAGCATCCCTTTCAACATTTCCGCCGGTGTGGTGCGAGCGACCAATATTATCGCCGGCAACGATCTGGCAAAGCTTTCGGGCAATGCCGAAATCAGCCTGCCGGATGAACGCATGCGCGGCTCACTCGGTATCGACTTCAAGGCCGGTGCCGAAGCGCAGAGCGGGGCGGAACCGGCCCTACGCCTCGATTTCGCCGGACCGCTCTCCGCACCTGGCCGGACGATGGATATCACGGACGTCACCAGCTTCCTGTCTGTCCGGGCATTCGAGCGCGAGCGCCGTCGGGTGGAGCGCTTGCAGGCCAATGTGCTTGAAAAGCAGCGGCTGCGGCGTGAGGTGGCGCTGTACAAGTATGTTGCAGGCGTGCGCGAGGCTCAGCGCCAGCGCGATGCCGCCATCGAGCAACAGCGCCGTGCAGAAGAGGAACGGTTACGCAATCTGGCTCAGCAGGCGGCCGCTCAGAAGCAAGCGGATGAAGAGGCGCGCGCCAAGCTGGCGGCGGAGGAAGCGGCCAAGGCCAAGGCGGCCGCCGACGCGCGAACCAAGGCCGAGACTCAGCATCCGACGGCACCTTTGAATTTCAACGAACTGCCGGGAGTTGCCCAGTAAACCGGAAGGTTCTGGATTGATCCACATCTGGTAGGTAAACGCGCTCACGACATCGTCTTGAGCTCTCTGCAACTATTCAGTTGCGATCCTTCAGCCATTTAAGGACATAGAGGCGGAGCGCAGAGGAGAGGTTGCTGCCGGCTTCGCGCCCGTCGTCGATCTCGGAGATCAGTGCTGCGAGCGACGTGCCGCGCGCGTTGGCGATCGCCTTCAGTTCTGTCCAGAAGGCATCCTCGAGGGAAAAGCTCGTGCGATGGCCATGCAGCGTCGCGGAATGTTTTCGGATCATCGGCGGATCGATCAAAAATCGGAAATGGCGGGATATTTCTGAAAGTGATTCAAAATGCGGAAGTAAGCAACTGATTTCTGAAGTTTTTTATCTCAGAACCTAAATTAGTCTTCGGTCTTCTTGGTTTCGATTCGGCCGGCCTCGTGCGCCTTTGCGGCCTTTTCGTTAAGCGTTGTCGTCAGCTTCTTCTCAGCCTTGGTCCTTCCGAAAGCGATGCGGTTCTGCTCAGCCTGCGTTTCCTTATCAGAACGGGCCTGTTTCTTGCGAAACTGGCGCAGATTGACGATTTCGGCGCTCATTAATCTGTTCCGTTACCGACATGAAAAAGGGAAGCGGATGCTTCCCCTGTAATGGCTACTGCTTCTTGCGGAATGCGTCGAGAGAGACAACCGAGCCCGGCTTCTTTTCCTCGCCTTCCTTGGCTGCCGCCGCAGGCGCTTCCTCGCCTTCGACCGGCACCGGATAGGCCGTGATTTCGCCGGAGGAGGTCTCTTCTTCTTCATCAGCCAACGGCACGTCGAATTCCAGTTCGAAATTGACGGAGGGGTCGTAGAAGCCGCGGATGGCGTTGAAGGGGACGACCAGCTTTTCCGGGACGTCGGAGAAGGAGAGGCCGATTTCGAATTGGCTTTCCGTGATCTTCAGATCCCAGAACTGGTGCTGGATGACGATGGTCATCTGTTCGGGATATTTCGCCTTCAGGTGCTGTGAAATGCGCACGCCCGGGGCGCCGGTCAGAAAGGTGATGAAGAAATGGTGGTCACCGGGCAGGCGGCCTGTAGCGCCGACCTCGGTCAGCACCTTGCGGATTACTCCCCGCAGGGCGTCCTGTGCCAAAATGTCGTAGCGGATATGATCCTGCCCCATGCTTTCCTGTCTTTCGTTGGCCATGCTTTTTATAGGCTTATGCCACGCTGAGCGCCGCCGGAAAAGCCCTATGCGCGAGTCACCGCGTGTCGATCCATAATATAGCACTGGAGAAGAAGGTGAAGGCTTCTGTTGCCAGGTGCCTTCGAACCCCGCCTAAGAGTGCGACCCCTTAGGACTTTATTTGAAGTGTCACACCGCGATTAAGCAGCGAGACGAGCTTCCGCATAGTTGTCGTTTGCAACTACAATTTTAGCCCGATAACGGCGGTACAATGCCGAGCGAAAAGTCGATCTTTACACCCTTGTCGATCCTGTTTCGCCCCCATCAAAAGCCGGTCTGTCGCAAGTTCTGCCGGCCGGTTTTTGGTGGAGGCGCCGGGTACCGCCCCCGGGTCCAATAGGTTTATTACACCGCTCATTTATCGCCATAGCCGGCCCGAAGACCGGCAAGGGTGATATAGTGTTTTCCGTAGGCGAAGGGAAGGGCAATTGTCATAAATGCTTCGCGGAAACATCGGTTTGCCCCGAAGGCCGCGAGATTTGCCTGAATTACGTTTGGCCGCGGTTGGTTTCGCAGCGGCTTGTCATTAGAATTGCGAAAAAGGAATCGGCGGGCCGCTCTTGGGCAGCTTTACAGCCGGAAAATTCAAGCGATTTCGGAGCGGAAGATGGCTCGTCACCCAGAGTATCAATATCTCGACCTGATGGCGCATCTGCTCGAGCACGGCGATCGCCGTATCGATCGCACCGGCGTCGGCACCTTGAGTGGTCTTGGCGCCATGATGCGCTTCGATCTCTCAAAGGGGCAGATTCCGATCTTCACGACGAAGCGGGTCTATTGGAAACTCGCCGTCAAGGAGATGCTCTGGTTCCTGACGGGCGACACCAATATCCGCAATCTCCTGAAGGAAAATGTGCGGATCTGGACCGACTGGCCGTTGGCGAAATATCGCAAGGCGACAGGCGAAGAGATCGATCAGGTCGCTTTTGAAAAGCGCATTCTGGAGGACGAGGCCTTTGCTCTGCAATGGGGCGATCTCGGCCCGGTTTATGGCAAGCAGTGGCGGCAATGGCGCGATGCCGAAGGCCGCGTGCATGACCAGCTCGCCGCGGTCATCAAGGATCTCAAGGCCAATCCCGGCAGCCGCCGCATGATCTTCCACGCCTGGAATGTCGGCGAGCTCGCTGATATGGCGTTGCCTCCCTGCCATATGGTCTACCAGTTCCACGTATCGAATATCTCGGCCGAAGGGGGCAAGCGCCCACGTCTCAGCCTGATGGTCTTCCAGCGCTCATGCGACCTGTTCCTTGGCAATCCCTTCAACATCTGCCAGCAGGCGGTTTTGCTCGCCATGGTCGCACAGCAGGTCGATATGGATATGGGCGAGCTGGTCTGGTCGGGTGGTGACGTCCACCTCTACCTCAACCATCTGGACGCGATCCGCGAGCAGCTCAGCCGTGAGCCGAAGCCGTTTCCGACTTTGCGGCTGCTACGCCGACCCGACAGTATCGATGATTATCGTATCGAGGATTTCGAGGTTCTCGGGTATGAGCCGCACGCGGCGATAGCGGCCGAAGTCGCGGTTTAGGCCTTCGGCTTGGCGTCGGGATCGGTGCGCTGATCGAGGAGTAGTTGCAGGAAGGCGAGATCGAGCCATCGTCCGAACTTCGTGCCGACCTGCGGAAGAAGCCCAACCCGCTGGAAGCCGAGCTTTTCGTGCAGCCGGATCGAAGCCTCGTTGCCTGCCTCGATGCCCGCGACCATTGCATGCTTGCCGATCGCCCGGGCGCGCTCGATGAGCTCGATCATCAGCGCCTTGCCGATGCCGCCGCGGTACTGATCGTTTCGCACATAGACGGAGTGCTCGACCGTGTGCCGATAGCCGTCGAAGGCGCGCCAGTCACCGAAGGAGGCATAGCCAACGACTTCACCATGCTCATTGGTTGCGACCAGCACGGGATAGCCGAGCTTGTGCCGATCCTGCAGCCATTGCTTGCGATTGGCGATATCGACCTGCGTCTCGTTCCAGATCGCGGCGGTATTGGCGACGGCGTCGTTATAGATCGCGGTTATTCCCGCGAGATCTTCGTCTGTCGCATCGCGAATTTGCATCGGTCGCTCCGTAGACTCCATCCCTCAGATTGGATGGTCGTATCGTTTGTTTTTCATGCTGTCATACACCGATTTCGACGCCTGTCTACTATGTTATTACATGGCTGCATCGGAGATCAAACTCAGCTACGAAAGAATCCAGATTTTCTAGTGATGTGCGTCGATTGTTACTGCGGTGAAAGTCCACTATAGTAAAACGCATGTCTCAACTTGATGATATTGACAGGCGCATTGGCGCACGCATTCGCATCGAACGGGAAAGCCGTGGTTGGTCGCTGACCGAGTTGGCCGAACGCTCGGCCGTTTCCCGGGCTATGATCCACAAGATCGAGCGCGGCGAGAGCAGCCCGACGGCGACGCTGCTCGGTAAGCTTTCCGGTGCCTTCAGCCTGAGCATGTCGGCCTTGATGGCACGTGCGGAGATGCAGCAGGGCCGGTTTCTCCGGAAGGAAGAGCAGCCCGTCTGGGTGGATCCGCAGACAGGCTATGAGCGCCGGCACGTTTCCCCGAAGTCGGACCTGCCGCTCGATCTCGTCCGCATCGAGTTGCCCGCGGGGGCGGAGGTTCCGATGCCCGCATCGGCTTATGCCTTCGTGCGGCAGCTCATCTGGGTGCTGGAGGGACAGCTGACCTTTCTCGAGGGAGATACGAAGCACTCGATGTCGCCGGGCGATTGCCTCGAGCTCGGTCCGCCGACGGATTGCGTTTTCAAGAATGAAAGCGGAGAGCCCTGTATCTATGCTGTCCTCGTGCTTCGCAACGCTTGACGACCCCCGCTAAACTTAGCGTTACCGCAAGGCATTGCGCTCGTCCGGTCGGACGATAGGCGATATGGTGCCGTCTTCCTCGATCGGAGAAGGAGATTGGCCGTGGAGATCGCAGTCATCGGAGCCGGTGCCATGGGAAGCGCCATTGGCCGGCGTTTGGTCGAAAATGGGGCGAGGGTGCTCACTTATCTCGACGGACGCTCGGCTTCGACCATCGAACGGGCGAAAGCAGCCGGCATGGAGCCGGTTGGATTGGACGCTATCGCCGCGTCGCGTCTCATTCTTTCCATCGTTCCGCCGGCGGAGGCTGTTGCCGTCGCTGAGCAGATTGCCGCTGAACTGCGCCGGATGGGCGCGAAAACGACCTTCATGGACTGCAATGCGATTTCGCCGCGGACCATGACCGAGGTTGCGGCGATTTTCGGCCGCGACTGCGGCGTGGTTCTCGACGGCTCCATCATCGGCGGTCCGCCGAAGCCCGGCCAGAAGGGGCCGAAACTCTATGTGAGCGCCGATACCGCGAACGACAGCGGCGTGTTGGTCGAATACGGACTACAGGTTCGCCGCATCGATGGGGCAATCGGCGCGGCCTCGGCATTGAAGATGTGCTATGCCGGCATTAACAAGGGCGTTACAGGCCTCGGCGCCGCCATGCTGCTTGCCGCGATCCGTTCGGATGCCGATGCTGCCCTGAAGCGCGAACTTCAGGAAAGCCTGCCGGATCTCGATGCGAAATTCGTCAACGGCATTCCGGACATGTATCCGAAAGCCTACCGATGGGTCGCGGAGATGGAAGAGATTTCCGAGTTCCTCGGTGAGGATGATCCGGCCGCCTTGATCTTTAAGGGCATGGCCGGGCTCTATCGGAAGATGGCCAGGGACCGGGAAGAGGGAGGTCTGTTGGCCGGCCAGCTCGATAAATTGAATAGCGGTGGCTGATATTAGGCCGGGATAGGTGCGTTCCATCTGCCGCCGCCGCCTTGATGATGTAAAGTCGCCTCGCCGACTCGTATTGGCGTCGGCGAGGCAGATTGAGGGAGACGTATGACCCAGCCGATCAAGACCATCGTCGTTGCCGTATCGCGCAACGGCATCATCGGGCGCGAAGGCGACATGCCCTGGCGATTGTCATCCGATCTCAAGCGTTTCAAGGCGATGACGCTCGGCAAGCCGGTGATCATGGGACGTAAGACGTTCCAGTCGATCGGCAGGCCACTGCCGGGCCGGCCGAATGTCGTCATTACCCGCGACACCGACTTTACAGCCGAGGGGATAACGGTCGTGCACTCGCTGGATGAAGCGATCTCGGTTGCATCCCGTCTGGCCAAGGAGAGCAATGTCGACGAAATCTGCATCCTCGGCGGCGGCGAAATCTATCGGCAGGCGATCGATCTCTCCGACCGGCTACTGATCACCCATGTCGAGGCGGATGTGGAAGGCGACACGTCCTTTCCGAAGATCGATCCCGGCATCTGGCAGGCAGATGGCGAGCTTGCCGTGCCGGCTGGAGAAAAGGACACTTATCCGACGCGTTTCGTTCGCTATTTCAGGCGAAAGGCATAAGAGCTGGCCCTAAAAAGCAGATATTTTCCAATGAATCCGACGAACTTCCTGAAGTCGCGTTGAAAGCAGGTGCTTCGATACCTATAACGGGAAACAATCGCTGCCACCCGCGGATTTCGTGGGCTTGGCGCGATATCGGGAGTCAACAAACAAAGAGGTTTTGATGCCTTGGAGCAATCAGAATGGCGGCGGCGGTGGCCCATGGGGCGGCGGTGGCGGCGGAAATAATCAGGGACCTTGGGGACAGGGACCGAACCGACCGCGGGGCAGCGGCAACGGAGGGCCTCCGGACCTGGAGGATATCATTCGCCGCGGTCAGGACCGATTGAAAGGTTTCGTGCCAGGTGGCTTCAATGCAGGCGTCGTTCTCATCATCATCGCAGTGATTGCCGTTTTCTGGCTGATCCAGTGCATCTATACCGTGCAGCCGGACGAGCGCGGCGTTGAACTGCGCTTCGGCAAGCCGCGTGAAGAAATCTCCATGCCTGGCCTGCATTTCCATATTTGGCCGATGGACCGCATCGAATTCGTGAAGGTCACAGAGCAGCAGCGCAATATCGGCGGCCGCTCTTCGGCCGGTTCGAATGCTGGCCTGATGCTGACGGGCGATCAGAACATCGTCAACGTGCAGTTTTCGATCCTCTATACCGTGACCAACCCGCAATCCTATCTGTTCAATCTCGAGACCCCCGACGAGACTTTGCAGCAGGTTGCGGAAAGTGCGATGCGTGAGGTCGTTGGTCGCCGCCCGGCTCAGGACATCTATCGCGACAAACGTCAGGAAATCGCAACCGAGGTCAGAAGTATCATCCAGGATACGATGGATCGCTACGGCTCCGGTATCTCCATCAATGCCGTCCCGATCGAGGATGTCTCGCCGCCGCGCGAAGTGGCCGACGCATTCGAAGAAGTACAGCGCGCGGAGCAGAACGAAGACCAGCAGGTGGAAGAGGCCAATCAATACGCCAACCAGAAGCTCGGTCAGGCCCGCGGCCGCGCGGCTCAGATTCGCGAAGAAGCGGCTGCCTACAAGGATCGTATCGTGAAAGAAGCTCAGGGTGAGGCGCAGCGCTTCATCTCGATCTACGACGAATACGTCAAGGCGCCCGAGGTCACGCGCAAGCGCCTGTTCCTGGAAACCATGGAGTCCGTCATCGGCAATTCCAACAGCATCATCATCGACGACAAGCAGGGCGTCGTGCCTTATCTGCCGCTGAATGAAGTCGGCAAGCAGTCCACGACCCAGGCGGGCAAGCCCGCTGCTGCAACTCAGCCGGAGGCCAAATAATGACATCCAGCCGTTTGCCAGCCATTCTTATCGCGCTCGCGGTAGTACTGCTGCTTATCTATTCGTCGGTGTTCGTGGTCAATGCCCGTGAACAGGCGATCGTTCTGCGCTTCGGCCAGATTCGCGCCGTGAAGACGGAGCCGGGCATCTACTTCAAGCTGCCTTTTGCCTTCATGGATGCCGATCGCGTCCAGTATGTGCAGCAGCAGGAACTCCGCTTCGATCTGGACAATATCCGCGTCCAGGTCTCGGGCGGTAAGTTCTACGAAGTCGATGCATTCGTCGTCTACAAGATCATGGATGCGCGCAAGTTCCGCGAGACCGTCTCGGGCGATCGCGATGCGGCTGAATCGCGTCTCAGGACGCGCCTCGATGCTGCTCTGCGTCGCGTCTATGGTCTACGCGGCTTCGAGGCGGCGCTTTCCAACGAGCGTGCCGCGATGATGACGGACGTGCGCAACGATCTCCATCGCGATGCGGAAACACTCGGCCTCAACATCGAGGACGTCCGCATCCGCCGCACGGACCTGTCTCAGGAAGTGTCGCAGAACACTTACGACCGCATGAAGGCCGAGCGTCTGGCGGAAGCCGAGCTGATCCGCGCGCGCGGTAACGAAGAAGGTCAGCGCCGCCGGGCTGTCGCGGACCGTCAGGTCGTCGAGATCGTTGCCGATGCGCAGAAGGATTCGGAAGTGCTGCGTGGTGAAGGCGAAGCCGAACGTAACGGCATCTTTGCGGATGCCTCCAAGCGCGATCCGAACTTCTACGAATTCTATCGCTCGATGGCTGCCTACAACAAGGCGCTTGCCTCGGGTGGCAAGACGCTTGTCCTGCCGCCGAACCAGTCGGACTTCTTCAAGTATTTTGACAGTCCTGCCGGTTCTGCGCCCAATTCGGGCGCGCCGGCACTCGCCAATCCGACCCCGCCCGCGAACTAAAGCGTTCGTGCTAGAAATGGAAGGGCTGCCTCAGGGTGGCCCTTTTCTTTATGACGGATTGCATCACTTTTAGCCTTTAAGCATTGGCGGGACGGAGGTCCGGGGATTTCGCAAAAAGGTGATTTCACGCTTCATCATTCCGCCTTATGTTGATGCTTATACAAGTTTTCCCCTATCTTGATGAGGATGCCTGATGGCTTCGACCAATCGCCTGCCTTTCAGCCGTTCGTTTGCCTTGCTCGCAAGCATTGCAGTGATCGCCGTCCCCGTTGCCGGCGTTACCGAACAGGCTTATGCGCAGACGCAGAACAGCGGTGCGGCCGCAGGTGCCCAGCCGCCAGCCACGCCGAACAATCAGACGCCGCCGACCGCATCTCCCACGATCGCCACGAATCCGGCGATGAATGCCGGGCCGGCATCGGTTGCCGATCTCGCTTCCGGCCTGCTCGATGCTGTCGTCAATATTTCCACATCGCAAAAGGTCAAGGATGAGGGGAATGGGCCGGCGACCCCGAAGGTGCCGGACAATTCGCCGTACCAGGATGAATTCAAGGATTTCTTCAACAACAAGAAAGACGACGACAGCAACCGTAAGGTGAGCTCGCTCGGCTCCGGATTCGTCATCGATCCCGCCGGCTATATCGTCACCAACAATCACGTCATCGAAGGTGCTGACGATATCGAGGCGATCTTCCCGAACGGCACGAAGCTGAAGGCCAAGCTGATCGGAACGGATACGAAGACCGATCTTTCGGTTCTCAAGGTCGAGCCCAAGCATCCGCTGACGTCAGTCAAATTCGGCGATTCCTCGAAGATGCGAATCGGCGACTGGGTGATGGCGATCGGCAATCCGTTCGGCCTCGGCGGCTCGGTGACCATCGGCATCGTCTCGGCGCGCGGCCGCAACATCAACGCCGGCCCCTACGACAACTTCATCCAGACCGATGCGGCGATCAACAAGGGCAATTCCGGCGGTCCGCTCTTCAACATGAAGGGCGAGGTGATCGGCATCAATACGGCGATCATCTCCCCGAGCGGCGGCTCGATCGGTATCGGCTTTGCAGTGCCGTCCGAACTTGCGGAAGGCGTCGTCAATCAGCTCCGAGACTTCGGCGAGACGCGTCGCGGCTGGCTCGGCGTGCGCATTCAGCCGGTCACGGACGATGTTGCTAATAGCCTCGGCCTATCCGAAGCCAAGGGCGCGCTCGTGGCTGGTGTCATCAAGGGCGGCCCTGTCGATAACGGCTCGATCAAGGCGGGCGATGTCATCCTCAAATTCGACGGCAAGGATGTGGAAGAGATGCGCGACTTGCCGCGCGTCGTTGCCGAAAGCACTGTCGGCAAGGAAGTCGATGTCGTTATCTATCGCGATGGCAAGCAGCAAACCGTCAAGGTGACGCTCGGCCGGCTGGAGGACAGCGACCAGGCGGCAGCCGCAAGCGCCGACAAGAACAAGAAGCCGCAGCTCGCGCCCGACGATAAGGGCAATAGCGATGGTGTCATCAATCCCGACCAGGGGGACGAGGGTGACGACGACGGCATGGATGGGCAGGATCAGGGAGGCGATCCGCAGCAATCGCCGCAGGCCCAGCCGCCGGTCCAGGCAACCTCGAGCATTCTCGGAATGAAGCTCTCGACGCTGACCGCCGAAAACCGCAAGAGCTTCGGCATTGCCGACAGTGTCGATGGCGTTGTCATCACCGAAGTGGCACCAGGCTCGGCGGCGGCGGAAAAGGGGCTGAAGCCCGGCGATGTCGTCGTTGAGGTTGCGCAGGAATTCGTCCAGACTCCGAGTGCTGCCTCGGAGAAGGTGGCTTCGCTGAAGCGGGAAGGCCGCCGCAATGCGCAGATGATGATCGCGTCTCCGAACGGTGATTTGCGTTTCATCGCCGTCGCGCTTGAGTAGAATTCAGCTCCCGGCTTGCTTCGTCTGTTGCGCGCGCCACTCGGCTTGCGTCAGACAATAGAGAACATGGCGCTTTAGATGAGCATGAGTGTCGGGAACGTTAGGGTGATCGAAGTCGCCGCCCTCGACTCGATGCATACCGATCCGCGCCATTACGGCGGTCGATCTGACATTGTTGTGCACGGCGAAGGAAACGATTTGATTGAGGCCAAGCTTTTCGAAGCCATAGGCTAGCAATGCCCGCGCCGCCTCGCTGACCAGTCCCTTGCCCCATTGTCGTGCTACGAGCCGCCAGCCGATCTCGATCGTGCCGGCCGGGACAAATGGCTCCAGATGATCCGTGCGCATCAGCCCGCAATAGCCGATTGCCTCACCGCTTTCCTTAAGTTCCAGCGCATAGAGGCCGAGCCCGGTTTCCGCGATCATGGACTGGACGCGAGCGAAGAAGGCGTCCGCTTCCGCGCGATTGCGGCGAAACGGAAAGAACTCCATGACGGCCTCGTCGGAATTGATCTCGTAGGCCAGATCGCGATCCGTCTCGCGCCAATTGCGGATGATGAGGCGTTCGGTTTCGGTAATGATCATCTGCGGCCCCTGACTTCAGCGATTTGGACTGCTCTATGGTTTGACGAAGTCCGTCTTGCGGTAGCCCTGGATATAGAGCAGGGCAGTCAGGTCACCGTGGTCGATGCGCATTCTGGCCTGTGCCGAAACGGTGGGCTTGGCATGGAGCGCGATGCCGGAACCGGCAAGCTGTAGCATGCCAAGGTCGTTGGCGCCGTCGCCGACGGCCAGCGCGTCATCAACAGAAATGCCGAGCCTCTCTGCGATTTCATTCAGCGCATCCACCTTGGCCTGCTTGCCGAGGATGGGTTCCTCGACGAGGCCCGTCAGGATGCCATTTTCTTCCAGCAGGACATTTGCCCGGTTCTCGTCGAAGCCGAGCGTGGCGCCGATGCGGCTGGTGAAGACAGTGAAGCCACCGGAAACGAGGGCGGCGTAATAGCCCTTCGCTTTCATGGTGGCGATGAGCTCCGGGCCGCCTGGCGTGAGCGTGATGCGCTTGGCAATGACCTCATCGACCACGGAAAGCGGCAATCCTTTGAGGAGAGCGACGCGCTCGCGCAGGGCTGGTTCGAAAGCGATCTCACCATTCATGGCGCGCGCCGTGATATCGGCAACCTTCTCCTTGAGGCCGACTTCAGCGGCAAGCTCGTCGATGCATTCCTGGCCGATCATCGTGGAATCCATATCGGCGATCAGCAATTTCTTGCGACGGGTTTCGGCTTCCTGGATTACCAGATCGATCGGCGCGCTGCCGATCGCCGCCAGGATATTGGCTTCCGCTGCCTCGATATCGGTGTCATCGCGCAGCGCGATATCGCAGGCAATGCCGTCGGCAAGCCAATAGAGCCCGGACGCTTTGACAGCATCAGCCGCCTGTTCTGCGATGGCCGGAACGAGAACGGGGTTTGACGGATTGGCAATAAGCGTGGCAACGAAGGCCATGAGCAGAAACCCTGTGAGCAATATCGACGCGATCCTGATAACCGGGCCGACCGCCAGCGGCAAGTCCGCACTGGCCGTAGAATTGGCCCGTTCGCATAATGGCGTCGTCATCAATGCCGACAGCATGCAGATCTATGACACCCTGCGCGTGCTGACCGCGCGGCCGGATGAAGCAGATATGGAAGGCATTCCGCACTATCTTTATGGCCACGTCCCGGCGAGCCAGGCCTATTCGACCGGCGTCTGGCTGCGCGAGGCAGGCGCCTTGGTCGAACGCTTGCGCGGCGAGGGCAGAATGCCTGTCTTTGTCGGGGGGACGGGTCTTTATTTCAAGGCGCTGACGGGCGGGCTTTCCGATATGCCGGAGATTCCGTCCGATATCCGCGATCGGCTCCGCGGCCGGCTGCTGGCAGAAGGGGCGGAAACTCTGCATCGTGAGCTTGCGGAGCGCGACGCCGCTGTCGCGAAAACGCTGAACCCGCAGGACGGGCAGCGTATCGTTCGCGCCCTGGAAGTGATTGAAGCGACGGGCCGGTCCATCGCCGCTTTTCAGGGTAAGAACGGACCAATGATCATTAATCCCGACCGTGCGCGAAAGATCGTGGTTCTGCCTGAGCGCGCACTCCTGCATGAACGCATCAACAGACGTTTCGAGAAAATGCTGGCGATGGGAGCGGAAGACGAGGTGCGGGCTCTGCTGGCACTGGATCTTCCGCCGGAAATGCCGGTCATGAAGGCGATCGGGGTCGCGCAGATCGCTGCGATGCTGAAGGGGGAGATGACGCGTGCCGAGGTCATCGAAACCGGATCCGCGGCGACGCGGCAATATGCCAAACGGCAGATGACCTGGTTCCGCAATCAGATGGACGAGAGTTGGGAGCGCTTGAGCCCGTAATCCGGTATCAGTCCTTGTCGTAAAGACTGCTGAGCGGCTTTCTCAGAATGCTGTCCCGCAAGGACAAGCCGGGTTCGCGCCGCAGGGATGGAGCGGGCTCTCTCGGCGGTACCGAGCGCGCGATTCCTTCGTCGCTGCGGAATTCGCGGCGTAATTCCGCAAGCTTGCTGTCGATCGATGTTTGCGAAGCCGCCGCGGGTTGCGGTGCGGTGCGCGGCAGCATGTCTGGACGATAGGGTTCGATCGGCGGCGGGTTCGGTTCCACTTGGGGCCGGATTGGTTGCTCGACTGGCACTTCGTCGAAATCATCCTTGATATCCGTCACGGGCATAGCATTGTAGCTTTGCTGCAGAGGACTGATATCGGGGCCTGAAATCGAGCGCATGCGGCCGATGATCGTGCGCAAATCGACAGTGTCCGGCGAGTCCTCGCTGGTTTTCGCGACGCTGCTGCTCGCTTTCGGCAGCAAATGTCGCTCGACCTGGGAAAAGCGCATGCGCATCGGCACTGCGATAGCCTCGCCGAAGGCGATAGCTTCGCCGTTGCCGATCGATGACAGGAAGCTGGTTGTCGATATCGAGGAGTTCGGAATGGCTGAGCGGATGATTTCCTGGTCGCGATCATTGGCAAGGCGCATGGCAAACAGCGTCGAGCACTGCGAGAGGATCGTCTGATCCAGTTCGCCCGGGCGCTGCGTGATGATGCCGAGAGAAACGCCATACTTGCGGCCTTCCTTGGCGATGCGGGCGATGGCCTGTCGTGTCGGGAAGAAGCCAAGCGTTGGATCCGCGGGAATGTAGCGGTGCGCTTCCTCGCAGACGACGAGCATATGGATTGCGCCGTCGCTCCAGAGCGCCAGTTCGAAGGCCATGCGGCAAAGTACTGACGCGACAGAATTGATGACTTCCGAGGGGATGCCGGCGAGCTGGAACGTGCAGATCGGCTTGCCGTCGCCGGGAATGCGGAAGATCTTGGCGATGGTCTCCATGATCGTATCGGTGATCGTATTGTTGGAGAACATGAAATGATAGCGCGGATCATTGATCGCCGAGATGATGCGCATCTTCAGTGAGCGCAGGTGCGGCTTTTCCTGACGGCCCTCAAGGCGGCCGATACGCTCATCTATCAGCGCCAGCAGATCGGCCATGCGATAGGGGACGGGTGTGTCCGCTGTCACCGAAGACTTTTCCGTCTGACGGCGCATCAGGGCTGAATCGCTGCCTCGGAAGGCACGGCGCGCTTCGGGAATGAGATCGCGCAGGGCGTCGAGTTCCTCAGGCACCGCCGGCCGGCCACGGAAGATGACTTCGCTAAATTCGTCGAGACGCATCAGCCAGAAGGGCAGATCAAGCGTATCAGTGTCGATGACGACGGCGTGCCTGGGGAAGGCGGCCGCGAATTCATTGTGCGGATCGAGGATCAGCACGCGCAATTTCGGATCGGCTGTGATTGCCTTGTGCAACAGCAGCGATACGGCGGTGGATTTGCCGACACCGGTCGATCCTACGACCGCGAAATGTTTCGCCAGCATCGTGGGAATGTGGATGGCGGCGTCTATGCTTTCGTCTTGCGTCAGCTTGCCGATGACACAGCTGCTGCCCTTGCCGGCATCGAAGATGCGCATGAGATCGGCGGCACGGATGCGATGCGCGATGGCCCCGAGATAGGGATAGGCCGATATGCCGCTCGAAAACTCCTCGCGGCCATCCGGGCCGACACGGACTTCGCCGAGTAATTCTACCTCGATGCGGAAGAGATTGTCCTGCCCTTCGCCCCAGCCGACGCTTTGTGTATTCATCGAATAGACGAGCGCTGCGACGCGGTTCTTCCCGACGCTAATGGAAATCAGCCGGCCCACGGACCAGAGTTCGGTCAGGTCCGTGCCGCCGGCCTCGGCCACAGCGGCGATCGTCGCTCTGGAACCGTTGCACGCGACGACGCGACCGAGAAAGCGATTTCCCGGTTTCAACTTGTCGCGGCGATCAAGATCTCCCGCGCTGCCTGATGTCTGCAGATCGTTATTCAGCAAACAATTACCCCAACTTTAGATGTCGAAGCATAGAGACGTGGGCTTAACAAAACCCTGTCTGCCATCCGCTCTTTTTATAGGGTTATGATGCAGTCGCGATTTTTTATTGCTTCACGCGTTGACGCTTCGAAATTTTCTGTCTATCACTTCGGCCCATGAAAAACTCGATCGTTCTTATCGTGGTGGGAAGGCGCATGGGCAGGATGGTGTAACCATCCGGCGATAGCCACCCATGCGCTAGATGACAGGCTCCCGAAGGGGCCTTTTTTTATGCCCGAAATCGAGATTTCATCTTTCCAAACCTCCAGCAGACAGCGGAACAAACGTATGACCGGCACAGATAATCAGGCGAGCGGCAATCGAATGACAGGCGCGGAGATCGTGTTGCAGGCGCTCAAGGACAACGGCGTCGAACACATCTTCGGTTATCCGGGCGGCGCTGTGCTTCCGATCTATGACGAGATCTTCCAGCAGGACGACATCAAGCACATTCTCGTCCGCCACGAGCAGGGCGCCGGCCATGCGGCCGAAGGCTATGCCCGCTCCACCGGGAAAGTCGGCGTCATGCTGGTCACCTCCGGTCCCGGTGCGACCAATGCGGTCACGCCGCTGCAGGACGCCTTGATGGATTCGATTCCGCTCGTCTGCCTCAGTGGTCAGGTTCCGACCACGCTGATCGGCTCCGATGCGTTCCAGGAATGCGATACGGTCGGGATCACGCGTCCCTGCACCAAGCACAACTGGCTGGTCAAGGATGTCAACGAACTGGCCGCCGTCATCCACGAAGCCTTCCGCATCGCGCAGTCAGGCCGTCCCGGTCCTGTCGTTGTCGACATTCCGAAGGACATTCAGTTTGCGACCGGCACCTATACGCCGCCGGAAGCCCATGATGTCCAGAAGAGCTATCAGCCGAAGATCCAGGGCGATCTCAACAAGATTCACCAGGCGATCGAGCTGATGAAGAATGCCCGTCGTCCGGTCATCTATTCCGGCGGCGGCGTCGTCAACTCCGGTCTAGAAGCTTCCAAGCTGCTGCGCGAGCTGGTCGAGCTGACAAATTTCCCGATCACGTCGACGCTGATGGGCCTCGGCGCCTACCCGGCATCGGGCAAGAGCTGGCTCGGCATGCTCGGCATGCACGGTTCCTACGAAGCCAATATGGCGATGCATGATTGCGACGTCATGGTCTGCATCGGCGCGCGCTTCGACGATCGCATTACCGGCCGTCTCAATGCCTTCTCGCCGAATTCGAAGAAGATCCATATCGATATCGATCCGTCCTCGATCAACAAGAACGTTCACGTCGATATCGGCATTCTCGGTGATGTCGGCAATGTTCTGGAAGACATGGTTCGCCTGTGGCGCGCCCTGCCGCAAAAGCCTGCGGCGGACCGCCTCGGTGACTGGTGGGCCGATGTTGCGCGCTGGCGTGCGCGCAACTCGTTCGCCTACAAGCCGAGCGACGACGTCATCATGCCGCAATATGCGATCCAGCGCCTTTATGAGCTGACCAAGCATCGCGATACCTACATCACGACCGAAGTCGGTCAACACCAGATGTGGGCGGCGCAGTTCTACGGCTTCGAACAACCGAACCGCTGGATGACCTCGGGCGGTCTCGGAACCATGGGCTACGGCCTGCCGGCTGCGCTCGGCGTTCAGATCGCTCATCCGGAGAGCCTGGTTATCGACATTGCTGGCGATGCCTCGATCCAGATGTGCATTCAGGAAATGTCGGCCGCGATCCAGCACAATGCGCCGATCAAGATCTTCATCCTGAACAACCAATACATGGGCATGGTTCGCCAGTGGCAGCAGTTGCTGCACGGCAACCGCCTGTCCAATTCCTATACGGAAGCGATGCCCGATTTCGTCAAGCTTGCGGAAGCCTATGGCGCCGTCGGCCTGCGTTGCGAGAAGCCGGGTGACCTCGATGCCGCCATCCAGGAAATGATCGACGTCAACAAGCCGGTCATCTTCGATTGCCGTGTCGCCAATCTCGCCAACTGCTTCCCGATGATCCCCTCGGGCAAGGCACATAATGAGATGCTGCTGCCGGATGAGGCGACCGATGAGGCTGTCGCCAACGCGATCGACGCTAAGGGTCGCCAGCTGGTTTGATCGATAGCCGGGCGCGGCACAAGCTGCGCCCGGCCGATCTCGCTGGCATACCGAACAAGAACCGAGGAAACGGAACAAGGATCATGAACGCACACCTTCAACCCACGGGCTCTGCCTACTTCATTTCGCCGGAAACCGCGACGGCTGAGAGCCACACGCTTTCGGTGCTTGTCGACAACGAGCCCGGCGTTCTGGCCCGCGTCATCGGCCTTTTCTCCGGCCGTGGCTACAACATCGAAAGCCTTACAGTTTCCGAGACCGAGCATCAGGCGCATCTGTCGCGCATCACCATCGTGACTCGCGGCACGCCGCAGGTGCTGGAGCAGATCAAGGCACAGCTCGAGCGTATCGTTCCCGTACACCGCGTCGTCGACCTGACGGTGCGCGCCCGCGAACTCGGCCAGGAGCGGCCGATCGAGCGCGAAGTGGCGCTGCTGAAGGTGACCGGAAGCGGCGAAATGCGCGCCGAAACCCTGCGGCTCGCCGACGCATTCCACGCCAAGGTGGTGGATGCGACCGTCGAGCACTTCATTCTCGAAATCACCGGCAAGTCCTCGAAGATCGACCAGTTCATCGCCATCGTCAAGCCGCTCGGCCTCATCGAAGTCTGCCGCACCGGCATCGCCGCGATGAATCGCGGCTCGCAGGGGATGTAACGCCCCCCCATTATTGACCGGCTTGCGGGCGTCGCCTAGCCTTTGCGACGCTCGGGCCGATCGACGGCTTGATTTATACGGGGGTAGCAGAGGTGGCGGCCGTCGCTGGCGAGATTTTTCCCGATATCGGCGAAAAGCCTTGGCATCCGCCGGCGGACATGCGGCTCGGCGCTGCCTTCTTCGTGCGCAATGATTTCCCCTGGCTCAATCAATATTTCGGGAAGCAGAAGCTTGCCTCGGTTGTTTCGCCCGGCATAGGCGGCATCGTTTCCTGGGGTGGCCGCATATCGGCCAAGGTGGCGGCCAGGATTGCGCGGTTTCGCGGATTGCGTCACTGGCATCTGGAGGACGGCTTTCTGCGGTCGATGGGGCTCGGCAAGTCCGGCGCTATTCCGCTATCCATCGTTATCGACGATCTTGGTCTGCCCGTCGATGCAAACAGCCCGTCGCGGCTTGAGCGGCTGATAGAGGGTGCTGGGGAGGCGGGAGAGCTCGGCCGCGCAATTCGCGAGCAGATCGTTCTTAACAAGCTCTCGAAATATAATCATCTTCCTCATCGATCGCCTCACATCGAGCAGACGACCAAGCGGCGCATTCTGCTGGTCGATCAGGTCGTGGGCGACGTTTCTGTCGGTCGGGCGCTCGGCTCAAAAGTCTCCTTTGAGAAGATGCTCGCCGATGCGCTGGCAACCGATGCGCAATGCCTGATCCGGACCCATCCGGATGTCATGGCCGGGCTTCGCAAGGGGTATCTCACGGGTGGCGCCTCGAAAGGTGATGCAATCCTAGTCGATGACGAGGTATCCGTGGCGTCAATCCTTGACGTCGTGGACGAGGTCTGGACGGTTTCCAGCCAGTTTGGCTTCGATGCGCTTCTGCGCGGCATTCCAGTTCGCTGTTATGCCGCGCCCTTTTATGCGGGCTGGGGCGTGACCGAGGATCATTTCGGCGTTTACACCAAGGCCGCGCTTGCCGGGCGTCGAACAAAGCTAAGGACGGTCGATCAGATCGCCGCCGCCGCTTTTTCACTTTATCCGACCTATCGCGATCCGGCCGACTGGCGCGAGATCGACGTCTTCCGGGCGATCGAGCTGATCGTCGCGCAGCAGAAGGCGGCCGACTGAACCTACAGCATGTCCAGGGACTTCTTTCGCGACGGCGGCGGGAAGGCGGCATCGAGCACGGCCCAATCCTCATCTGTAATATCGACATCGATCGAGTCGCGGTTTTCCTCGATGCGCTGTGCGTTCGAGGATTTCGGGATCGATATGACGCCATCGCGCTCCAGCAGAAAGGCGAGGGCGATCTGGGCTGGGGTCGCCTGGTAAGTCTTAGCGACGCGGATCAGCTCGGGATGATGCAGCAGCCGGCCTTGCTCGATCGGCGAATAGGCCATGATTGGAATGCTGCGCTCCTGGCACCAGGGCAAGAGGTCGTATTCGATGCCGCGTCGGGAGAGATTGTAGAGCACCTGATTGGCGGCGACATTGCCGCCGTTCGGCACGGAGAGCAGTTCGTCCATATCATCAATGTCGAAATTCGACACGCCCCAGGCCTCGATCTTGCCCGCAGCCTTCAGACCTTCGAAGGCTTCCACGGTCTCTTCAAGCGGATAGTTGCCACGCCAATGCAGTAGATAGAGATCGATGCGATCGGTATTCAGGCGCTTCAGGCTGCGTTCGCAGGCTTCGACCGCGCCTTTGCGGCTGGCATTGGCGGGATAGACCTTGCTGACAAGAAAAACCTCGTCGCGACGGCCTTCGATCGCCTTGCCGACGATTTCCTCCGAACCGCCGTCTGCGTACATCTCAGCCGTATCGATCAGAGTCATGCCGAGATCGAGGCCGGTCTTGAGGCTGGCGATCTCATCCCTGGCGCTTGCGCTATTCTCGCCCATATTCCACGTTCCCTGGCCAAGCGCGGGAACCTGGATGCCAGAAGGAAGGGTGACGGTTGGGATGGGCTCGCGCATGGTCATTCCTCACTGCAGAAAACCGAAGGATAGGAGCATTCAACCGGATTTCAATCGACATCCGTCATGTCACCGTGACAATCACCCTATGGCTTTCGTATGGCTGGCAAACTAATGTCCGATCAAGATGCGCTGTCATATTCCACGCGCATGAAGACGAATTTCGGATGCCGCCTTATCACGATACGGTGTCCCGGGAGGCATCATGGCGCTGGATACATTTCTGGCTCTTCTACTTTTCGCATTTACAACCTCAATCACGCCCGGGCCGAACAACATGATGTTGTTTGCCTCAGGTGTGAACTTCGGTTTCCGTCGCACCGTTCCACACATGCTCGGCATCGGCGTCGGCTTTTTTGTGCTGCTGATTGCCGTGGGATTGGGATTGGGTGCGCTGCTGCACACGGTGCCGGTGCTCTATACCGCGCTTAAATTCGCCGGCGGAGCTTACCTTGTCTGGATTGCCTGGAAGATCGGCACCTCGCGCAGCCTGAGCGAGGCGGAAAGCGATGCAAAGCCGATGAGTTTCATCAGCGCTGCTGCGTTCCAATGGGTCAACCCCAAGGCGTGGGTGATGGCCGTCACCGCCATGGCTACTTACACTAACGAGCAGCTCTATCTCTTCACTGTCCTTCTCGTCGGGTTCGCGTTTGCCGCTGTGAACGTCGCCAGCGTATCGACCTGGGCCGGCTTCGGTTCCGTCCTGCGCGATTGGCTCTCCGATCCCGTCCGGCTGAAATGGTTCAACATAACCATGGCCGTTCTGCTGGTGCTCAGTCTCTGGCCGATGCTAAAGTAGGCGCAAAGAGACAGGAGGCGGCCATGTCCCACGACCACTCGCATGATGAAGACGATCATCACGATGACCATCACCACGACAACCATTATTCGGACATGCAGGCGCGGGTGAGGGCGCTGGAAACGCTGCTGACGGAAAAGGGGTTGATCGATCCGGCAGCGATCGACCGCATCGTCGAGATATATGAGACAAAGGTCGGGCCGCGTAACGGCGCGCAGGTCGTTGCGAAAGCCTGGAGCGATCCTGATTTCGCCGACTGGCTACGGCGCGACGCGACAGCGGCGATCGCAAGTCTCTGTTTTACAGGTCGTCAAGGCGAGCATATGCGTGCGGTGTTCAATACGCCGGAAACGCACAACCTGATCGTCTGCACACTCTGCTCCTGCTATCCCTGGGCCGTGCTCGGGCTGCCGCCGGTCTGGTATAAGGCGCCAGCCTATCGTTCGCGTGCGGTGATCGACCCGCGCGGCGTGCTCGCCGAATTCGGCCTGACGTTGCCGCAGGAAACGAAAATCCGGGTATGGGATTCGACGGCGGAACTTCGCTATCTAGTGATCCCTGAGCGACCGGCCGGTTCCGAAGGCATGGACGAGGCGGCGCTCGCAGATCTCGTCAGCCGCGACGCGATGATCGGCACGGCGGTCGTCAGAATGCCGGAGGCAGGGCTGTGAACGGGCCGCACGATCTTGGCGGCCAGATGGGCTTCGGCCCGGTCGCACCGGAGCCGAACGAGCCCTATTTCCATGCGGAATGGGAAAAGCGCGCGCTCGGCATCACGCTCTCCTGCGGCGCCTTCGGCGCCTGGACGATCGACGAGAGCCGGCATGCGCGCGAAAACATTCCGCCGGCCGACTATCTGGGTGCCAGCTACTACGAGATCTGGACCCGCGCAGTCGATATGCTGCTGGAGCGGCATGGTTTTGCCACGGCGGAGGAGCTGCGCACCGGTCGTTCGCTCGAACAGGGCAGGGTGCCGAAGCGGATTTTGAAGGCTGACATGGTCGATGGCGTCTTGGCCAAGGGCGGCCCCTGCGATCGACCGCTCGATACCGCACCGCTTTTTGCCGTCGGCGATCATGTGCGCACCAAGAACTTCAATCCGACCGGTCATACCAGATTGCCGCGCTACGCGCGCGCCAAAATCGGTGTCGTTGAGGCCGTGCAGGGCTCTTTCGTCTTTCCCGACGACAATGCCCATGGCCGCGGGGAAAATCCGCAATGGGTTTACACGGTCGTCTTCGATGGCGCCGAGATCTGGGGCGATGGCGCCGATCCCTCTCTGACGGTTTCGATCGATGCCTGGGAGAGCTATCTTGAGCGCATGTGAGATCGCATCGCCTTTGACGCAATCGCCGCAGTTGCCGAAATCTGCCGACGGGGAGCCGGTTTTTCCCGAACCCTGGGCGGCAGAGGCTTTCGCCATGACAGTTCATCTGCATGAGAAAGGTCTGTTTGCCTGGAGCGAATGGGCTGAGCAGTTGTCGGCGGAACTGCACAAGCCGGGCCGAGCGATTGACGGCAGCGATTATTTCGATTGCTGGGTGGCTGCTCTGTCTGGCTTGCTCGTGTCGAAGGGTATCGCGGATGCCGATGCGATCCTAGCTCTGCAGCAAAGCTGGCAACGTGCGGCGGAGGCAACGCCGCATGGCAAGCCGATCGCGCTGGAGAATGATCCTCGACGTTAGAAGGCGGGCTTGCCTGGAACCATCCTTACCGTTCGAGGCTTCGGTCTGCGACCTCCGCACCTTAGGATAAGGATGGAGCGAGTGTCGAATTCCATGAAAGCTCACCTGATCGGCCTGCGCAAAAAGATTAGCCCTCATGGTGAGGAGGCCAAGGGGCCGTCTCGAACCACGAGGGCGGGCGGGTGGCCCCTATCTAAATGTCCTATGCGAGTGTCCCGCCGGTGTCAGGAAGAGAACTGCTTGTAGCACTCGTCCGCCACCTGCCGCAGCATGTCGCGCGAGATTTCGCCTGTCACGGCATAGCCGAGATTGCCGTCGATCCAGTAGAAGGTCTCGACGGGTTTGTCGCTGGCGAAGCGGAAGCTGGTCGTGGTGTTGCCACTATTGCGCCCCACCAGCACGGTCAGGCGCTGGCCGCTGGCATTTTCATACATGAACAGGGCTCCGGGCGTACCATTGATTGGCAGCAGCCGGCCGCCGACGAGCTGGAAGCCCAGTTTTTGCAGGCTCGGCACCTTGAGGCCAGCGACATTCATGCGCTTCCCGAGCCAAGTGGCAAGATGTGCCTCCTGATCCGCGCCGACTTCGACGGGATGGCGAACATCGCTGGCATAGACGACGAAGGCCGAGCGTGCTTGCTGCGGCAGGGCTTCGATTGATGTCAGCTGCAATTCGGGTCTGGCAAAAAGATCAGGGCCGAAGTGGCCGGCCGCAGCACCGGCGATGAAGAGCGCCAATGAGGCGGCAAGCATCCTCAGCTTGGGGCTTCGTTGCGGGGCAAACGCCTGTGCGGCCGATGAGGTTCTGCTCTTCAAAATGAGGTCTGTGTCACCATCTCTCGATACCGCATAAGGGGAGAACATGGCCCGGATGTCATGGTTCTGGGCCTGCCATGCAGCCACGGAAGCAGCCTCTTCAGGATTTTCTGCCAGCCATCCCTCCAGTTCCGCCTGTTTTTCCGGCGGCAGAAGACCATCAGCAAAAGCGTGAAGATCCGCTTCGGTCACGGTCGGTTTGTGTTCGTTCATTTTGGTCTCCGAAGCGTGACAACATTGTCTGCATTCAGCAGGCTCGTCATCTTCTGGCGGGCGCGTGACAGGCGCGACATGACTGTGCCGATCGGGATATCGAGCATGTCGGCGACATCCTGATAGCTGTAGCCCTCGACGACGACGAGCATCAGCACCGCGCGATAGTCTTCGCCGAGGCTGTTCAGTGCCGTTTCGAGGCGCGATCGCTGTAGCGGATCGTTATCCGTTTCGTCAGCCGGCAGATGGCTGTTGTCATCGATATCGACGAAGCTGCGGCCGCCCTGCTGGCGCCGCTCGTTGCGGTAAAGATTGGTCATGATGGTGAAGATCCAGCCGCGCAGGTTCAGTCCGCGCCATTGGCCGCGGCGGGTCAGAACCTTCTCGACACAATCCTGAAGCAGGTCCTCGCCATCGGCATCCGACCGGGCGAGGCTGCGCGAATAGCGTCGCAGCGAGGGGAGGAGCGCCAGCACCTCCGCCTCGAAACTATCGGGCGCTGGGGAGGATCCCGCCGCGCCGTTTCCGGTCCGATCAGGGCCGTGCGACATCCCAGACGCCCTTGAAGCCGTCACCGGCGATATCACCGGACTTTGCGTCCTTGACGAAGAAATAGAGCGGCATGCCGTCCTTTGCCCACTGTTTCATCCCGTCCTTGCGGGTAATGATCGAGTATGCACCCTCGGCCTTGGCTTTGCCATCGGCCATGAGCGGCGGCCAGGCCTTTGCGCAATCGCCGTTGCAATTGGATTCGCCCGGCTTGTCGTTCTTGAACGTGTAGAGCGTCTTGCCGTTTTCGCCGGCCAGCACCTTGCCCTTGGCGCTTTCGACCGTCTTGACGGGCGCGGCGGCGAAGGCGGCGGTGGCAAAGGCCGATGCCGCAGCGAGCGCGGCCAGGAAACTCAGGGTCTTCATGATGTCTCTCCTCGGGTGGGTGAACGATGGTCGTCCAGGCCTCGCATTTTGCGTTGCCGGACATGAGACACGCCTCCTCGGGATTTTATTCCCAGCTCGCCGGGTATTTTTTACTGCTTGCTTCCATTAGCCGAATCCTGCCAAGTCGAGCCATGCAATTCGCGCCGCAACAAGATGAAGCGCTCAAGGCCGTCGCAAACTGGCTGAAAGAGGGGCGCTCGCCGTTGTTTCGTCTGTTCGGCTATGCCGGCACGGGCAAGACGACGCTTGCGCGGCATTTCGCCGAGCATGTGGATGGCGACGTGCTGTTTGCGGCCTTTACCGGCAAGGCGGCGCAGGTGCTGCGCTCGCGCGGCGCCTCGAATGCCAAGACCATCCATTCTTTGATCTACCGGCCGCGTGGCGAAGAGGCCGTAGAGGACGAGGAAACGGGTAAGACATCGATCGCCCCGATGTTCACCATCAACCGCCAGAGCCCGGTCGCAAAGGCCGCCCTGATCATCGTCGACGAATGCTCAATGGTGGACGAAGCGCTTGGCAAGGATCTGATGAGCTTCGGAACGCCCATTCTCGTGCTCGGCGATCCCGGGCAGCTGCCGCCTGTTTCCGGCGGTGGGTTCTTCACGAACGAAGAGCCGGATTATCTGCTGACGGATATTCACCGCCAGGCCCGCGACAATCCGATCATCCAGCTCGCCATGCAGGTGCGTGAAGGCAAGGAGATCATGCATGGCGACTATGGTACCGCGCAGGTGATCTCGAAGAACGAGGTCACGCAGCCGCTGGTGCTGGAGGCCGATCAGGTGCTCGTCGGCACTAATAGGACGCGGCGGCGTTACAATCAGCGCCTGCGCGAGCTTAAAGGATTTACGGCCGACTACCCGCAATCCGGCGACAAGCTGGTCTGCCTGCGCAACGATCCCGCCAAGGGGCTGCTCAACGGCTCGCTCTGGCAGGTGATGACGTCTTCCAGGGAAACGACGAAGCCCGGCATCAATCTGCTGGTGCGCCCGGAAGATGACGACATGGATCGTGGGGCGGCGAAGATCAAGCTGTTGAAACAGGCCTTTGAGGATGTCGAGGGTGAGATCCCGTGGTCGACCCGCAAGCGCTACGACGAATTCGATTACGGCTATGCGTTGACGGTGCATAAGGCCCAGGGTTCACAATGGAACAATGTCGTGCTGTTCGACGAGAGCTGGGCGTTCCGCGACACCCGCGAACGCTGGCTTTATACAGCCATTACCCGCGCCGCAGAGACGCTGACGATCGTCCGCTAGTGGCTTCGAGCTCATGGATGGGGCGTCGCTATGTGGTGACACGTGCGCCGTGTTGCCATCAAAGTTTTGCATGGAACGATGTCGGAATCTCGTTGGTTTTGTTGGCCGTAATGGCATAAAACGACACTACCATCCGCTTTGAAAATCAGGGATTTCGATCATGCCCGCCAAGCTTTCCGTGAACCTCAACGCCATCGCGATGCTGCGCAACCGGCGTGATCTTCCCTGGCCGAGCGTCACGGGTTTGGGCCGTATCGCGCTGGCGGCCGGCGCCAGCGGTCTGACGGTTCATCCGCGTCCCGATCAGCGGCATGTGCGCTTTTCCGATCTGCCCGAAATCCGTGCGCTGATCGATGACGAGTTTCCGGAAGCTGAGTTCAATATCGAGGGCTATCCGAGCGACGAGTTCTTCGATCTCTGTGCTTCTGCCGAGCCCGAGCAGGTGACACTCGTGCCCGATGATCCCGCACAGGCGACGTCGGACCATGGCTGGGATTTTCGCAAGAACCGAGATCTGCTGGCCGAGGTCGTCGCCAAGTACAAGACGATCGGCTGCCGCGTGTCGCTGTTTGCCGATGGCGACGGTGATGCAGAGGCCGTTAAGATCGCGAGAGAAGTTGGTGCCGACCGCATCGAGCTTTACACCGGCCCATACGGCGGCTGCTACGATGATCCGCAGAAGGCTGCCGTCATCCTCGAAGCGCTTGGCAAGACCGCCGACGCAGCTTTTGCCAACGGCCTCGACGTCAATGCTGGCCACGACTTGACCGTCGCCAACCTGCCGGCGCTGCTGAAGCGCATTCCGAAGCTCGCGGAGACCTCGATTGGCCATGGGCTGACGGCGGATGCGCTGGAATACGGTATGGCCGAGACGGTGCGCCGTTTCCGCCGGGCTTGCGGACAGGTGGTTTAAGGGGAAGAGGTTTCGGGGTTGGTCAGGCGAGGGCGTTACTGACGCGCCACGGCGCCTGCCCCTCATTTTAGCCTTCTCCCCGCTTGCGGGGAGAAGGGACGACAGCGCGCAAACGGTGCTTATTCCATTCGATTGGAGTTCATGCGTGAGGCATGAACTCCCTCTCCCCGCACGCGGGGAGAGGGCTGGGGTGGGGTGCCAGGCAAGAAGGTGCGGCAAACGAAGCCTCACCTGACCTCTTCCGAAACTCAGCCAGCCAACGCTGCCTTGTGTTCTTCAAAGAAGCTGCGCAGCGTCTGCGGCTCCTTGCCGGTCAGCTTGTTGAAGTCGTTGGTAAGAATGTCGAATTTGCCGGCGCGGGTATTGGCGTCAGCCGAGACGAGCATGTCGACCACGAATTTCGGCAGACCGGCGCCGGTGAGGCCGGCGGCAAACTGGTCGTCCGTGACCTGCACGACCTCAAGCGGACGGCCGGTGATCTTGCTGACAACGCTTGCGACGTCCTCGATGGTGACGGCGGTCGAGCCGGTCAGCGTGTAGGTGGCGCTTTCCGTTGTGTCGGATGCCAGAGCAGAGGCGATGGCGAGCGCGCAATCTTCCCGGCTGATGTTGCTGACCCGGCCGCCGCCGGTTGCCGTGTACCACTTGCCGGTTTCGAGGCTGTGCGGCAGGCCCATCAGGTAGTTGTCGAAATACCAGGCGTCGCGCAGGATCGTATAGCCGATGCCGCTTGCCTTGATTGCGTTTTCCGTTCCCAGATGGTCGGGCGCGAAGCTGACGAGCGAACCTTCGGGGGCTGGCATGGAGGTATAGAGCACATGCTTGACGCCAGCCTTCTTCGCGGCTTCGACAGCAGCCGTGTGCTGCTTCAGGCGCAGGCCGGGCACGGCCAGTGCATCGGTGCTGATGATCAGCAGACGATCGACGCCGGTAAAGGCGGCGGACAGGGAGCTGGCATCATCGAAGTCGGCCTTGCGGGTGATGACGCCCTTGGCGGCGAGATCGGCAAGCTTCTCCGGGCTGCGCGTAGCGGCGATGATGCGGCCGGGCGCGACCTTATATGTCTCCAGCAGGTGATGGATGACGCGCTGGCCAAGCTTGCCGGCGGCGCCGGTAACGAGAAGGGTGCTGCTCATATGTTTTCCCTTGTTGGGCCGCCGCACATTCGCAGGGCCTTGTTGCTCTCAAAAAGAGACTAGCACTAGAATAGGAATTGACTTTGCGGTGTAAAGGAGGCAGTTTTTCGGCTCCAAGTTACCAAAAGGGAACCGGCATGGCAGCCAGCGCCGTCGTCAATCTGCGTGACAGCATAGATCCGCCGTTACGCGACGTCGATCTCAGTAATCTCGATTTCAGCAATTGTCCCGTGCGTGACCTGATCTCGCAGATCGGCGGAAAATGGTCGGTGTTGCTGCTGGAAACGCTGGCTAAACGGCCGTACCGTTTCGGCGAGTTGCGCCGCTTAGTGCCCGATATATCCCAACGCATGCTGACACAAACGCTGCGCGACCTCCAGCGCGACGGCTACGTCGATCGTGAGGTCTTTCCCACCAAGCCGCCAAGCGTCGAATATCGCATGACGGATCTCGGCTACTCGCTTTACGAGCCGCTGGCGTTGCTTCTGAACTGGGCCGAGGCCAATCATGAGGCCGTGAAGGCCGCAAGAGCGCGTTTCGATCAATCGCCGGACTGAGCTGCCCATCGTGAAGCCTTTGAAGATCGCTATCGTCGGCGCCGGGCCTGCCGGTCTTGCCGCCTCTCTCTTTCTCACTCGTGCTGGTCATACGACCGATATCATCGAACGGTTCGATAGCCCGGCCCCCGTCGGTTCAGCGCTGATGCTGCAGCCGACCGGATTGACCGTGCTGGAATCGCTGGGGCTCGGTCCGGCGATCCATGCCGCCGGCAATCGCATCGACCGCCTGTTCGGCACGGAAACCACCCGTGGCCGCATCGTTCTCGACGTGCGCTACAATGCCTTGCCGGGCGGGCGCTATGGGCTTGGCGTTCATCGTGCCGCCCTGTTCGATACACTTTACGACGAAGTCTCCGCGCGGCAACATCCGATCCATACCGGCCAGCGTGCTATCGGTGTTGCGGAGGAGGGCGATGAGAGTTATCTCTCGGTCGAAGGGGGCGAGCGCCTCGGGCCTTACGATCTGGTCATCGACGCCAGTGGTGCACGTTCGGAACTGGTGACGGCATCGCCCGTTGCGCCGCGCGCACGAAATCTCGTCTACGGCGCCTTCTGGGCGACGCTCAACTGTCCGGATGGGCTCGTAGATCAGGCGGCGCTGACGCAGCGCTATGACAAGGCAAGCGTGATGATCGGTGTCCTGCCGATCGGCAGCAGAAGGCCGGATTTGCCGAAGCAGGCCGCTTTGTTCTGGAGCCTGAAAGTGGCGGATGCCGATGAGGTGCGCAGGCTTGGGCTCGAGCGTTGGAAACAGACGATCCGCGATTACTGGCCGGAATGCGAGCCCTTGCTGGAGCAGATCACGGATTGGGATCAGTTGACACTCGCACGCTATGCCCATCGAACTGTGATGACGCCCTATAGCGGGCGGATTGTTTTCGTTGGCGATGCAGCGCATTCCACCAGCCCGCAGCTGGGGCAGGGTGCGAACATGGCGTTGCTCGACGTGGCTGCGCTGGCGCATGCGCTTGCGAGGCATGAAACCATCGATGCTGCTCTTGCTGCCTATGCCAAGGCTCGGCGGATGCATGTGCGGCTTTTTCAGCTGCTGTCTGCGGCCTTCACGCCCTTTTACCAATCGGATTCGGCAGCATTGGCCTGGATCCGGGACCGGCTGGTTGCCACCATTGCCAAAGTGCCGCCCGCGCCGCAGATCCTGGCGGGCATCGTTTCCGGTACGCTGATCGATCCGTTCCATGGCGCAGGCTTGCGGGAATGTGACTGGCTGCGGCAGGCTGTGCCACAGCCGTCGTGATCATTTTTCCCGCTCGGTCAGATAGGCAAGCAGCGCAATGACCGGGAAGGCGACGCCGATCCAGGAGGCCATGTTCCAGCCGCCGGTGGCATAGGCCCAGCCGCCAAGCGCCGAGCCGAGGGCGCCGCCGGCGAAGAAAGTCGCCATATAGAGGCCGTTGAGACGGCTGCGATGCTCGGCGCTGAGCGCGAAGATGGCACGCTGGCCGAGCACGAGATTCGTCTGGACACCGAAGTCGAGCATGATGCCTGACAGCGTCAGCGTGATCAGCGCCAGCAGCGAGCCGCTGCCGGAAAAATGGCCGATCAGGAAGGCGATGATGGCGAGTACCAGGGCGAAGGCTGTGGCAAGCTTCGTCCAGCCGCGATCGGCAACTCGTCCGGCAATCGGCGAGGCGACGGCGCCGGCGGCTCCGGCAAGTGCGAAGAGGGCGATGCCATTTTGCGTCAGGCCGAAGGCAGGGCTTGCCAGCAGCAGCGGCGTCGTCGTCCAGAAGAGGCTGAAGGCGCCGAACATGCAGGCCTGATAGAGTGCCCGCCGCTGCAGGACTGGTGTGCGAAGCGCGAGATGCCCCATCGAAGATAGCAACTGCCCATAATGCAGTTTCGTATGGGGCACGCGGGTCGGCAGAACGAGGCGCAGGATAACGATCAGCCCGATCATGACGCCGGCCGAGATAATATAGACCGCATGCCACGACAGAAGCTCGGACAGGAAGCTCGCAGCCGGACGGGCCAGCATGATGCCGACGAGCAGGCCGCTCATGACATTGCCGACCACAGCGCCGCGGCTGGCGTCAGGCGCCATATGGGCGGCAAAGGGAACAAGGACCTGCACAGCTACGGATGCAAGGCCAATGCAGAGCGAGGCGAGCAGGAACAGCGACGGCGACCATGCGAAGGCTGCGCCGACAAGCGCGACGGCGGCAAGCGCCACCAGCGTCAGGACCAGTTTCCGGTTCTCGAGAAGATCGCCGAGTGGGACGATTAGCAGGAGGCCGAGGCCGTAGCCGATCTGGGTCAGCGTGACGATGAGGCCGGTCGCCGCAGGGCTGAAGCCGAGTGACTGGCTGATGGGGCCGGCAAGCGGCTGGCCGTAGTAGAGATTGGCGGCCACCAGCCCGCAGGCGGCGGCGAACATGAATGTCAGCAGCGGCGAAATGGTTTTTTCCGGGAGCGGCGTGCTCTCCCGTCTGGCAGCGGCAGTTGCGGGCATGTCTTGTCCTCAATAGGAGCGGGGGTTACGTTCCCCGAAATTTCAGTGAAAATCAGTTCAGCAGTTTCATGGCCGTCTCGGCAACAGCGAGCATATGTTCGGTCTTGCGGCCAGTCTTGCCGATCACGCGCATGCCCTTCGTCAGGGCCAGCAGCGTACAGGCAGTACTTTCCGGATCGACATGCTTCGATATGGAGCCATCCTCCTGTCCGAGACGGATCAAATTGAGGATGCGCCTTTCGTCGAAATCGAAGGCGACGCCGACGCGACCGGCGACTTCTTCGTCGAAAAGCGCGAGTTCGGTAGCGCTTCCGACGACAAGGCAGCCGCGGCGGCCGATCTCCCCGCATGAGGCCTCCGCGAAGAACGTCACCAAGGCACGAAGTTTTTCATGAGCATTTGGGGCTTTTGCAAGCGTCTCGTCGATGAGTTGCTGGCGGACCTGGCGATACCGGCTGAACGCGGCGAGGAAGATGCCGCGCTTATCGCCGAAAGCCTTGTAGACGCTGCCTGCCGTCAGGCCCATGGCCTCGGTCAATTCGCTAATCGAGGCGGCATAGTAGCCACGCTCGGAAAAAACGCGCAGCGCTTCGTCGAGCGCGGAATCCATGTCGAATTCCCGTGGGCGACCGCGAAGCTTCGGTGCGATGTCGAGTGTGTCTGTCGTCATGTCATTCTTTTAGGAAATGATCGTTTCCAAATCAAGCGAATTTTTGCGCCGCAGCAAGAATCGGAAGAACGTTGATTGCGACCGGTCGCGCTACTCGTGGAAAAACGCCATGTGGATCGCGTCCTTATAGCGGCCGTCGATGCGTACGGAATTGCGAGCGAGGCCCTCGCGGACGAAGCCGACTTTTTCGTAGAGCGTGATGGCCTTGTTGTTGTCGGCATGCACGCTGAGTTCGATGCGTTCCATTCCTGCATCATGCGCGGCGCGCAGCGTCGTTTCAATCAATCGACGTCCCAACCCCTGGCCGCGATAGGCGGGGATGATGCCCATGCCGAGCCGACCGGCATGGGCATGGGAAGGAAAGCCATGACGGCTGATGTCGCACCAGCCGACCACCTTCCCATCGGCCAGAGCGACGAACTGCGGATTGCCTTTTTCGATCATGCCAAGCACGAAAATGCGCGTTTCTTCAAGCGGAAAGGCTTCAAGCAGCGACAGATATTCCCGCTCACGCGCGACCGTATCGAGCGCCTTGTGAAAACCTTCGATATGCTCGGCTGATATGGGTTCTATCCGGATTTCACTACTTTCGGCCATCGCTGGTATCTCATTGCAAATCAGGGAAGCATTGAGGATATGGGTAAAACCAGAGGGTGTCCACGCTCGCAGCCAGCCGCCTGCGTTCAGAGATCGAGTTCCCACGTCTGGCCGTTCAGTTCCGGGCCGAACATGCGATGCCGTTCCTCCGCTACAAGCCTGAAGCCCGTCTTGATGTAGATCGCCCGCGCCGTATCGAGAATGTCGTTGGTCCAGAGCGAGAGTGTTCTATAGCCGGCATCGCGCGAGAAACGGATGCATTCTTCGACCAGCATCTTGCCGAGGCCGAGGCCGCGCGCTGTCTTGTCGACATAGAGCAGCCGAAGCTTTGCGATGCCGTCGCCGCCATCGGCAATCATGGCGGAGCCGACATTCAGGCCGCCTCGCTCGGCAATCCAGCATCGATCTTTTTGCGGGTTGAAATTAGACAAGAATTTACCGGCGACTTCGGCCACCAAGCCTTCGAAGCGATCGTCCCAGCCGAATTCCTCGGTGTAGAAGCGCGCCTGACTTTGTACGATCCAGCCAATGTCACCGGGACGGTGATTGCGAATGATCGCGGGCGGCGCTGCGGTTCGATCGGGGCCTAGTGTTTCCTGTATCGTCTGCATCGCTGCAACGACACGCTCGGGTTCGCCGGGCGCGAGTTTTTCGAAATATCCAGCGATCTGCGCGCGGGAGCGGCGGACGAACTCCTCGAACTGCGCCTGTCCCTTCTCGGTGACCTTTATGATCTGGCTGCGCGCATCGCTCGGGTCCGGCGTCGTTTCGATCAGCCCATCCTCGCGAAAGCGCTTGACGATGCGGCTGAGATAGGCGGGGTCGAGATGAAGCTCGCGTGTCAGCGCGGAAGCTGCGACGCCACCGCGGAAGCCGACTTCGAACAGCACGCGCACATCCGTGAGCGTATAGGGGCTGTCGAGATAGGCCTTGTTCAGGACGCCAAGAAAATTCGTGTAGAAGCGATTGAAGTCGCGGACCGCATCGATGGTGGTGAATTCGGCAGCGGCGGGCATGGCATCGTCTCCTCATATACAGAAGACGATGTCCATTAATTATTGGACTCAGTCAAGTAAATTGATTGAAGTCAGGCGGCGCAGCTGCTGCGAGCCTTTGCATCCGCAAGAGCAAAGTTTACGGCGGCTTCCGCGTGGATCGTCGTCGTGTCGAAGCCTGGCAGGATCAGCGCCTTCGGATCGAGGATGAGGCAGATCTCGGTGCAGCCGAGAATGACGCTGTCGGCGCCTTCCGCCTTGGCGCGCGCGATGATGCCGTTCAGCTTCCGGCGCGACTCGTCCTTGATGATGCCGGCGCAGAGTTCGTTGAAGATGATATCGTGCGTGACGGTGCGATCCTCGGGACCGGGCACCATGATGGAGAGGCCGTTTTCAGCCATACGCTCGGCATAGAAGCCGTGTTCCATCGTGTAGCGTGTGGCGAGCAGCAGCGGCTTGACCCTGCCGGCGGCCTTCAAGGCCGCGGCGGTCTCATCGATGATGTGGATGAGCGGAGCTGAAACGCGTTCGGCAACCTGAGGTGCGATCAGGTGCATGGTGTTGGTGCAGATGAGCACGCATTCGGCACCAGCCTTTTGCAGGCGTTCTGCCGCATCGCCGAGGCGATTGGCGGCATCGTTCCAGCGTCCAGCCTTTTGCAGCGCGACGATTTCCTCGAAATTGACGGAGTACATGACCAGTTCGGACGAGGAGAGGCCGCCCAGCCGTTCGCGGACCATTTCGTTGATCAGGCGATAATAGACTGCCGAACTCTCGAAACTCATACCGCCGATCAGGCCAATGGTGCGCATAGTGCTGTTCTCCGCTCGTGGATTTTGAATGGAGGAATAGTGCGGCGATTCACTCGCCGTATGTTTGCGTTTTTTGAAGCTTATCAGGATCTATCTGCAAATGTTTGCGCATTTTGCGATTTATGTGCAAAATATTGGCGTATATATGAGGAGTTGCCGCACATGCTTGATGAACGCGACCGAAAGATTCTCGAATTTCTGCAGGCGGATGCCGGCATCTCCGTCACCGACCTTGCCGATCGCGTTGCCCTGTCGGTGTCGGCTTGCTCGCGTCGCATACAGCGGCTTGAGGAAAGCGGGCATATCGCCCGGCGCATCGTTGTGCTCGACCGCGAGAAGATGGGCGTGCCGACCACGGTCTATGCGATGATCAAGACGGCGCATCACGCCGACGAGTGGATCGAATCCTTCCGCAAAGTCATCGGTGATATCCCTGAGATCGTGGAGGCGCATCGGCTTACCGGGAATTATGATTATATCCTCAAGATCGTCTTGCCGCGTGTCGAGCATTACGATGTCATCTATAAACAGCTCGTGCGCAAGATCGAGCTCTTCGACGTCTCGGCGTCGATCTCGATGGAGGAACTTAAAAGCGGCGCCTCCGTTCCTGTCGGGTATGCACAATAGGTGCCTTGGCCATATCGTAGCCGTGCAGAGGTGCCATGCATAAAAGATGGTTGCTGCATATCCTTCTCAACCCTACGTTTTTGAGCAGAGTTAATCGCGAGGTGTTGCCATGCAGGATCATCATGTCGTCGTGGTCGGAGGTGGCTTTGGCGGGGTGCAGCTCGCCAATGATCTGAAGGGTGCTCCCGTCCGCATCACGATGATCGATCGGCGCAATCACCACCTCTTTCAGCCACTCCTCTATCAGGTCGCAACCACTCTGCTTGCGACCTCAGAGATCGCCTGGCCGATCCGCAATTTCTTCCGCGATCGACCTGACGTGACGACCTTGCTCTGCGAGGTTGTCGGCGTCGATAGCGCGGCGCATGAGGTGCTCCTGAAGAACGGTCAGAAGATCCATTACGACACGCTGGTGCTGGCAACCGGCGCGACCCATGCCTATTTCGGCCATGACGAGTGGGAGCCGGTGGCGCCCGGATTGAAGACATTGGAGGATGCAACCACCATCCGCCGGCGGCTCTTGCTGGCCTTTGAGCAGGCGGAAATGGAAACCGACCCGGCCGTCCGTGAGGCGCTGTTGACCTTCGTCATCGTTGGCGCGGGTCCCACGGGTGTCGAGCTCGCCGGTATCATCTCCGAGCTGGCAAGGACAACACTGCCGAAGGAGTTCCGCAATATCGATACCCGCAAGGCGAAGATCATCCTCGTCGAGGCCGGCCCAAGGGTGTTGCCCGCCTTCGCGCAAGAGCTCTCCGACTATGCGCACAAGGAGCTGGAACTGCTGGGTGTCGACGTCCGCTTCGGTAGACCGGTCACCTCATGCACGGCCGAAGGCGTGACGATCGGCGACACCTTCGTGCCATGCCGTACCATCGTCTGGGCGGCGGGTGTCGAGGCGTCGCCGGCGGCGAAATGGCTTGGCATTCCAGCCGATCGTGCCGGCCGCGCCATTGTCGACAAGGATCTGAGGGCGCCGGGCGAGGAGGATATCTTCATCATCGGCGATACCGCAGCCGTCATGCGTGACGATGGCAGCCCCGTCCCGGGGATCGCTCCGGCTGCCAAGCAGCAGGGCGCTTATGTCGCCAAGGTCATCAAGGCAAAGCTTGCGGGCAGACCGTCGCCCGGACCGTTCCACTACCGCCATCAGGGCAGCCTTGCGACGATCGGCAAAAGTGCTGCGATCATCGATTTCGGCTGGATCAAGCTGAAGGGATGGCTCGCGTGGTGGGTCTGGGGGCTTGCCCACATCTATTTCCTGATCGGCGTGCGTTGGCGCATCGCCGTCGCCTGGAGCTGGCTTTGGATCTATATCAGTCGGCAGCACAGCGCCCGGCTGATCACGCAGAAGGAAACCATGCGCGAGGAATGAAAAAGGGCAGCCCTTACGGCTGCCCTTTTCGTATGAGTTGCTGCGCAATAGTGCTTATGCCAGCGAAGCGATATCGATGACGAAGCGGTAGCGGACGTCGCTCTTCAGAACGCGCTCATAGGCTTCGTTGATTTCCTGGATGTTGATCTTCTCGATCTCGGCCACGATGTTGTGCTCGCCGCAGAAGTCGAGCATTTCCTGGGTTTCCTTGATCGAGCCGATCATGGAGCCGGAGAGGCTGCGGCGGCCGGGGATCAGTGAGAAGGCATGCACCGGAACCGCATGTTCGGGAACGCCGACCAGCACCATGCTGCCATCATACTTCAACAGGTTCAGATAGGCGTTCCAGTCGATCGCCGTGCCGACCGTGTTGATGATCAGGTCGAAGGTGCCGGCGAGCTTGGTGAAGGTCTCGGCGTCGCTGGTGGCGTAGTAGTCCTTCGCGCCCAGCTTGAACCCGTCTTCCTTCTTCGACAGCGTCTGGCTCAGAACCGTGACGTCGGCGCCCATGGCATGGGCCAGCTTCACGCCCATGTGGCCGAGGCCGCCCATGCCGACGATCGCGACCTTCTTGCCTGGGCCAGCCTTCCAGTGGCGCAGCGGCGAAAAGAGTGTGATGCCGGCGCAAAGCAGTGGTGCGCCCGAATCGAGCGGAATGTTGTCGGGGAAGGAGAGGACATAGCCTTCCTTGACGACGATCGAGTCGGAGTAGCCGCCATAGGTCGGCGTCTCGCCATCGGCTTCGACATCGTTGTAGGTCTGAACGAGGCCCGGCATGTAGTGCTCATAGTCCAGGTCGCGCGTGGCGCAGGTCGTGCAGGAATTGACGAAGCAGCCGACGCCGACGCGGTCGCCGACCTTGAACTTCGTGACCTCGGAACCGACGGCGGTCACGATGCCGGCGACTTCATGGCCGGGCACCATCGGATACTTCGAGCCGCCCCATTCGTTGCGGGCCTGGTGAATGTCGGAATGGCAGACGCCGCAATATTTGACGGAGATGACAACGTCGTCCGCATTCGGGTCGCGACGCTCGAAAGTGAATGGTGTGAGCGGCTTGGACGCGTCGGTTGCTGCATAACCCTTTGCGATAGGCATGGGAGATTTCCTTATCTTTTCGGATGGGTTGGGGGTACGATTTGGATGGCCCACCATGCATCAGGTCCGGGCTACAGCGTTAGAGCGATCCTGCAAGCTTTATGTACGATCCTGCGAATCTAAATGCGCGGCAGGTCTTTCGCGATCGAACGGTGTTACCTAGATAGGCATCGATATCTGCTCGAAAACAGTTGGTTGCGCATGACACTGCCTTTCAATCCCAATCAGGAACTCGCGTCGATCGTTGCACGTTTCGCCATGAGCGACGGCGAACATCGCACGCCGATAGACAATCTTAATCTCTATCGGCAGTCGGCCGCGACCGTGTGGCAGCATGGGGCTTATCGGCCCTGTTTTGCAATCGTAGTTCAGGGGCGCAAGAACCTGACAATCGGCGCCGAGACCTACAATTATGGTGTCGGCGAATATATTTTGACCGCGCTCGACCTTCCGGTATCGACGCAGGTCACCAATGTCGGCAGCGATACGCCTTATCTTTGTTTTGGTATGGCGCTCGACAGCGAACGGTTGAAGGAGCTCCTGTCGCGCGTCAGCATTCCGCGTCAGGCGTTGACCGAGCCTGTGCGCGGAATTGCGGTCAATGCCGCCTCGCCGGAACTGCTCGATGCCTCGCTGCGGCTGCTCCGATTGCTTGATCGGCCCGAAGATATTCCAGCCATGGCGCCTTTAATCGAGCAGGAAATCCTCTATCGCCTGCTGACCGGTCCGAACGGCCCTCGGCTGCTGCAGATCGCGATGGCGGAGAGCCAGAGCAACCGGGTGGCGCGTGCCGTCGCCTGGCTCCGCGGCAACTATACGCAGCCGTTGCGCATCGAAGAGCTCGCCGAGCGCGTCGGCATGAGCGTTTCGTCGCTGCATCACCATTTCAAGACTGTCACGGCACTATCACCGATGCAGTATCAGAAGCAGCTTCGGCTTCATGAGGCGCGGCGCCTTATGATCGTCGAGCAGCTAGATGTCGGATCGGCAGGCCATCGTGTCGGATATCAAAGTCCATCGCAATTCAGCCGGGAGTACAGCCGCCTTTATGGCCTGCCGCCGCTGAAGGATGTCGAGGCGATGCGCAATGGCGTGGTTGCCGCCGAGTAGGTCTCCGGCCGACGGCAGTTAGCTGATCGGCGCGTTGCAGCTGCCGCCATTCCATGTGTAGCTCGGCGTGACGTCCTGCGGCCCCCACAGACCTTCGAAACGATGATAGGCGGCATCGAAGCGGATTGTCAGCAAACCCATTCCATATTTGTCAAACCATCGCAGTGTTCGCACTCTGCCGGGTGTCGTTCCGATTTCCGAGAGGGTGCCGACCGTTGTCTCGCCATCGTCTTTAAAACGATAGGTCCCAGCTATGTGGCCCTTCGCATCGACTTGGAGCGACGTTTCGAGATCGACCAACCGATCGCTGGAGAGAAGCTTGCCGCAATAGTGCCCGGCGGGACGCGCTAGGGATTTTGACGCTGCATCCGCCGGTACGGGTAAATGAAATAGTCCGCTCGCAAAACAGATTCCAGCAATCCAGTTGATTGCCTGGCGTTTACCCTTTTCCATGCATCCGACGCGCCAGGCTGGCGCCGCTTTATAAGATTGATTGACCAGGGGTTTCACCGAACGATCTCGCAGCAATAGAGGCCGACATGATCTATCTATTGTGCGCTCGCCATGACAAGTGTCCTCCGTTTTTTTAACGCGGTGCAGCAACGAATTCCGCTTGACGGCTGCATCGGTGTCCTGCATAAAGCGCCACGAACCGTACCGTACGGTACGCATTTGGGAGTAACCATCGTGCTGAGCGAAGCAGGACAGTCGAGCGAGTTTTCGCCGCGCCAGAACGCCGTTCTGGAACAGGCGCTGCGTCTGCTCGTCGATGGCGGCGAGAAGGCGCTAACGACCTCCGGCGTCGCGCGCGCCGCCAATTGCTCGAAGGAAAGTCTTTACAAGTGGTTCGGCGACCGGGACGGCTTGCTATCGGCGATGATCACCTATCAGGCCAGCAAGGTTCGCACCTTCGAGCGCAATGGCGAGCGGCTGAATACGACAAGCCTGCATGATCATCTTGTCGTTTTCGCCCGCGACCTGCTGGAGGTTCTGGCTGGCGACGTTTCACTCGCGTTGAATCGTCTGGCAATCGGCCAGTCGAACCGCGACGGCTCCAAGCTCGGCAAGCTCCTGCTGGAGCGCGGCCGCCGGCAGATCGACCGCCGCGCCATCGGTCTCATCGATGCCGGCAAGCGGGCAGGGCTGCTGCGCTTTATCGATGCCGACGAAGCATATCACACGCTTTACGGGCTCATCGTCTCCGATCTGCATGTGCGCATGCTGCTCGGCGAGCCCGGTTTGAAGGATACGAGCCGTCAGGCTGAGAAGGCGGTCAGCGCCTTCCTCAAGCTTTACGGCACGGAAAAGGTATTGGCGGAAGCGGCAGCGACCGTCTGACAATTTAAAATCTGCACCCAGACAAGCAAAGGGAAGGACAAACAATGCGCGTCTATTACGATCGTGATGCCGATCTCAACCTCATCAAGTCGAAGAAAGTCGCCGTCATCGGCTATGGTTCGCAGGGCCGCGCTCACGCGCTGAACCTGAAGGACAGCGGCGCACAGAACCTTGTGATCGCGCTGAAGGCCGGTTCCCCCACGGTCAAGAAGGCCGAAGCCGACGGCTTCAAGGTCATGACCGTTGCCGAAGCTGCTGCCTGGGCCGACCTGATGATGATGGCGACCCCGGACGAACTGCAGGCCGACATCTACAAGGCCGATATTGCTCCGAACATCCGCGACGGCGCTGCGATCGCTTTCGCCCACGGCCTCAACGTCCACTTCGGCCTCATCGAGCCGAAGGCTTCGGTCGACGTCGTCATGATCGCTCCGAAGGGCCCGGGCCACACGGTTCGCGGCGAATACCAGAAGGGCGGCGGCGTTCCTTGCCTCGTTGCCGTTCACCAGAACGCTTCCGGCAACGCCCTTGAACTCGCTCTCTCCTACGCTTGCGGCGTCGGCGGCGGCCGTTCGGGCATCATCGAAACCAACTTCCGCGAAGAGTGCGAAACCGACCTCTTCGGCGAACAGGTCGTTCTCTGCGGCGGTCTCGTCGAGCTCATCCGCGCCGGCTTCGAAACGCTTGTTGAGGCCGGCTACGCTCCGGAAATGGCCTACTTCGAGTGCCTGCACGAAGTGAAGCTGATCGTCGACCTGATCTATGAAGGCGGCATCGCCAACATGAACTACTCGATCTCGAACACGGCCGAGTGGGGCGAATACGTCACCGGCCCGCGCATCATCACCGAAGAGACCAAGGCTGAGATGAAGCGCGTCCTCAAGGACATCCAGACCGGCAAGTTCACCTCCGAGTGGATGCAGGAATACCGTTCGGGTGCTGCCCGCTTCAAGGGTATCCGCCGCAACAACGACAGCCACCAGATCGAAGAAGTCGGCGCCAAACTGCGTGGCATGATGCCTTGGATCGGCAAGAACAAGCTGGTCGACAAGTCGGTCAACTAAGCTTTCGGCGTGAGCCGGACTGGAGGGCCGGGGCGAGAGCTCCGGCCGTTCTACTTTTGAGCTTTGACGTAAAGCCATCTTGTCGGTTCGCCATCGAAGCCGCCGCCATCCGCTTCAGTCATTGTAATGTTTCTCCATCCTCCGGCGCTCAGCATAGCCTCAAGCCATACGGCGGAAGGATAGTTGTAGTAACGTCCGAACTTGTCATGCCCATCCGCTTCTCCGGCCTTGAAGCTGGCGTGGAAGATGCCACCCATTTTCAGGGCGCGCAAAATGCGGTCGAAGACATCCGGCAGCACTGATCGCGGAACATGTAGGAGGCTGGCCTCCGCCCATATGCCGTCGAAGATTTCGGTGGCGTCCAAGACTTCGAAACGCATCACTCGAACGGGCTTGCCGAGACGCTTTTCCGCTTCCCTCGCAAGCTCGGCTGAACCGTCCGTCGGCGTGACGTCGAAGCCGCGCGACATCATGTAGGCGGCATCGTGTCCACCGCCGCAACCCAATTCGAGGATGGTTGCGCGGGCGGGCAGGGCGGTCAGAAAGGCGTCCAGCCTTTGGCGCGGCAGCCGGCGTTCACGCGCCGCGTAGATGGCGGCGTTGTCGGTATAGAAGGACGATGTCGGGTCGGTGCTCATGCTGGCTGGCGTTCATTCCTTTGTAAGACCATCGTCGATGCTAGCAGGAAAGGCAGACAATATCTGTCACCATGACAAACAAAATAGGTCAGTATTGTTGACTTATCTTTTGTTGCGTGATCTTGTGATACAAAGACCAAAAATTACGAGGAAGCCCCATGTTGAATTGGGAAAATATCTTTGCGACGCGTTCGAGCCGTATGCGCGCCTCCGAAATCCGCGAGCTGCTGAAGCTGCTGGAGCGGCCGGATATCATCTCTTTCGCCGGCGGCATTCCCGATCCCGCGTTGTTTCCGGATGCGGAGTTCAAGCAGGCCTATGCCGACATCTTTTCCGGTCCGACGGTCAATGCAGCGCTGCAATATTCGGTCAGCGAAGGCTACAAGCCGCTGCGCGAATGGCTTGTTGGTCAGATGGGCGCGCTCGGCATTCCCTGCGAACTCGAAAACGTCTTCATCGTCTCCGGTTCGCAGCAGGGGCTCGATTATCTCGGCAAGCTCTTCCTGTCGCCGAAGGACACGGCGCTGGTGACGGCGCCCACCTATCTCGGCGCGCTGCAGGCCTTCAATGCTTATGAGCCGACCTACGATCAGTTGACGCCGAACGGCAACCGCACGCCGGATTCCTATCGCGCCGCGGCTTCGCAGGCGGGGGGCAGGGTGAAGTTCGCTTATCTCTCGGCCGACTTCGCCAACCCGACGGGCGAGACGGTCGACCTGGCCGGGCGTGAGAAGCTGCTCGACCTTGCGGAAGAGCTCGATATCGCCGTCATCGAAGACGCAGCCTATCAGTCGCTGCGTTATGACGGCGAGCCGGTCGCGCCGATCCTGGCGCTGGAAATCGCGCGCAAGGGCAGCATCAACGACACGCGCACGATCTATTGCGGCAGCTTCTCCAAGACGCTGGCGCCCGGCCTTCGTGTCGGCTTCATCGTCGCCAATGCGCCTGTCATCCGCAAGCTGGTGCTGATGAAGCAGGCGGCCGACCTGCATTCCTCGACCATCAACCAGATCGCGATCCATCAGGTCGCCGAGCGCGGTTTTGATGCGCAGGTTGACAAGGTCCGCAAGACCTATAGCCACCGCCGCGACTGCATGCTGGCGGCGCTTGCGAAATACATGCCTAACGGTACGAGCTGGACGAAGCCGCAAGGCGGCATGTTCGTCTGGATCACCCTGCCGAAGGGAATGGATGGCGCCAAGCTGCTTGCACGGTCTCTCGAAACGGCGAAGGTCGCCTTCGTGCCGGGTCAGGCCTTCTTTGCCGACGGCAGCGGCGCGAACACCTTCCGCGTCAGCTTCTCCTGCGCCAATGACGAGATGATCGAAGAGGGTATCTCGCGGCTCGGCAAGCTGATTGCGGGTGAAATTGGGGCGATGGCGGCCTAAGCCGCCGTCGCCGCTTTCTCTACTTGGTAAGGTACGGGCCGATCAGTGAAAGGTCGGCCTCGCTCAGCCTGTCGCTGGCCGTATTGCGCTGGTGCCAGTAGGGATACATCAGCGGCTGCAGGCTGACGTCATCGAGCCGTTTGCGTTCCTCGTCCGTCAGCTTCAGCTCGGCGCTGGCGAGATTGTCCTTGAACTGGGTCTCGGTGCGGCCGCCGATGATGACCGAGGTCACGCCCTTGCGGCCGATAAGCCAGGCAAGCGCCACCTGAGCTGCGGAGACGCCGCGGCCATCGGCGATTTCCACCAGCGTATCGACGATATTCCACAGGCGGTTTTCATCGCGGATCGGCGGTTCCGTCCAGCCGGCGAACTGGCGCGTGCCCTCCGGCGTGGCCTGATTGCGGCGATGCTTGCCTGAGAGCAGACCACCGGCAATCGGGCTCCAGACGAGGATGCCGAGGCCCTGGTCGATACTGATTGGCACCAGCTCGTTTTCCGCGTCGCGGGCTTCCAGCGTGTAATGGATCTGCTGGCTGACGAAGCGTTCGCGCTTGTCGCGCTCACTGACGCCAAGTGCCTTCATGATGTGCCAGCCGGAAAAGTTCGAGCAGCCGATATAGCGGACCTTGCCCTGGCGAACTAATGTGTCGAGCGCTTCCATCGTCTCTTCTAGCGGTGTCTGCCCGTCCCATTCATGCAGCTGATAGAGATCGATGACTTCGGTCTTCATGCGCTTCAGGCTTGCTTCGCAGGCCTGAATGAGGTGCTGACGGGAGGAACCGACATCGTTGACGCCCGGCCCCGTCGGGAAGCGCGCCTTGGTGGCGATGAGCACGCCGTTCTTGCGCGGGCCGCCGATGATCTCGCCGAGAATCTCCTCCGATGCGCCCTGCGAATAGACGTCGGCCGTATCGAGCAGGTTGACGCCGGCATCGATACACATGTCGACAAGCTTCTTGGCTTCCTTGACGCTGAGATCGCCGACAGTTTTTGCCCAGCCGACTCCGCCGAAGGTCATGGTGCCCATGGTGATGGTGGAAACTTTGAGGCCGGAGCGGCCAAGCGGACGATATTCCATCGATCTTTCCTCCTCGATCCCGTCTGAATAACGTGCCTCAGCAAATAGCGCCGGATCGCGGCGGTCAAGATTCAATCATCATACGAACGGCAATCTATTCAAATTCAACTGTCACAATCATGTTAAGCCCCGCGTCTAGACAACCTCATACAACCTAGCCGAGGACGTTTTCATGAAGACCTTTGTTTCCGCCTTTGCCGGCCTATTGGCCATTGCCCTTTTCTCCGGAAGCGCCAACGCCGCCGATCTCGTCCTCTATACCAGCCAGCCGAATGCCGATGCGCAGGCCACCGTCGATGGTTTCATGGCTGCCAACCCCGGCATCAAGGTCGATTGGGTTCGTGATGGCACGCCGCAGATCATTGCCAAGCTGCAGGCTGAAATGCAGGCCGGCGCTCCGATTGCCGATATCCTGCTGATTGCCGATACGGTGACGCTGGAGCGCTTGAAGGAAGCCGGCAAGCTGCTTGCCTACAAGTCGCCGGAAGCCGCAAATTACGATCCGTCGCTCTATGACGCCGGCGGCTATTACTATTCCACCAAGCTGATCACGACCGGCATCGTCTACAACACGGCCGCCGCGATGAAGCCGGCAAGTTGGCACGATCTGGTCAAGCCGGAAGCCAAGGGTCTCGTTGCGATGCCGAGCCCACTGGCTTCGGGCGCCGCTCTCATCCACGCGCAGACGCTCGCCGGCGTCGGCAGTCTCGGTTGGGACTACTACAAGAACCTCGCCGAGAACGGCGCGATCGCTTCGGGCGGCAACGGCGCCGTGCTGAAGTCGGTCGCGTCCGGCGAGAAGGCCTATGGCATGATCGTCGACTACATGCCGATCCGCGAAAAGGCCAAGGGCGCTCCGCTGGAATTCGTTTTCCCGAAGGAAGGCGTTTCGGCTGTGACCGAGCCGGTCGGCATTCTCGCCGGCACGCAGCATGCCGATGCTGCCAAGAAGTTCGTCGATTATGTTCTTTCCGAAAAAGGCCAGGAAGGCTTCCTGAAGCTCGGCTACATCCCGGCCCGCAATGGCACGCCGCTGCCGGAAGGCTTCCCGGCACGTGACAGCATCAAGGTTTTGCCGTTGAATGCCGCCGATGCTCTCAAGAACACGGATCAGGACCTCAAGACCTTTTCCACCTACTTCAAGTCGAAGTAATCCGACCCGGATCTGGAATGTACCGATATGTGCGACGAGGAAACAGCCAGCCGGCCTGGCTGTTTCCTTTTGTTGTTGCCGTCGTGCTCTTGCTCAGCGTTTTGCCGTTGGCACGGCTGGCGTTTGCCGGCGTCGAGGCGCTGCTTAGGGGCGGCACCTATGAACTCATCACCGATCCCTCGCTCTGGCGCTCGGCCTGGTACACGATCGAAACGGCCGTGCTCGGCACCATGGTTTCTGTCTTGCTCGGTTGTCTCTTCGCATTCCTGCTGACATTGACCGATCTTTCGGGCAGGGGGCTTCTCGGCTTCCTCTTCGTATTGCCGATGATGATTCCGCCGCAAGTGACGGCACTCGCCTGGGTACAGATGTCCGGGCCGTCGAGCCCCTTGCTGAAAGCGTTGCATATCGCGCCGCCGCTCGGCTCGCCGCAGCCGCTCTATTCTGTCGGCGGCATTGCGCTGCTTTATGGCGTTCAGCATGCACCGCTCGTCTATCTCGCTCTGCGCGCCGGCCTGATGGCGCTGCCGCGCGATGGCGTCGAGGCCGCAAGGCTTTCGGGCGCGTCCGGCCTGCGTGTCTTCCGCGATATCATCCTGCCCTTGTCTCTGCCCGGTGTCATTGCGGGCGCTGCGATTGCCTTCGTCTCGTCCATCGGCAATTTCGGCATTCCGGCGATCCTTGGTATTCCCGCCTCGATCTATACGCTCTCAACCTTGATCTTCACGAAGTTCTCCAATTTCGGGCCGAGGACATTCGGCGATATCGCCGTGCTCTCGACGATGATCGCCGTCATTGCGGTTGCCGGCCTTGCAGTGCAGGGCATGGCCTTGAAAGGGCGTGACTACCGCGTCATCGGCATTTCCGGCGCGACGGCCGCCTTTTCGCTCGGCCGTTGGCGCTATCTGGCGCTGCCGGTGCTCTATGCCATCCTCTTCATCATGCTTGTTGCTCCCTTTCTGGCGCTGCTCGCAGGTGCGCTGGTGCCGGCATATGGCGTGCCGCTCACCGTCAAGACGGCGTCGCTCAACGCGTTTACGGAAATCCTGTTTCGGCAGAGCATAACGCGCACCGCCTTTTCCAATTCGTTGTTCCTCGCGGGCATGACGGCTTTTGGTCTCCTGCTGGTGACAGTGCTTGCGGCCTATGCGCTGACGCGGCGCAAGGACGCGCTCAGCCGTATCGTTGGCGGCATGATCGAGATCCCTTACTCGCTTCCGGGCATCATCATCGCTGTCTGTTTCATCCTGGTTTTTGCAGCGCCGCTGCCGATCCTCAACGTCACGCTTTACGGGACGATCTGGATCATTCTGCTTGCCTATTTCTCCGCCTATTTCGCTGTCAGCCTGAAACCGGTCATGAGCGCCTTCCTGCAGCTCGATCCGGCACTGGAAGAGGCCGCGCGACTTTCCGGAGCCGGCTTCTTCCGCCGCTTGACCGATATCATCGTGCCGTTGATCGCTCCGGCGGCGGGCGCCTCGGTGATCCTCGTTTTCCTCATTGCCTGCAACGAGCTGACCGTTTCAGCGCTGCTCTGGTCGGCGGGCACGCAGACGCTCGGCGTCGTCATCTATAATCTCGATGATGGCGGCAGCGCCGATCTGGCCTCGGCCATGTCGGTCATCATCATCGCCATGGTCGTCGTGATGATGATGCTTCTGGAAATCATGGCCAAGCGCCTGCCGAAGGGAGTGGTGCCTTGGCGAAGCTGATCCTCAATCATGTCAGCAAGGATTTCGGCACGGGCGGACGCGCTGCCGTCAACGCTTTGTCGCTCGATGTCCGCGAAGGCGGCTTCCTGGCACTGCTCGGTCCCTCGGGCTGCGGCAAGACGACTGTGCTTCGAATGATCGCCGGTTTTGAGCGGCCGACCGATGGCTCCATCCATCTCAGCGAACGGCTGCTGGCCGATGCCGCAAACATGTTGCCGCCGGAGCGGCGCAATATGGCGATGGTGTTCCAATCCTACGCGCTCTGGCCGCACATGAATGTCGCCGATAATGTCGGCTACCCGCTGAAGGTGCGCGGCATCTCTGGCGAGCGTTATCGCGAGAAGGTGCGCGAGGCCTTGGCGACGGTGCGTCTCGGCGACTATGCCGAACGCAGGCCCGCCGATCTTTCCGGCGGTCAGCGGCAGCGCGTGGCGCTTGCCCGCTGCCTGGTGACATCGCCCGATGTCGTGCTGCTGGACGAGCCGCTGGCTAACCTCGACCGTCACCTGAAGAAGGAGATGGAGGAGACCTTTCGCGAATTCCACCAGCGCTCCGGTGCCACCATGGTCTATGTCACCCATGACCAGAGCGAAGCGATGGCGCTCGCGACCGATGTTGCCGTCATGTCCGAAGGGCGGCTCCTGCAGATGGCGCCGCCGGCGGAGATCTATGCGCGCCCCGAAGGCAAAATGGTCGGCGGATTGGTCGGGCACGGTGCCATCCTGTCGATGGCTTTTCCCGATGGCGGTCCGCGCCGTATCGATTGGCCGTTCTTCCGAGGCTTGTGGGAGAATCGGGCAGGCGGCTCGGCCAGAGGGGATATTCTCGTGCGGCCGGAGGACGTGGTTGTCGACGGGGAGGGCATTTCATGCCGTGTCGATTCCGTTCTTTATGAAGGTGAGCGCTATGCTGTGAAGCTATCAATGCCTGATGGGCAGGTGCTGCGTGCCTATAGCCGCGAGGCTGTTGCCGTGGGCGATGATTATCGGGTCGCGATCCGCTCCGCCTGGCGGCTTTGATCGGTGGGGGGACAAGATGGTTGTTCCCTGTCGCCTCCTATGCTTGATTTGCTCGACGTCACGAAGGGGAGTCGCGCATGTCCGATCATAGCTTTCCGATTTTCGATCTCGGCGCTTTCGAAGCAGCCGGTCATGACGAGAAGAAGCGGCTCGGTGCGGAGGTGGATCGGATATGCCGCTCGACCGGCTTTCTGGCGATTGCCAACCACGGTGTCGCGGATGCCGTGATCGCCGAGGTGTGGAAGAAGACACAGACTTTTTTCGATCTGCCGTCTGAGGTGAAGCAGAAGGCGAAAACGCTCTATCCCGGTTACCCCTACGGCTATCTGGGGCCGGGCACTGAGGCACTTGCAAAATCGCGCAACGTGGACACGCCGCCGGATCTGAAGGAAAGCTTCAATGGCGGCCCGCTTTCCGTACCCTCAGGCATGACAGATCCGGAAGCACTCGGCTTCTGCTATGCCGCGACCATCTGGCCGGAAGGGCCTGATGGCTTCGTAGAGGCATGGAAAGCTTATTATCGGGCGATGGAAGATTTGGCGGCGCGTATCATGCGCGTCTTCGCTACGGCGCTCGGCCTTGATGAACATTTCTTCGATTCCTATGTCGATGCGCCGATCAGTGCGCTGAGGGCACTGAATTATCCCGAGCAGCATGTGCCACCGCAGCCGGGCCAGCTTCGCGCCGGCGCGCATACCGATTACGGCAGCCTGACGATCCTCCTGCCGCAACCCGGCTCGAAAGGGCTAGAGATCATCGCCCCTGATGGCAACTGGACGCCGGTGCCGCCGGTGGAGGGTGCTTTCGTCATCAACATCGGCGACCTGATGGCGCTCTGGACCAATGATCGCTGGGTTTCGACTGTCCATCGCGTCGTCAATCCGCCGCCGGAGGAGGGCGGCATGCAGCGCCGCCAGTCTCTGGCCTTCTTCCACCAGCCGAACTGGTTTGCCGAGATCACCTGCCTGCCGTCGTGCCTGAAGGATGGCGAGGAACCGAAATATGCTCCCGTTCTTTCCGGCCCGTATCTGATGGGCAAGTTCAAATCGACGGTAACAGCCAAAGCCGGATGATGCGAGTATAATAAGCCGGCTCACATTTCTCTTAAACTGGAATGCTTCATGTCCCTGCGCCTTGCGACTTTCAATGTCGAAAACCTTTTGACCCGTTTTGATTACACTGGTTTTCGCAATCAGTTGCGCCAGGATCGCGTTCTGCAGCTCTTCGATGTCCGTAATGAAGAGATCTATCAGCAGCTGGAAGCGGCGCGTGTGATTGCGGCGACTGACGACACCAGGCAGATGACCGCGCTTGCGATCGCAGATGCGGATGCCGACATCATCTGCCTGCAGGAGGTCGACAACATGGCGGCGCTGCAGGCTTTCGAATATGGCTATCTCTACCGCATGGTCGGCAACGGCTACCGCCAGAAATTCCTGATCGAAGGCAATGACAGCCGCGGCATCGATGTCGCCGTGATGATGCGTGAGGAGACGCGCGACGGACAGCCGATCGTGCTCAATGACATCAAGAGTCACGCCATGGTGACCTACGGCAATTTCGGCCTTTTCAACGACGAGTTGGCGGAACTCGGCCTTCATTCGGAGGACAAGATCTTCAAGCGCGATTGCCTGGAGCTGCATCTCCATATTGGTGGCGTTCCGTTTTCGCTTTATGTCATCCATCTGAAATCGATGGGACCTGCACGCGAAGGCGTAGATGGACGTCATGCGACCATGCCGATCCGCCGAGCCGAGACCATGGCGGTTCGCCGCATCATCGAAGATCGCTTTGGGGCTGGCCACACGGCGACGAAGAATTTCGCCATCTGCGGCGACATGAACGACTATCAGGAATGGATCGACGTCATCGGCACACGCCGCACCGGCTATCGTTTTGAACCGCGCGGCGAGGAGAAGGGCAGCGCCCTCGATGTTTTCAGCCGTGATGGTTTTGCGGAGAACATCGTGCGGCGGCGAGAGGAGCTTGACCGCTGGACGCTTTACCACGCCCGAGGGCCGCAGGAGCAGCGGCTTTGCCAGCTTGATTACATCTGGCTCTCTCCGGCGCTGGCACGTGCTAATGCAACGCGCATGCCCGATATCATCCGCTCGGGTCAGCCGTTCCGCACTATTTTTCCACCGGGGCAGGAAGTGGAGCGCTATCCGCGCGTCGGCTGGGACAGGCCAAAAGCATCCGATCATTGCCCCGTCGTCATGACATTGGATTTGATATGACCACTTTAGAATTGCAGAGCGATATGGCCGGCTGGCCGCCGGAAAGCACCGTATTTCCCGTTTCCGGGATCGATCTTGCCGTGCTGCCAGGCGAGCATCCTTTCCACATTCAGGAGTCTGCGGCGGCGCAGGAGAACTGGGCAAGAGAAATCGCCGACAATCCAGCCCTTTTTGATGGCCGCATGATCTTCCAGCGTCGTCTTTCGCTTGCCGACGGCCTTGTCAGGGGTGAAGCCTATGTGACGCCTTTCTCGACCTTCCTTTGGTGGCGCAAGCAAAGCAAGCGGCACGGTGGCTTTCATCTTTTCGCATTTCCGGTGGCGGTATCGTCCGATGGTGCGATCATCGCGATCCGCATGGCGCCGCACACTGCCAATCCCGGCCAAATTTATTGCGCGGCTGGATCGATGGACGAAAATGATATTGTCGACGAGCACGCCGACGTCGCTGGCAATATGCGACGCGAGGTGCTGGAGGAAACCGGCCTGGATTTGAACGATGCGATCGCCGACCCTGGATACTACGCAACCCATATGAATCGTTCCGTTACGCTCTTTCGGGTTTTCCGCTTTCCGTGGACGGCCGAGGATATGCTTCGGCGTATCGAGGCGCATATACTGGTGTCTGAAGAAGATGAGGTCGATGGTGTGGTCGCCATTCGCTCGGCCGATCCCGCCGCGCATCACTACAGCGTGGCGATGCTGCCGATCCTTGCCTGGTTCTTCGGTGGCGGTAGATAGCTCGGGCTTGCGCTGGGGTCGCTTGCCGGTATGAATAATTAGATCTGGAAGTATGGATGGAGGCCAGATTGGCGCGCAGCTACAGTGTCTATGATGTGTTCACCGACAACAAGCTGGCGGGCAATCCGCTCGCAATCATCTTCGATGCGGGGGACCTGAGCGATGAGGCAATGCAGGCGATCGCCAGGGAGATGAACCTTTCCGAGACGGTCTTTGTGCTGCCGCCGCAAAATCCCGCCCACACGGCGAGCCTGCGCATATTCACGCCCGGCCGCGAACTGCCTTTTGCCGGGCATCCGACAGTCGGCACGGCGATCGCCTTGGCGGAGAAGGTCCATGCCAATCATGGCGGTGACCTCGATCTCGTTTCCGTCCTCGATGAGCGTGTCGGACCGGTGCGTTGCGCCATCAAGCTACGCCAGAACAAGGCGAGTTTTGCCGAGTTCGATCTACCGAAGAAGTCGCAGGAGATCCCGCTGCCGCTGGATAGGGCCGATATCGCCAATGCACTCAGCCTGAAGATCACCGAGATTGGCTTCGAGAACCATGTACCTTCCATTTGGAGTGCCGGAGTGCCGTTTCTTTTGGTGCCGGTGCACGATGTCGGCGCAGCTGAAAGGCTGGAGTTCGATCTGCAGCTTTGGGAAAAGACGGTGCCCTTCGTCGACGGCGCGCTTGCTTCGGCTTTCATTTATTGCCGCGGCGGCGTCAATCACGTTGCCAAATTCCACGCGCGCATGTTCCCCGTGGGAATGGGTATCGTCGAAGACCCGGCGACGGGTGCTGCAGTGGCGGCGCTGTCCGGGGCGATCAATCAGTTCGATGCTTTGCCGGATGGGCATCATCCTGTTGTCATAGAGCAGGGCATCGAGATGGGACGGCCATCGCTGATTCATCTTCACCTCGATATCAATGGTGGCCTGATCGCCAATGCCCGCATCGGCGGCCAGGCGGTGCGTGTTGCATCGGGAATTCTTGAGCTTTGATTTTATTGACTTTTCGGCGGCCTCTGAAATTTTTTTGACAAAAAAACAAAGAAAATTCGTCTGGCCGCTGGACAATCAAACCGATCCTATTTATATGCCCGGTCACGCCGCCAGCAAGCGGTACGGGTGATTAGCTCAGTTGGTAGAGCAGCTGACTCTTAATCAGCGGGTCGTAGGTTCGAGCCCTACATCACCCACCAAAAACTCCTTGAAATCGTTAGTTAATTCGAAACGTCTCGAGGGTTTTCGGCTGCGCGGTTTCCAGCAGATTGGAAACGGTTTCCAATTCAAGTTCCGTGCTATTCCGGAATGCAGCGGCTCGATCTCGCTCCAGCGGGTTTCCATGAACTTCATCGCATCCCGAGCTAAACTCCGTAGCGCGACGTCCCTTCCGTACTTCAGCATAAGAGAGGTATTCGTCCGCGGTTCTTCTCCCGATCGGACAGCGATCGACGTTGTCGGTAGGGGTGTCGCTCTAGTCGGAAAGCCTGCCCAGTAGAAGGCCGGTAAATAAGCCGAGGAGCGCCGTCACGATCAGGACGGAGCTTGTGGCGGTTGGATTTTCCTTTGCGACCTGCACTACGTTCCGGCCCTCGGAGCGGGCATGATCCGCGATGTTTGCAACTTTTCCCTTTGCTGAAGAAAGGGCCTCGTCGGCGCGATCCGAGGCGCTATCGATCCGCTTTGCCAAATCGGTGGAGAGCCTATCGATCTGGCTGCGGAGTTCATCGATCTGCGCATTGATGTCCTTGTCCAGCGAGATGTTGGCCATGATGCCCTCCTTGATTGCGGGTAAGTTCCTCCAGGAACGAATGGGGGCTTGCTTTGGTTCCCATCAGGTTGAACGACGTCTTTCGCAGTTGGAGAAGTTTTGAAACGGCCGCGAAGCGACCGATGTGCCAATGGCTTTAGCGTAGATGCAGGAGAAACGCGGTTGGCGCTGATATCGACATCGTGAAAAGAAATAGGGAAAGCCCATATTTCAGTCTTCGCATTCGGCGTGTCTTGATGCCGTCCCAGTCATATCCCATAAGTATATCCTGTTTGCTTCGTGCTTTATTGATGCTGGAAATATCCCATGAATTGTTTGCGCGAAGCTTGTGAATTGTTTTCATCGAAACGATGAAGAGATGCATCGGATTATACAATCCTGTGCTGCAATTTTTTCTTTGGCTTTTGCAAGTATAATCGAGAAGGTCCACTATTAACTAGAAGTAGTGAACTCGGATCCTCTCGCAGATCTTACGCGAGCTACAATCTTTGATTTGACTGAACATCCAGCTCGGGCACTGATTGCGCACTAACCAATCTACATCACCAGATTATGCTGTTGCTGTAAGCGGCGCTTACGCCTGCGCTCGGATAGGCCGGGCCGACGGAGCTTCCCGGCTATCGCCCCGCGTTCAAATGACGTCAGAGATGTCTGGCCGATGGCAATGGCCATTGCTTTCGATCACGTGCGTTCAAGGCTTCCTATATCCACCTTCCATGACGCTGAATACAAAGATAGCGGCCAGAATCACGATCAGCGTATAATCGAAGGCGGAGAGCAGGCGAAGCAGTTCCATGATGTTTCTCCTCCCACAGAGAACACGAACCAGAACAACCGCTAGTATGTTCCTCCCCCGGGCGCATGCCAAGTTTTTTGCATTCTGCGGTGCAAAAACAATGTTGTGCGAAGCAAAATAACCAGTTGTTTCCAAAGACATATCAGCACTCTATTAACTGCTATTGGTTGCGGTAAGGGCGAACGCGCGCTGCAATCGTATTGTCAACAAATTTTATAGAGTATAGCATCGGGACAATGATAAGTCCGATTGCCCAACTCTTGCAGAAATCACGTGGTGCGATCGATCTGGAGGGAGTTGGCTATTGACCCTTGGCTCTGACCATCAGCCGCGTGACCTGCCTGTTGTCGTTATCGTCGGCGGTGGCGTTTCCGGAACAGGGGTTGCCTTTCATCTGCTGCAGCGACAATCGCGACAGGTCGGTCAGGTCTTCATATTCGAGCCGCGGGAGCGTTTGGGGGCAGGGCTCGCCTACGACACGCAGGATATCGCCCATCGCATCAATGTACCCGCGGCGAGGATGAGCCTGCTGCCCGATGACATCGAACATTTTCAGCGCTGGCTGCTGGAAAATAATGCGCTTGCCGATGATGATGCGGCGATTGCCGTCGATGGCAGTCTTTTTCCGCGACGCTCCGTTTTCGGGAGCTATATCAACAGCATGATCCGTCCCTTCGCCGAGAACGGGCGGCTGCGCCACGTCAGGCAAAGCGTCGAGCGGATCCAGAGGACGGGCGGCCGCTGGGCGGTGACCGGTGCTGGCGGAGGGCGCGTTGATGCCGATATTCTCGTCATCGCGACAAGCCATCCGTCGCCTTTGCCGCCGCAGGTGTTGCGGGATGCGCTTGCCGATCACCCACGCTTTGTTGCCGACCCAACGCGTCCTGATGCGCTTTCGGTCGTCGGCGCCGGAGATCGCGTCCTTGTGGTCGGCAACGGTTTGACCTCGGCCGACGTCATCGCCTCGCTCGAACTCAGGGGACATAAGGGGCCGGTCACCGCGATATCCCGACGCGGTCTGCGCTCGCGTGGCCATGCCGCGGTCAAGCAGGAGCTATTCGGCGATTTTGCTGATCAGCCCTCGAAAACCGCGGTTGATCTGCTGAAAAGCGTGCGAGCGGCTATCCGTAGGGCGGAAGGGGAAGGACGCAGCTGGCATGCGGTCATCGATCAGGTAAGGACGCAGGGGCGGCAAATCTGGGAGGCGCTTCCGATCAAGGAGCGGCGTCGGCTGGTTCGGCATTTGCGGCCGTTTTGGGATGTCCATCGTTTCCGTGTTGCGCCGCAGGTGGAAGCTGTCAGCGAACGGGCGCTTGCAAGCGGCAGGCTTGAGGTGCTGGCGGCTTCGGTTGCGGAGGTTGGCGTTACCGACGATGTCATCGATTGCCGGTTGCGATTGAGCCGTTCCGACCGCTTCGTCAGAAGGCAATTCGATGCGGTCGTCGTTACCACCGGTCCGGGACACCGAGGCATTCTGCAATCCCAAGCCTGGATCGATGAGCTGTCGAAAGCCGGATATCTCGCATTGGATCCCGCCCGCTTGGGATTTTCCTGCGACACGCAATCACGCGCCTTGGCGGCCGACGGCACGGTGACACCATCTCTGTTTATCTCCGGACCGCTCGCACGCGGAACCTTCGGCGAATTGATGGGATTGCCCGAGGTGGTCGAGCACGCCGTTCTCGTCGCCGACCAGGTGGCCGGCGCGATCGCCGATTACACGACGCGTGGGCAAGGGAAGGCATATTTGGACAGTAGCGCCGCCTAAAATCCAAGAAAAGCCGCAAATTCGTTGCTCAGACGATACATTTGCCTAAATTTACTCATATAAACTATACAATTTGTGAGTTACTATCTTGTTCCCACGAGATTGCGGAGTTACTTCCGCAGTCCCATGCTGACAGGATTGGCCCGTTGAGTCTCTTTCGAGCCATGCCGGGTTTTCAACAACTGACTTTGCAGTAAAGCGGACGGCGATGCTTACGAAAAAAGGAAAGTACGGATTGAAGGCGCTGGTGGATCTCGCACGCCTTGGTCCGGGTGAAACCGCGTTCATCAACGATATCGCGTTACGCAACAATATTCCGAAGAAGTTTCTCGATACCATCCTGCTAGAATTGCGAAACGCCGGCGTGTTGCGTTCGAAGAAGGGGCCAGGCGGCGGTTATTCGCTGTCGCGTCCCGCCTCGGAAATCCGCATCGGCCACGTCATCCGTACCCTGGACGGTCCGCTGGCTCCTATCCGCTGCGCCAGCCGCACGGCCTATGAAGCTTGCGACGACTGTTCCGATCCGGAGCGTTGTCAGGTACGGCGCTCGATGACCGAGGTGCGTGACGCGATTGCCGAGATTCTCGACAACATGTCGCTGGAACAATTCGTCGCCGGTGGCGCGGATTTCGACGCCCCGGAACGGGAAGATCGACGCGCTTCTCATACCGCCTGATTTTCGACGTACCTTTGCTTTCAAGGCAACCAACTCTTCAATGGCTTCACGCCGTTGAGATGGTAGTTGCCGACGATGTGGTATTTCTGGCGGGCCGGTTCATGCAGCGTATGGATGCGGGCGTTGCGCCAATGGCGGTCGAGGTTCAGGCCGATGCCCGCCGACGTCGTGCCGGCAAGCTCGAACAGCGTATCGGCTGCCTCCATCGCAATATCAGCCGTCATAGTCTGGGCTGCCGCAACGGAGAGCGCCGCATCGATGACGTGGTCTTCCGTGAGATTGATCTGCGCCGCGTCGATCTTGCCGCCGGCCCATTCCATCGTTGCCGTTGCCGCTTCGATGTGGACGGCAATTTCTCCGACTCTCGTTACGATCAGCGGATCATTGACGGCTTGCTCATCGCCATCGCTTTCCTCCGGGTGAGGACGCGCCCGCACGAGCTCCATAGTCGCTGCCAGTGCGGATCTGGCGATGCCGAGATTGATTCCAGCGCGCGTGAGCTGGTTCACGCAATCGATCACCGTCGGCTCCGCCAACTTTTCTCGGTCTACGAGCAGGGTGTCGGCATCGAGATAGACATTATGCAATATGACCGTGCCGTTTCCGGAGGTGCGTTGACCAAAGCCGTCCCAATCGTCGATGATCTGGATGCCTTCCGTATTTCTGGGCACGACAGCGGCTATCGATCCCTGGCGTTTATCCGCCGCGAACAGCGCGATCCAATCTGAAAAGAGAATGCTGGCGGATGGCCGGCTACGTCCGTTGAGGCGGAAGCCGGCTCCGTCCGATGTCAGATGCCAGGAATGCTGGTCGGCGCCGCTCGCACCCGCCTCGGAAAAGATGCTGCCGAAACGATCGCCGGTAATGGCGCGATCGAAAAGGAGTGCCCTTTGGTCCTCACCGCCGCCAATTCTGACCGCTTCCAGCACGTGAAAATGCGTCTGCAATATCTGCGCGATGGAAGGGTCGGCCTCCGCCAGGATGGCGATGACTTCGGCGAGAACGCTGTTCGAAATGTCGATGCCGCCATTTTCGGAGGGAACGGAAATTCCAAGCAGCCCCGATTGGGATAGAGCCTCGGCCTCGTCATAGGGCAGGATGCGGTTGATATCGCGGTCGCTCGCCTGCTGTGCAAAGGCGGCCGCAAACGAGCGCGCAATATCGAGCGCCTCTTCTTCGCTTTGAACGCGATGGGCGGGCGGCCTGACGCGTTCATACAATTGGGAAACAGTCCCCATTTGTCACTCCTCGACCAGCGCCGACTCGGCTCCTCAGGGCGTGGCAAATCAGCGAGATGCTGGTTTCGCACCCTTCTGTATAATAGGCGCCGACTGAAAAATTGTAAGCGTTCGGCCCGATGTCAGTCAGATCGAATAGCGAACTCGGTGCCTTCCAATGCCATTCCCTCCACAGCGAAAGCGGTTTCGAAATCTGATCTTAGCGCGCGGAATTGCTTTCCTTTTCCCGGCTCAATCGAAGGCGCGGCACGAAGAAAGCAGCCGACCGCAAGATGTTTTTCAAACTGCATTATCGCCAATCCGATTCCGCCCGCAGAAGAAAGCGCTTGCTAGACGCGCATTTTCGCGCTTTCATATACGACTAAATAAGTAGACAATGACAATAATCATGCCGCCTCATCGCTTCAAGAAGCAATGGCGGACGATTGCAGGCATCGGATATTGCACGAGTTGGACCTGCCTGTCGCACCTTTCTTTCGTTGGAGAAGAATGGTGGAATTTTGAGACCCGAAGCGGCTCTTATGCGTTTGTCAGCCACCGTTCTTCGGTGTCGAGCATGAGATCGGAGTTTGAATTTCGGGCCGTTAAGTGACAAGCCCAAGAAAGGCATGATCGACCACCTCTCGCCCCAGGAGTTGATATGACGGTTCAGGGATTCTTTTCCGCCAGGACGAATGCGGCGTCGTCGGCTTATGTGATGCCGCGGATTGCCGTGATCGGACGTGGTTTTTCCGGCATGATGATGGCAATCGCCCTGCTGAAGACAGTGCGCTTTCCCTTCCATCTGCAGCTCTTCGATCCCAATTCCAGCGTCAGCGGTGGTCAGGCGCTCGCCTCGGGACACAGCAGCGAAATCCTCAACAGCCGCGTGCGCGATCTTTCGGTCTCTGCCGGCGATCCTGACGATTTCAATCAATGGCTCTCCAGCAATGCGCCTTTCCGCAGCGCCGTTCCCGCCGCCATACCGGGTTTCTTGCAGATCTTCGTGCCGAAGAGCATTTTCAGCGACTACGTCTACCAGCGCTTTTCGGAAGCCTTCTCATCACGGCGCGATGTGGCGGTGCAGGTCCGCAGCGAGACGGTCTTCGGTCTCAGGCGTGTTCGCGGCGGCCGTTTCGTGGTGGAGAGCGACGGTGCCGGCAATGCGCCATTTGATATGGTGGTGCTGGCAACGGGCTACGGCATTGCCGATCGGGAGGCGCAGGCCAGCGATCTCGTGACGGTCCCGACCACCGTTCGTGCGCGCCGCCTTGTGTCGCGACCGCACACGATCTTGCTGGGAAGCGGCCTGCGCGTGGTCGATCGGCTGCTGCAGATGCGCGAAAATGGCTATACGGGGCAGATCACCATCGTTTCGCGGCGGGGCTTCCTGCCGCAGAGCCATACGCGCAACAATGCCGACCCGGTTTTCCCTGCAGATGAGATGCCAGATAAACTCAGCGAAATTGTTCGCTTCATTCGCCGCGCGTGCGAGGAGGCGGAGGCGAACGGGCAGAGCTGGCAGTCCGTTATGAATGGTTTGCGCAAGCATGCCCGATCGCTATGGCGATCCCTGCCGGCCGGTCAGAAGCAGCAGTTCAACCGTCATCTGCGGGCGCTCTATGACAGCCATCGCAATCGGTTGCCCGAAGCCCTGCATGTTCGCCTCAATCAGGAGATGGCTGAGGGTAACACGCTGTTGCGGCGCGGTCACTTCATCCGGCGGACGCCGACAGGGCTGATTTTGAGGCCCGCGGGACGGCAGGAGACCGAGCAGCTCTATGCCGATGACGTGATCGATTGTCGATGCCAGGCGCCCGATCTGAATGCGCCGTTGCTGCGCAGCCTCATCGACGCCGGCCTCGCAGTGCCGGACGAGCTCGGTCTCGGTCTCGCCGTCGATGCTGCAGGTGGGCTCGAGGTCAATGGGCGTTCGACGGAGGGGCTCTTTGCCATCGGTCCCCTGGGGCTTGGAAGTCTCCCGGACATCGATCTCGTGCCTGAGATCGTGACGCAGGCCTATGCTGCCGCCGAAAGCGTGGCGGAACGTTTTCATCCGCAATGCAAGGCGGTCTGACCACTCAGCAGCGTCTCCAGTTGCAAGCAAGATGGCGATCGTTTGGTTCGTTAAGCGTGCTGCATCGCGGCAGAATAGCGGCTTGCCGCGGGCGCCGAACATGGCGCCACCTTCATTCTGATTGCCCAGCGCGATAATCTATCATTGCCAAGGTGGTTCTCTGGCCTATTTCTGGACGGGCGCTGGTCCGTGCGATAGGTCATGTCCAATATGAGGCGGCGTTACCAGGTTTTGAGCGAGGTTCTGGACAGGATAAGGGCGTGAAATGCCTTCGTGTCGCCTTTCTTTGTCTTACAAGGCGTACGCGTAAAGACTATGGAATTCGCAATCTTGTTATAGGACGAGTCGGGTCTCTGTTTTTGCGGCGATTTCGGTCATCCATTGGCTGCGACTTCATGTGCAACGAGGAGCTCTGCTTGCGCCCGCTGAAATCTCGTCTTTTTCTATTGCCTCTTTTGTTGCTGGGATTGGCTGTATTTGCCATCATCGGTCCGCTGGTGGGCGAGGATGCCTTTGCGCAGGATCAGCAGCCGGCCCAGACGTCACAGCAAACGGATCAACAGCCCGGGCAGCTCGCCACTGGGCTGCTGGATACGGCCGTCACCGAACTCGGCAAGGCAAAGAAGACCTACGCATCGCTTCAGGAGGCGGCGAAGCAGGCAACGGCTGATGATGAGACGCTCGTGGCGCTCTCCGGCCAGGTTGACGAACTCAATCGCACCACCGCTGCTATTTCCGCGCGCCTGAAACCCCGTACCGCCGAGATCGATACACGCCTGACGCAACTCGGTGCTGCCCCGAAGGAAGGCCAGCCGCCTGAGGCTCCGATCGTGACACAGGAGCGCGACCGGCTCAATGCCGAACGCTCGCAGATCAGTGCCGTGATCCTCGATGCAGACAATCTGACCGCAGAAAGTAATCGGCTTTCGATGCAATTCATGGAGATGCGCCGAAAGTTGTTTGCCGAGACACTATTCAAGCGGACGGAGGTTTCCACCACGACATTCGACGATGCAGGCGCGGCTTTGGTCGAGGAGGGCGTCAAGTTTACTGCCGCGGTGACGAGCTGGATCGCCTTCGTGCTCAAGGCAAAGCTCGCCTCGCTTCTGGCTGCCGTCTGCCTGTCGATCGGCGCTGCGCTGATATTTCTTTTTGGGGGTTATCGGCTGTTCCGCCGCTACTACGTGCAGGACGAGGCTATCGAGAATCCGCCCTATATCAGCCGACTCTCCGTCGCCTTCTGGTCGACGCTGATCCGCACGCTGTCGCTGGCGGCCTTTCTTGTCACATCTTTCTTCTTCCTCTCGAATTTCAATGTGCTGCGGCCCGACATCGCGCCGATACTGGCGGCGGTCTTTGGCTTCATCGGCCTCGTCTATTTTGTCGGTCGCCTCAGCAATGCCGTCTTCGCGCCATTCCGGCCGCATTGGCGCTTGGTCAAGCTGTCAAACAAGGGAGCGCATTCGCTCACCTGGTGCCTGCAGGCGATGGCCGTGGTCAACGGGCTGGATTACGTCTTCGACCGCATCAGCGAGTCTCTGGGATCGCCGGTCGTCGTTACCGTAGCGAAAAGCTTCCTGGCCGCACTCTTGATCGGCCTCATCCTGATTGCGGCCTCCTTCGGCTCGCCGATGCTGGCCAAGAATGGCGATCCGGATGCGCCAGGTCGCCATTGGCCGCATGGCATGGCCATCATTCTTCGCGCTCTCGGCATATTGGTGATCTTCACCTCGTTCATCGGCTATGTGGGGCTTGCCCGCTTCATGGCAACGCAGATGATCGTGACGAGCGCTGTCATCGCAACCATGTATCTCGGTTTTCAGCTCGGCAAGGCCGTATCCAAGCAGGGCGTCTTTGCCGAAACGATCATCGGCCGCTTCTTGGAAAACCGTCTGACGCTGCGTGAAGTGGCGCTCGATCAGGCAGGTCTCGCAGCCGGACTTGCGACCTACGCAGTCGCGCTGCTGACGGGCATTCCCCTGATTCTGCTCTCCTGGGGTTTCCACATTCAGGATCTGGAAGCCTTCGCCTACAGGCTCTTCACCGAGATCAAGATCGGCAACATGTCGATCTCGCTGCTCGGCATCTTTGTCGGTATCCTGCTGTTTGCGGGCGGCTATCTGGTCACGCGCTGGTTCCAGCGGTGGCTCGATAGCAATGTCATGGCGCGCGGGCAGGTGGATCTGGGTGTCCGCAATTCGGTGAGAACCGGCATCGGCTATCTGGGCATAGCATTGGCGGCGATCTTTGCCATTTCCGCTGCCGGCATCGATTTGTCCAGCCTGGCGCTCGTCGCCAGCGCCCTTTCGGTCGGTATCGGTTTCGGTCTGCAGAATATCGTGTCGAACTTCGTGTCGGGCCTGATCCTGCTGGTCGAACGACCGTTCAAGGTTGGCGACTGGATCGTTTCGGGTACATCGGAAGGCATCGTCAAGCGCATCTCGGTGCGTGCGACCGAGATCGAGACCTTCCGCAAGCAGTCGATTATCGTGCCAAACTCCGAGCTTATCAACGCATCCCTCGGCAACTGGACGCATCGCAACAGGCTTGGCCGCTCCGAAATCCCTGTATCCGTCAGCTATGATGCCGATCCGCGCAAGGTGATGGATATTTTGCTGGAGCTGGTACGCTCGATCCCGAAGGTGCTTAGGAATCCGGAGCCGCATGTGGAGTTCCTGCGTTTCGGGCCGTCATCGCTCGATTTCGAGATGCGCTTTTATCTGTCCGATCTCTCCGACGGCATGGAGATCCGCAACAATCTGCGCATCGAAATCCTGAAGCGCTTCAACGAGGAGGGGATTTCAATTCCCTATCCGCATCAAGAACTGCATATCGTTCGCGACGGTAGGAGAGGCAGGCAGCTGGATGCTACAGCCGAAGCACTGACGGATTCTGCCGACGGGCCCGAGGCCGGGGATGCCATTCAGGAAGGCTCTGTTTCGTCCCGCGAAGATAAAGTGCCGGAGGCAAAGGGGGCGGCGAGCCGGCGTCGCGGCCGGACCGCAGCGGAGTAAGTTGCACGCAGGCAGGCCGCCGCCTGTGTGCTCCGTCTGGAAGACTTAACCCTGACTTCTCGACATGGACAACGTGCTGCCAGCAAGGCCCGCGCCTCGAACGGCGTCGGCCGACCAGCGTAATTTTCTTCATTTCCGGGAAACCAATCGACTTAACAAATACGCAAAAGCTTTGTCTTAAAACAATACAGAGGGGATCATTTTCAAAAACAGGTTTTCATTATGCCATTTCTGGGTGTTTCGGGGATGCAATATTCCGGCGCGTCTCTTGCCGGCTCTCGCATTCTTCTCGTCGAGGATTCCAATCTCTTTACATCGATGGTCAGGGCGAAGCTGAAGGGGCTTCTGGACATCGACGTCGAGATTTGCCGCAATTTCGAAGAACTGCAGCTTGCCTACGACAAGTCGTCGGAGCCGATCAAGCTGGCGATCTCGAACATGAACCTGCCGGGCGCCGAGAAGGGAGAGGCCTTGGCTTATCTTCTCGATCTCAGCATTCCAACGATCGCCTTCACGGGCACTTTTCTCGAAGGCACACGCGACGAGCTGATCGCCAAGGATGTGGTGGATTATATTCTCAAGGATAATATCTTTGCGGTGGATATGCTGGCGGAATCGATCTGCCGCTTTCTGACGAACCATCGTCACCACGTTCTCATCGTGGACGACAGCGCAACGGCCCGCGCTTTACTGTCCAGCCGGCTTAAACGCTACAATTTCCGCGTCAGCGTTGCGGAGAATGGTGCAAAAGCGCTCGAAATCCTGAAAGCCAGCTCGGATATCGGCCTTATGGTCACGGACTACAATATGCCCGACATGGACGGATTCGAGCTGACGCGGCGCATCCGCGCCACCACCGGCTCTCATGAGCTGCGCATTATCGGTGTCTCGTCATCCAGCAACCGGCTGCTTTCTGCCCGTTTCCTCAAAGCGGGCGGCAATGATTTCATCCTGCGGCCCTTCATCGACGAGGAATTCTACTGCCGCGTGAATCAGAATCTCGACACGCTGTTGCAGATTCAGTCGGCGCAGCCGCCTGCGAGGGAGGTACAGGCCCGATAAAATCGGCTTGAGCAATCCAGAAAAAGTGAGGAAAAATCACTTTTATGTAAATCTCCGCAATCGGCGGTTCCAATTTTTTCACGAATCCTGTTCAGGATACGGGAAAGACGGTTTGGCAGACCTGCAATTGACTGAATATTCATACACCTGAGGGTGTGGGAGGAATTGACGGGAAATGGTACTGCATGCGGGAAACCTCAGCGGCGGCCTCGGTCACCGCGACGGCAGCCAGAAAATACTTCTGGTTGAGGATTCGCGCATGTTTTCGGCGGTGCTATCGCATCGGTTCGAAACCGAACTCGGTCTTGCGGTAACCCATTGCTCTTCATTGAAAGTGCTGAACGAGGTGCTGGCAGGGGCGGATCGCAGCTTCACGATGGCGGTGATCGACCTTAACCTCCCCGACGCTGCCCATGGAGAAGCCCTGGATGTCGCCGTCGCCCATGACATTCCCACTATCGTTTTTACGGCATCTTTCGACTTAGCGACGCGCAATCGCATCATGGAGCGCAATGTCGTCGACTATGTGCTCAAGGATGGCGAGTTCGCCCTCGACAATCTCGTCTCCTCCGTCCGCCGCGCCATTGCCAATCGGTCTGTCCGCGTGATGGTCGTCGATGATGTGCCTTCGGCGCGGAAAATGCTGACGGACTTGCTGCACGCCCAGCAATTCAAGGTCGCTGAAGCCGGCACGGGTGTCGAGGCGCTGGCAATGCTCGAAACATTCGACGACATCGAAATCGTCGTCACCGACTATAATATGCCTGACATGAACGGGCATGAACTGACCCGCCGCATCCGCCACCGCTATGGTTCGGATCGGATGCGGATCATCGGCATTTCGTCTTCGAACGATCGTTTGCTGTCTGCGACATTCCTGAAGGCGGGCGCCAGCGATTTCATCTATCGGCCCTTCGTTCAGGAAGAGCTGCAATGCCGCATTGCATTGAATGTGGAGACGCTGTCGCAGCTGAAGCAATTGCGGGCGGCGGCGGCGAGCGACTATCTGACTGGGCTCTATAACAGGCGCTATTTCTATGATCATGGCCCGCGCCTAGTCAATGAATGCCTGCGTCGCCAGCGTCCGAGCTCCGTTGCCATTCTCGACATCGATCACTTCAAGCATCTGAACGACACTTATGGGCACGAGATCGGAGACCAAGTGCTGAAGGCCGTTGCTGGCAGGCTTCACACGCTTCTGGAAGGCACGAATAATCTGCTCTCCCGCCTTGGGGGCGAAGAGTTTGCCATTCTTTTTGCGGAAATGAATTCGCGTGCGGCAACCGAGCTGTGCGACGAAGTCCGACTGAGCCTTGCGAGCCTGAAGGTTCATGCCGACGACGAAGAGCTTTCGGTGACTGTTTCCATCGGGGTTGCGGAAATTGCCGGCTACGAGGCCTTCGACAACTATCTCAATGCTGCCGACCAGTTTCTCTATATGGCGAAGCACAGTGGCCGAAACCAGGTCTATTCCGATTTCAAGATGGCTCAACAGGCGGCCCAGTAAGCCGCCTGCAATAATCCGATTGCCTTGATTTCCATCGCTCTCAGACGACAATGCCGGTGCGGTTGGTCGACATGGTCAGCTTGCGTTCTGCGCGCTCCTGCTGCGGCGAGCGATTATAGAGTTCGCGATAACACTTAGAGAAGTGCGAGGCCGATACGAAGCCGCATGCGACCGCCACTTCAACAACCGGCATGGAGGACTGCACCAGTAGATGCCGGGCGCGATCCAGGCGAATTTCAAGATAGTAGCGTGCCGGCGAGCGGCCCATTTCCTGGCGGAACAGGCGCTCGATCTGCCGACGCGACAGGCCGGCATCGTCAGCGATTTCCAAAAGCGACAGCGGTTCGGCAAGGTTGCTTTCCATCAGCTCGATGATCGATAGGACCTTGGAGTTCTGCACGCCGAGACGCGCGCGCAGCGGCAGGCGCTGGCGGTCATGCGGGCTGCGGACACGATCGGTCAGCTGCTGCTCGCAGACGCGGTTGACGAGGTTTTCGCCAAAGTCCTGACCGATGAGATTGAGCATCATGTCAAGCGAGGCGGTGCCGCCGGCGCATGTATAGAGGTTGCTGTCGACCTCATAGAGATCGGCATAGACTTCCGCCTGCGGGAAGGTTTCCGAAAAGCCCGGCAGGTTCTCCCAGTGGATCGCACAGCGCTTGCCATTCAGCAATCCTGCTTGGGCAAGCACATGCGCGCCCGTACAGAGGCTGCCGACGGCGACGCCGCGATTGTATGTCTCGCGCAGCCAGGCATTGACCGACTTGTTGTGGAATTCTTCGACATAGATGCCGGAACAGACCAGCACCATGTTGGGGCGGTTCTCGCCGCCGAGATAACGGCGCTCGTCGGTAAGGGAGGAATTGACCTCCAGCCCGATGCCGCTGGAGGAATAGACTTTCTGACCGTCCGTCGAGGCGAGCCGCCATGTGTAGGCGGGGTAGCCCAGCATGCGATTGGCAATCCGTAGCGTCTCGATCGCGGCGGAAAACGGCAGCATAGTGAAATGCGGAACAAGGAAGAAAACCAGGGAGCGCGTCTTGATCGGGGTCTTGCTCATGTCGTGAAAATCCATGTTCCAGGGCCGTTACGTATTCCTTGCGTCAAATACGTCGGCCCGATGGTCTATAAGCGACATTGGCATGGATAATCGCGGCCGCAAAGGGATATTTGCGTCTACTTTGAAAAATACGGCTATGAAGGAGAGAAACAAAGGGGAGGCGAGCAATATGCTCAAGCGACGAAATATATTTGTGGGTAATTCTCAGGATTAAAATGCGCTTCGCATCCTGATGCGTAAATGTTCAAAAGGCGACGCTCGCTTGGGTTGAACGCCGCCTTCAGCCGTTATGCTTGCTGATTATCATCGGGTAGCTTTCGGCTTCTTGATTTCGTTTGCGGCCGGCCAGCCCAGGTCCTTGCGCATGTCATCGGACAGAGATTCGAGCTCACGAAGGGAGCGCCACTGCTGCCAGCGATTAGCGAGGCGAGAAAAGAAGGGCATGTAACTTCCGCCTGACGGAAACGGGTTCCGCGTGCCGGTCTGTCTATAGCTGATGGTCGTCATTTTCAGGGTCCTTTCAGTGTCAACCGTTCAAAATGTCACGGGTTTAATATGGGCCTGCCAGATCCATCAATCAAACGAATAGATCTTATAGCTGCCATTAGTATTATTGAACGAACGCAATTTGCCGGGTTTCCGCTCCAGCGCCGACAATGTGCGATCCGGCGGGAGGCCGCGTGCATTGACGTCATCGATCAGATGAGCGGGAAAGCGGGTGGCAATCTCGTCGAGGGTGTGCTGTGCCATCCGCTGAATCTTGCGGAGGCGTAAAAGAGAGAAAAGCCGTGAGGCTTCGTCTGATACCATGCCAGCCATGATTTTACTCCTTTGAGGCTGTCTGAATTTCCATTACGTCTAATATGGTGCTTCGTTGACATTCAGACAAATGAAATGATATGGTGCTTAGGATCAGAAAAATTGAAAGGTAACCGATATGACCGTACCGTTCCGCCGGCCCATACCGTTGCTTGACAATGAAGTTCTGCGTACCTTTGTCGCGATTGCCGAAACGGGGAATTTTTCGACCGCGGCCGATGCTGTTTTTCGCACGCCATCCGCCGTTTCGATGCAGATCAAGAAGCTGGAGGAGCAGCTCGGCGTCACGCTATTCCTGCGCGACGCGCGCTCGGTGAGCCTGACGCAGCATGGGGAGATGCTGCTTTCCTATGCGCGCAATATTCTGGCGCTCTCCAATGAGGCGGTGTCGCGCTTCATCATGCCAGAACTCAGCGGGGTGGTACGGCTTGGCGCGCCTGACGATATAGGCGAGCGCCTGCTGCCGACCATCCTGAAGAGTTTTTCGGAAACTTATCCAGGCATCATGGTCGATGTCGTCGTCGATATGAGCATCCAGCTCAAGAAGCGCATCGAGGAACAGCGGCTGGACCTCGCGCTGATCAATTGCGCGACGCGTCCTTTCCCGACCGAGGGTGAGGTCATCTACACGGAGCGTCTCGTCTGGGCCGGCGCCAAGTGCGGTACCGCCTATCGCCGCGATCCGCTGCCGATCTCGATCTGGGAAGAGGGCTGCATCTGGCGGTCGGAAGCGATGTCGCAGCTAGAGCGGCAGAAGCGTGCTTATCGCGTTTCCTATCTCAGCGCGCATACGATGGCGCAGCGCGCCGCGATCGTCTCCGATCTTGCCGTCGCGCCATTCCCGCGCTCCTACATCACCGATGATATGGAAATCCTCGGGCCGAACGAGGGGCTACCGGAACTGACGTCCTTCGACATTCGTCTGCTGACGGCATCGCAGATGACCGGACCGATGAAAGCGGTGGCAGACAGCATTCGCCAGGCCTTCGTCGAGATCGGGCGCAAAATGGCCGCGTGAATCGCGGCCAACCATCTCTTGGACGAATTGCTTTCTTACTCGCGGCTGCGGCGACGCCTGCGACCGCCGCCGTCTCCGCCATCGTCGGAGATCTGCTTACGCTCCGGCAATGTCACGACCTTGGACAGTTCCGGGAAGCTGTCGACCTTGTTCGGTAGCGCCATGGCGTAGACGAAATGCTCTTGAAATTTTGATTCAAGCGCCGTCTCTATCTTCTCGATTTTCCTGACGGTTTCCTCGATCTCGCGGCGATGGCCGCGGTTGAGCAGCGCCATGCGCGCGCCGGTGCCGGCGGCATTGCCGACGGCCTTGACCTTGTCGAGTTCGCAGTCGGGAATGAGCCCCAGCACCATCGCATATTTAGGATCGATGAAAGTGCCGAAGGCGCCGGCAAGGCCGATGCGGTCGACATGATCGATGCCCTGCTTGTCCATCAGCAGCTTGACGCCGGCATAGAGCGCTGCCTTGGCAAGCTGGATGGCGCGGATATCGTTCTGGGTGACCGTGATACGCGGTTCGCCGTCTCGCAGCAGATAGGAATAGGTTCGGCCATTCTGAAGGATGCGCGGCGAGCGTGCGGCCATTGCGCCATCGACGACGCCATCTTCCGAAATGATGCCGGTCAGGAACATTTCGGCGACGACCTCGATGATGGCCGAGCCGCAGATGCCGGTGACACCGACTTTAGCTGCGGCTTCCTCGAAGCCCGGCTCGTCCGACCACTGTTCGATGCCGATGACGCGATAGCGCGGCTCCAGGGTGGCGGGATCAATGCGCACGCGTTCGATCGCGCCGGGAGCGGCGCGCTGACCGCTGGAAATCTCGGCACCTTCGAAGGCGGGGCCGGTCGGCGAGGAGGCGGCGACGACGCGGTGGCGGTTGCCGAGCACGATTTCCGCATTGGTGCCGATATCGACCAGCAGCATCATTTCATCCTGACGATGCGGCCCTTCGGCAAGTGTCGCGGCAGCCGCATCAGCGCCGACATGACCGGCGATGCAAGGCAGCATATAGATGCGGGTGCCTGTGTTCATCGGCAGGCCGATTTCGGCCGATTTCAGATGCACCGCCCCTGATACGGCGAGCGCGAAGGGGGCGCCGCCGAGTTCGGTCGGGTCGATGCCGAGGAAGAGGTGGTGCATGATCGGATTGCCGACGAAGACGGCGTTCAAAATATCCTGGCGCGACACGCCGCCATCGGCACAGACCTTGTCGATCAAGCCGTTCAAGGCTTCGCGGACGGCGTTGGTCATCGCCGCGCGGCCGTCCGGGTTCATCATCACATAGGAAACGCGGCTCATCAGATCCTCGCCGAAGCGGATCTGCGGGTTGGAGGCGCCGGCCGAAGCAACGGTTCTGCCCGACAGCAGCGACGATAGATGCATGGCAATCGTCGTCGAACCGATATCGCAGGCAATGCCGTAAGCTTCGTTCTTCAAGCCGGGGTAGAGCGCGATGAGGCGAGGGCGCTCGCTGTCCTGATCACGATGAATGGCGGCCGTCACCTTCCATTCGCCCTTGCGCAGGATCGACTGCACCTGCGGGATGAGGTGGAAATCCACCTCGAGATTGTCGTATTTCCAGTCGGCCGCGATTGCCGCCTTCAGGCGGTCGAGATCGCCAAGCGGCTTGTGCATATCGGGCTCCTCGACCTCGACGTAGCACATGTGCACGGCCGGATCGCGGGCAATCACGCGCTCGTCGGCTGCCTTGCGCACGACTTGTGCGTTGATGACCGTATCCTGCGGTACGTCGATGACGAGATCGCCCTGAATCAAGGCGGAGCAAGAGAGCCGGCGGCCTTCAGGCAGGTCGCGCACCTCGGCATAGCGCTTTTCCTTCGGCCCGATCGGTGAAAGATGATCATTGGCCGAGACGATCTTGTGCTTGGCGAAATTGCCTTCCTGCACCGACACCTGGCAACGCCCGCAGGTCGCGCGGCCGCCGCAGACGCTTTCGACATAGACACCGAGCTGGCGAGCGGCCTCCAGCACAGGTGTTCCCACGGGGAAGTGGCCGCGCTTGCCGGATGGCATGAAAAGGACGAGAGGTTTGGCGCTGTCGCTGGCTTCGGCCACGGATCAGCCTTTCTATTTGCTAAGGCGGCGCACGTTCGAGCGAACACGCCTGCTATAGGGTTTTATCGCGGCGTGAGCGACCGCATCGGCCATGCTGCGCTGGCTTGCCGCGCCTGCGGCCGTCAGAGCCGCGAGACCCTGTTGCACCATTGCTGTGTTGACGGCAACGGCGCTTTCCGCCGCAGCCATCATCTTTTCGGAAACCATCCGGTTCATTTCGGCGGCATTCACATTGCCGGTCAGCGCGTCCATCCACATCTGCTGCAGCCTGATCGCGATCACGACAGGTGCCTGTAGCCAGAGCGTGGCAAGATCATTGGAAAGGCCGCGACCGGATGACATCTTATTCCCTCGCTGCTCCTGCACCGGCGCGCGCTGCACGACCGCCGCGGCGTCCGCCGCCGGCGGCTGGTGCCGCTGTTGCTGCGGCGGCTGCGACGCCGCCTTCGGCAGGCTTATAATCACGATAGGTCATGATCCAGTTGGTGCAATTGGCGTCCGTGCCGTTCAGCACGTTGGCGGCGCGTACGGCTTCCATCTCCTGCGGACGGCAAGGGTTCATGATTGCCGAGGTCATGCCCGCGCCGATGACCATTGGGATGAAACCGGCATTGATGCCGTGGCGATGCGGCAGGCCGAACGAAATGTTGGAAAGCCCGCAGGTGGTGTTGACCTTCAGCTCGTTGCGCAGGCGATGCAGCAGCGCGAAGACCTGACGGCCGGCGTCACCGAGCGCTCCGATCGGCATGACGAGCGGATCGACGACGATATCATGCGGCTTGATGCCGTGATCCATGGCGCGCTCGACGATCTTCTTGGCGACGGCGAAGCGTACATCCGGATCCATGGAAATGCCTGTCTCATCGTTCGAGATGGCGACGACGGGCACATCGTATTTCTTGACCAGCGGCAGGATGGCTTCGAGCTTTTCCTCTTCGCCCGTCACCGAGTTGACCAGTGGCCGGCCCTTGGCAACCTTGAGTGCGGCTTCGATTGCTGCCGTGACCGAGCTGTCGATCGAGAGTGGTACGTCGACCAGACCCTGCACGATCTCCAGCGTCTGCACCAGGAGACCCGGTTCGGTCTCGTTCGGGTTGACCGAAGTGACGCCCGCATTGACGTCGAGCATGGTCGCACCGGCGGCGACCTGCTCCAGAGCGTCCTTGATGACGGTGTCGAAATTGCCTTCGATCATCTCGGCAGCGAGCTTCTTGCGCCCCGTCGGGTTGATGCGCTCGCCGATCACGCAGAAAGGCTGGTCGAAGCCTATGATGATCTCGCGGGTGGCGGAGGCAACGATGGTACGCGTCATGTCGGATCCTCTGGTCAGTTGGCCCGATAGCTGGTCTATCGTGCGGTGATCTGGGTTACAAGCCGGCCGGTTCCTCTCCTGGCCCGCCTCTATCTATCGAACTCAATGCGTCTGCGGCGGCGTATGGTGGGCTGCAATTTCCGCCATCGCCTGCTGGTTTTCTTCCCGGCCTTCGCTGATCTGGTGCAGGCGCTCGGCAACCAGGGCGTCGCTGCGGCTTGCCTCGCGCTTCCACGGCTGACGGCCCTTCAGAACGCCGGAATCATGCACCATTTCGGCGACATATTCCTCCTGGCGGTAGGCCATGACGTGGATGCCGGAAACGCCCTCGATCTCCTTCACCTCGTTGATGATGTCGATGCAGAGCTGCTTGCCTTCCTTTTTCTGATCCTGCGCACCTTCAATGCGTTTGATGATTTCATCGGGAATGTGGACGCCCGGTACGTTGGAGCGCATCCAGCGCGCCGTCTTTGCCGATGCGAGCGGGCCGACGCCGACGAGAATGAAGCATTTTTCGGTGAGGCCGAGGTCGCGCACCTTCTTCATGTATTCGCGGAACATCGGCACGTCGTAGCAATACTGGCTCTGGACGAACTGTGCCCCGGCCTCGATCTTCTTCGCCAGCCGGTAGGGCCGGAAATCATAAGGCGGTGCGAAGGGATTGATGGCGGCGCCCAGAAAGACCTTCGGCGGCGAGGTCAGCTTGCGACCGGAGAGGAATTTCGCGTTGTCGCGCATGATGCGCACGGTTTCGAGCAGCGACATGCAATCGAGATCGAAGACCGGCTTGGCGCCGGGCTGATCGCCGGCTTGTACACCGTCACCGGTCAGGCACATGATGTTGCAAACGCCCATGGCGGCAGCGCCCAGCACGTCGCCCTGGATGGCGATGCGGTTCTTGTCGCGGCAGGCGATCTGCATGATGGGCGCATAGCCCATGCGTGTCAGAAGCGCGCAAATCCCGACCGAGGACATATGGCAGTTGGCACCCGAAGCGTCGACGGCGTTGATGCCATCGACCCAGCCCTCGAAGATGGCCGCGCGCTCGTAAACGTCTTCGGCATTGGCGCTGTCGGGCGGGTTCAATTCGGCTGTCACGGCGAACTCGCCGCGGCGAAGCACGCGTTCCAGCCGCCCGAGCGAAGAGTGGCCGGGCAGGGGATCGAGCGGCAGATGGACGCCAAGCGGGTTTTCATCGATATGCGACATCGCTCAGGCTTCCTTTTTCGCCGTTTCACGGGCTGCCGCGGCCTCAGCCGTGACGCGAAGCCACGAAGATGTTTCGCGCAGCGACTGGTTCACGGGCTTCTGCACGTTGAGGATCGCGTCGCCGTGCGTCATGTTCCTCGAGCCGTTCCAGGCCTGCACCCAGACGCAGGGCATGTCGGGCTCCACTTCGCAATTGCCGTTGGCGCGCACGCCGCCACAGGGGCCATTGCGCAGCTGCTTGGGACAGTTCATCGGACAGGACATGCCTGTCGATGATAGCGCGCATTGGCCGCACATGCGGCAATCGAACAGGAAGCCCTTCACATTGCGTTCGATGAAGGTGATCGGGCGCTCCACGCGGTCATAGCCGAATGCCTTCCACAGCGGATGAAGCAGGAGGAAGGCGTCGGCGAAGCGACGATAGAACCATTCCAAGAAACGTGAGTGACGCACCGCCCAGAGACGGACCGTGTATTTGCGCCGGGCGCGGCGGTTGGGCGAAACTCCCGCAGGCGTATAGGCACCGCTGGCCGCTTTTGCGCCCGCGGCGGCATTGCCGGGCTTCTGAACGGCGTCAGCCATTATCGCGGCCTCCGGATTTTACCAGAGCCACCAGCCGCTCGCGATCATAAGCTGCCTCAAGCTCGCTCGCCGCCTTGTCCGCCTCGGCTTCGAGTTCGTCCGATACCGGCACGGGATCCGCCTTACGCCATTCGGCGAGATAGTCGTCGGTTTCGGCTGCACCGGTGCGCATGGCGCACATGTCTATTGCTTCGGTAAAGCGCAACGAAAGCTCGCGTTTTGCCGTCTGCCTGCCCTTTTTGATGATCACCTGGGCCGGAATGTCCCGCCAGTAGACGACAATGCGATCTGCCATGCACAAATCTCCTCTTCACGCCAGAATGCACGCCGGCCGACCTCGGGACTGCGCTCGCCACGACGCGGCACATGCCGAAAAGCGACGCGACATGAAAACCTCGTCTGGAAGTATCGCCAAGGCGCTTTATCCTTTGAAACGGCCGGGTTCGAACTGTGATTGAATGTTTTTCCGTCGTCCAGCATGTCGGCCCAGGCAAAGAGGAGGAAGACAGAAAAGCGACGTAGGTGTCGTAATCAGACGGTCAGTAATTCGCGGGCAAGATCGCCGTACCCGGTGTAGCGATATTCGTAGTCCAGCCCGAGATAGGCGGCGGCTTCCTTCGCCTTTGCCTGCAGTGCGGGATCCTCTTCCTGCGAGAGATAGACCACCTTGCGGTAGTTGCCGAAATACATATCGCGCAATTCGGGATGACGGTCCAAACCCAGCGGGACGATGACGAAGGCTTCGAACTGGCGGGCCAGGAAGTCGGTGAGGAAGAACGAGGTGATATCATCGTCACGCGCCGCGAAGGCCTCGTTGCCGGTAAAGAAGGAATAACAATGCGGTCCGGACAGGCGCTCTATTCTCTCGCGCTCGCAAATCCTGTCGATAGCGCCACCAGTGCCGCAATCGGCATAGCCGATGAAGATCTTTTCGAAGCCGCGAGAGCGGGCATCGGCAATCGCTTCTTCCAGGGCTGGTGCGATCTTCTGGGGATAGGAGTGATAGATTGCGGGAAGACAGTGGAGATCGATGTGATCGAGCCCGTTTATTCGGGTAAGCGCCAGTATTTCGCGCGCGATTGCGCCGCACGCGATCACATGAACCTTTTGCTTTGTTATACGTTTATCGCCCGGAGGGTTCTTCTCCGCATTTTTTTGATCGATATCCACTCAGAGGGGGTTCCCAATCATGACTGCATCGACACTCACGAAAATTGCAGCGGCCTGCGCCGTTCTCATGGTACTTGCTTCCTGCGCCAATACCATACGCGGCGTGGGCAGAGATACTGCAAACGCGGTCCACGCGACGGAGGACGCTGGTCATACCGTCAAGAAGGCTGCTCAATAATTAATTTGGGATGCCAATGCGCCGGCGGCAACCCATTGGTTATCGCCGGCCATCAGTTTCTTGCATCAGGCGCCGGCAGCCAGGCTGTTGTGCTTGCGCTTCATGAATTCCTTGGCGGTTTCGACCGCCACGGCGGCGTCGCGGCAATACGCATCGGCGCCTACGGCCTTGCCGAATTCCTCATTCAGCGGCGCACCGCCGACCAGCACGACGTAGTCATCGCGCAGGCCCTTTTCCTTCAGAGTATCGATGACAACCTTCATGTAGGGCATCGTCGTGGTCAGCAGGGCCGACATGCCGAGAATGTCGGGCTGTTCGCGCTCGATGGCGTCGAGATAGTTTTCGACCGGGTTGTTGATGCCGAGGTCGATGACGTCGAAGCCTGCGCCTTCCATCATCATGCCGACAAGGTTCTTGCCGATGTCGTGAATGTCGCCTTTGACGGTGCCGATCACCATTTTGCCGAGCTTCGGCGCGCCGGTCTGCGCCAGAAGCGGACGCAGGATAAACATGCCAGCCTTCATCGCATTGGCGGACAGCAGAACTTCCGGAACGAAGAGAATGCCGTCGCGGAAGTCGATGCCGACGATGCGCATGCCTTCGACCAGTGCTTGGGTCAGAATATCATAAGGCGCCCAGCCACGCTCGAGGAGGATATTGGTGGCTTCCTCGATTTCTTCCTTCAAGCCGTCATATAGGTCGTCATGCATCTGCTGCACGAGCTCTTCGTCAGAAAGTTCCGAGAGAATGATTTCGTCGTCAGACATGCGCTCCATCCCGTTTTCGTGCAATGCATCAGAGACTTGTATAAAACACTGCCGCCATTACGGATAGACCGGAAGGCCGCCAAAACTCTTTTTGAATGCGACGTCGCACGGAACAATCGCGACGGACGAAGAACAGTTGATATTAGCAGCCCATGTCTGTCCTATGCTAATTGCTGGCGCATTAAGGAACGTCCGCTTGGCGGAATCGGGTAGCATGGGGCCTGATAGACGCATCCATGCGCAGGAGTGAGGAAACATCATGGACGATATGATTGAGCAACCGGCTGCAGGCAATGATGGCGGTGGACGGCGTTCGCGCAGCGAGGGCAGGGGTGCGGCAGCCCGGCGTGCTTCGCGCAGCGGCGGGGGGCCGGGTCCTTCGCTCCCCTATATCACCCGTAAGATCGGCGTCTACGAAGTGCTTGACGAAGAGGGCCTGCAGCTCATCGAACGCAATGCCGATACGGTTCTGGAAGAAATCGGCATCGAATTTCGCGATGACGCGGAAGCGCTGGCGCTCTGGAAGGAGGCCGGTGCCGACGTGCGCGGGCAGCGCGTGCACTTTCCGAAGGGACTTTGTCGCGAGCTTCTGAAGACCGCGCCGAAGGAATTTACCTGGCATGCCCGCAACAGCGCGCGCAACGCCCATGTCGGCGGCAAGGCGACGATTTTCGCGCCGGTCTATGGCCCGCCCTTCGTCCGCGATCTCGAGGGCAACCGCCGCTATGCGACGATCGAGGATTTCCGCAATTTCGTGAAGCTCGCCTATATGGCGCCGTCGATGCATTCGTCAGGCGGCACGGTCTGCGAGCCTGTCGATATCCCGGTCAACAAGCGCCATCTCGATATGGTCTATAGCCATATCAAATATTCCGACAAGCCGTTCATGGGATCGGTGACCGCACCGGAGCGTGCTGAAGATACGATCGCCATGGCGAAGATCGTATTCGGAGACGATTTTGTTGAAAACAATTGCGTGACGCTGAACCTCATCAATGCCAACTCGCCGATGGTGTTCGACGAGACCATGCTCGGCGCTCTGAAAGTCTATGCGCGGCACAACCAGGCTTCGGTCGTTTCGCCCTTCATTCTCTCGGGCGCAATGAGCCCTGTCACTGTTGCAGGCACGCTGACGCAGATTCTCGCCGAAGTGCTGGCTGGAGCTTCCTTCACGCAGCTGATCCGCAAGGGTTCGCCGGTGCTTTACGGCACCTTTGCCGCCTCGATCTCGATGCAGTCGGGTGCGCCGACCTTCGGCACGCCGGAGCCGTCGCTCGTGTCCTACGGCGCGGCACAGCTTGCCCGGCGTCTCGGTCTGCCGTTCCGTACCGGCGGTTCGCTCTGCGGATCGAAGGTGCCGGATGCACAGGCGGCGCATGAATCCGCGAACACATTGAACATGACGCTGCTGGCTGGCACGAATTTCGTGCTGCATGCGGCCGGCTGGCTCGAAGGCGGTCTCGTTTCCTCCTACGAGAAGTTCATGATCGACCAGGATCAGCTCGGCATGATGCAGAAGATGGCCGAGGGCGTCGATCTCTCGGAGAATGGCCAGGCGCTCGATGCCATCCGCGAAGTCGGCCCGGGTAGTCATTATCTCGGCTGTGCCCATACGCAGGCCAACTTCCAGTCCGCTTTCTATCGCTCGGCGCTCGCAGACAACAATTCCTTCGAGCAGTGGGAGATCGAGGGCCAGAAGCGCATCGAGCAGCGCGCCAATGCCCTTTGCCGCTCCTGGCTCGATCACTACGAAGCGCCGCCGCTCGATCCGGCCATCGACGAGGCTCTTCTGGCCTATATCCAGAAGCGCAAGGATTCCATGCCCGACGCCTTCACCTGAAGAGAGCCCGAGGCCGCCAGGGAGCAAGGCGGTGCGACGCGCGTTGCCGACCTCATCCAGAAGGAAGTCTGGCGGCCGCACTATGAATATAAGGGGCCACGGTGAGCCGCGGCCCTCTCATACTCGAACAGCTCCGTGCGGCGCTCGGCGTCGACGGAGTTTTCGTTCGAGGTATAGTGTCCTTCGGCGATGACGAGGGGCCGCTATTGGCCGATGGCGCGACGGCGCGAAGCGTGATCCTACTTGGCAATATCGGCGGCTCGATCTGGACATCGTTCTCGCAGTGGCGGCAATTGCCTGAGAACGCTGCGCGGTCCGACCCGCTCGACGACTGGTCGAAGACAGTCATCCGACCAGTCGCAAGCAGCTTGGGGGCTACGGCTTATTTTCCTTCAGATCCGCCTTGGCAGCCGTTTCAGCGATGGGCCATGCAGGCCGAAGGCTTGAAGGCATCGCCGCTCGATATACTGATCCATCCCGTTTATGGCTTGTGGCACGGCTATCGTGGCGCGTTGGGATTTGCAGATGCCATTGAAAATGACTTCGCGCCGGCATTTCCTCAGCATCCATGCGATGTATGCGTCGACAAGCCCTGTGTCCCTGCCTGTCCGGTAGCGGCCGTAACGACAGCGGGCTTTGATGTTCCAAGCTGTCGCTCGCATTTGCGCACGCGGGAAGGGCAGGCCGACTGCATGGTCGGCGGCTGTCTCGCACGCAACGCCTGCCCGATCGGGGCCGGCTATCGTTATCCCGCCGAGCAGCTTGCATTCCATATGGCGGCACTCCAGCTTTAGGTTCCCGCGTACTCCTTGTTTCGCCGCATTGCGATGCGTTCTAGCGCTTGTGCTATTGATGCAGAGCTATGCGCTTGATTCGATTGATGCTCATCCTTGCCGTTTTTGCCTTTGCCGCGACCGCCTCGGCCGGTGAGGCCTGCCGCAAGGTTCAGCATCTCGGCGACGGCTACACAGTTTGCACCTTCGATCCCGCCCATTACGACGTCCAGATTTTCCAGAATGATCACAACGGTAAGCCTTACGGCTCGTTCCGGGCGCTGGAAATGGATCTGCGCCAGGAGCGCGTCTATGTGCGCTTTGCGATGAACGGCGGCATGTATCTCGACGATCAATCTCCTGTCGGTCTCTTCATCGAAAACGGACGCGAGGTGAAGGCGATCAACACCAACAAGGGCTGGGGCAATTTCCATCTCTTGCCGAACGGTGTTTTCTATGTTGATAGAGGCAGGGCCGGGATCGTGGAGAGCAAGGCTTTCGCTGCTTCCGGCGCCAGGCCATTCTATGCGACACAGTCCGGCCCGATGCTCGTCATCGATGGAAAGCTGCATCCGTCGTTTCTGGCCGACAGCACGAGTCTCAAGACCAGAAACGGTGTCGGAGTCACTATCGATGGGCTCGTCATGTTCGCGATTTCCGATGGCCCTGTGCGCTTCCACGATTTTGCGACGCTGTTTCGTGACGATCTGAACTGTCCGAATGCATTATTTCTCGACGGCAGCATTTCCAGCGTCGACATACCGGAATGGCAAAGGCGCGACAGCCTGTTTCCGCTCGGTCCGATCATCGCAGTGACGGAGATGCTGCCAGGCTAGGGCAGCTCCATATATAGACAAGAACGCCTTCACGAAGCTCTCCACCGGCTCTCGGTCTCGCAAGGTTTGAGCAAGGCCCATCGCGCAGTTTTCAAGCGAGGGGTTCCAGCGAGTCTTCGAGAAGGATCAACATGCACGCGCAAGCGGAGAAACAGACTGTCGCATCGCATGGCGCGGAACACGCCCTGCCAGCCTTTCCTTTCGGTTGGGAGCATCACAAGGATCGGCACTGCATTTGGATCGTCAGCCCGGAGGGCTACGTTCATAGCCGCGCTTTCGAGGATGTTGCCCTCGGTCTTCACTACGCCTTTGCCGAACTCGGCGGCAGTGCGCCTCTGGTTACCAATCCGCGAGATTGGAACGGACGGGTGCCGATCGTCTACGGCGCAAATTTGCTGCCGTCGGTCGCAGCGCAATGGCTGCCACCCGAGAGCATCATCGTCAATATGGAGCAGGTCTCGGCTGAAAGCAGCTGGATCAATCATCGATATCTCGGACTGCTCAAGAAATTCGCCGTGCTCGATTACAGCGAGCGCAATCGCCAGGGACTGGCCAGGTTCGGCGTTCCCGCCGAAATTCTCGATGTGGGATACAACAGGCACCTGACGCGTGTGCCCCGGGCGCCGGTGAAGGATATCGACGTTCTCTTTTACGGCTCGGTCAACGAGCGCCGCAAGAATGTGCTGGTGGCGCTGCAAACAAACGGGCTGAACCTCGTTCACCTGTTCGGCGTCTACGGCACCGAGCGCGACGCCTACATTGGGCGCTCTAAAATCGTCCTCAACGTGCATCATTTCGACGCCGCGATCTTTGAGATTTGTCGCGTTTCCTTCCTGCTTGCCAATGGCGCTTGTGTCGTCAGCGAGGGCAATATCCATGACCCGGAAGTGGCCGCTTTTGCTGAGGGAATGGCGTTTTGCAATTATGATCGGCTTGTCGAAACCTGCATCGAGCTCGTTCGCGACGATGAGAGACGGTCGGCAATTGCGAGCCGCGGCTTCAGCCTCATGTGCGAGCGCCAGCAGGCGACTATTCTTTCCGCTTTGATGGCGAGGGGCGGCTAGGTTTTTTTAGAGCATTTGGGCAGCGAACCGGGCGCCTGTGGCGGGTGGATCGGCAAACGACATGTGAAGGCGGACTGCGACTATGACTGGAAATGAAACGATCTACATCCTCTGCCCACCGAATCATATGACGGGAGGCCCGGAAGCCCTTCACCAACTTTGCGCAAGGCTGACCAAAATCGGGCGCAGTGCCAGGATGGTCTATACCAACGGTTCCGATCACTCCCTGATGCCGTCCCCTGATGGGGAAACCACAATGGTATTTCGGGAATACGAGAATGCCGTTCATCCGCAATATCGGGCCTACGCGACCGAAAGCTCAGACTATATCATCGACAACGAAAACGCGATCGTGGTGTTTCCGGAGATATGGCCGCATCTGATTCCACTCTTCAAGAAGGCGACTAAAGCCTATTGGTGGCTCAGTTTCGATTACGGCATGCGGCATCTGATGCCGCTGGGCGGCGTACCGTTCCTTCTGGAGAACGACTGCAAGATGCTGTCGCAATCCTCCTATGCCACGGCACAGCTCAGTATTTTGGGCTTCAGCGATGTCTTGCGGATCTCGGATTTTACGACACTGGCAAACAACGTGGCGCCACAGCCGATTCAGCAGCGGCGCGATCTGGTTCTGTTCAACAACAAGGCCGAGGCTTTCGGACGCCAACTGGCGACCATGTCTCCGCAATATGAATTCAAGATCCTGAGCGGCATGTCGCCGACGGAAGTCCATCAAAACATGGCGCAGGCCAAGGTTTACGTCGACTTCGGTCCGCATGCCGGCAAGGACCGCATGCCGCGCGAAGCGGCGCTGCTCGGATGCTGTGTGATCACCGGTCGGAACGGCTCGGCCAACAATTTTGAGGATTTGCCCATTCCGGCCAAATACAAGTTTGGCAATCATCCCCAACGAACGCACGAGATTTCAAGAGCGATCGATGACGTGATCCAGAATTTCCCGGAGAGATTCGAGGATTTCGGTGTCTATCGGCGCTCTATTGCCGTCGAAGAGACAAAGTTCGAATTGGAGGTCTTCAGTGTATTCGGGCAGGTCTGATCGAAAGTTGGCGGCAAGAAGGTTGGTCTCGCGATCATGATCAATTTCGCCGATGTTGACTTGCTCGTGGTCGGCGCCGGCTTTTATGGCGCGACGATCGCGGAGCGAGTGGCCAACGAGCTGCAGAAGAATGTGCTTCTGATCGACCGCCGGAGCCATATCGGCGGCAACGCCTATAGCGAGTTCGACAGCGAGACCGGCATCGAGATTCACCGCTACGGCGCGCATCTCTTTCATACGCCGAACGAACTGGTCTGGACCTATCTCAACAGGTTCACCGCATTCACCGACTATAAGCATCGTGTCTATTCGACCTATCGCGATCAGGTCTATTCGATGCCGATCAACCTCGGCACGATCTCGCAATTCTTCAACCGGCGCCTTTCGCCCGATCAGGCGAGGGCACTGATTGCCGATCAGGCGGCGGAAATGGCCGGCCGGCATCCGGCCAATCTGGAAGAGAAGGCGATTTCTCTGATCGGCCGGCCCTTGTATGAGGCGTTTATCCGCGGCTATACGGCCAAGCAGTGGCAAACGGATCCGCGTGACCTGCCCGAACACATCATTACGCGCCTGCCGGTCCGCTACACCTTCGACAATCGCTATTTCAACGACAAGTATGAGGGCCTGCCGGTCGACGGGTATACGGCGATTTTCGAGAGGATGCTGAAGCATCCGAAGATCCGTATTGCCCTGGGCGTCGATTTCTTCTCGCTGAAATCAACGCTGCCGGCCGGGCTTCCGATCGTCTATACCGGCCCGATCGACCGCTATTTCGATTATTCCGAAGGCGAGTTGGGCTGGCGCACCATCGACTTTGAGAAGGAGACGCTGAACACCGGCGACTTTCAGGGGATGGCGGTCATGAATTATGCCGATAAAACAATCCCCTACACGCGTATCCTCGAGTTTCGCCATTTCAATCCCGAGCGAAGCTACCAGACCGAAAAGACGGTCGTTGTGCGGGAATATTCACGATCGGCGAAGCGTGTCGATGAACCCTATTATCCAATCGACACGCGTCAGGACAAGGAGATCTTCCTGCGCTATCGCGAGCGGGCCGAGGCGGAGGCGAATGTCCATTTCGGCGGGCGGCTCGGCACCTACCGATATCTCGACATGCACCAAGCCATCGGCGCTGCCTTGAAGGCCTTCGACAGCAGGATTGTTCCGCATTTCACCGAAGGCCGCGCTATTGGCGGTGAAAGATAGGCGATCGCCCGTTACGCGCCGATGTTCAGCGCGTAACTGCCGGCAGTGCCGACCAAGGCTCAAGGCGAAAATACCCGCTTCGCAGGGGGAAGCTCGGTTGTCGGGCTTTCCTTAGATTGCTTAGGAGCGTCTGCGACGCTCACGCGCCGGAGCGGCGCCGCCTTCGTTGGCCGTCTTGTTGCGCATGGGGCCAATCCGCTCGATGATCGTCTCCAGCGTCGGGCGAGCGCCAGGCACGTAGCTGTCCAGCGCCTCCCGCATGGCGGCAAGGTGGTCGCAGGAGGTGCCGCAGCAGCCGCCGATGATCTTGGCTCCGGCATCGCGGGCAAGGCGTGCATAGTCGGCCATCAGCGGTGGTGTGCCGGAATAATGGATCTCTGCGCCACGATATTCGGGAATGCCGCAATTACCCTTGACGATAACGATGGCGGCCGGGTCTGCCTCGGTCATGTCGAGGAGGCTGGACAGGATATCCGAGGCGCCGACGCCGCAATTGGCGCCGACCGCGAGCGGCCCTGCACCGATATCGGTGGCGACGGCATGAATATCCTTCGGGTGTAGGCCCATCATCGTCTTGCCGGCCGTGTCGAACGAGCCGGTATATGTATAGGGCAAGCCGACCTTGGCAGCGGCTTCGGCAGCGGCGCGGATCTCGTCCGGCGAAGACATGGTTTCGATCCAGGCAACATCGGCACCGCCGGCCTGAAGGCCTTCCATCTGCTCGACGAAGGCTGCGACGGCGTCTTCATAGGTCAAGGCGCCGAGCGGCATCAGCAACTCGCCCGTCGGCCCTACTGAGCCGCCGACGATGACCTTGCGGTCGGCTTTGTCGGCAACGGCACGGGCGATCTCGGCTGCCGTCTTGTTGAGACTGTGCACGCGATCCTGAGCATGATGAAGCTTGAGGCGATGGCGCGTGCCGCCGAAAGTGTTGGTGAGGATGATGTCGGCGCCGGCATCGACGAAATCCTGATGCAGCTTCGTGATCCGGTCGGGATGCTGTTCGTTCCAGAGTTCGGGCGCTTCGCCGGCTTCCAGGCCCATGGCAAAGAGGTTCGTGCCGGTTGCGCCGTCGGCAAGCAGTACGCCTTTTTCGGCAAGCAGATCGGTCAAGGGATTGGTGGCGACGGTCATAGTGTGTCCTCGGATGCGGCGGCTCTAAAGAGTGTCAAATGCAGATATAAACATTTCTTTATGTGAACACAACGACAAGATGGCTGCCCCAATATGTTGACGCGGCAACAAGACAGAAAAAGCGCCCCGGTAAGGGCGCTTTGTCACGTGAGATGAAAATCTCGCCGTCAGGCTGCTGCCATTTCTGCCGTGTCGTGTGTCGTGGGCGTGACCATGGCGGCGATGATGCCTTGCAGATCGATCGTGCCGATAGGCTTGCCGCTCGCATCCGTGACGACGGCTCCTGTCTGGCCCGCCTCGATGATCTGCTTGGCGGCGACTTCCAGCGTCATGTCGCCAGGCACGCGCGCGCCGCCCGGCTCGCCGGCAAGCGGCTTCATGATTGTCTGGGCCTGGATGACGCGGCCGCGGTTCACTTCTTTCACGAAGGCCGTGATATAGTCGTCGGCAGGTTGCAGCACGATCTCCTGACCGGTTCCTTGCTGAACAACCTTACCGTCGCGCAGGATCGCGATCTTGTCGCCAAGGCGCAGGGCCTCGTCGAGATCGTGGGTGATGAAGACGACGGTCTTCTTCAATTCCTTCTGCAGATCGAGCAGCACCGTCTGCATATCCACGCGGATCAGCGGATCGAGCGCCGAATAGGCTTCGTCCATCAGCAGGATGTCGGCATCGTTCGTCAGCGCCCGGGCAAGGCCGACACGCTGCTGCATGCCGCCGGAAAGCTGGTTCGGATAGTGCCTCTCAAAGCCCTTCAGCCCGACGCGCTCGATCCAGTACTGGCCCTTCTTTTCGCTTTCGGAGCGCGGCACGCCCTGGATATCCAAGCCGTAGATCGTGTTCTCGATCACGGTGCGGTGCGGCAGAAGCGCGAATTTCTGGAACACCATTGCCGTCTTGTGGCGGCGGAATTCGCGCAGGTCGTTTTCGTTCATCTTGCAGACGTCAACGCCGTCATAGAGCACTTCGCCGACCGTCGGCTCGATCAGGCGGTTGATATGGCGGATCAGCGTCGATTTGCCGGAGCCGGAGAGGCCCATGACGACGGTGATCGCGCCGGCCGGCATGTCGATATTGATGTCCTGCAGACCGAGTACATGACCATGCGTTTCATTGAGCTCGGCTTTGCCCAAACCGCTCTTCACCTGATCTACATAGTCGCGTCCGCGCGGGCCGAAGATCTTGTAGAGGCTCTTTATCTGGATCGCGTGACTAGCCATGGATGACCTCCGAGTGCTTCTGGAGCCGTCTGCCATAGGCCTGGCTCGTACGGTCGAAAATGATGGCGATGGCGACCAGCGCGAAGCCGTTGAGGAAACCAACGGTGAAAAACTGGTTGTTGATCGCCTGCAGCGTATTTCGGCCGAGCCCGCCGACGCCGACCATCGAGGCGACGACGACCATGGCGAGCGACATCATGATGGTCTGGTTGATGCCGGCCATGATGGTGGGCAGTGCGAGCGGGATCTGCACGTTGAACAGCTTCTGGCGATGCGACGACCCGAAAGCGTCGGCCGCTTCCAGCACTTCCTTGTCCACGAGGCGGATGCCGAGATTGGTCAGGCGGATCATCGGTGGGACGGCATAGATGACGACGGCGATAAGACCGGGCACCTTACCAATGCCGAAGATGACGACGACCGGGATCAGATAAACGAAGCTCGGCATGGTCTGCATGACATCGAGGATCGGATTGACGATCGACTGCAGCCGGTCTGAGCGCGCCATCAATATGCCGATCGGCAGGCCGATGACGATGGCGATCAGCGTACAGACCGTTACCATCGCGAGCGTGATCATCGTGTCGGTCCAGAGGCCGCAGACGCCGATGAGGATCATGGAGATTGCTGTGCCGGCAACAATTTTCAGGTTGCGGCTTGCTGCATAGACGACGAGCATCATCACGATGAGCACGATGAACCAGGGCGTATTGGTAAATGCCCATTCAAGATAGTTCAGAAACCATTGCAGCGGTTGCACGATGGCATCGATGAGAGTGCCATAGGCGCGTACGGACGCCCTGAAGCCGTCGTCGATATTCTTGCGTGCGAGGCGTATGAGCGATTCATCTATTGCCGGAAAGTTGCAGAGCACATTCGGCAGGATCGTACACTGAATAGCCATGTATTTCCCCTTCTTGGTCCGGTTTTGTTCCGCTCCGCCCGTGTGGCCTTCACGTGTGGATGGCTTGCAGCGCTGCGACCGGTTCTTCAGGCTGCCCTTGCATTCTTACTATATTCGCCACCATCAATCTGCACTCGTTGCGACCTTGCGCCTTGCCGCACTGTCGGTATGAGCGTCGTTTGGGTTGTTCTGTGCGAATATGAAATCGGCGGCAGGCACGAGACCGCCGCCGATTCAGCAACATGGATCAGAGCGAAGCCTTGATCTTGGTGGCGACGTCCGGAGCGACCCACTTGGTCCACATATCGGGGTAGGTCTTGAGGAAGTACTTGGCGCCGTCCTCGTTCGTACCCTGATTGTCGGTCATCCAGGCGAGAACCTTGCCGACCGTGGCGTTATCCCACTTGCGGGTCTTCATGTAGTCCATGGCGACGCCGGCCTTTGCGGCAAAGTCCTTGGTCACGACGGTATAGACGTCCGAAACCGGATAGGAGTTCACCTTCGGATTGGCGCAATCCTGCTGCGATGTGCAGGCATCCCAATCCTTCTTGTCATGCGGCACGTTGAAGCTCAGGCGAACCATCTCGTACTTGCCGAGGATGGCTGTCGGAGCCCAATAGTAGCCGAGCCAGCCGGTCTTCTTTTCGAAGGCATTGGCGATCGAACCGTCGAGACCTGCGGCGGAGCCGGTATCGACAAGGGTAAAGCCGAGCTTGTCGGCGCCAAGAGCCTTGTAGAGGTTGGTCGTGGAGATCTGGCAGTTCCAACCTGCTGGGCAGTCATAGACGGCACCCTTGGACGGATCTTCGGGGGCAGGGAAAAGTTCGGGATGCTTGAGGGCGTCCTGAACGGTCTTGATGTCCGGATGGGCGTCTGCGAGGAACTTCGGAATCCACCAGCCTTCGACGCCGCCGTCGCTCAGAAGCGGTGCGGCCACGATCAGGCGGCCCTCAGATACGGCCTTGTCGAGCGCGGTGCGCACGGCGTTGACCCAAAGTTCTGGTGCGACGTCAGGCTGACCTTTTTCGTTCATGGAGGCAAAGGTCGGCTGTGTATCGCCGGTCACCAGGGTGACATTGCAGCCGTAACCGTTCTGCAGGATGATCTTGTCGACCTGCGCGGCAACGCCTGCGGATGCCCAGTTCATTTCAGCAATGGATACACTGCCGCAATCCGCCGCGTGCGCCGAGCCAGCCAAAGCATAGGCGCCGAATGCGAAGATGGCTGAAGCGAGAAGCTTCTTCATTGATATCGTCTCCCAATTTTTCGTTACGTTGCGGAAATCGACCCTAATGTGTTCGATTTCTGTCGATCCCCTGTCAGCGCGGTCCAATTGCAACCGTTCATACGCCGCTGACGACGCCCGTACGGTCCCCTTTGCTGCCGTCGTGCATTTGGTCTTTTTGCGACCGCTGAACTTTATCGCGGCCGGGCATTCTTTGCATCGACATCAGGCAGCGTAAGGATTTGGATGAAGAAATCAACAGCCAGTCGGCTGATGGACGTTATCGTGTCTCTTGGAGAAGCTTAATTAAGCGCCTGAATTAGCCTATTTTCTGCCATTCGTGGCTGTAAAACGTCCATCACATGGCTTCCTCAAAGCTTTGCCGCCCAAGCGGATTTGAATGGTGCTCAAATATCGTGTCCCTGAAAGACGTTTTATATCTTATTTGCGTCGTTTGCGATTTCTCAACGCAAGGCGGAAAATTTTCAAAAAATTTTCAGATTCACTCTAATTTAAGCACTTAATAACCCTCCAGTAACGATGTCGGTTTAACAATCGATGCGTGGCGGGGGACAACCGCTGCTTCCCTGGATCAGGTATAGCGTACCGGGGAATGCGAACCTTGCGGTGTATGTGCAGGGAAGCCGGCGTTTTTGGCAAACCGCGTCGATCTCCGGATCGCGCGGTTTTCGCGCTTTAAGAGTGCCGTTTTGGCACGACTTGCCATCCGACGGAAGCGGTGTCGTTAAAGTCCGATCTTGGTAGTGATAAAAAAATATAGCCGCCAATGCTGTCGCATGGCGGCTTCTTGTGTGTTGGACTAGCGGCTTGACGCGCTATCACCCAACATTATACGTGCGGATGAAGCCCACGGTGCCGAAGCGCGTATCGAGCTGCTGCAGCCGGCTCTCGGGGCGGTGAGCCGGAAGCTTGCCGTTCCAGGCGATCTGGATGGAATTCTGTCTGTTGAAGATGAAAAGCATTGGGGTATCCTCCGACCCGGACCGGCCGGTTTCGTTGTTTGTTTTCACGATGCAGATAATCCTCCTTCGCGTAACTCACAATGGATGAAATCGTCATCCAATGTCGCAAACAGAGCATGTCGGGCGGTGATGCATTTTTGTATCGTGTCGGTGGGCTCGGAGGGGCGGAGATCGCGGCAAAATCAAGGCAAAATCCAGCGTTTTCAGTGGCTGTAGCATATCAAGGTGGTGAGGAATGACGAGAGCGATCATGCTGCAGGGAACCGGATCCGATGTCGGAAAAACGGTATTGGTCGCGGGCTTGTGCCGGCTGTTCGCAAACCGGGGCGTCAGAGTGCGCCCGTTCAAGCCACAGAACATGTCGAACAATGCCGCAGTTGCCGAGGATGGCGGCGAAATCGGACGCGCCCAGTGGCTGCAGTCGCTGGCGTCACGCGTTCCCTCATCGGTTCATATGAATCCGGTGCTGTTGAAGCCGCAATCGGAAACCGGCAGCCAGATCATCGTGCAGGGCAAGGTCTGGGGACAGGCCAAGGGCAGGGACTATCAGGCGCTCAAGCCGCAATTGCTCGGCGCAGTGCTCGAAAGCTTCGCCACGATGCGGGCGGGGACTGATCTCGTCATCGTCGAGGGGGCAGGTTCGCCCGCCGAGATCAATCTGCGGCGCGGCGACATCGCCAATATGGGCTTTGCGACACGCGCCAATGTCCCCGTCGTGCTGGTCGGCGACATAGACCGCGGCGGCGTGATCGCGTCGCTGGTCGGCACGTACCATATCTTGCCGGAGGAAGATCGGCGGATGATCCGCGGCTATCTGATCAACAAGTTCCGTGGCGATGTCTCCCTCTTCGGTGAGGGTATCGAGGCAATTGGTAGCTTCACGGGGTGGCACTGCCATGGTGTCGTTCCCTGGCTGAAGGCAGCGGCGCGCCTGCCGGCGGAGGATTCCGTTGTGCTGGAGCGACTTGCTCGAGGTTCCTCTGGTGCGCTCAAGGTCGCCGTACCCGTGCTGTCGCGCATCGCCAATTTCGACGACCTCGATCCGCTGCGGGCCGAACCGGATGTCGATTTGGTGTTTGTCCGCGCTGGAGAGCGCTTGCCTGCCGATGCAGCGCTCGTGGTGCTGCCGGGTTCGAAGTCTACGATCGGTGATCTCCTTGATCTGCGCGAGCAGGGATGGGACCGCGATATAGCCGCGCATGTGCGCCGTGGCGGCCGCGTCATCGGCATTTGCGGCGGCTACCAGATGCTCGGTCATACTGTTCACGATCCGCTGGGAATTGAGGGATCGGTGACCGAGACGCCCGGATTGGGCCTGCTGGATATCGAGACGGAGATGGCGCCGGAAAAGACCGTGCGCAACAGCACTGCCGTCTCCAAAGAGTATGATGTGCCGTTATCGGGTTATGAAATCCACCTCGGCGTGACGCAGGGCCGGGACTGCGAGCGGCCATCGGCCATGATCGACGGGCGGCCTGATGGAGCCGTATCGCCGGATGGTCACGTCATGGGCACATACCTGCATGGCCTTTTCAGCAGCGACGCTTATCGGGCAAAACTGCTGGCAAGCTTCGGCCTCTCCGGCGAGCGCATGAACTATCGCGCCAGCGTCGACGCGGCGCTGGACGAAGTTGCGGCAGAGCTGGAAAGCGTACTCGATCCCGCCTGGCTCGACAGCCTGGTCGCCTAAAGCTCGCCGGAGACTTCCCGGCGGCGGCGGTCGAGTTCTTCGCTGTAGCGACGCAGCGTATAGCTCTCGGTCAACAGGCCGATGACCTTGCGTTCGATCAGGTCGTTGACCACGACGAGCGCTTCGCTTTTCGTCTGCTCGAACATGGCGGCTGCCTGCTTGGCATTCATTTGCGGCTGCAGGAACTCGTTTCGCAGCCGGATGAAATCGGAAAGGCCGTGCTCTTCGTCGTCCTTTTCGATCGGGCTCGCATAGATATCGGGCACGACGACCATTCCGGAATATTTTTCGTTCTTGTCGACGAGGATGACCCGCTGCGCCGAGCCGATCGGGAAATTCTTGCGGAATTCCTCGATGCTCATGTCGATGCTCGCTGTATGAACATCGGGGCGCATCATGCGGGCGACGGTCAGATTGCGGATCCAGCCGACATCGTGAGCGCTGCGGATACTCTCGCCGCGCAAGTGGAAGCGCCATGTGGCGAAGGAGTAGCCGAAGGTCGTGCGCACCACCAGCGAGGAGGTGATGACCGCCGCCAGAACCAGAGCAGTGATCGGGAAATCTCCGGTGATTTCGAGCGCCAGGAAGGTCATCGTCAGCGGCCCGCCAATGATCGCGACGGCAAGCGAGCTCATGCCGACGACTGCGTAGACGGCCGGCGTCAGCGTGGCGTGATCGAAATAGGGTGCGCAATAGGCGAAGATCTTACCGAGCAGCGCGCCCATGAACAGGGAGGCAAAGAAGAGACCGCCTCTGAAGCCGGAGCCGATCGAAACTGCTGATGCCAGGGATTTCAGGATGAAGACGCCGACAAGTGCGCTCAGCGTCACATCGGTCGAAAGATTGAGATGCAGGGCGCCATGGCCGGCAGACAGAACCTGTGGCGAGATCAGCGCCAATGTTCCCACCACCAAGCCGCCAAGCGCAGGGCGGAAGGGCGGTGCGATCGAGCTTTTGCGCGCCAGTTCCTCGACCCATGCGACGCCCTGCATGATCAGGATGCCGATACCGGCGCAGAAGGCACCCAGCAGGATGGCAGGAAGATAATCAGCCGGAACGATCGCCCCGACATGATCGATATCGATGGCGAAGTCGTCGCCGGCGAGCAGTCTTGCGATCATGGTCGATATCAGCGCCGAGACGACGACGGGTGTCAGGGTCACGATCGAATAGCTGCCGATGATCAGCTCGAAGGCGTAGAAGGCGCCGGTGAGCGGCGCATTGAATGCTGCGGCGATGGCGCCGGCCGCGCCGCAGCCGACGAGCATGCGCAGGTCCGCGCGACGCATCTGCATCTTGTAGCCGAACTTGGAGGCAATGCCCGCAGCGAGCTGCGTGTAACCTGCTTCAAGCCCGACAGAGGCGCCGAATCCATTGGAAATCAGGTTTTGCACGGCCACGATGATGCTGTCGGTCAGCGACATGCGGCCGCCATGCAGCGCATTGGCTTCGATCGGGTCGACCATCGGCTTTTTGCGTGTGCGGGATAATATATAGAGCAGTATGCCGAGAATGATGCCGCCTGCGATCGGTGCGATGAACAATACGGATTTGTCCTGAATTGCCATCGCCGCCGAACTCAAGCGTTCGTAGTCGGTTATGCCGTAGATGACGCTGTGAAACTTGCGCGAGATATAGCTCATCGCCGTTACGGCACAGCCGGATACTATTCCTACTAGCGCTCCGGCGAAGACAAGTCCCAATTCGCCACGGCGCAGCAATGCCCTGAAGCGACCGAGATCGAACAGAGCCGAGAAGACGCCGAGGCGTCGCGGTTGGAATTTCTGCAACATGGGAAACGGACGATACGTTTTACTCGAATGCGAGAGCCTACCCTCTATAACCTCCTAACATCAAAGAAATACGGCAAAAAAGCCGTTGGCTTTATGGGAATTTTCAGCCGATTTCGTAATCAGGATGGCGCAGGTCGCATCCATGCCCTTGATTGACTTGAGGTAAGTGAAAGCCTAATCATTGCCGGTATAACGAATGGTTCCTGAGCGGCGATCTGCCGCATGGGATGAAAAGGGAATGTGGAGGGACGGACCCAATCCGGGCGTTCTCATCACAGCCGACCCCGCGACTGTAGAGCGGTCAGGGTCTTTCGTTCGGTTTGAAACCTATTCCATCGACGATTCGCATGGGGCGAACGAGGCGGGGCAGGCTCAAGTCGAAAAAGCCACTGGCGTGGCATCATGATCAACCGGGGCTGGACGCCTCTTATTCTACGAATCGTCCGCCTTTTCATGATGCATTGCCGGGAAGGCGAGAAAGATCCGCTGGCGCACGATCGGGGGCGACCGGTTTCGGTCCGCCCCCGTCGCGGCGCCTTATCCGCGAGCCAGGAGACCTGCCATGCGTGCCGGGCACAGAGCCTGTTCTGGGACGTCAGTTCCGCTGCCAGCACGGAGGTTGTCATGGCGCAAGACGAGTTTTCGGCGTGTAGGCGCCCGTTTCCCGGCTCCAGCGATGTGCTGCCGACCCTCGCTTCCGCGCGGGAGCGGACATAGCGTATGTCGTCTTCGACTTCCCGAGCAGTCTTCGTCCTTGGGGGCGCGCGTTCCGGCAAATCCAGGTTTGCCGAATCCCTGGTTTCGGACACGGGTCTTGAACGTCACTATGTGGCGACAGGGCAGGCATGGGACGACGAGATGCGCGAGCGCATCGCGAAGCATCGTGCCGACCGCGGCGATCTATGGCAAACGCATGAGGAGCCGATCGATCTTGTCGGGCAGCTTGCCGCCGTCGACGCCGAGGGGCGGGCAGTGCTTGTCGACTGCCTGACGCTATGGGTCACCAATCTGATGATGGCCGAGCGTGACATGGCGGCGGAATTTGCCGCCCTGACCGCCTTTCTGCCGACCGCACGATCGCGGCTCGTTCTCGTCTCCAACGAGGTGGGCTTGGGAATCGTGCCGGAGAATCGCATGGCGCGAGAGTTTCGCGATCATGCCGGCCGCCTGCACCAGATGGTCGCGGCGACAAGTGCCGAAGTTTATTTTATCGCAGCGGGCCTGCCGCTGAAAATGAAGGGTTGATGCATATGAACCAGGAAAAGATTCCCGCCACCGTCATCACCGGCTTCCTGGGAGCCGGCAAGACGACGATGATCCGCAACCTCCTGCAGAATGCCGGCGGCAAGAAGATCGCGCTGATCATTAACGAATTCGGCGATCTCGGCGTCGACGGCGACGTGCTGAAGGGCTGCGGCGCGGAGAACTGCACCGAAGACGACATCATCGAGCTGACCAATGGCTGCATCTGCTGCACCGTCGCCGACGATTTCATCCCCACCATGACGAAGCTTCTGGAGCGCGACGCGCGCCCGGATCACATCGTTATCGAGACCTCGGGCCTCGCGCTGCCGCAGCCGCTGGTCGCCGCCTTCAACTGGCCCGACATCCGCACTCATGTCACCGTCGATGGCGTCATCACCGTCGTCGATAGCGCCGCCGTAGCTGCCGGCCGTTTCGCCGACGATCATGACGCTGTCGAAGCAGCCCGCGTCGAGGACGACTCGCTCGATCATGAAAGCCCGATCGAAGAGCTTTTCGAGGATCAGCTGACCTGCGCCGATCTGATCGTGCTCAACAAGACCGATCTGATCGACGTCGATGGGCTCGGCCGCGTCCGCGCCGAGGTTGCCTCGCGCACGGCACGCAAGCCGACGATTATCGAAGCGAAGAACGGCGATGTGCCGGCCGCCATCCTGCTCGGCCTCGGCATCGGCACGGAAGACGATATCGTCAATCGCAAATCCCATCATGAACTGGAGCATGAAGACGGCACGCCGCATGATCACGACGAGTTCGACAGCTTCGTCGTCGAACTCGGCCCGATTGCCGACCCGGCGGCCTTCGTCGATGCGCTGAAAGGTGTGATTGCCGAGCATGATGTGCTGCGCCTGAAAGGCTTCGTCGATGTCCCCGGCAAGCCCATGCGCCTGCAGCTTCAGGCTGTTGGCAGCCGCATCGACACCTATTTCGATCGCGCCTGGACGCCGGGTGAAGCCCGCGCGACCCGGCTGGTGGTGATCGGCCTGCACGAGATGGATGAGACGATGGTGCGCAAAGCGATCGAAGCGCTGGTCTGATCGATGCTGCGTCTTTGTCCAGAAACATCCCCCTCTGTCCCTTGCGGGACATCTCCCCCACAAGGGGGGAAATTGGGAACTCGCGACTACGTTTTTGCGAAACGGCTGACTACCGAGGTTTTGGTGGCTTCGGATGGTCGCTGGGGTGAGGCATGGCACCAAACAATCTCCCCCTTTGTGGGGGAGATGTCCCGAAGTGACAGAGGGGGGTATGCAGCCGCGTACTCTGAAGCCTGATGCATCTTCTCCTGGCACAGAAGGGAACGATCAGCGACGGCGAGGAGGCGATCGATCTTGGGCAGTCGCCCGGCGATATCCTCTTTCTGTCGGCTGCCGATACCGAGCTTGCGGCGATTGCCGCAGCGCACGGCGAGGGCGGCCGCTCCCTTCGGCTTGCAAGCCTGATGAGCCTCAAGCATCCGATGTCCGTCGATACCTATGTCGACAGGACGGCGCGGCATGCGAAGCTCATCATCGTGCGGGCCTTGGGAGGGGCGAGCTATTTTCATTATGCGCTGGAGGCGCTGCATGCCTGTGCGGCGCGCCAGGGTGCCTTGATTGCAGTGCTGCCGGGGGATTCGAAGCCGGATCCCGGGCTGACGCCATTCTCCAACGTCGCGCTCGATGATCTCAACGCGCTCTGGTCTTATCTGATCGAGGGTGGGGAGGCGAATTCGCGAGCGTTTCTCGCCTATGCCGAGGCGATGCTCTCGGGCGCCGAGAAGCCGATGCCTGCTGTACACTTGATGAAGGCTGGCATCTGGTGGCCGGGCAGGGGTGTGATCGGCGTCGAGGAGTGGCGGAGACTTGAAATCGAATGGAGGGTTCGCCCCTCACCCCAGCCCTCTCCCCGCATTGACGGGGAGAGGGGGCATATCGAGTTCGCTGCTCCCCCTTCGCCCCGCTTGCGGGGAGAAGGTGCCCGTAGGGCGGATGAGGGGCAAGACCCTCCTTTGAAGCAGTTGCCGGCCGCGGACATCGCTTTGGAGCAGATGGCGACCCCAGCAGGATTCGAATCCCCGACGGTTGCCATTTCTTTCTACCGCGCGCTGGTTCAGAGCGGTGAAACCAGACCCGTCGAAGCCATGATAGAGGCTCTTATCGCCGAGGGGCTGCGGCCGTTACCGGTCTTTGCCTATAGTCTCAAGGATGCCGTGTCGGTCGGCATTCTCGAAAGCGTCTTTACGGAGCTGAAGCCGAGCGTGGTCATCAACGCGACAGGCTTTGCCGTTTCGGCGCCGGGCGCGGATCGTCAGGCAACGGTGCTGGAAACGGGTGATGCCGTGGTTCTGCAGGCCATCTTCTCGGCGTCATCGAAGGAGGCGTGGGAGGCATCCTCGCAGGGGCTTTCGGCCCGCGATCTCGGCATGAATGTGGCTTTGCCCGAGGTCGATGGGCGTGTTCTTGCGCGCGCTGTGTCCTTCAAGGCTGCGGCCCGCTATGACGAGCGGGTCGAGGCCAATATCGTCGCGAGCGAACCGCTTGAGGATCGCATGCGCTATACGGCGCGGCTCGCTGCCAATTGGGCACGGCTGCGCAATACGCCGCCCGGCGATCGCCGCGTCGCGCTCGTGATGGCAAACTATCCCAATCGCGATGGGCGCATGGGCAATGGCGTTGGGCTCGATACGCCGGCCGGAACGATCGAAGTGTTGAAGGCGATGCAGGCGGCAGGCTACGGCGTTGCCGATCTGCCTGCCGATGGCGATGCACTGATGCGGCATCTGGCGGAAGGCCCGACAAATTCGGGGCGCGATGGCCGCGTCGTTCGTGAGAGGCTTTCCTTTAGCGACTACAAGGATTTCTTCTCGTCGCTTCCCAAACAGATTCAGGATGAAATCACGGTGCGTTGGGGGAAGCCTGAGGCAGATCCTTACGCGCTCGATAATGGTTTTGCCTTGCCGGTCGCCCGCTTCGGGGACGTGCTTGTCGGCATCCAGCCGGCGCGCGGCTACAACATCGATCCGAAGGAGAGTTACCACTCTCCCGATCTCGTACCGCCACACGGCTATCTAGCCTTCTATGCCTTCCTTCGCCGTTCCTTCGATGCGCATGCGGTCATCCACATGGGCAAGCACGGCAATCTCGAATGGCTGCCGGGCAAGGCGCTGGCACTGTCGGAAAGCTGCTATCCGGAAGCGATCCTCGGGTCGCTGCCGAATCTCTATCCTTTCATCGTCAACGATCCCGGCGAGGGCACGCAGGCCAAGCGCCGCACGAGCGCCGTCATCATCGATCACCTGACGCCACCACTGACGCGCGCCGAAAGCTATGGCCCGCTGAAGGATCTGGAGGCGCTGGTCGACGAATATTACGAGGCTTCGGGCGGCGATCCGCGCCGCATCCGTCTGCTGCGCAAGCAGATCCTTGATCTCGTCGCCGATATCGGGCTGGATCAGGATGCCGGCATCGCCAAGGGCGAGGGCGAAGACGAGGCCTTGCGGAAACTTGATGCCTATCTTTGCGACCTCAAGGAAATGCAGATCCGCGATGGCCTGCACATCTTCGGTGTTTCGCCTGCAGGACGACTGTTGACGGATCTGACGGTGGCGCTGGCAAGGGTGCCGCGCGGGCTGGGCGAGGGTGGGGACCAGAGCCTGCAGCGGGCGATTGCAAGAGATGCATTCGTGGACGTGGAGAGTGCTATACCCCCCTCTGTCGCTCCCGCGACATCTCCCCCACAAGGGGGGAGATTGGTTGCTCGCGGCGCTTCTCTTCATCAAACCGAGATCGAGTCCGCAGATACTGTCGATGGAGAGGCGGGAACGTCGGGCAGCATACTCCCACCAATCTCCCCCCTTGTGGGGGAGATGTCAGCGAAGCTGACAGAGGGGGGTAACTCTCCGAGCAAACCATTCGACCCGCTTGACTGCGATATGGCCGCCGAATGGACAGGCCCGCGCACTACAATCCTCCAAGATATCTCCGACGCCTCCTGGCGCACCCACGGTGATACCGTCGAGCGGATCGAACTGCTGGCCGCAAAACTCGTGAATGGCGACATAGTCTGCCCCGAGACTTGGCCAAACACCAGCATGGTTCTCGACGAGATCGCTTCAAAGCTCCAGCCTTCAATTCTCGCTTGCGGCGATGCTGAAATCGCAGCCCTGCTCAAAGGCCTGGACGGCCGCTTCGTTCCGCCTGGTCCTTCCGGTGCGCCGACGCGTGGCCGACCGGATGTTTTGCCCACGGGGCGGAATTTCTATTCGGTCGACAGCCGTGCGATGCCAACGCCCGCGGCCTATGAGCTTGGCAGGAAATCGGCCGAGTTGCTGATCCGCCGTTACGTTCAGGACCATGGCGAATGGCCCGTTTCCTTCGGCCTGACGGCATGGGGCACTTCGAACATGCGCACGGGTGGCGATGATATCGCGCAGGCGCTGGCGCTGATCGGCGTCAAGCCCGTCTGGGACATGACGTCTCGCCGCGTCACCGGCTACGAGATCATTCCGCCGGCGGTGCTCCGGCGGCCGCGTGTCGATGTCACGCTACGTATCTCCGGCTTCTTCCGTGATGCGTTTCCCGAACAGATCGCCTTGTTCGACAAGGCCATCCGTGCTGTCGGCATGCTCGATGAAGATGCGGCGGACAATCCCATTGCGGCTCGCATGCGCGGCGAGATCGCGCGGCTCGAAGCAGCTGGCCTCGACGCTGCCTCTGCCAGCCGCAGGGCTGGTTATCGTATCTTCGGCTCCAAGCCCGGAGCCTACGGTGCCGGTCTGCAGGCACTCATCGATGAGAAGGGATGGGAGCGGCGTGCCGATCTGGCCGAGGCCTATCTCGTCTGGGGCAGCTATGCCTATGGCGCCGGCGAGGAAGGCAGAGCCGAGCGCGGCGTCTTCGAGGAGCGGTTGCGTTCGATCCAGGCGGTGGTGCAGAACCAGGACAATCGCGAGCACGATTTGCTCGATAGCGACGACTATTATCAGTTCGAGGGCGGGATGGCGGCAGCGGCCGAGCAGCTCGGCGGTGCACGTCCCTCGATCTATCACAACGACCACTCTAGGCCGGAAAAGCCTGTGATCCGCTCGCTGGAAGAGGAGATCGGCCGTGTGGTGCGCGGTCGCGTCGTCAATCCCAAGTGGATCGAGGGCATCATGCGGCACGGCTATAAGGGCGCCTTCGAGATCGCCGCAACGGTGGATTATCTCTTTGCCTTTGCCGCGACGACGGGTGCTGTGCGCAATCATCATTTCGAGGCCGTCTATCAGGCCTTTGTCGTCGATCAGAGCGTGCGCGATTTCATGGCGGAGAAGAACCCGGCAGCACTTCAGGAGATGCGGGAACGTCTGCTGGAGGCGATCGATCGCCAGCTCTGGACGCCGAGAAGCAATTCGGCGCGGTTCGATCTGGAAAGCCTTGATAAGGGCAAGGACGCGGCGGAATGAGTGTGATCGACGAGCTTCTGGTTGGTTTTCGGGATTACCTGCTGTCGCGCAGCGATCCGATGCTGCGGCATTTCATCGAAGGCTTTGACTGGCCGGCGCAACAGCGCTCGCTTGTGACGCACGACTTGCCCGTCGTCCATTATCTTCGAAAGCATGCTCAGTTGGGCGAGGGTGCAGAAGGCGTGCTGTTCGACAGGCTCTTTCAAGCCGCGAACGAACTGCATTGGGCCCAGACCTATAGCATTGCCGATTTCGGCAGCGATTTCCTGCAGCGATATGGCTGGGTCGAGCTGTTCGGCACGCGCGGCCATTTTGCGAGCGAGGAGATGGCCGGCGGCTTCCTGTTGCTCGGTCCCGGCGTGCATTATCCGGATCATCACCACGAGGCTGAGGAGATCTATATCCCGCTGACTGACGGCTCGCTGTGGAGCAAGGATGCCCAGCCATTCCTGCCGCGCTGGTCGGGCGAGATCATCCATCACCCCTCGAATATCCGCCACGCCATGCGCACGGAAGACCAGCCACTCGTCGCGCTCTATCTTTGGCGCGGTGGCCCGCTGGCACAGAAATCGATCATATCAGGGAGAATGCAATGAGCGACGAATTGGCCGAAACCGGCGCGGACGCCCCGAAGAACGACGATGCCCGTCACGCCGACAAGATGGCCAAGAAGAAGGCTGCCCGCGACAAGATCATGGCGACCAAAAACGATGAGAAAGGTCTGATCATTGTCCATACCGGCAAGGGCAAGGGAAAGTCCTCGTCCGCTTTTGGCATGATCTTCCGTCACATCGCTCATGGGAAGCCGAGCGCCGTCGTGCAGTTCATCAAGGGCGCCATGTGGACCGGCGAGCGCGATCTGATCGAGAAGCATTTCTCCGATCTATGCCAGTTCCATACGATGGGTGAGGGCTTCACATGGGAGACTCAGGACCGAGCCCGAGACGTGGCGGCGGCGTCCGCTGCCTGGGAAAAGGCCAAGGAGCTGATCCGCGACGAGCGTAATTCGATGGTGCTGCTTGACGAGATCAACATTGCGCTTCGTTACGACTATCTCGACATCAACGACGTGATCGAATTCCTCAGGAACGAGAAGCCCTACATGACGCATGTGGTCTTGACGGGTCGCAATGCCAAGGAAGAGCTGATCGAGATTGCCGACCTCGTCACCGAGATGGAATTGATCAAGCATCCGTTCCGCTCGGGCATCAAGGGGCAGCCGGGCGTCGAGTTCTGATCGCCTGGCGAGCGTTTAGCTGCCCGGCAGCATCGTCCTCAGAGTTTCCGCCGTCTGCGGGTTCGCGGGAAAGAAGGATTCGATGGCGAGTTCCGACAGCGTGACATCGACAGGCGTTCCGAAGACCGTCGTAGTGGACAAAAACGATAGATGTCCCGCTTCGGTTACGAGTTCCAGAGGTACGGCGATGCCGGCGAAATCCCGTTCCGGAGCTGCCGATTTCGGTGCAGGCGGTGCGGGATAGGCCAACAATTCCTCAAGCAGTTTTTTCAAAACAGGATCGCCAGTTGCCGATATCTGCTGGCGTAGGCGTTCCAACAGATGTGCCCGCCATTCATGGAGATTGGCGATCCGAGGCGCCAAGCCGTGGGGGTGCAGGCTGAGCCGCAGGACGTTGATTGGTCCTTCGGTCAGCGAGGCATCGGTCACCCCCGCGAGCAGCGGAGCGACGGCGGCATTGGCGGCGATGAGCGTCCAATGCCGGTCGACGGCCAGGGCCGGGAAGGGCTCGTGTCCTTTCAGCAGCATATCGATTGCGCGCCGTGCCGGAGCAAGCGCCGGATCATCCAGTTTGCGCTCTGGAAAGACCGGGGCAAAGCCGGCCGCCAGGAGCATTGGATTGCGTTCGCGCAATGGCACGTCGAGCCGTTCGGCGAGATGCATCAGCATCTCGCGGCTTGGAAGTGCCCGCCCGCTCTCGATGAAGCTCAGATGTCGCTGCGATATATCGGCTTCAAGGGCGAATTCGAGCTGGCTCAGGCGGCGGCGTTGCCGCCATTCGCGCAGATGGTCGCCGAGAGAGCGGGCCGGGTTCATCATGCGGCAGCCGGCAGCTGGTCGATGAAGCCGTGAACGGACTTCAGGCGTTCACCTTCGAGGATGGCGAAATCTGTGCCCTTGACGAGCGGCTCGGCGTCGGCCGGACCGAAGCCCCAGGAGAAGCGGAGATTGTCGCCGTGGCGCTCGCCCTCGGTGATGAGCGTGAAGCGGAAGCCGGGGAAGCGTTCGTGTGCCGCGGTGACGAGTGCGTGGATCTGCTCGCGATTATCAGCGCGCATCATCGGGTCGACATAGCTGCAGTCTTCCGTCCAAGCCTCGGCGATGAGCGCACGGCGACGTTCGGTGTCGGCCTCGTTCCAGATGGCGATATAGCGGTCAGCAATGATGTTTGCGTCAGTCATCGGTCAACTCCTTTGGATCGCCTGAACCGTTCAGGCAGGGCGATCATCGGCGCGGACCGAAGTACTATCAATTACGTCAGAGGTAATCAAAGACCCGTTCTAGAGGCCGAGCCAGATCCTGACGGGATGGGTGGGGTCTGCCAGCAGTTTGGTCGCGAAGGCGATGCAGACGATGACGAGCAGCGGTTTGATCAGCTTGGCGCCGATGCGCATGGCAAGCCGCGAACCGAGCTGCGCGCCGAGGAATTGGCCGAACCCCATCGTCAGCCCGACTTTCCAAAGGATGGCGCCGGAGAAGATGAAGACGATCAGGCCGCCGAGATTCGATCCGAAATTGAGCAGCTTCGTATGCGCCGTCGCCTTCAAGAGGCCGAAGCCGGCGAGGGTCACGAAGGCGAGCATCAGGAACGAGCCGGTTCCGGGGCCGAAGGCGCCGTCATAGAAGCCGATCAGCGGCACGAACGTCACGCCGAAAAGTCCGGCACTCATGCGCCGATGCTTTTCGACATCGCCGAGATTGGGTTTCAGGGCGAAATAGAGCGCGATTGCGATCAGCAGGAAGGGCAGGATGATGCGCAGGACTTGGCTTGGCATGACGGTCGCCAGCAACGCACCGAGCATGCCACCGATGACTGCCATCAACGCCATCGGAAGCTGCTCGCGAAGCTGTACGTGTCCTTGTCGGGCATAGGCGATCGTTGCCGAAGCCGCGCCGCAGATGGATTGCACCTTGTTCGTGCCAAGGGTCTGCAGCGGTGGGATGCCTGCCAGCAGCATGGCAGGGACGGTAATCAACCCACCGCCGCCCGCAATGGAATCGACGAAGCCGGCGAAGAACGCAGCGGCAAAGAGCAAAAGCAGCAGTTGAAATGTAATATCTGGCAAGGTGGGAACTCGGAGGCGGGAAATCAGCGGCCTTCTGGCACTTCGCTCGCCGCAAGGCAATTGCTATCAGGACACACCAGCCGAAATTGACGTGTCGGAAGGTGCCCGCTACAGCTGTCATATCGGTCGATGCTGCTGGGAGCGAATATGACGACATATGCCAATTCCACTCGCCGCTATCTTCTGGGCCTTGGCTGTGAGCGCGGCACGGACTGGAATGAAGTGCGGATGCTTGCGGAAAGAGCATTCCAGGAGGTCGGGATCGGGAGTGATCAGGTTCTGGCCGTTGTATCGATCGACACGCGCATGGACGAACCGGCCATTCTCGAGACCGCCACGCATTTTCGTCTCCCGGCCCGCTTCTTCAAGGCGGTTGCACTGGAGCGGGAGACACCCAGACTGAAGAATCCCTCCGAGATTGTTTTCGCGCATGTCGGTTGTCACGGCGTCGCAGAAGCGGCCGCGTTAGCGGCCGCCGGCCCGGACTCCGAGCTCGTGCTTCCCAAGATCAAGTCCAGCTTTGCTACGGCGGCGATCGCCAGGATTGCCTGAGCAGCGAATTCGCAACGCAAGTCTCGCAAATGATCCGCAGGAGATCCTGACGGCATTTCACCGCCGCCTGTTCTCGTGTATGCCGGTAGGTCAAGCGCTGATCTCAAGCGAAGTAAATTTCCGAAAGATCAAGCTTATTCAGTATGTTGGTAAGGAAAAAGCATGCATAAGGTCATTTATGATACCGATCCTGGCGTCGATGACGCCATGGCGCTTCTCTTTTTGCATCGTCACCCGGGTATCGACCTTCTCGGCGTGACGACGGTTTTCGGCAATGCCTCCGTGGACACGACGACGCGTAACGCGCTGTTCCTGAAACGCGAGTGGAATATTCCGTGCCCGGTCGCGCGCGGCGCCAGCGTTACCTTCGATCCGTCGCGGCACGAGCGCCCATGGCCGACGATGGTTCACGGCCATAACGGTCTCGGCGATATCGACGTGCCTGAGACGATCGACCTACCGGCCGATCCGCGGCCCGCCTATCAGTTCATCATCGACACGGTTCGCGCCCATCCCGGCGAGGTGACCCTGGTCGCCGTTGGCCGCATGACTAATTTGGCGTTGGCGCTGAAGCACGATCCGGAAATCGCCAAGCTCGTAAAGAGCGTGGTCATCATGGGTGGCAATTTCTACGTGCCGGGCAATGTTTCTCCGGTCGCGGAAGCCAATATTCACGGCGATCCGGAAGCCGCCGATTTCGTCATGACGGCAGCCTGGAAAGTGGTCGTGGTCGGTCTCGACGTGACGTCGGTGACGACCATGGGCCGCAGCTATCTCGCTGATATGGCGAAAGCGGGCGGTCCCTCGGTGCAGCTCCTGGCCGACCTGTCACAGTCCTATATCGATTTCTACCAGCATGCGGTCGAAGACGGCATGATGGTCCACGATAGCTGCGCTTGCGTCTATGTCGTGGCGCCCGAGTTGTTCGATACCATCGAAGGATCGATCCGCGTCGTCTGCGGCGGCATTGCCGATGGTCAGACGGTTATCAAGCCGGCCGGCCGCCACTTTCCGCCGGGCGACTGGGACAATCTGCCGAGCCAGATCGCTTGCATCGGCATTCGCTCGCAGCAGGTTCTCGATCTGATCCGCGACGTGATTCTGGGCAAGGTGAAGCACTAAGTTCGGTGAAGGGGGCGACAGTGCCCCCTTCACAATTCGCTGAAGACCATTTTCCAGCTCTATCAAGAGCCTACTTGAGTGTCCGGAAATATCGAGTCCGGAGCGTCATGCGATCGGCAAACCTGTTTTTCGTTTCCTGTCGTGGTTGGAAAAGCCCATAGCGTGCTGCCGCTCATGCCGATCGGGTATGTGACGTAATGTTTGCAGTGGGAGCGATGTCGAATCGAGATCGCCTTATCCCGTTCTCAACATTGCAATTTCGCCCATCCGGGCATAGGACACATGGGATGAACGATACCGCTTTTTCCACTCTGCCGGCCCTGGAGCCGGGGTCGGTCTGGCTCGTTGGCGCCGGGCCGGGCGATCCGGGGCTTTTGACCCTGCTGGCCGCCAAGGGGTTGGCCGAGGCAGATGTCATCGTGCATGATGCTCTTGTCAATGAAGATTGCCTGAAGCTCGCCCGCCCGGGCGCCATGCTGGAATATGCCGGCAAGCGCGGCGGCAAGCCATCGGCCAAGCAGCGGGACATTTCCCTGCGGCTGGTGGAACTGGCGCGGACCGGCAAGCGCGTTCTGCGCCTCAAGGGCGGTGACCCTTTCGTCTTCGGGCGCGGTGGTGAGGAGGCGCTGATGCTCGTTCAGCACGGCATTCCCTTCCGCATCGTGCCCGGCATTACGGCCGGGATCGGCGGCTTGGCCTATGCCGGCATTCCGGTTACCCATCGCGACGTCAATCACGCCGTCACCTTCCTGACCGGCCATGATTCGTCCGGCGTCGTACCGGACGCCATCGATTGGGAGGCGATCGGCAAGGGATCGCCCGTCATCGTCATGTATATGGCGATGAAGCACATCGCGCAGATCAGCGCCAATCTCATTGCCGCCGGCCGTTCGGCGGACGAACCTGTTGCCTTCGTCTGCAATGCGGCGACGCCCTCCCAGCAAGTTCTGGAGACGACGCTTGGGCGTGCGCCTGCCGATGTCGAAACGTCCGGTCTCGAGCCGCCGGCCATCGTCGTCGTTGGCGAGGTGGTGAAACTGCGGCCGTCGCTCGACTGGCTGGGCGCGCTTTCCGGTCGCGCGCTGGTATCGCCGGCCGAAAGGCAGGGCGAGAGCGGACGCAAGGTGCCGGCATGAGCGGACTTCTGATCGCGGCACCCTCATCAGGCTCCGGCAAGACCACCTTCACACTTGGTTTGCTGCGGGCATTGAGAAACAGGGGTGTTGCGGTCGCGCCCGGCAAGGCCGGACCCGATTACATTGATCCCGCCTTTCATGCCGCGGCGGTCGGAACGCCCTGCCTCAACTTCGATCCCTGGGCCATGCGCGCAGAGCTCATTTCAGCGAATGCCGCGCTTCATCGCGCCGGCGGACGGATGCTTGTCATCGAGGGGATGATGGGCCTGTTCGACGGCGCCGCCGATGGCACGGGCACGCCGGCCGATCTGGCCGCCTTGCTCGGTCTATCCGTCGTGCTCGTCATCGATTGCTCTCGCATGTCGCAGTCGGTTGCGGCTGTCGTCAGCGGCTTTGCCAATTTTCGCGCCGATATCCGCGTTGCCGGTGTCGTGCTCAATCGCGTTGCCAGTGATAGGCACGAGAAAATGCTGCGCCAGGCACTGAATGCGGTGCGTATGCCCGTCGTCGCCGTTATTCGCGGTGATACAATCCTGGCATTGCCGGAACGGCATCTCGGTCTGGTGCAGGCTGGAGAGCATGGGGCGCTCGAGCAATTTATCGAGGCTGCGGCAGAGATCGTCTCGAAGGCCTGCGATTTCGATCTGCTCTTGCGGGCGGCACAGCAGCATCTCGTTCGCACCTCCGCAGCCAATATCACGCGGCTCATGCCGTTCGGCCAGCGCATTGCGGTGGCAAGAGATATCGCATTCGCCTTCTGCTATGAGCATATGCTGCTCGGCTGGAGGCGGCGCGGTGCGGAAATATCCTTCTTTTCACCGCTCGCGGATGAAGCTCCTTCGGCCGATGCGGATGCGATCTATCTGCCGGGCGGCTATCCGGAATTGCACGCTGGAAAGCTCGCCGCCGCTCAGCATTTCCGGGATGGCGTGAAGGCGGCGGCCTCGCGTGGGGTGCGCATATATGGCGAATGCGGCGGGTACATGGTGCTCGGCGAGGGTCTTGTGGATGCGGCGGGCGTGCGCCACGAAATGCTGGGCCTCTTGCCCGTCGTTACCAGTTACGAGAAACGACAGCGGCATCTCGGCTATCGACGCGTGGTGCCTCTTGCCGGCTCCTTCTTCGAAAAGCCGATGACGGCGCATGAGTTTCATTATTCGACCATCGTATCGGAAGGCGAGGCGGACCGTCTGTTTGCCGTCAGGGATGCGCTCGATACCGATCTCGGCACAGCCGGTCTGCAACACGGCAATGTCGCCGGCTCCTACATGCATCTGATCGATCTAGCCGGTGAAGCCGCATGACCACCAGGATCGTCCACGGCGGCGGCATTACCGCGGCGGCGCGTCAATATGGCGGGCGCCCGGAGGAATGGCTGGATCTGTCGACCGGCATCAATCCCAATCCGGTGACACTGCCGGAAATCCCCGTTGCGGCTTGGCACAGGTTGCCTGACCAGCATTTGCAGGAGCGGGCGCGGGAAGCGGCGAGGAGCTATTACCGCAGCGGCGATATTCTGCCGCTGCCGGTTCCAGGCACGCAGTCCGTCATTCAATTGCTTCCAAAGCTCGTAACGGGCGGCAGGGTTGCAATCTTCTCGCCGACCTATGGCGAATATGCGCGCGCTTTTACGCTCGCCGGCCTGCAGGTTCGCCAGGTTTCGACGATTGCCGAACTCACGGCCGATGACAGGCTGGTCGTTGCCGTCAATCCCAATAATCCTGATGGGCGGGTGCTGCCCATCGAGCAGTTGCGGGAACTGCATGACAGGCAGCGCGAGCAGGGCGGCCTCCTTCTGGTCGACGAGGCGTTCGGCGATGTCGAACCGGCGGCAAGCATGGCGCCTTTGGCCGCCTCTATGCCGAATCTCATTATCTTCCGCTCCTTCGGAAAGTTTTTCGGCTTGGCCGGTCTGCGTCTTGGCTTCGTGATTGCCGAGGCTTCGATCATGACAAGATTCGAGGATTGGCTCGGGCCATGGGCGGTTTCCGGGCCGGCCCTTTCGATCGCTGCCTCCCTGATGGAAAGCGATACAGGCGCCATCCGTAACCGCATTCTTCAAAGGCATTCGGCGCTGGAAGCGGTTCTACGACGTTCCAAGCTGCATGTAGCGGGAGGCACTGCTTTTTTTGCACTGGTTGCAGACGACCGCGCCGAAGGCATATATACGCATCTCTGCCGTCATCACATTCTCGTCCGCAAGTTCGATTACGCCCGCAATTGGCTGCGCTTCGGACTAGCTCCTGATGAGGCGGCAGATAAGAGACTCGCCGGGGTATTAGAGGATTATTCGACATGACCGCCGACGAACATTTGCTCATTCTGGTCCTTGCCTTGCTGCTTGACCGCTTCGTCGGCGATCCCGACTGGCTTTGGCAGCGCTTTCCGCATCCCGTCGTACTGTTCGGCAAGGCGATTTCAGCTTTCGATCAACGGTTCAATGCAAAGCATCTGCCGGGCGTTCTTCGCCGCCGTAATGGGCTGATGTCGATCGTCGCGCTGCTGATGGGCGCTGCCATCGCTGGCTGGGCTATTCATGGATTTCTCGCCTTTTTCGGCTGGCTCGGCATATTGATAGAGGCGGGATTGGTGGCGGTTTTCATGGCGCAGAAGAGCCTTGCCGATCACGTCGGCGAGGTGTCTCGGGCATTGCGCTCCGATGGTCTGGAAGGCGGCCGTCTTGCTGTGTCGCGCATCGTCGGCCGCGATCCCGAGACGCTGGATGAGCCGGGTATCTGCCGTGCGGCCATCGAAAGCCTCGCCGAGAACTTTTCCGACGGCGTCGTCGCGCCGGCCCTGTGGTACGGCGTTTTCGGCCTGCCGGGCCTGTTTTTCTACAAGATGCTCAACACCGCCGATTCGATGATCGGCCACAAGTCCGAGACCTATGTCGATTTCGGCCGCGCCGCTGCGCGCCTGGACGATATCGCCAACTGGCCGGCTGCACGGCTCTCCATTCTGCTGATTGCCGCCGGAGCCTTGGCTAAGCGGGGAATCGCCGCGCTTGGAAATGCGATCCGCATCGCCGTGCGCGACGGCGGGCTGCATCGCTCACCCAACTCAGGCAGGCCAGAGGCGGCAATGGCCGGTGCCCTCGACATCCAGCTTGCCGGCCCGCGAATCTATGGCGGCGAGCTCGTGCGCGAGCCAATGATCAACGGTGCCGGCCGGGATACGGCGACCGTGAGTGACGTCGAAGCGGGTATTTCCATCTTTTATTCCGCGTGCTCGATGCTGACGCTTCTCGCTTTCCTTGGCTTCCTGCTGCTCTTGTGAGCGTCCCTAAATTAAGCAATCGCTCACTATATGTATTAATTTGGTATAATTGGCATAGCGATAGACTTTCCCATCGTCTGAATTGCTTCGGAAGGAAGCAAACGGTCGGAGGGGCAAGATGAAGCATATCGCTTTGGCAGTAACGGCATGTCTATGTATGCAATTCAGCAGCGTTTCGGCTCACGCCGGAACTGTTGTCGCGGTGGTCGATCTTCGATCGCAAACTATGACCGTTTCCGAGGATGGAGCTCTGAAGTATCGCTGGCGAGTGTCGACGGCCCGCAAAGGTTATGTGACGCCGATCGGCTCCTACACGGCGAAATGGCTGTCCAGGGATCATCGCTCGAAGAAATATGACGATGCGCCGATGCCGTACGCCGTATTTTTCAACGGCGGCTATGCCATTCACGGCACTTATGAGGTGCGGCACCTCGGCCGGCCAGCGTCGCATGGCTGCGTTCGGCTCGATACCCGCAATGCCGCCACCTTCTTTGCCATGGCGGCCGACGCGGGGCTTCACAATACACGCATCGTGATCAGCGAATGATCTCTGGCGAATAGACACGCTTCGTCGCTGCGGTTCGGCCGCAATGCTGCCATATCCCGCGTCCACGTCGCGCGCGATTTCACAGGTATGACGCGACGGTCATTTTGCTGTTTGCGCAACAGTGGCTTGCCAATTTGCCGGGGTTTCTGGTGGAAACCATTGGCTTTTGGAACGGATTTCCCTATGAGGGGGATTGAATTATTATTTCAAGAGGTATGGGCAGTGACTGCTACATTTGACAAAGTTGCCGACATTATCGCTGAAACCAGCGAAATCGACCGTGACACCATCACCCCGGATAGCCACACGATCGACGACCTCGGCATCGACAGCCTGGACTTCCTGGATATCGTTTTCGCGATCGACAAGGAATTCGGCATCAAGATCCCGCTCGAGAAGTGGACGCAGGAAGTCAACGAAGGCAAGGTCTCGACCGAAGAGTACTTCGTGCTGAAGAATCTCTGCGCCAAGATCGATGAGCTGCGCGCCGCCAAGGGCTGAGCGACATCCTAGTATTTTTTTGACGCCCTGCCGCTCACGAATATGGCGGCCGGGCGGTTTTATTCTTAAATAGCGTATCCCGCCCGGCACGTTCCTTGTTGCCGAGTTGGATCGGAGGCGTTGATGCTGCTGGAATATTTCCAGATGATCGACAGGGTCGAATCTGTCGATCTGTCCAAGGGCCGGTTGAAGGCTCATTCCGTCGTTCCGGCCAAAAGCCCTGTTTTCGAAGGCCATTTCCCGGGCATGCCGCTGGTTCCCGGCGTTCTCCTTATCGAAACGATGGCGCAGGCTTCGGGCATGCTCGTGCTTGCGGCGACAAAATTTGCCTGTATGCCATTCCTGATGTCGGTCGATGGCGCCAAGATGCGGACCTTCGTGGAGCCCGAAGCCGAACTCGATATCGAAGCCGATCTGGAGCACGAGGGCTCGGGCTTTGCTGTCACCAAGGCGCGCATCACCATCGGTGGAAAGAAGGTCTGCGATGCGCAGTTGAAGCTGCGGACCATGCCGTTTAATGAGGTGCCGCTCGGCGATATCGTGCGCAAGCGGGCAGGCGAGGTCGGACTTCTCGACGCCATCGCCGCCAACGGTTGATGCTGCCGGCTTGTTCGGCGCCGCATTCGAAGAGGATTGATGAATGAGCAAGGCTCAGAATGATGTGGTCATAACGGGTATCGGCATCGTTACCTGCCAGGGCGTTGGCAAGGACGCGCATGTCGCCCTGCTGAAGGCGGACAAAGCGCCGGCGACCATCGTCGAAACCGAGAAGTTCAAGCCCTATCCCGTGCATCCGCTGCCTGAGATCGATTGGTCGCAGCAGATTCCAAAGCGCGGCGATCAGCGGCAGATGGAAAACTGGCAGCGCATCGGCGTCTTCACCGCCGGTCTGGCGCTCGACGATGCCGGTTTCAAGGACGATCTGGAAGCCTGCGGCACCATGGACATGATCGTCGCGGCCGGGGGTGGCGAGCGCGATACCAATGTCGATACGCTGATCGTCAACGAAGGCTTGAAGCGCAACGACCGCGAATTGTTGCTGAATGAGAAGCTGACGACCGAATTGCGTCCGACGCTGTTCCTGGCGCAGCTTTCGAACCTGCTCGCCGGCAATATCTCGATCGTGCACAAGGTCACGGGTTCCTCGCGAACCTTCATGGGTGAAGAGGCCTCCGGTATTTCGGCCGTCGAGACCGCGTTCCACCGCATCAAGTCCGGTGAATCGAGCCATGCTCTCGTTGGCGGCGCATTTTCCGCCGAGCGCCTCGACATGATCCTGCTGATCGAATCCATCAATGCGCATGCTATCGGTAACTGGCATCCTGTCTGGTCGCGCAAGCCGGAAGATGGCGGCGGCATGATCATGGGCTCGCTGAGCGCCTTCCTCGTTCTTGAATCGCGTGCGCACGCCGAAGCTCGCGGCGCGCATATCTATGCGACGATCGATGCGGTCGAGGGCGATCGCGGTCGACGTGACGAAGGCAAGCTCGAAGCACGGCTGGAGCGCATGCTCGCACCCGCAAAGCAGGCGCCTGGCGATGCGACGGTCGTCTTCTCCGGTACGACAGCAATTCCCGATCTCGCCAAGCGCGAAAAAGCCGTGATCGAAGCACAGCTTCCGGAGGCCGCCATCCGTGCCTATTCCGGCATTTCCGGGCATGGGTTGGAAGGCCAGTTTCCGCTCGGGCTCGCCTTTGCGGCACTGGCCGTCGCTAATAAAGCCAAGGTACCGCCCTTCGATGCCGCGAATGAAAAGCCAATGGCGACGGGCGCACGCAATGCCGTGGTAACAACCGTCGGCCATGCGCGCGGTGAAGGTATCGCCGTACTGTCAGCCGAAGCGTGAGGAACAGGACATGACCGCTTACAAGGATCATCTCGGACGTCCGATCGTCGCCGTCACCGGCATGGGGATCATCACGTCGCTGGGGCAGGGGCTACAGGATAACTGGAATGCTCTTTCTTCGGGCACGTCGGGCATTCACGGCATCACGCGCTTCCCGACGGACGGACTTTCGACGCGGATCGCCGGGACGGTGGATTTCATCGATATCCCCGTTCCAAACGCTGTCGAGCGCTCCTATGCTTTTGCCCGTGAAACAACCATCGAAGCTTTGGCACAGGCGGGAATTTCCGGCGATTTCGACGCGCCGCTCTTCCTGGCTGCGCCGCCGATCGAACCCGAATGGAGCGCCCGCTTTGAGCTGGCTGACCGCTCACCTCCGGCAGATCACGAGGGCGATGCATATGAGCGCTTCCTTGCCGCCATGCGCCAGCGCCCCGATCCCGCCTTCCACGAAGCCGCTCTTTTCGGCGCCATTTCCGAGCGCCTTGCCGACCGTTTTGGCACGCGCGGCCTGCCGGTAACGCTGTCGACGGCGTGTGCGTCAGGCGTGACAGCAATCCAGCTGGGCATTGAGTCGATCCGTCAGGGCCGCACCGCGCGGGCACTGACGGTTGCGACCGACGGATCCCTGAGCGCGGAGGCGTTGATCCGCTTCTCGCTGCTCTCGGCGCTGTCGACGCAGAACGATCCGCCGACGAAAGCATCCAAGCCATTCAGCAAGGATCGTGATGGCTTCGTCATTGCCGAAGGAGCGGCGACGCTGGTGCTGGAATCGCTGGAAGCGGCAGTTGCCCGCGGCGCCAAGATCCTCGGCATCATGAAGGGCGCCGGCGACAAGGCGGACTCCTTCCATCGCACACGCTCTTCGCCTGACGGCGGTCCGGCGATCGCGACGATCCGCGCAGCACTTGCCGATGCTGGCATGGATGAGAGCGATATCGGCTATATCAACGCTCATGGCACTTCGACGCCGGAAAACGACAAGATGGAATATGGCGCGATGTCGGCTGTCTTCGGTGAGCGGCTTCCGACCATTCCGGTTTCGTCGAACAAGTCGATGATCGGCCACACGCTGACGGCGGCGGGCGCAGTCGAGGCGGTATTCTCGTTGCAGACGATGCTGACCGGCACGTTGCCGCCGACCATCAACTACAATAATCCGGACCCGTCCATCATTCTCGATGTGGTGCCGAACAAGAAGCGTGAAAAGCAGGTGAATGCCGTCCTCTCGAACTCTTTCGGGTTCGGCGGTCAGAACGCCAGCCTTGTCATGGCGCTTGAACCGGCTTAAGCGGACATCTGAAAAACAGGATACAACTGCGCCCGAGAGGCGAGGGACTTTGCCATGCGTGCTTTGCAACTGATCGACGACCGCAAACTTGAGATCACCGATCTGCCGGAGCCGGAGGCGCCGGGTGCGGGTGAGGTGACCTTGCGCGTCAAGGCCGTCGCCCTCAATCATATCGACGTCTGGGGCTGGCGCGGTATGGCTTTTGCCAAGCGCAAGATGCCGCTGGTCATCGGCGCGGAAGCTGCCGGTGTCGTGGAAGCGATCGGGCCGGGCGTTGCCAATGTTCTGCCGGGTCAGCTCGTGTCGATCTACGGCGCGCGCACCTGCGGCCTCTGCCGCCATTGCCGCGAGGGACGCGACAATCTGTGCGAACATGTCGGCGGCGTGCATGGTTTCCATCTCGATGGCTTCGCGCAGGAGAAGGTCAATTTGCCGGCTCGCCTGCTTGTTCCGGCACCTCCCGGCGTCGATGCGGTCGGTGCAGCGCTTGCTCCTGTGACTTTCGGCACGGTTGAGCACATGCTGTTTGACAATGCCAAGCTCGAACCGGGCGAAACGATCCTCGTTCATGCCGGCGGCTCGGGTATCGGAACGGCTGCCATCCAGCTTGCCAAGAAGATCGGCTGCACGGTCATCACGACGGTCGGCTCCGACGACAAAATCGAGAAAGCCAAGGCCTTGGGCGCCGATCACGTCATCAACTACCGCACCGACCGCTTCGAGGGTGTCGTACGCAAGCTGACGAAGAAGAAGGGCGTCGACGTGGTTTTCGAGCATGTCGGCAAGGATACCTGGGCCGGCTCCATGCTCTGCATGAAGCGCGGCGGTCGTCTCGTCACCTGCGGCTCTACCTCTGGGGTTTCGACCGAAATGAACCTGATGATGCTGTTCCAGCAGCAGCTGAAGCTTCTCGGATCTTTCGGCTGCCGCATGGAGAACATGGCCAACGCGATGCAGAAGATGGCGCGGGGCCTCGTTCACCCAGTGATCGATACCGAAGTCAGCTTCAATGACATCGACCGCGCTCTCGAGCGGATGGAATCGCGCCAGATCTTCGGCAAGATCATCCTGAAGATGGACTGAGCCGCGTGAAGCTTTTCATCACCCGGATCGTGCTTGCGCTCAGAAATTTCCAGCAGTGGCTGGTGGCGCAGGTCATCTTCGGCTTCCTGAATTTCCTGAAACTGTTTCCGGCGGATGCGGGTATCAACTTTGCCGATCGCCTGACCCGCAAGATCGGTCCGCGTATGCGCCGGCATCAGCTGATGCTGACCAATCTGCGCAATGCCTTTCCGGAAAAGACCGAGGCGGAGATTGAAGAGATCGCACGTGCGAGCTGGGGCAATATGGGGCGCCTGGCAGCGGAATATGTCTTTCTCGACCGGCTTTTCGATTTCGATCCCTTTAGCGACAAGCCTGGCCGCATCGAAGTTTCCGGCATTCCGATCTTTCTCGATCTCCGAGACAATCCGCGCCCGTTTATCGTCTTTACCGGGCATACCGGCAATTTCGAGCTGTTGCCGGTCGCCGGCGCCGCCTTTGGTCTGAAGGTGACTGTGCTCTTTCGCCCGCCGAACAATCCCTATGTCGCTCAGAAGGTTTTCGACTTTCGTGCCAAGCGTATGGGCAATCTCGTGCCATCACACGCTGGCTCGTCGTTCGCGCTTGCCAGAGAGCTTGAGGCCGGTCGTGGCGTCGGCGTGCTGGTCGACCAGAAATTCCGTAAGGGTTTGAAGACGTTGTTCTTCGGTCGCGACGTAAAGACCAACCCGCTGCTGCCGAAGCTCGTGCGTCAGTTCAATTGCGAAGTCTATCCGGCCCGTTGCATCCGTTTGCCCGGCAATCGCTACCGGCTGGAGATCGAACCGAAGCTAGAGATGCCTCGCAACGAGGCCGGCGGCCTCGATCTGACTGCAACGGCACAGCTGCTGAATGACAAGGTTGAAAGCTGGGTGAGGGAAAATCCCGAGCAATGGCTCTGGTATCATGATCGCTGGAATATCAAGAAGAGCGTTTTCTAGGCCCATTTTTGCCTGGGCTAGCGGCAGTTTTGTCCGCATGGCCGCATTCGGTCTTCGTCCAGTCATTGTACTTATAAGCCTGGTTTTTCATAAAGTTCTCGTTTCCCGAGAACTTCTGCTCATCCCGATTGAAAGTGGGGATAAGTCATGTTAATTCAGAATATAGAAAGTTTGGTGAGAATGCGGACACCAAGCTGAATATCCTTGGGCATGGCAGCGCCGGGAATCGAGGCCCCTGCGTCCTGTTATGGTCAGGGACAGGAGGGCAATTTTGCTGGCACTCTTTCATGCCTTCTCCATGAAATGTAGTCAGATTCAGCGTGCGATAAAACTTGGCGACGACGAGCTTGTGGCATCGCTCGATCGTGAATTGGAGCCCCTTATCGCAGCTATCCTGGCCTATAAGGCCGTGAGTCTGCTTGAAATTTACATGCAGCTCCAGTTCATGAACAATCTCATCCGCGAAGAAGCGGATGATCGCTCACGGGTCCTGCGCAATTCTGCGTCGCTTTCGGCACTGATCGATCGTTATTTTGGCGGCGCGAGCGAAGCAGCGGGCGAAGTTTTCCGGGTCTTTTCGAGCGAGAAAATCGACCGGGACGATACGCTCGGCTTTGAAGAAGGCAGCGTTCTGAATGATGTCATTCTGGACAGCCTGCCCAATCGTGTCGCGGTCGTCACACGAGATTATCGCTATCTTTACAGCAACGCCGCCAATTCGGAATTTCTGAAATCGAAGCCGATGGAGCTTGTGGGGCGTCACATCTCGGAATTCATCGGCTCGGAAGATTTCGAAATCAGTCTGAAGGCGAAGCTCGATGCCTGCTTTGCCGGGGAAAAGGTGGAGTGTCTTTATCCCTCCTATCGGCAGATCGAACCCGGCAAGGTGTTTCGCTGCACAATCACCCCGTTACGTGCCAAAGATGAAGTGATCGGCGCATTGCTGGTCATGCATGAGATCATCGCCGTTCCCGCGGGTATGTTGGTGGCCTGAACCTGCCGTTCAGGCACCAAACAGCAATTTTCCAATTACGTCCGTGATCAGGCGGCGGTCCTCTTCGCCTGATTTTATGCTGGCCTGATCCGTTTCGTTCGTACCGGAGCTCGATCTCTCATCGGTCTGCTTGTCATTGGTGCTGCATTCGAAACAATGGCATTGGAATCTGATCGGTTTCGTCTTCTTCATACTGCGGTCATGTTCCAACTGGCAAAGGGATCGGGCAGGTTCCGCCAGCGTTCGGGCGTGAAGCCGTCCGCCTCAATCAGGCAGGCGTTCAGTTCGTCCGTGAGATGCTTTTCGTTCATCGGATCGGCGCCGATGAACACCAGCTCTTGGCGGCGATCCCCCCATATCGGATCGAAATAGGGCGCCAGCGCACGCTTGAAGCTCGGATCATGCGGCCACTGGTCTTGCGGCACGGCTGCCCACCAGAGGCCCATTTTGCTCGTGCGGACGAGCGCGCCGGCCTGACTCATCTCGCCGACAGAATAGGGTCTGGTCGCGAGCCAGAAGAAGCCCTTGGTGCGAATGACACCCGGCCATGACCGATTGAGAAAGGCCTGGAATTTAAGAGGATCGAACGGTTTCTTCGCGCGATAGACGAAGGAACGGATGCCATATTCCTCCGTTTCCGGAACATGATCCTTGAAGCCATGCAGCTCCTTATACCAGAGTGGATGGGTTTCGGCTCGATCGATGTCGAAGCGTCCCGTGCCGAGAACCTCCGATGGTTCCACCACACCGAAATCGGCTTCGATCAGACGTGCATCGGGGTTGAGGCCGACGATGATCTTGCGGGCGGCGTCGCGTTGCTCTGCTGTCGCCGCGCCGACTTTGTTGAGAATGACGACATCGGCAAATTCGATCTGCTCGACCAGGAGGTCGACGATGGTCCGGTTGTCGCCGGCGCCGGCGGTCTCGCCACGATCGGCAAGGAAATCCGTCGATCCATAGTCGGAGAGAAGATTGGCCGCATCGACGACGGTCACCATCGTATCGAGCCGGGCAACGTCGGAAAGACTGCTGCCGTCCTCGTCGCGGAACTCGAAGGTGGTGGCGACGGGCAGGGGCTCGGCAATGCCTGTGGATTCGATCAGCAGATAATCGAAGCGGCCCTGCTCGGCGAGCTGACGGACTTCCTTGAGAAGATCGTCGCGCAGCGTGCAACAGATGCAGCCATTGGTCATCTCCACGAGCTGTTCCTCCGTGCGGGAGAGATTGGCGCCGCCGTCGCGCACCAGCGCCGCATCGATATTCACCTCGCTCATGTCGTTGACGATGACGGCAACGCGCAAGCCCTCGCGGTTGTTGAGGATATGGTTGAGCAAGGTCGTCTTGCCGGCGCCGAGAAAACCGGAGAGGACGGTGACTGGGAGCTTCTTGTTCATGACAACTTCCTTTGTAATGTAATATCATTACATATATTGTGATAAAAAAAGCGAGCAACATGCCCGCTTCCTTCGGCGATGTTCAGCCTTGCGCTGAAAGGCAGGCTTTGAGGGAACTCGCGATGCCGCGCATCAGGTCGAAATAGAGATCCGGCCCCTGCGGCAGCGTTGCAGCTTCCGGATCGAGGGTTCCCGATTTTGCGGGGGTGCCTTCCAGCACCACGTTGACCAGCTTCGGTTCGAATTGTGGCTCGGCGAAGACGCAGGTCGCGCCGAGATCGGCGACCTTGCTGTGGATCTCGGCGACGCGCTGCGCGCCCGGAATGGTTTCCGGGCTGACCGTGATGGAGCCTGAGACGCGCACGCCATAACGGTGCTCGAAATACTGGTAGGCATCGTGAAAGACGATGAAGGGCTTGTCCTTTACCGGGGCGAGCGTCGAGGCGATTTCCATATCGAGAGCGTCGAGTTTGTCGTTCAGAGCCTTCTGGTTCGCTTGATAGGTCAGGGCGTTGACGGGGTCCGCCGCGACCAGGGAAGTTGTGATCTCGGAGACCATCGCCTTGGCATTATGCGGATCGAGCCAGAGGTGAGTGTCGAACTCGCCATGATCATGGTCGTGTCCATGGGCGTGATCGTCGCTGGCCTCATGCTCGTCGCCATCGTCATGCGGTTCGAAGGCGCCGCCTTCGCGGAACTTGAGTTTGGTAATGCCGGGCGCATCGTCGAGCTCGACGACGGTGGCGTTGGTACCGAGTGCGGCAAGTGGCTTTTGCAGAAAGGCTTCCATACCCGACCCAACCCAGAAGACCAATTTCGCCTCCTGAAGGCTGCGCGCATTCGAGGGCTTCAGCGCGTAGGTATGCGGCGATGCAGCGCCATCGACGATCAGATCCGGCGTGCCGACGCCCTGCATGACGGCTGCGACCAGCGAGTGGATCGGCTTGATGGAAACGACGACTTTCGGCGCATCGGCTGCAGTTGCGGCCGTACCGACGAGCAGGCCGGAAAGGAGAAGGGAGGCGGCGATGGGAAGAAGAGTTTTTGCTGCGTTCATGCCAGAAATGCCCTTGAATGGGTCTGTTATGTTATTACATCAATTGCGTTATGCTATAACGTGTGCGATAGCATGGCGCAATAGGGCAATTGGAAATTTCATGCTTTCTTCCATCGACAGCAAGAGCCGTCCGCTCGTGTCGCTCCATGATGTCGGCGTTCGTCGCGGCGGCCGCTGGCTGGTGCGTGGGGTCGATTTTTCCGTCAGCCGGGGCGAGATCGTTACCCTGATCGGCCCGAACGGTTCCGGCAAGTCGACCAGCGCCAAGACGGCAATCGGCGTCTTGAAGCCGGACGAAGGGCGCGTGGAGCGCATTGCCAATCTGAAGGTCGGCTATGTCCCGCAGAAGCTTGCGATCGATTGGACCTTGCCGCTCAGCGTGCAGCGGTTGATGACGCTGACGGGACCTTTGCCGGAGCGTGAGCTAATCGCGGCGCTGGAAGCCGTCGGCATCGCGCATCTTGCCAAGGCCGAGGTGCAGCATCTTTCCGGCGGCGAATTCCAGCGGGCGCTGCTAGCGCGCGCCATTGCCCGCAAGCCCGATCTGCTTGTGCTGGACGAGCCCGTGCAGGGCGTGGATTTCAACGGTGAGATCGCGCTTTACGATCTCATCAAGTCCATCCGCAATTCACAGGGCTGTGGTATCCTGCTGATTTCACACGATCTGCACGTCGTCATGGCGGCGACGGATACGGTGGTTTGCCTGAACGGCCATGTCTGCTGCCGCGGCACGCCGCAGACCGTCAGCCAGAGCCCCGAATATGTGAAGCTGTTTGGCACGCGGGCGGCGCAATCCCTGGCGATCTACAGTCATCATCACGACCACACGCATCTGCCTGATGGCCGCGTACAACATGCTGACGGCTCGATAACAGATCATTGCCATGCCGACGACGGCCACCACCATCATGAACATGCCGATCATGGTCACCATCATGGCCATGATCACGATCATGACCACAGCAAGGGAGAACGCCATGTTTGACGATTTCTTCCTGCGCGCCGTCGTGGCCGGCGTCGGGCTGGCGCTGACGACCGGGCCGCTCGGCTGCTTCATCATCTGGCGACGTATGGCCTATTTCGGCGATACGATCTCTCACTCGGCGCTGCTCGGCGTGGCGCTCTCGCTGCTGTTCCAACTCAATCTGACACTGTCCGTCTTCGCGGTTGCTGCACTCGTCTCGATTCTGCTGCTGTTCCTGCAGCGGCGGCAGGCGCTGTCGGCTGACGCGCTGCTCGGTATTCTCTCGCATGCGACGCTGGCGATTGGCCTGGTCATCGTCGCCTTTATGAGCTGGGTGCGGATCGATCTCATTGCTTTCCTCTTCGGCGACATTCTGGCTGTCACCCAGTCGGACATTGCGGTGATATGGGGCGGCGGCATTTTCGTCCTGGCGGCAATCGCCTGGCTTTGGCGGCCGCTTTTGGCTTCGACCGTCAATCCCGAACTCGCCGAGGCGGAAGGATTGCGGCCGGAGCGCGCAAGGCTGTTCTTCATGCTGCTGATGGCCGTGGTGATCGCGATTGCCATGAAAATCGTCGGTATCCTGCTTATCACCGCGCTTCTGATCATCCCCGCGGCCACCGCACGCCGCTTTGCCGCCACGCCGGAAACGATGGCGATCTTTGCTTCGCTGCTCGGCGCTATCGCCGTTGTCGGCGGGCTATTCGGGTCGCTGCGCTACGACACACCGTCAGGCCCGTCGATCGTGGTGGCGGCGCTCGTTCTATTTATCATCAGTCTGCTGCCCCTTGTTCGCAGGAGCGGCACGCCACCGGCGCAACAGAGAGGACAGTCGTCATGACCACTCCGATGCTCACCAAGAACCAGTCTCTCGTTTTCGATATCCTGATCAAAGCGGAAGCGCCGCTCAGCGCCTATACCATTCTCGACAAGCTACGCGATCAGGGCTTTCGCGCGCCGCTGCAGGTCTATCGCGCGCTGGACAAGCTTCTGGAATATGGCGTGGTGCATCGGCTCGAAAGCATCAATTCCTTCGTCGCCTGCGCCCATCCGCATGAGGATTGCCATAGCCATGGCCTCGTCGCCTTCGCCATCTGCGAAAGCTGCGGCCAAGTGATCGAGTTTCACGATCACGAGGTGGATCATCGGCTGATGGATTGGCTGAAATCGCAGAAATTCAAGGCGGAAAAGTCGACCATCGAAATTCGCGGTCATTGCGCCAATTGCGCGGCTTGATCTGCAAATTGCCGTTTATTTCATACTCGGCAAGTAGCTATTAGAAATTTCTAATCTAATCTCTTCAGATCGCGGGCGAAGCGCTGCCAGTTGGCGACATAGTTGCGGGCGGAGCGGCGCAGGCCTTCGATCGCGGCTTCATCCAGCGTGCGGATCGCTCTTGCCGGTGCGCCGACGATCAGCGAGCCATCCGGAAATTCCTTGCCTTCCGTGACAAGTGCATTGGCGCCGACGAGGCAATTGTTGCCGATCTTCGCGCCGTTCAGGATCGTTGCGCCCATGCCGATCAAGGAGTTGTTGCCGATGGTGCAGCCGTGAATGATGGCATGATGGCCGATGGTGCAGCCTTCGCCGATGGTGGTCGGGTAGGCCGGATCGGTATGGACCATCGTGCCTTCCTGGATATTCGTGTCCTTGCCAACGACGATCGGCTCGTTGTCGCCACGTAGCACTGCGCCGAACCAGATGCCGACATCTTCGCCGATTTCGACCTTGCCGATGACGCTGGCATCCGGCGCGATCCAATAGCGGTCCGGCTCGGGTGTTTTCGGCGTCGAGCCGGCAAGGGCGTAGAGCGGCATGGTCGATCCTCCTCGGTCAGACGACGTTCAGTACCAGGTTTGCAACGCCATCGACGGCGCAGCTGATCCGATCACCGCGGGCAACGGGGCCGACGCCGGCGGGCGTGCCGGTCATGATGATATCGCCGGGGGCCAGCGTGAAGAGCTTGGAAAGTTCGGCGATGATCTCCGGCACTTTCCAGATCATCTGCGAGAGGTCGCCTCTTTGTGCGGCCTCGCCGTTGCGCATCAGCCAGATGCCGCCCTTGTCTGGATGGCCGACGTGGGTGGCGGGTACGAGCGCGGAGATGGGTGCCGAATGATCGAAGGCCTTGCCGATTTCCCAGGGGCGGCCGAGCTTCTTGGCCTCGCCCTGCAGGTCACGACGGGTAAAATCAATGCCGACGCCATAGCCGTAGACGGAATCCAGTGCCTGTTCGACCGTGATGTTTGTGCCGCCGCTACGCAACGCTACGACAAGCTCCACTTCGTGATGCACGTCAGATGAAAGGGCGGGATAGGGAAAGTCGCGGGAGACCAGCAGATTGTCGGGGTTCTTCTGGAAAAAGAATGGCGGTTCGCGGGTAGGGTCATGACCCATCTCGATGGCGTGGTCGGCATAGTTGCGGCCGACGCAATAGACACGACGTACAGGGAAAAACTCGGTCTCACCTTCGATCGGCAGAAGGACAGGGGCGGGTGGCGGAATGACTGTCGTTAGTGGGGCGTTCATATGCGCTTTCGAAACTTTCATCTTTTTCAGAGGCCTGTTGCCCTCCGACTCCGTTCGGGCAAACTAGCATCATTGTGACTGCCACGAAAACTGGCCTTTTTGAGGGATTTGGTATAGAGCGCGGATCAGAAAGGTTTCCTATGTATAGCGACGCGCTGAAAACTGGCCGCAAGATCTTTGCGGTTGCCCCCATGATCGACTGGACAGATCGCCATTGCAGGTACCTGCATCGGCAGATCAGCCGGCATGCCTTGCTCTATACCGAGATGGTGGTAGCCGATGCGATCATTCACGGGCCGCGCGACCGGCTGCTGGGGCATGATGTCAGCGAGCATCCCGTTGCACTGCAGCTGGGCGGCTCCGACCCGGCCAAGCTTGCTGAGGCGCTGCGGATCGCAGAAGCCTATAACTATGACGAAATCAACCTCAACGTCGGCTGTCCCTCGGATCGGGTACAGTCAGGCACCTTCGGCGCTTGCCTGATGCTAACGCCGGAGACGGTCGCATCGTGCGTTGCCGCCATGAAGGCCGTTTCGAAGGCGCCTGTCACCGTGAAATGTCGGATCGGCGTCGATGAGCAGGAGCCGGAAGAGGCCTTGCCGGAGCTGATGACGCGCGTGCTCGATGCCGGCGCCGATGCGATCTGGATCCATGCCCGCAAGGCCTGGCTGAAGGGCCTGTCGCCGAAGGAAAACCGCGAAATACCGCCGCTTGATTATGACATCGTCTACCGCATGAAGCAGCGTTGGCCCGAGGTCTTCATCGGCATCAATGGCGGCATCCAGACGCTGGATCAGGCTGAGGCGCATTTGGCTCACGTCGACGGCGTCATGCTCGGCCGCGCCGCCTATCAGAATGCCGCCATTCTCGCTGACGTCGACCATCGCTTCTTTCGCGAAGCGGCTGCCGAGGCCGACTGGAACGGACTGCGCGACCGGATGATTGAGTATGTGGAGCGCCATATCGCCAATGGCGGTCGTCTGCAGCATGTCGCGCGGCACATGGTCGGCCTCTTCACCGGCTTGCCCGGCTCGCGCCGCTATCGCCAGATCCTCTCCACCGACGCCAACAAGCCGGGGGCTGGGCCGGAGGTGATTGCGGCCGCTTTTGCGGCAGTGGATTTCAGCGCGGATTCCGAGCGGGTCAGCGCTTGAGGGGCTATCTCGCTCGCCAGGGGCGAGATAGGACCCGAACCTGCTGCAAACCTCATCCTCACAAACGAAAAACGGCGCGGTTTGCACCGCGCCGTCCGAAACCTTATTCAGGCAGTCACCCGGGGCTTAGTTAGCCTGGATGTTGACAGCCTTCGGGCCCTTGCCCATGCGATCCGGCTCGGTGTCGAAGGTGACCTGCTGGCCTTCGCGCAGCGACTGGATGCCGGAAGCCTGAAGAGCGGAAATGTGGACGAAAACGTCCTTCGCGCCGCCGTCAGGAGTGATGAAACCAAAACCCTTGTCCTGGTTGAAGAATTTTACGGTGCCCTTGGTGGCCATGGGGGATAGTCCTTTACCCATCAGTCTTAGTTTATCCGGATGAACCCGGACGGCTTTGCTTCCGCAACATGCGAAAGCCAGTCGAGAAGTTCACGTACGGGGAAAGAACGTCTGCGCGGGTCAAAAGACCCAACCGCTGCCTGCCGCAAGCGGATCACCAAATCAGTCCAGTCACCGGCATGCAAATGCCCGAGCATGCATATGGGTGACAGGGTTTGTGGAAAAAGGCAAGGGGCAATATCGGGGCAGGGTGGGAAACGGGTAGGATAGGGTGGGGAATTTCAAGGGGTTGAGAAAGCTGGCGCCCGCGCGACCAACGAAGTTATCATTGCGAATGTATATAATGAGCTTGCTGGCCAACAAGAGCGCACCGGCGATGATCCAAAGCACGAGAATCCGTCATGCGGCTGCAACAAACGTTGCTATCTTACGTCAGCACAATTTTTAACACGGGATTCGAGAGGCTGCGTGGTTCAATTGAGTGATGACTATATGATGGGTCTCGCGCTTGATGAAGCCAGGATTGCGCTGGATGAAGGCGTGTTTCCTGTTGGAGCAGTTCTATGTACGGGAGATCAGGTTTTGGGACGCTCCCACAAAACTATGGTTTCGAATCATTTGAACCATGCGGAAATGAATCTCTTTCATCAGGTGTTTAGCGGAGATTACGCTTTCTCGCGAAACAATGGGCTGACGCTTTATACGACACTTGAGCCTTGCATCATGTGCTTCGGTACGATGATGCATTTGCCGATCACGCGGCTTGTTTTCGCTATGACCGATGCATATGGCGGATGTGCTCACGTCAGATTGGAAAATTCTCCTCCCAGACACTTTTCGAGAACGGTAGAGATTGTTGGAGGCGTTCGTCGCCGGGAGGCTTCCAAGCTCTTTGCAGAGTTTCTCGACACGACCACGGAAGAATTCTGGCTCACGGGCGGGGCTTCGCATTTTCAGGCCGCGGTGAGGGCCGAGCTTGATGAAGATGTACTGTAACACCGATAGTTCGGAGCCTTGCTTAATAAACTCCCGGCCTAGCTCTCCGCCAGTGTAAACACCGAACAAGGCTCGGCAATCCCGCGCAGCTCATAGTCCCCTAAAGACACCAGCGTCGTCGTCGTTTCCGCCGCAAGCGCACCCGAGATCAGCACGTTGTGTCCCAGCGGCTTGCAGAGGCCCTCCAGCCGGCTGACGAGGTTGACGGCGGGGCCGATGGCGGTGAAGTCCAGGCGGTCGGCGGCGCCGATGTTGCCCCAGAGCATGTCGCCGAAATGCAGCGCGACGCCAAAGGGGAGCTGCGGCAGGCCTTGGCTTGCGCGTGTCGCGTCGAGATGCGCCATGCCGGCTCGGATAGCGGTGGCGGCGCGCAAGGCCGCCTCGCAAGCTTCCTTTGGTGTCCCGCTCATGGGGAAGATTGCCAGCACGCCATCGCCCATGAATTTCAGGACTTCCCCGCCGAAGGCATGCACGGCGCCGGCGACGCGGTCGAACCAGGCATCGAGTGCCGCGATCACGACGCTTGGTTCCGTCGCTTCGGAAAGGGCGGTGAAATCCCGCAGATCGGCGCAGAGCAGGGCTGCGCGGATGGTTTCGCCGCTGTTGCGGCTGAGCGCACCTGCCTGCACGCGCGCCGCACTTCTGCGACCAAGATAGGCTTCGAGCAGGGTGGAGAGAGTGGCGCGAGCGGCCAATCCCGCCAAGGGTGCTGCGGCAAAGCGGGCGATCTCGCACAGGTTTTCTGCTTCAAAGGAGATGAAGGGCCGAGTGCCGGCCCAGGCCAGCACGGAATTGCCGGGTGCAATCCCGATCGTTTCCTCGCATATCGGGCCTAGATCGCCGAGCCAATCGCGACCGGCCTGTCCGAGCGCCGTGCCGGCGAAGCCGAGAGCTTCGGTCACTGCGCCGGTTTCGGCGCGCCAGAGCCACGTATGCTGCGTGATGATCGGATGTGGCGCGGCAAGCGTCAGCGCGCTGCCGGCAAGCGGGAGGCCGGCGGCCAATAGATGTCCGCCCAGATCGGCCAGGAAGCGTTCGGGGCTGGGCGAGGTGCCGGCTTCGTCGACCAGCCAGGCGAGGGGGGCGGGCAAATCCATGCGGCGATCATGCCATGGCGCTTGCCGGCTGTCATCCGTGCGCATGTGACCACGCCAACGGCATTGGAAGGCAAAATAACACGGGCAACTGCTGTCGCCGATCGGTGATATCGCGGCCATCGAGCATCTGGCCTGATGGCGCCGCGCTCAAAATTCCGTCAGCTCCTGCCGTCGTGGCCGCGCATGGGGTCCGGGCCGGGATCGCGTCCGGCAGCCACTGCGGCCATACGGTCGAGATAATGCGCCCAACCCTTTGCGTGCGCTTCACATTGTTCGACCGTCGGCAGGCCGGTATGGGTGAGGCGCACCAGCGTCCCGTCGGGTTGCTCGATCAGATCAATCTCCACAAGGCTCGATCCGGGAGGCACTTCCTCGCTGCCTTCCCAGCCGAAGCTATAGGCGAGGCGATGAACCGGCACGACCTCGCGGAAAGTGCCGCGCGCGGCACGGGCGCCAGTGACGTTGACGAGATAGATGCCGCCAGGCTCCGGCTCCGTCCGGGCTTCCGTGCCCATCCAGCGCAGGATCTTTTCTGGATCGGTCAGCAGTGCGAATATCGCGGCAGGCGGCGCCGAGACATGGGTCTCGCGACGGACGATCAAAGGCTCGGACATCAGTCTTTCTCCCCAGCTTGCTATCGCTTCCCACCGGCCCGGCACGCGCTCAAGCGCCTTCCGTCTCCCCGTGGGCCTCCTCATATGATGCCATGTAGCGGTTGCGGCCTCGTCAGCAAGGCATTGCTCCACGCTCGCAGGCCTCAGCCTTCATAAAACCGGCAGCACCGGGCGGCAGATATCCGACAATCGCGGTTGCCTTATCGCCCGGGCCGTCCCGTCTTGCCCTTTGTTCGCCCCTTGCGGTGCTTCTCGTCCACCGGGTCCTCATAGGAGCCGACGCCCGGCTTTGCCCGGGTGATCGGCTTGTCCGGCACCTTGCCTGTGACAGGCTTTTCAGTGCGGCCGACGGTCATCTCGTCCAAGGTGTTCTTGCGGAAGAGCGGCGTGCCGGCATCGCTGCCCGGTCCCATTTCGTCGAGGCTTGGCTTGGCGAAATAGCTCTTCGAGGTTGCGTTTTCATCCTGGGATGCGCCACCCGAAGTGCTCGCCTTCGAAGACGAGGAGCGGCCACCCTTGCCGCTTTCGAGGCTCTTTGCTTCCTCGCGGGCGAGCGGATCGTCCATGGCGGCGAGTTCGACGGCCTTGAGGCGCTTGATCTCGTCGCGCAGTCGTGCCGCCTTTTCGAAGTCCAGGTCGGCGGCGGCATCGCGCATGGATTTTTCCAGCGCGTTGAGATGGGCCTGCAGATTGTTGCCGACGAGATGGCCGCCATCGGCGAAGCCCTTGCCGGAGGCGCCACCGATATCGGCGCGGACATGGTCCTTCTCGTAGACGCTGTCGAGGATGTCGGAAATCTTCGCCTTGACCGATTCCGGCGTGATGCCGTGTTCCTCGTTGTAGGCCATCTGCTTTTCGCGGCGGCGGCTGGTTTCGTCCATCGCCCGCTGCATCGAGCCGGTAATGGTATCGGCATAAAGGATGACCTTGCCGTCGACGTTACGCGCGGCACGGCCGATCGTCTGGATCAGCGACGTTTCCGAGCGCAGGAAGCCTTCCTTGTCGGCATCGAGGATGGCGACGAAGCCGCATTCCGGAATGTCGAGACCCTCGCGCAGCAGGTTGATGCCGACGAGTACGTCGAAAGCGCCCAAGCGAAGATCGCGAATGATCTCGATGCGTTCCAGCGTGTCGATGTCGGAGTGCATGTAGCGCACGCGCACGCCCTGTTCGTGCAGATATTCCGTCAGATCCTCGGCCATGCGCTTGGTGAGCACCGTGCAGAGCGTGCGATAGCCCTTGGCGGCGGTTTCGCGGATTTCGCCGAGCACGTCGTCGACCTGGGTGCGGGCGGAACGCACTTCGACAGGCGGGTCGATGAGGCCGGTCGGGCGAATGACCTGCTCAGCGAAGACGCCGCCGGATTGCTCCATTTCCCAGCTACCGGGTGTCGCCGAAACCGCGATCGTATCCGGGCGCATGGCGTCCCATTCCTCGAAGCGCAGGGGCCGGTTGTCCATACAGGAGGGCAGGCGGAAGCCGTATTCGGCAAGCGTCGCCTTGCGCCGGAAGTCGCCTCGGTACATGCCGCCGATCTGGCTGACAGAGACGTGGCTTTCGTCGATAAACAGCAGGGCATTGTCAGGAATATATTCGAACAAAGTCGGCGGCGGCTCGCCGGGATTTCGGCCGGTCAGATAGCGCGAATAGTTCTCGATGCCGGCGCATGAGCCGGTGGCTTCGAGCATCTCGATATCGTAGCGCGTGCGTTGTTCCAGGCGCTGCGCCTCGAGCAGGCGTCCGGCCTTTTCCAGTTCGGCCAGCCGGATTTTCAGCTCTTCCTTGATAGCCTTGATAGCGCCGTTCAGCGTCGGGCGCGGCGTAACATAGTGCGAATTGGCGTAGATCTTCACCGATTTCAGGTCGCCGGTCTTCTGGCCGGTCAGCGGATCGAATTCGGTGATGGCGTCGATCTCATCGCCGAACATGGAGATGCGCCACGCGGCATCCTCCAAGTGGGCCGGGAAGATTTCGATCGTATCGCCGCGAACGCGGAAGGAGCCGCGGATGAAATCCATGTCGCGGCGCTTGTATTGCTGCGCGACGAGGTCTGCGAGAAGCTGACGCTGGTCCAACCGGTCGCCGACATTCATCTGGAACGTCATCGCCGTATAGGTTTCGACCGAGCCGATACCGTAGATGCAGGAGACCGAGGCGACGATGATGCAATCGTCGCGTTCCAGCAGCGAGCGCGTCGCCGAGTGGCGCATGCGGTCGATCTGCTCGTTGATCGAACTTTCCTTCTCGATGAAGGTGTCCGAACGCGGCACATAGGCTTCCGGCTGATAATAGTCGTAGTAGGAGACGAAGTACTCGACCGCGTTGTCCGGGAAGAAATTCTTGAACTCGGAATAGAGCTGTGCCGCCAGCGTCTTGTTCGGCGCCAGGATGACAGCAGGGCGTTGCGTCGCCTCGATGACCTTGGCCATGGTGAAGGTCTTGCCGGAGCCGGTGACGCCAAGCAGAACCTGACTGCGCTCGCCATTCTCCAATCCCTCGACGAGGTCGCGGATCGCCGTTGGCTGGTCGCCTGCGGGCTGATACTCCGAATCCATGCGGATCCGGATGCCGCCTTCGGATTTCGCCGGCCGGGCAGGGCGGTGCGGCGTCCAGAGCTTGCCGTCCTTGAAGAGAGGATTACCGCTTTCGATTAGCTTCGATAGCGCCTCGACGGTGGCCGTAACGCCTTCGCGCGAAATCTTGTCGGCGTCCTCAAGCGCAATGTCGAGACCGGCCACCGGATTGAGACCGGCAGCGGCACGCGTCTTCGGATCGGTCGATCCACCCATCGATGTGCCGCGCCCTGATTTGGATGCAGCTATCTCCACCTTCTTGCGGTGCTTGCCGGCCTTCGAAGCGATCTCGCGCTGGGTTTCGACGCCGGATGCTTCCGCATCGGCTTCGAGCTGCTTCACCCAATCGGCAACGCTGCCGCTGAGCGGCGCACCTTCAAACGGTGCCTGCGGCGCCTCTTCGAAACCGGTCGGGGCGGGGGATTTTTTCGATGATTTGGCCATGGGGCGAATATGGCGACAGATCGCGCAGATGTGAAGGGGGAAAGGGTACAAAAGGGAAACAAAGTGGCGGATTTTTCCATTCGCCGGAGATGTCAAATATGTTACAACCCACGGGCGGCCAGTGCGTCATCGCTGATCCAAAGTCCGCATAGCGCGATCCTCGCAGGCGCCAAGGGAGGAACCAGCCGCAACGTCGACATGCCCGGCCAATGCCGGGTTCCCCCAGCTTCGACGGCATCCGGTATTGCCCGCCTCGCCGCCGCCATCCGGTCGGAGGATCATGATGACCGCATTGGATAGCTTACGTTCCCTGTCCCCCCAGCAGCGAAACACCGTGATCGCAGCCTATCTGGGCTGGACATTGGATGCTTTCGATTTCTTCATTTTGGTTTTCGTTCTCAAGCATATAGCCGAAGAATTTCACACGGATGTTCCGGCGGTTGCCGTGGCGATCTTTCTTACCCTCGCCATGCGGCCGCTCGGCGCGCTGATCTTCGGGCTCGCGGCGGATCGGTTCGGGCGGCGCACCACCCTGATGGTCGACGTGCTGCTTTATTCCGTCTTCGAATTCCTGACCGGCTTTTCGACCGGCTTGACGATGTTTCTCGTCCTGCGTGCGCTTTTCGGTGTCGCCATGGGCGGGGAGTGGGGCGTGGGCGCGTCGCTCGTCATGGAGACGATACCGGAGGACTCCCGTGGGCTGGTGTCGGGTATCCTGCAGGCCGGCTATCCCTCGGGCTATCTGATCGCCTCGATCGTCTTCTTCCTGCTGTTTCCGATCATTGGCTGGCGCGGCATGTTCTTCGTCGGCGCGGTGCCGGCGCTGCTGGTGCTCTATATCAGGCGCAATGTGGAGGAATCTCCGGCCTTCCTGCAGCGGCAGGCCAAGCCGCAACGGCCGTTTCTCACCGTGCTGCGCGAGAATATCCCGCTCTTCCTCTGGGCGGTGCTTTTGATGACCGCGTTCAATTTCTTCAGTCACGGCACCCAGGATCTTTATCCGACCTTCCTCGAAAGCCAGCGGCAATATGATTCCTATACGGTCGGCGCCATCGCCATCGTCTATAATATCGGCGCGATTGTTGGCGGCCTGACCTTCGGCTCTTTGTCGCAGCGCTGGGGCAGGCGGCGGACGATCGTCATCGCGGCGTTGCTGGCCATACCCGTCGCTCCGCTTTGGGTCTGGGGCCACGGCCCAGTCATGCTCGCGATCGGCGCTTTCCTGATGCAGCTGTTCGTGCAGGGCGCCTGGGGCATCGTTCCCGTGCATCTCAACGAGTTGTCGCCGGATGAGGTGCGCGGCACCTTCCCCGGATTTGCCTATCAGCTCGGCAATCTGCTGGCTTCGGGCAATGCCTCGATCCAGGCGGGATTGGCCAAGCAATGGGGCGGCGACTATGCGCTGGCGCTGTTGATCGTCGCCTGCATCGTGGCCGTCGTTGTGGCGTTGTTTGCCGGCTTTGGCTTCGAGAAGAAGGGTGTTCGGTTCGGCGGCAAAGACGCAGGGCAAGCCGATAGTGTCATGCAAACCTGAACCGGTTGTCGTGTTCCATCTCGAGGGCCGGCGATCCTTACCGGCCCTTCTTCACTTTCCGCAGATTTCCGAGATCTTGGCCTGGGCAAAGCCGCGGGCAAGTTCCTGCAGGCCTCCGACCGAGGATATCAGCTCGCCAATCGGGCCATTGATGCCGAGATGCAGGTCGGTGATGTGGCATGCGCCGACATCGACGGTCATGGAGGCATCGAGCTCTCCTTTGATCGTCGTCTTCAGTACGCCATGCGATTTGCAGGCCATCTCTGCGTGGGCATTGATCTGGACGCCACCGTTCGGACCGTCGCAGACATCGAGCGATTTCACCTCGAACTTGTCCTTATGATCGACGCCGGGCAGTTTCTTGCAGGGATCGGCCTCATTCACGGACTTCTCGATCTCGGGGCCAAATTTGCTCTGCAGCAGCGACCAGCAAGAACCGGGCGCAGCTTGTGCCGGCATAGCCGCCATCGGAAGCGGAGAGAGCGGCAGCACGATCGCCACCGTCAGCGAAGCCATGCGAAGCGGCGGCAGAAGCGAGACGAGGAACATGGGATATTTCAGGTTCACGACAATCTATCCTCTTAAAAGAAGAAGCAGCAAATCAGGCGTGGCACCAACAGTCTTCCATCTCTTCCTTCACCAAGGCAATCCCCGGCTTACTGCTTTACGGGTATCGGCATATTTTCGGCAATTCACTGAGAGCGGGGGCAGATGGCCGGCTAGTCGCGATGGCACCGGTCGGCTGACGCCTCAGATCGGAATGGGCTGTCCGCCTGAGCGGTCTTCCTGTTGTTGGTCCTCGCCGCCGTCATAGCCGAGGTGCTTCGCCTTGCGGAACCATTCTGCCGCCTTACCCGCGTCCGCAGTGACGCCATCGCCGTCGCGGTACATCATGGCGAGATTGTAGGCCGCGCCGGCATAGCGATGTTCCGCCGCCCTTTCGAACCAGTAGACGGCTCGATGGCCGTTCTTGGCAACGCCTTCGCCATCGCGGAACATGACGCCGAGATTGTATTCGGCCTCGACATCGTTCTGCGCAGCAGCCTTCAGGAACCATGTGATCGCCTCGGCCTGATCCTGCTTGATCCCGTCGCCATCGGCATACATGGCTCCGATATTGAATTGCGCGCTGGCATCGCCTTGGTCGGCTGCCTTCTTGAACCAGGAAAAGGCGGCAGCGCTGTCCTTGGCGACGCCTTCGCCGTCGCGATACATAATGCCGAGATTGTATTGCGCCTCGACTTTTCCCTGTTCGGCCGCCTTGCGATACCAGATGACGGCCTTGGTCTTGTCCTTGCCCGTGCCATCGCCCTGATCATACATGGTGCCGACATTGAACTGCGCATCGGTATCGCCCTGTTCGGCGGCCTTGCTGTACCAGGCAAACGCCTGCGGCTTGTCCTGTGCTACGCCTTGGCCCGTGTCGTAGACGACGCCGAGATTATATTGTGCATTGAGGTATCCCTGTGCCGCAGACTTCTTGTACCAGGCAATGGCCTGGCCCTTGTCGGCGGTAACGCCTTCGCCCTGATCGTACATGGTGCCGACATTGAATTGCGCTTCGGCATTGCCCTGATCGGCGGCCTTCTTGTACCATCCGAGGGCGAGCGTCAGGTTCTTTTCGACGCCATTGCCCTCCTCATACATTTGTCCGAGTTTCAGCTGTGCGGCGGCATTGCCCTTGTTCGCCAGGGGGCGCCAGTAATCCAGGCCCGATTTGATATCGCCGCGATCGTAGCCGTTTCGTCCGACATCGGCTTGTGCGGCTCCCATGGACGCCAGTGCGAAGAGCAAAGCTGCTGCCGCCTTCTTCCAGTTCACAATCTACCCCTCAGTCGAAATCCGTTGAATTAATATGCTGAGCGCTTCGCAACCGCTAGGGCACGAGCACCATTAGCAAATGAAATAAGAGCCAGCCCGTGCTGACACCCGTGCCTTTTTTGCTGGCGGCCCCTTGTCCCAGCGGTCCGAGATCCTTGATCGGGCCCTCGCCATTGGCTTCCATATAGCTGAGTCCGTGCTGCGCTTCCGGCAACCCTTTGGCCGCTGCCTTGTTGAACCAGTCGGCAGCGGTCTTGGAGTCCTTTGGCACGCCATAGCCGTTATAATACAGATATCCAAGACCGTATTCCGCCCGAGCATCGCCCTGATCGGCTGCTTTGCGAAGCAGAGCGGCCGTTTGGCCATAGTCCTTGGGAACACCCGCGCCCTGATAATAAAGGTAGGCGAGGGCATATTCGCCCTGTGAATTGTTCTGGTCGGCCGCCTTGCGGTACCAGCTGGCGGCGGCCGATTTGTCAGCCGTCGTCCCCTGACCGTTTTCATACATGTAGCCGAGTGCGTATTGGGCGTCAGCGTGACCCTGGCTTGCCGCCTTCTGGTACCAGTCAACGGCCTTGCCATAGTCCCTGCCAACGCCGCGGCCGCCGGCATACATGTAGGCGAGGGCATATTGACCCTGTGCGTCGCCTTGTTCGGCGGCCTTGCGATACCATCTCACCGCGCTATCGTCGTCAGTCTTCACGCCCTGGCCGTTGGCGTAGAGGTAGCCGATAGCATATTGCGCATCGGGGCGACCCTGATCGGCAGCTTTGCGATACCATTGCAGCGCCTGCCTGTAGTCTCGGGCGACGCCTATCCCGTTTGCAAGACTGTAACCAACGGCGTATTGCGCGTCAGCACGGCCTTTTATCGCCGCCTTCATATACCAGGAATAGGCTTCGGCATCGTTCCGTGTCACACCCTTGCCGTTGGCGTAGGCATAGCCGACTGCATACAGACCCTGCGCAACTCCTTGATTGCCGGCCTTTTTGTACCAGGCGACAGCCTGTTCCTGGTCTTCTTCGGCGCCTTGACCGTTGTCGTACATGTAGCCGATTGCGTATTCGGCGTCGGGCCGACCTTGGTCAGCCGCCTTGCGATACCAGCCGAGTGCGATCGCCTCGTCCTGATGCACCCCGAGACCATTGGCATACATGTAGCCGAGCGCATATTGCGCCTGCGCCTGTCCCTGGGAGGCGGATTTCTGATACCAGGCGACGGCGGCTTCATCACTGACGGCCATGCCGCGGCCATTGGCATAGGAATAGCCGATGGCATATTGGGCATCGGCATTGCCAGCCTGCGCCGCCCTTAAATACCAGTCGTTTGCCTGCTTCAGATCGGTATCGACGCCGCGGCCGCTGGCATACATGTAGGCGAGTGCATATTGGGCCTGCGCATTGCCCTGCTCAGCCGATTTCCGATACCAATCGACGGCCTGAGCGTCATCCTGTTCCACGCCCTGACCGTTGGCGTAGCGATAGCCGAGACCATATTGAGCGGCCGAATTGCCCTGTTTTGCGAATTCCACCCAGTATTTCAGGTCGATCGTCGTATTGGCGGGTCCTGGGGCTGGGTCCTCGGCATGAGCAAGCCAGGGCAGCGAAAGAGCGAGCGCCAATCCCAATGCATAGCTCTTTGTCCTCAAGGCTTCAGTCTCCCACCTGCGTCCCAGACCTTAATCGATCTGAACAATATGGCGATGTCTTGGTCAAGGATCGCAGAAACCCAAATGGCGGTGGATTTAATGCCCGCTGGCGGATGCGATCGCTATACCGGAAGTACGTCGTAGAGGCGGAAGATCCATGTGATCTGATAGATCAGCCCGACGATCACGAATGCCGCCTGGAAGCGCCGGTTCGCGGTGATTGAGGCGATGATGCAAAGGATGACATAGACGACATTGCGTATTGGATATTCCCAGCCGAGCGACCGGAAATAGGCTTCCCCCTTCAACAATGTGTCGATGAGGTCTACCGCGTAGGTGACGGCGAGCAGGCCGAAGAACCAATGGCGGCGGGAGATGAAATACTCCTCGAAGCCGCCATAATCCTCGACCGACGGCGGATTGAGCAATACGCAGAGGAAATAGAAGAGGCAGCAGAAGCAGATGAGAAAGAGGTAGACGCCGAAATTGATCTGCGCAACCGATTGTAGCCGGTACTCCCACCACCAGAAATGGATGATGAACAGGAACATGGACAATACCCAGCCGATATGGACGGGGTAGATCTTGTTCTTGCCCGGCGCCTGTACGAAACCGGCAAGCCGAGTCAGAAGCTGAGCCAGCGAAAGGCCGATCACCATGCTCATGACCGTCCTGATATAGACGTAGACTTCCGGTGTGTGCGCCGAATCCATCGCGTCAGCTCTCCTCCGGTACGGCCTTCGGCAAGCCGTTTTCATCGAGCGCGACCATGATGAAGGTCGCAGCCGTCACTTTCTCCAGGCTGTTATAACGGGCGCGGTGCGCCCATGCTTCGACGCTCAGGGTGATCGAGGTGCGGCCGACGCGTTCGACATCGGTGAAGACGCTCAGCGTGTCGCCGATCTTGACCGGCAGTTCGAAGGCCATCTCCTTGACGGCGGCCGTGACCACGCGGCCGCGCGCCCGCTCGGCGGCGCGGATGCCACTTGCCAAGTCCATCTGCGCCATGACCCAGCCGCCAAAGATATCGCCGGCGGGATTGGCGTCGGCGGGCATGGCAAGCGTGCGCAATGTCAGTTCCCCTCTCGGTTTGACGCTGTCATTCATTCATCTGCTCCTGTTCACGGTCGATTCCGACAATCAGCCTATGCAATCCGGTCGCGATGGAAAAGCCATACCCGCATTTCCATGGAGGACTCCTGTGGGTGTTTTGCTTCAAGCCACTATGCGGTGACGTGGTGCCTGTGTGAAACACCGAGATCACCCCGCGGTAAGCTTTCGTTCACCCTTCCCATTTAGGGTTTGTAATCATTACCGACCGTGGCTGGGGCAGCGGATCAGGATTATGGCCATTTTACCCATTCTACGGCGGGTCGCGCTGCCATTGCTATTGTCGTCGGCGCTGGTCGCCTGTACGGCCGACAGCCTTGTGCCGCCATCCGGCATCGACAACTCCTCGCGTGTCGGGTCCATCAAGCCGCATCGCAGTGTGCCGCAACGCCAATTTGCCTACCAAGGGGTACAAGATCCCGTCGTTTCCGCATCGAGCAGTTACAAGAGCGGCGGTCCCGTTCGTTCCAACGGCACTGGCGAGGCTGTGACCACCACGGATGTCGAAGCCGGCTTAGCACAGCAGTCGGATATCCCCTCTCAGGGCGTCAATATGGATGCCGAACTTGGCGTCGGGCCGAGCGAAGAGGCGCAATCCGCCTCGGTGGTGGGATTGGCGCAGGAAGAGCAGCAGAACATTGCGGAAGGTCAGTCCGACCAGCCCGTGGTCGATGGCATCGGCACCGATGCGCCGGTACAGACCAACCGGTCGATTATTCAGCGAACGGCGGCACAGGCCGAACTCAACCAGTCGCGGATACCGAGGCAGCTGCCGGGAACGCAGGTTGCGATGCTGCCGCGTGTCGAAAATCCGATACCGCGCCTCGATCAGCAGTTCGAAGCGCCGCAATCGACGCCGGGCATGATGCCGCCTTCTGAAATCGCCTGCCGTCGGGAATTGCAGCGCATGGGCGTCGTCTATACCGACAAGCCCGCGATCTCGAACGGTCCGGCATGTCAGGTTCCCTATCCGGTTTCGCTCAGCGGCCTTTCCGGTAATATCGCGGTCCGACCGGCGGTGACTTTGAATTGCCAGGTGACGCTTGCCTTCGCCAAATGGGTGAAGAACGAACTCGCCCCAGCCGCACGCACGCGCTACTGGACGGGTATCGGCACGATCGTACCGCTTGGCGGCTATTCCTGCCGGCGGATGAACAATAGCCGGCAACGCTATAATCCTATGTCGGAACATGCGCATGGCAACGCGATCGATGTCGGTACCTTCGTCCTGAAGAATGGCCATGTGATCGACGTGCGCAAGAAGGGCTTGTTCTCCTTCCGGGAAGGACGGTTGCTTAAGGCGGTACGTAGCGACAGCTGCCGCTATTTCGATACGGTGCTCGGCCCGGGCAGCAATCCGGAGCACTGGAACCATTTCCATTTCGACCTCAGGGATCGTCAAGGCGGCCGGCGCTATTGCAGCCTTTGATTGGCCCTTTGCCGGAGCAGCATCCACCCTTGCCAAACGGGAAAGCTGATTTACCTTTCGGCGGAATCGCGCTCAACTGCGCGAGCTAAATGGCAGGGAGGGGTTCATGGAAGACGTACCGAGACGAAAGAGAAGCCTGGGAAGGGCGCTCGTTGCCGCACTGATTGCCATCATTATCGTCATCGGCGGCCGCTGGTATGCTTATGTCGCCTATGCCGATGATCCCTTCGATGAAGTCGGCATCGGTCTCAACTCCATGATGCCTGGACCCATTCGCGACAAGGGTTGCGCGATGCTGAAAGCCCGCTTCGAACACAAGACGCTGCCGCCGGCGGGCTGCGGCGTAAACGGCAATTGGTAAGTTCTTTCCCGATCGTAAGCTGGCAAAAAAGAAAAAAGCCGGCGGAGCCGGCTTGAGCGGAGCATGGCAACGACGGGGGATCCTTGCCAGCTCCAGAAAAGAACTTCATGTTGCAATGATGCTGCACGCAATATGAATGCAAAGCAATAAATCGGCCAATACAGCAGGCGCTGACGGTGTCGCCAAGAGGCGTTGGGCGGAGTTGCGACAAACGTTGCTCACCTAAGGAGCTATATGCCCGACGAAGGTCACGATTTGATGACAGCTTATTTACCCTGGGCGAACGCTGTGTTCCGCTACCGTGGGGTGGTCAAAGGTTAGAACCGGTTATATAGCGGGCAAACGCCGCGAAATTCATCACAAAAGCCGGACTTTGCCTCGCTATGGCTCCGATCATTTCCATAAGTAATCTGACCAAAACCTACTCCAACGGGTTTCAGGCGCTGAAAGGTGTCAGTCTCGATATCGAGCGAGGGGAAATCCTGGCGCTGCTGGGGCCGAACGGTGCCGGCAAGACAACACTGATTTCCATCGTCTGCGGGATTGCCAACCCGAGCGGTGGGTCTGTGACCGTCGGCGGTTATGACGTCGTGCGCGATTTTCGCGCTACGCGCAGCCTGATCGGCCTTGTGCCGCAGGAATTGACGACCGATCAGTTCGAAACCGTCTGGAATACAGTCAGCTTTTCGCGCGGGCTTCACGGCAAGAGGCCGAACCCCGAATATATCGAGAAGATATTGCGCGATCTTTCGCTCTGGGAGAAGAAAGACAACATGCTTCGCCAGCTTTCCGGCGGCATGAAGCGACGCGTGCTCATTGCCAAAGCGCTCTCGCATGAACCGGAGATCCTGTTTCTCGACGAGCCCACGGCCGGTGTCGACGTGACGTTGCGCAAGGACATGTGGCATGTGGTCGAGCGCTTACGCGCGTCCGGCGTCACGATCATTCTCACAACGCATTACATCGAAGAGGCGGAAGAAGCGGCCGATCGCGTTGGCGTCATCAATGGTGGCGAGCTGCTGCTGGTGGAGGAGAAGAGGGCGCTGATGGCCAAGCTCGGCCGCAAGCAGCTGATCCTCGATTTGAACGAGCCGATCGACGCCATACCGGAGTCTCTCAACGGGAACGGGCTTTCGCTAGGCCCGAACGGACTGACGCTGATCTATGATTTCGACGCCCAGGACGAGCAGTCGAGCATTGCGGCTCTGCTGTCGAAACTCGGTGCCGAAGGAATTCATTTCAAGGACCTCTCGACGCGCCAGAGCTCGCTCGAGGATATTTTCGTATCGCTGGTGGAGGCAGGTAAATGAACTTCGAAGCGATCAAGTCCATCTATTCGTTCGAAATGGCCCGCACGCGCCGCACTCTGCTGCAGAGCGTCGTTTCGCCTGTGATTTCCACATCGCTCTATTTCATCGTCTTCGGTGCCGCGATCGGTTCGCGCATCAATCTGGTCGAGGGCGTTTCCTATGGGGCGTTCATCACGCCCGGCCTGATCATGCTGACCTTGCTCGGCCAGTGCATCAGCAACGGCTCCTTCGGCATTTATTTCCCGAAGTTCACCGGTACGATCTACGAGGTGCTGTCGGCGCCTGTCGCCATGACGGAAATTGTGCTCGGCTATGTCGGTGCGGCTGCCACCAAGGGGATGCTGATCGGCCTTATTATTCTCGCCACGGCAAGTTTCTTCGTCGATATCAGGATCGAGCATCCTTTCATGATGATCCTGTTCTTCGTGCTGACGGCCGTCACCTTCAGCCTATTCGGCTTCATGATCGGCATATGGGCTGGGAATTTCGAGCAGCTGAACCTGATCCCGATGCTGGTCGTGCCGCCGCTCACCTTCCTTGGCGGCAGCTTCTATTCGATCAACATGCTGCCGCCCTTCTGGCAGGCGGTTAGCCACCTCAATCCGGTCCTCTATCTGGTCAGCGGCTTCCGCTGGAGCTTCTATGGCATTGCCGACGTCAATCCGGTGCTGAGCCTTGCCATGATCACACTCTTCCTTGTCGTCTGTCTGATCATCCTTGGATGGATTTTCCGGACGGGATATCGCTTGAGAAATTGATGGCGATGCCAGGCTGGCGGGCTTAAGAAGGCCTGCGGCTTTTGCAGCCGCAATAAAATAGTCCAGGAAAGCATTCAATGTCGCAGGCTCATCTCAATCCTTCGCTGCCTCAGGCACTTTCCCGGCTCGATCAACTGACCAATTGGGAGCGCAAGCCGCGGGGAGAGATGCGGGTCGGTCTCGAGCCGATGCTCGATCTCATGCAGCGCTTGGGCAACCCGCATCGGAGCTTCCGCGCCATCCACGTCGCCGGCACCAAGGGTAAGGGATCGGTATCGGCGCTCCTCGAGGCTGGATTGCTGCGGGCTGGCTGGCGGATCGGACGCTATGGGTCGCCACATGTGGACCGCGTGAACGAGCGTGTCAGCATTCTCGGCCAGGAGGTCGAGGACGATGCACTGGCAACCGCGATTATGCTGGTTCTCGACAGCTATGAGAGTGCGAAGCTGGCGGCAACCGCCGGCGAGGACGCCACCTGGTTCGACGTGATAACGGCGGCCGCTTTCGTCGTCTTCAGGGACGCCGGTTTGAACTGGGTCGTGGTCGAGGTCGGGCTGGGCGGCAGGCTGGATTCGACGAATGTTGTCTTCGGCGAAGTCGCGATCGTCACGAATATCGGCCTTGAGCACACGGAGATTCTGGGAAGCACGCGCGAGGCGATCGCGCGGGAGAAAGTCGGCATATTGAAGCCCGGTGCGATGCTTGTGACGACGCTTGCCGCCGACGATGTCGCAGGACAGGTGTTGCAGCAGCGCGCCGATGAGCTGGGCTGCAAGGTGCTTCGGACCGTTCTTCCCGAGGATGCGACGATTGCGGAGACGAATATCGCTCTGGTCGGAGTGGTGTTCGATCATCTGGGGCGGCAGGGTGAGAGTGTACGAGAGGGAGGCGAAAAGGGTCAGCCGATCGGTGCATGGCTGCTCGAAAAAGCTGTTATCGACAAGGCGTGTCTGTCGGGGCGGATGGAGCGTTTCGACGTCTCTCTGTCGCCTGCATTGGCAAAGGGGCGGCAAAGCCTGCCCATCATCATGGATGGTGCACATGTGCCGTTCAATATCGAGGCTGTGTTGCGCGATATTACGCGCTCTTCCTCGGTCAGCGGCGAATGTGTTGCCATCGTCGCACTGGCATCCGACAAGGATGCGCCCGGCTTTCTGGACGTGTTATCGCGATACGCGGCTTATGTTGTCTTTACGGAAGCGTCCGGATCGGGGCGTGCCCATCCAGCGATCGAGCTGGAAGCGTTGGGGAAGTCCATGGGTATGAATTGCGAAGCCGAGCCGGACCCGCACAGGGCGCTGGATCGGGCGATGGTGAAAGCCGCCGAGCGCGGCGGCTGGATGCTTGTTACCGGTTCGCTCTATCTCGTCGGCGCGCTGCGCAGCACCGTCCTCAGAAATGCCCAATGACGACGGACATAGAGATCAGGCTCGCGCTCGCCGGTGATGTTGCTGACATCGCCAGGCTGCATCGCGCGATCTGGTGCGATACCTATCGCGATCTGGCGCCTGCCGAAGTCTATCGGGTCCTTGATGAAGATTACCGTCGCGCGCGATGGGCCGATATGCTGGCCACTCCGCGTCGGGATCAGCGTGTGTTCCTGGCTGAACAAGGTGCGCGACTTGTCGGCATCGGCGCGATTGCAGCTGCGTCCGAGCCAGCATTCGAGGGGCGCGGTGAGATAAAATCGCTCTATATCGATCCCTCCATCAAGCGTCAGGGGCTTGGCCGCCGGCTCATGCGGACAATGATGGAAGAATTTGCTGCCATGGGATATTCGGGCGCCGCGCTTGGCGTTGTCGTCGGCAACGGGCCGGCAATCTCTTTCTACCGTGCGCTTGGGGGGCAATTGATCGGTCGTTACACCGATCCGGGACCTATCTGGCGCTCCGATAATCTCATTTTCGCATGGGACGATCTGTCTCTGCTAAGCTAAACGTCCCATGCAAGCGCTGAACGTGATTGCCTTTTCACGCCAGGGCCTTCCTGCGTGGTGCGATGGTCATGGCCATGACACCTGCCACGACACAGACAAGACCGATGGCTGCCGTCGGGGATAGAGGCTCGCCGAGGAAGATAACGCCGATGCCGACGCCGATCGGGACGCGAAGATAGGCCTGCGCCGTCGTGCCGACCGAGCCCAGGGTCTGGATAAGTCGGAAATAGATGCTGAAGGCAAGCGCGGTGGAGACGACCGACAGGCCGACCAGTGCCAGGATCGAGGCTGTCGATGGCGCAATTTGCCAGGGATGTTCGACAATCAGGCTCGCGGGGATCAGGAGGGTGGCACCGCAAAGCAACGAGCCGGCTGCCGGCATCATCGGGTCCAGTCCCTTGAAATTGCGGCCGAACAAGGCAGCACAAGCATAGCAAATCGATGCCGCGACAACGGAAAGCTGCGGCAGCAATTGGCGGCCCATGCCATGTAGCGCATCGAGGCCGATGATCAGGCAGATGCCCGCCATGCCGGCAATCATGCCAAATAGCTTGCGTCCCGTCAGCGGCTCGCTGCGTAGCAGGAAAGCGGAAATCAGGAAGGCGAAAATCGGTGTCGTGGAATTCAATATGGTCGCCAGACCGGCATCGACGGTCTGTTCCGCCCAGGCGATCAACGTGAAGGGAATGGCGCTGTTGAGGCAGGACTGAATGAGGAAGCGCTTCCATGTGGCGGCGTCTCTCGGCAGGCTCAGCCCGCGCCAGCGTATGATGGCGAGCAGGACAAGACCGGCGATCAGGGTTCGCGCGGCAATCAGCGTGATCGGCGGAATGGTTGCCACGCCGACGCGGATGAAGGTGTAAGAGGCGCCCCAGCAGGTCGCGAGTGCAAGAAGAAGCAGCAGTTCGGTCGTCAGGTTCGGTCTTGCCGGCGTCATCGTTTTTCACTCTTATAAGGTTTGGACATGCCATCTTTTAGAGTGAAGAGGCCGGCGAATGCTTCGCTCCCAACCGAACTATCGCATGCGATGGTTCATTAGTCTCGCAGCCGAAGCTCGTCCGTCTGCATCTGCATGGACCCCAGGGTTTCGAGAAAGCTCATGCCGAGCAGGCTCTGATCGAGCCTGCCTGCTTCTGCCACGCTCGCTTGGACATCCCTGCGCTTGATCGGGCCGATTGCGACGGAGCCGAGTTCCACGGGAGCCGCTCTGGCGCGGCCGTTGGCGGTCAGTACCGTCTGCGAATAGGTGAGGTTTTCCGGAATGATACCAACGCGCTCGGCGTCTTCCTGCGACAGGGCGATGGTGCTGGCGCCGGTGTCGATCAGCATGTCGATCGGTTGGCCGTTGATCATGACCTTCGCTTCGAAATGCCCGTTCGAACGCTTGTGTAGGATGACTTCCTGACCGCCTTCGCTCGTCGTGACGACGACTGCATGGCCGGGCATCAGGCCGGCGAAGAGGCGGTTGCAGACCTGTTCTGCATCGCGGCGATAGATGTAGGCGGTTGCAAGCGCCATGATGATGACGAACCAGATGAGAAGATTACGGATCGACTGGCTGACCGTATGCCGGCTAGCCCAGACGGCGGCGCTCATCATCAGGGCGATCGGCACGAGATAGACGACACGCGCGAAGTCGTCATTGCGCATGCCGAAGGTGGAGCCGGTATTATTGTTGAAGACGAGCAGTGCGAGGCCGATGCCGAGAATGACGAGAACGATGTTCAGGCGGTTCATACGGCGCTGCGCTCCCGTGCCATCCTTTGGCGGCGGGTCTCCCGGCGTGGCTTGCGCTCGACCTTGGTCAGGCGCTCCGGAAGCATTTCCATGATCTGACGGCGTTCGTCATCGCTATAGTTCATCCACGCGCCGATTTCAGCGGATGTGCGGCCGCAGCCGAAGCAATAGCCGGTGTTCTGATCGATGGAGCAAACGAGGATGCAGGGTGTCAGCATGGGATCATATATCGATGCTTCAAACGCACATGGCAAGGGTGCAGAGCGACGCGATCTCGCAAATCTGCTGGGTCGCGCCGATCGTATCGCCCGTATGGCCAGTCAATTTCTGACGGATATATCGCGTGGCCAGAAATGCCGCGGCGCTTGTCGCAAGAAGGCAGCCAACCAGCGCCGGAATGCCCATGGCAGGACCGACGAGCAGTACCGCCAGGCCAAGTGTCGCAAGCAGCGCCAGCTGCATGGCATCGCCATCCGGCTTGCCCGCTGATGCCGCGATCCCATCCGGTTTGGCTGGGGGCAGGGCGTACCAATGCCAGACCATGGCACCGCGGCTCAAGGTGGCCGCGGCGAGGATTGCGACTGCGGCGTCCTCAGGCGGGAGATGCCGGGCGATGGCGGCAAGTGCTGCCGCCCGCAATCCGAAGGACAGTATCAACGCTGCCGCCCCGTACGTCCCGATACGGCTGTCCTTCATGATTTCGAGTGCGCGCTCGCGGTTCTTGCCGCCGCCCAATCCGTCTGCCGTGTCGCTGAGACCGTCTTCATGGAGGGCGCCGGTCAGGAGCGTATGCACGGCAAGCGCCAGCAATGCGGCCATTAACGGATCGGCATTGAGGGCAAGCAGCACGCTGAAGGTCAGTGCAGAGGGCAGGGCGATCAGCAGGCCGGCGACAGGAAAAGCGCGTGAAACACGCGACAGCTTGCCGTCATCGCCTTCGAAGAAGGACGACGGCACGGGAATGCGGCTCAAGAAAGCGACGGAGCGCGCGATGTCACGCATATATTCCCGCATTTCTTCCTCTCCCCGCCATACGCGCGACAGCATCGGGCGCTTTTGGAGTTGTTCACGCCGATTCCCAGGACTAATAGAGTCGCACGCAAAGAACCCGATTTGAGACTAAAAGACAAGGAACGCATTCATGAGCGTCAGCGGCCTCCCATTCGACGATTTCCGCGCATTGCTGCGCGACCTTCCAGGCCCGGATGCCCGGGCGCTCGTGGCCGCGCGCGAACGTGATGCACAGCTCACCAAGCCGCCGGGCGCGCTTGGAAGACTAGAGGAAATCGCTTTCTGGCTCGCGGCCTGGACCGGTCGTCCGCCGGCCGTGACCCGGCCTCTGGTGGCGATCTTTGCCGGCAATCATGGTGTCACGAAGCAGGGAATTACGCCGTTTCCGCCTTCCGTCACGCAACAGATGGTGGAAAATTTCGCGGCCGGCGGTGCAGCCATCAACCAGATCTGCGTTGCCTACGATCTCGGCCTCAAGGTCTTCGATCTCGCGCTCGAGTTCCCGACCGGAGATATCACCGAAGAACCGGCATTGAGCGAACGCGACTGCGCGGCCACCATGGCCTTCGGCATGGAGGCAATTGCCGGCGGTACGGATCTGCTCTGCATTGGCGAGATGGGCATCGGCAATACCACGATCGCCGCGGCCATTCATTACGCGCTCTATGGCGGCAAGGCCGAAGACTGGGTTGGCCCAGGCACCGGCTCGGAAGGTGAGATGCTGAAGCGCAAGATCGCTGCCGTCGAGAAGGCGGTCGCGCTTCATCGCGATCATCTCAACGATCCGCTAGAAATCCTGCGCCGCCTTGGCGGCCGCGAGATCGCCGCCATGGCCGGCGCCATCCTCGCCGCGCGCATGGAGCGTATCCCTGTTATCATCGACGGCTATGTCGCGACGGCCGCTGCCTCTGTTCTCAAGGCTGGCAATCCCTCTGCTCTCGATCATTGCCTGATCGGGCATGTCTCGGCCGAGCCGGGTCATCTCCGTTCGATCGAAAAGCTCGGCAAGACGCCGCTTCTGGCGCTCGGCATGCGGCTTGGTGAAGGTACGGGGGCGGCATTGGCCGCGGGTATCGTCAAGGCTGCGGCAGCCTGCCATTCGGGCATGGCGACGTTCGAAAGCGCCGGGGTTACGAACAAGCACTGAAAAACCGAGCGACGAAACGTTGAAATAAACGTTTCGTCGCTCAATTTCCTGTAGATGATCGGTTTTCCGTCATAAAACTGCAATGAATTTCGAGGCGACGAGAGCTGTTGCCTTGCTTCGCCCACGGTGAGGCGGTATTCGCAAGGCATCCAGATTGCAACCGGGACAATACGGGCGGAGCGCGAATGGCTGAGTTTTCAAAATCAGCGGTCAATAAAGAGACCGGGATTCGGCACTTTTTCGCCGCTGCCGGCTATTCCTGGGGCGGATTTCAGCGGCTGTTGCAGGAATCGGCCTTTCGCCAGGAGCTTCTTTTTGCCGGAGCGGGACTGATCCTGTTGATCGCCGTCGGCGCGACCATCGGTGAGATCGTCATCGCGATGGTCTTGTTCCTGGCCGTCTTCGCAGTCGAAGCCATGAATACGGCGGTGGAAGAGGTGATCGACCGGATCTCGCCGGAGATTTCCAACGTCGGCAAGCACGCCAAGGATCTCGGCTCCTTTGCCGTTCTCTGCATGCTGGTCGCGTCCGGTATCTACATGCTTTATGTCATCGGCAGCCATCTGCTGTTTCGCTAAAGCAATTCCAGGAAAAGTGCGGAGCGGTTTTCCGTCCGGAATTGCGAGACAACAAAGAGATAGAGCGGTTCAGAGATTCCATGAAAAGCTGAAGCGCTCTAACGATCAGCGTCCATGCTTGGTTTACGCGAAGCTCTTCTTGCGCCGCTCGGCGAGCGGGGCATCCTCGACCGCCGGCAGGCTTTGCAGCACGCGCTTGGGCGGTAGGATGGCGATGACTTCCGTGCCTTCCCGCAGCTTGGATTTCAGCATGAACTGACCGTCATGTTTGGCAAGAATGGCCTGTACGATCGGCAGGCCGAGGCCCGTGCCCTGTTCGGCGCTTTTGATGGCGATGGAGCCCTGGCCGAAGGCCGACAGCACAATCGGGATCTCCTCTTCGGGGATGCCCGGACCGTTGTCCTTGATCGCAACATATTCCCCGCCACCGGCGGTCCATCCGACCTTGACGCTGATCTCGCCGCCCTGCGGCGTGAATTTCACCGCATTCGACAGGAGGTTGAGGATCACCTGGCGCATCGATTTCTCATCAGCCCAGACGGAGGGTAGCTGCGCCTCGAATTGCGATGAGATCGAAATGTTCTTGGCGCGGGCACGCAACTGCACCATGCCGATGCAATCCTCGGCAATATCGAGGAGAGAAATCGCTTCTTCGTTCAGCTCGTATTTCCCGGCCTCGATACGAGAGAGGTCGAGGATTTCGTTGATCAGGTTGAGCAGGTGCTGGCCGGATCGATGGATATCACTGGTGTATTCGCGATAGGTCGGATTGTTGAGCGGCCCCATGACCTCCGCCGACATGACTTCGGAAAAACCAAGGATCGCATTCAGCGGCGTTCTAAGCTCGTGCGACATGGAAGCAAGAAAGCGCGATTTGGCGAGGTTTGCTTCTTCGGCACGCCGACGGGCCTCGTCGGACATCGATTTCGCGACTTCGAGTTCCGCGATCAGATCGTCCTTCTCCGATTGGAAAGAGAGGATCTTCAGGTTCGACTGATACATGCGGTTGGTGATGAAGCTGAAGAATATCACGGCAACCGAAATGGCTGCGGCGAGGGCGATATCGGAAGGCCTTCGCGTTAGGATGGCTGCCACGGTCAGCGCTACGGTCGCCGGTGCGAAGGAAAACGGAACAGCTCGCGGCAGCATGAAGCTGGACATGGCCGCAATGCAGATTGCCGCTAGCAGGGTCGTGCCCTTGTAGAAGGCGAAGCTGTCGCCGCCGCAGGTCGCACAATTTTGCATCGCAAAGAGCGCCCAACAGAAGCCGACGAGCAATTGCCCCAGCAAAAGCAGCTGTCGCCATTTTCTGGCGCTTTCAGCTGACATTTCCTGCTTCTTGGCGCGTCGTCCGATCAGCATGTTGATGGCATGCGCGGTGAGGATCGGAATGGTCCAGAAGAGAATGCCGGCATCACGCGCCAGGTAGACGCCGAGAACGGCAACCACGATGACGAAGATCGGCACGACGGCGGCACTCTGCCGCAAGGTGTCGATATGCATCATCATCAGTTCGCGGTCGAAGTTGCGGCTGTGGCCGCTTTGCAGGCGCTCGCGCGTTTGCCGCACGGCCTTCGACACAGCCCGGTTACGGTGACTGCGCGATCGGTCGACAATGTTTTTATCTGTCGATGTGCTGACGCCGGTGCTCATGGTTACATTGAAACTTAGCCTGCCTGAGGCTACACCCTAGCGTTTAAATCTTAAGAAGATGCTGCGCCGAAATGATTTGTTTGCCATCTTCGCCAAGGATTTGTTCTTAAAGGAGGCAACAACGTGATGCGGTCGGGCCGCCTGTTTCGTGACGGCATGGTCACTTTCGCGCTGCTTGCCATTCTTGCATTATTCGCGTTGAAGATGAACAATCGACCGGAAATCGTTCAAAATGGAAGCTTTTATGTCATTGACGGCGACACGCTTTCCGCCAGTGGCGAGCGCTTGAGATTGAAAGGGATCGATGCTCCCGAATATCGGCAGCGCTGCCAACGCAATGGCGCGGATTGGGCCTGCGGCGAAGAAGCACGCAAGGCGCTTGCCACAATGATTAAGACCGGAGCGCCCGAATGTCGGGGGCGGGAGAGGGATCGCTATGGTCGCCTGTTGGTGACATGCGTCGCCGGCGATGCTGATATCAACGCCGCAATGGTGCGCAACGGCATGGCGGTTTCTTATGGCGGCTACGCAAGCGAGGAGCGGAGCGCACGGCAGGCGAAGGCTGGGCTTTGGGCCAGTGATTTCGAGAGGCCGAGCGACTATCGGCGCGAGGAGCGTATGGCCCATGACAATGATCCGATTGCCGGATGGCTCGGCTATTTGCGCCAGCTTGTCGGGTGGAGCGCCCCATGAAGCAGGAGGGCGAATTGCAAATCCTGCGTTCGGCGATTGCGGCCTGCCGTCTCTGTCGGGACGCACCGGCCAAGGGCGAGGCGGATCGCCTGCCGCATGAGCCGCGTCCGGTTGCGACACTATCATCGACTGCACGGATACTTATCGCAGGGCAGGCGCCAGGATTGCGCGTTCACGAGAGCGGTATGCCGTTCAATGATGCCTCCGGTGATCGTTTGCGTCAGTGGCTCGCCGTAGATCGCGAGAGTTTCTACAATCCGGATCATTTCGCCATAATGGGCATGGGCTTCTGCTTTCCGGGCTATGACAAGACTCGAAGCGATCTGCCGCCGCGCAAGGAGTGCGCACCATTATGGCGGCAACGGGCAATGGATGCGATGCCGCAGATCGAATTGATCCTGACGATCGGTCAATATGCGCAGGCTTGGCATCTCGGAGCGGAGCGCATGGGTTCGATGACCGAGACTGTCGCGCAGTGGCGGCGTTATCTTCTAACCAACCGGTCGCCGTCCGTCCTGCCGTTGCCGCATCCGAGCTGGCGCAACAGCGGCTGGCTGAAACGTAACCCGTGGTTCGAGGCCGAACTGCTTCCCATTTTGCAACAACGTGTGAAAAGCCTGCTTCCTTGAGAAAAAGTTTCTTTTCTGTCGCTAAAAATACGCTATAGAGAGAATATAATTCGAAGGGATGCTTTAAATGGACCGTCTTGACCGCAAAATCCTGCGCCTGCTGCAGGAGGATTCCACTCTGGCCGTAGCCGATCTTGCCAAGAAGGTCGGTCTCTCGACGACGCCCTGCTGGCGCCGTATTCAGAAGATGGAAGAAGATGGCGTCATTCGCCGCCGCGTGGCCTTGCTCGATCCGGAAAAGGTCAATACGAAGGTCACGGTTTTCGTGTCCATCCGCACCAATAGCCACTCGATCGAATGGCTGAAGCGCTTTTCGGAAGTGATCGCCGATTTCCCGGAAGTGGTCGAATTCTATCGCATGAGCGGTGATGTCGACTATCTGTTGCGTGTCGTCGTCCCGGATATCGCCGCCTATGATGCCTTCTACAAGCGCATGATCGCCAAGATCGAAATCCGCGATGTCTCTTCGGCTTTTGCGATGGAGCAGATCAAGTATTCGACGGAACTGCCGCTCGATTACATGCTGCTGGAAAATGCCAAGTCCAACGAGGACTGACATAGACTGAGCGCCGCTCTGACGAGGCGCTCAGCAGAAGCTATTGATTTCCCGGCAGCCTTTACTTCTTGTCCAGGCGCGCGAGCAGTGAGGAGGTATCCCAGCGATTGCCTCCCATCGCCTGGACGTCGCCGTAGAACTGGTCGACGAGGGCCGTGAGCGGCAGCTTGGCTTTGTTTCGCCGGGCTTCCTCAAGCACGATGCCGAGATCCTTGCGCATCCAGTCGACCGCAAAGCCGAAATCATACTTGCCTGAATTCATGGTCTTGTGGCGGTTTTCCATTTGCCAGGAGCCGGCGGCGCCCTTGGAAATGACTTCCACGACCTTTTCGATATCGAGCCCGGCCTGCTTGCCGAAATGGATGCCTTCGGCCAGGCCCTGGACGATGCCGGCAATACAGATCTGGTTGATCATCTTGGTCAGCTGTCCCGCGCCGACAGACCCCATCAGCCCAACCATGCGGGCATAGGCGTCGATGACGGGACGAGCCTTCTCGAAGGCGGCTTCATCACCGCCGCACATGACGGTCAACACGCCGTTTTCCGCGCCTGCCTGTCCGCCGGAAACCGGTGCGTCGATGAAGTCGACGTCTTTTTCCTTGGCGGCTGCGTAGAGTTCGCGGGCGACTTCGGCGCTTGCGGTGGTATTGTCGATGAGAATCGAACCGGCCTTCATACTTAAGAGGACGCCGTTCTCACCCGTGGTCACCGAGCGCAGGTCGTCGTCATTGCCCACGCAGGTGAAGACGAAATCGGCGCCTGCAGCGGCTTCGGCCGGAGTGGGGGCAAACTTGCCGTCATATTGTTTGGCCCATGCCTCGGCCTTGGCGGTGGTGCGGTTATAGACGGTGACGTCATGCCCACCCTTGACCTTCAGATGCCCAGCCATGGGATAACCCATGACGCCCATGCCGATGAATGAGACCTTTGCCATTTCATAACTCCGTGACCGAATTTGTCTCGAAGGCTTAGCCGAAAGGCCGGGGAGACGAAAGACCGATTTGTCAGCCAACTTGTCACCATGGCATATGATTTGAAATCTGATTTCCGTTTTATCCACTTATTGGAATGGAATTTCGCTACTGTTGCGAATCTTCATAATTTTCTTTGTCGATATAATCTATGGATTTGCGATCTTTAAGTCATCGACAACGAGCCGGTGGCCGCGGAAGCGCCGAGGCCTCATGAAAAGGGATCTTCGATGATTTCGCGCAGACAGACACTCGGCCTTCTCGGTGCGACGGCGGCAGCTTTCGCTTTACCTTCCGTTCGACAGTCACGTGCGGCTGCAGCGACGACGCTTCGGATCGGCTGGCAGAAAAACAGCGTATTGGCATTGGCAAAGCGTCAAGGGGCGTTGGAAAAGCGGCTTTCCGATCGCGGCGTATCCGTCGAATGGTCGGAGTTCACATCCGGCCCGCCGCTGCTGGAAGCTCTTGGCGCCGGTGCTCTCGATTTCGGTGCGACGGGCGATGTGCCGCCGCTGTTTGCGCAGGCTGCCAACGGCAATCTGCTATACGTCGGCATTTACACCGGCAGCCCCGAAAGCTCCGCCATTCTCGTGCGCAAGGATTCCCCGATCGAGGCGCTTGCTGATCTCAAGGGAAAGAAGGTTGCCTTCAAGCGCGGCTCCAGCGCCCACAACGTCGCCGTCAAGGCGCTTCGCAAAGGCGGGCTGACGATCAGCGATATCCAGCCGCTCGATCTCACGCCGCCGGATGCAGCCGCTGCGTTCAAGACCGGCGCGATCGACGCCTGGTCGATCTGGGATCCCTATCTCGCCATTGCAGAGGCCGACCCGGATACCCGCATCCTTGCGACTGCGCGGGGCATCGTCGATTCCTTCAGTTATTTCCTGGCCAACGGCGATTTCACCAAAGATAACCCGCAGGTGATTATCGATGTCATCGACGAACTGGCCAAGGTGGGGGCGGCGGCGCAATCGGATTTGGACGGCACCGTTAAGGCCATGTCTGAAATCACCGGTGTGCCGGCCGAGGTGACGCGGGTGGTGCTGACGCGCCCCGGTGCAAATCTTGGCGGTGTCTCTACCATTACAGATGCGGCGATCGCCTATCAGCAGGGGCTGGCTGACGAGTTCTATAATCTTGGCATCGTTCCGAAGAAGCTCAACGTCACGGACATCGTCTGGCGACCAAAGGCGAGCTGACGCTGACAAGACCCACGGATATCGTCTGCGCCCGTAACACTACGGGCGTGGACTTTATGGGCAAAATATTTCGTCAAACGCCGACAATTAGAAAATCCATATTGTCGATGTAATCGATAGTCTATGCCATTATCCGGATCGAACATCGGGAGGTGGCTCCCGACCACGCGCATCCAGAAAGCAGGAAAGCTTCATGACCGCGACCGCAAAACCCATCGATTTTCTCTGGTTCATCCCGACCTCCGGCGACGGCACCTATCTGGGTACGGCCGATCTCAACCGCGGCCCGGAGATTGGCTATCTCCAGCAGATCGCGCAGGCAGTCGATCGGCTGGGTTATACGGGCGTGCTTTTGCCGACCGGCGTTTCCTGTGAAGAATCCTTCGTGACGGCTGCGGCGCTCTCGGCGCACACGCAGAAGCTGAAGTTTCTGGTCGCCATCCGCCCGGGTACGGCCTCGCCGGCCTACTATGCGCGCCTTGCCTCGACGCTTGATCGCGTTTCGAACGGCCGCGTGCTGCTGAACATCGTCGTTGGCGGCAGCCCGGCAGAGCTCGCCGGTGACGGCATTCATCTGGAACACGATGAGCGCTACGCCCATGCCGATGAATTCTTCCATGTCTGGGAGGAGCTGTTGGAGACGGGGTCGTCCACCTTCGAGGGAAAATATATCAAGGCGACGAATGCGCGGCTCGGCCTGCCGCCGGTGCAGGCACCGCGCCCACCGCTCTACTTCGGTGGATCTTCGGATGCGGGTATCGAATTCTCGGTTGGTCGCGTCGACAAGTATCTGACATGGGGCGAGCCGCCGGCGCAGGTGGCCGAAAAGATCAAGAAGGTGCGGGCAGCCGCTGCCAAGCGTGGGCGCGAGGTCAGCTTCGGCATTCGCCTTCACTTCATCGTTCGCGAGACGGACGAAGAGGCATGGGCTGCGGCCGACAAGCTGATTTCAAAGCTCGACGACGAGACGATCCGCGAAGCGCAGGAGCAATTCGTCAATCAGTCCGACTCCGTCGGGCAGAAGCGCATGGCGGCGCTGCATGGCGGTCGCCGGGACAAGCTCGAAGTTTCGCCGAATCTCTGGGCTGGCGTCGGCCTGGTCCGTGCTGGCGCCGGTACGGCACTTGTGGGATCGCCGAAGACGGTCGCTGCAAGGTTGCGGGAATATCAGGAGCTCGGCATCGAAACCGTGATCGGCTCGGGCTATCCGCATCTGGAGGAAGCTTATCGTGTGGCCGAACTGCTCTTCCCCGAGCTGGGATTGGAGCGCGACGAGCAGCGTGCCGGGTTCCGCAACGAATTCGGCGCCAAGCAGATTTTCGCGGGCGGCAGTCATGGCGGCAATCTCAAGGTCGTTTCCGGCTCGTAACGCCAGATCAAAGGGAGATCCCCATGTCGGCATTCGACACGTCCTTCGTCCGCGTGGCCTCGGAACGGCGCGCACGCCAGGCTAAGGTCGCGCGGCAAGGCATTTCGTTCCAGAGGTTTCTGCCGTTCCTGCTGCCGGTTGTCGTCATCGCGGCATGGCAGCTGGGCTCGTCGCTTGGATGGATCTCCAACCGCATTATGCCGTCGCCGGCGGCCGTCGTGGTCGCCTTCTGGCAGACCACGATTTCCGGCCAACTCCCGAACAATATCTTGGTCAGCGCCGGTCGCGCCTTCGCCGGCCTGCTGGTCGGCGGCTCGATCGGCTTTCTGCTTGGCATCGCCAACGGCGTGTCGCGGCTGTCTGAACAGCTGACCGATACGACGCTGCAGATGCTGCGAACCATTCCGCATCTTGCCATGGTGCCGCTCGTCATTCTCTGGTTCGGGATCGGCGAGGAATCCAAACTGTTCCTGACGGCGCTCGGCGTGCTTTTCCCGATCTATCTCAACACCTACCACGGCGTGCGCAATGTCGATCGCGGGCTGATCGAGATGGGACGGGTCTACGGCATGAGCAACTGGACGCTGTTCCGGAAGGTCATCTTCCCCGGCGCACTTCCGTCCATTTTGGTTGGTTTGCGCTTTGCCCTCGGTATCATGTGGCTGACGCTCATCGTTGCCGAATCGATCGCGGCATCGTCGGGCATTGGCTACATGGCCAACAATGCCCGCGAGTTCGGCATGACTGATGTCGTGGTGCTGACGCTCGTCATCTACGCCATTCTCGGCAAGCTCGCCGATGTCGTCGCACGGGCGATCGAGCGCAGGGCTTTGCGCTGGAATCCGGCCTATCGGAATTAAGGAACCTCCCATGAGCGTCAACACACTCGATCGCCCGCGGGCGGAAGCCAAAAATTCCGCCGCGCAGGCGGCGGGCACTGCGGCCATTCATATCAAGGGTCTGGAGAAGAGTTTCGGCAGCAACCGTGTCCTGCGGGGCATCGATCTCGATATTCCTGCCGGGCAGTTCGTCGCCGTCATCGGCAAGAGCGGCTGCGGCAAGAGCACGTTGCTGCGCATCCTGATGGGGCTGGAAGAGCCGAGCGCCGGCCATCTGCGCTTTGAAGCGGTCGATGGCGGTGACACACAGCCCAATACCCGCATCGTCTTTCAGGAGCCTCGGCTGCTGCCCTGGCTTTCCGTCGCCGACAATGTTGCGGTGGGCCTGGGCGAGGGCGTGCCACAGGATATCTCGCGCAAGAAGACCGCGTCCGTTCTTTCGGAGGTGCAGCTTGCCGAGAAAGCCAGTGAATGGCCCTCGAGCCTTTCCGGCGGCCAGAAGCAGCGCGTGGCGCTTGCCCGTGCACTCGTCAGCAAGCCCGGGATCCTCGCGCTTGATGAGCCGCTCGGTGCGTTGGATGCTTTGACCCGCATCAGCATGCAGGAGCTGCTGAACCGCGTCTGGCGCGAGCTCGGCTTTACCGCCGTGCTCGTGACGCACGATGTCAGCGAAGCCGTGCATCTGGCCGATCGGGTCGTGGTGCTGGACGAGGGCCGGATCGTGCTCGATCTCGACATTCCCTATCCGCATCCCCGCCGTCATGGCAATCCGGCGCTCGCAGAGCTCGAAGGGCAGCTGCTGGCGGCAATCCTCGGTGACGCGCGGAATTAGAGCTTTTTCGCTTTTCTTCGAATCGCGAAAACGCTCTATCTTTTTGTTTTTACGTAATTCCGGACGGAAAACCGCTACGCACTTTTTCTGGAATTGCTCTAATTCGGCCTGCTATCGTCTCCCTCGACATAGAGCTTGAGGTTATCGAAGCCGATTTCTGTGCCCATGAGGCGAGAGCCGTTGTCGCTGTAGCCGTCGAGGAACACGACCTGTTCGACGAAGGTCATTTTCGTGCCGCCGGGTTCTGAGGCGAAGCTGACCGTTGCCAGCGATACGGAGATTCTGACGTTGTCGAGCATCATGTCGAAGGCATAAATGAAGCGCTCGTTCTGGACGACGTCGATATATCGCGCCTGATAGGCATGCACGACGCCTTCAGCTGAGGCGACGCGACTGCTTTCGCTGCCGCCGGCACGGAAATCGAGTTGGAACTCCAGCGACTTCCAATCCTCATGGCAGCCGAACCATTGCCGCTTCTGCTCCGGTATTGCCCAGGCATTGAAGACCTTTGGCAGGGAGGCTTTGAAATGACGCTCTATGGTGATCGTGGTATGGTTTATCGATCTTATGCTCATTCGTCCGTCGTCTCCGTCGATGTATCAGCAAGAAAGAGGTCGAGCCGGTCGAAGGTCCTGTTCCAGGATGCCTTGCGCTCGGCAATCCAGCGTTCGACAGCTGCCAGCGCTTCCTTGCGCAGGTGATAGGTGCGCACCCGCCCGGCCTTTTCCGACACGACCAGCCCGCTCGTTTCCAGCACCTGCAGATGTTTCATCACGGTCGGCAGCGCCATGTCGAGCGGCTGTGCCAGTTCCGTGACGGAGGCCGGTCCACGCCCGAGCCTGTCGATCATGCCGCGACGGCTTTGATCGGACAGAGCCTGGAACATGCGGTCGAGCGCCTGCGATTCTTCAAGCATTCGGCTTTTCCGGCCGGAACCGTGCCGGCAGCTTGTCACTATAAGGGTACATATGGAAATAGGGCATTGCTTCCTGCAGGACGCGGGCGAAGGATGGGCGCTCGATAAGGCGCCGATAATAGGCCTTCAGCCGGCCATGCTCCTCGCCGAAGGGGACGAGGGTTTCCGCGTAGAAGAGAGCCGGCGCGGCGGCGCAATCCGCCATGGTTACATTGTCTCCGGTGATCCAGATTTTTCCGTCCAGCTGCTTTTCGATCATGCCATAAGCGGTGCGCAGCAAGGTCTCGGCTTCGGCGACGCTTTGCGGGCGCCGCTCCCCTTCTGCGCGGCGCACGTCCGCGACGATCGCTTGCATCGGCTCCTGCACATAGAGATCGAAGAAGCGATCCCAGAGCCGCACACATAGGGCGTCCGATGGATCTGTCGGCAGCAGCGCCCTTGCGCCGGGATAATGCCGGTCGAGATATTCGATAATGATACTAGTCTCGGGAACCGTGCTGTCGAGGGCTTCGTCGCGAAGCACCGGAAATTTTGCGAGCGGCCAGAGGCGCGCCAGCGAGGCGCGCGATTCCGCATTGCCGAGATCGATGATGCGGCTTTCGAATGTCGCCCCGTTTTCATAGAGCGCCATCAAGACCTTGTGGCAAAAGGAGGCGAGGGGATGCTGATAGAGAATAAGGGACATGCGGCGACCTTTCCGAGATCAAGGTTCGAGCTGATACTTATCTGAGTGGCTAAGTATCAGCTCGCCGGTCGCCGCGCAAGAAAATAGTTATCCAAATGGATAACTATTTGCAATGTGATGTATTTTCCCTCAATCGGCGAGACGACGGGCGATGACCAGATGACCCGGGGTCGGCTGGCCATCTTCCATACGGACGTTGATGTCGGTGATTTCGACGAGTTCGAAGCCCGTCGCAGTCAGCCGCTCGCGCACATAGGCTTCCGAATGGGCGAAGCGCTGATGCGGGCCGACCATATAGGGACGTCCGGCCATGGTCGCCTCAGGCAGGGTCTCCGAAGAGAAGATGAAGAGGCCGCCCGGCGTCATGTTTTCGGCTGCGCCGAAGAACAGGGGTTCCAGCGCGCCGAGATAGGGCAGGACATCGGTCGCGGTGATCAGATCGAAGGCGCCCTCGTCATTGTCGTCTAGAAAATCCTCGACCTCGGCAACGAAGAGCGTTTCGTAGATATCCTTTTCATGGGCGACTTCGACCATGTTTTCGGAAATGTCGATGCCAGTAATATCCTCGGCGATATCGCGCAGCGTGCCGCCGGTGAGGCCAGTGCCGCAGCCAAGGTCGAGCATCCGCTTGAAGGGACCGAGGCCAAGAGCCTGCAGGCGCTGGCGCACGAGAACCGGGACGTGGTAGCCGAGCTGCTCCACCAGCACATCCTCGAAAATCTCGGCATGCTGGTCGAACAGGGTTTCGACATAGGCGTCCGGCGCCTTGGCCGGTGTCTCGCCGCGCCCCATCGAGGCGATACGCACGGCTGCGCCACCATGGTCTTCCGGATCGAGAGCCAGTACCTTTTCATAGGCCTGAACCGCAGCGTCGATATCGCCCGCCTTCTCCAGTGCCAGTGCCTGGTTATAGGCTTCCGCAAGCGCGTCTTCGTCGATCTTCTTCTTTGCCATGAGTGACAGCCCTTCCATTCGTCACGCAGGCATTAAGGCGCTTGATCGCCTTTTGCAATGCTTGGCGCGCAGGCGCAGAATATGGGCTTCAGGGAAGGCGACTTGGGGGACGCTATCCGAACAAAAGAATAAGGGAGGAAAAATCATGGATAATGAACGCACCACACCGAATCCGACAAGCAGCCCCGCAGAGCGCGGCCGTCCCTCTTTGCCGTCCACATCCGCTGAAGTCACAAACACCTTGACGCACTATTATCGGGGCGAACTGGGGAGGATGACGAGCTGGCGCGATCGCATCGACCGGACATCGAATTGGGCGATCACGGTGGTTGCAGCCCTGCTGTCCGTATCGCTTTCGACACCGACGTCGCATCATGGGGTATTGTTGTTCGGAATGATGCTGATCACACTGCTGTTGCTGATCGAGGCGCGACGATATCGCTTCTTCGATGTCTATCGCTCGCGGGTGCGGCAACTGGAGCGGCACTACTTCGCGCAGATTCTGGCGCCGCAAACGGACCTCAATCCTGATTGGGCCCTGTCGGTCGCCGCCAGCCTGCGTTCGCCCCGGCTGCTGCTCAGCTATTTCGAAGCAGCACAGCGGCGGTTGCGGCGCAATTATTGCTGGATGTATGCGATCCTGCTGCTGGCATGGATCCTGAAGATCTCGACGCCAAGGCTTCAGACCAGCGGCGTAGCGCAGGAGCAGCCGCATTCATGGAGCTATATTGCCGACAACGCGGCTCTCGGGCCTATACCCGGCTTGCTCGTCATCCTCCTCGTCGGGGTCTTCTATGCCGTCGCCCTCTATGGCACGCTCCATCGTGGGCCGGATGACGGCGATTTCGTCCATGGCGAAGCGCATGTCTGATACACGTGTCTCCGACGTGTGACGGGGAGCTGGACAGATCGAAGCCCCGGCGGTTCTAGTGGAGAATGAATTCTCCCTTTAGCGCTCGCCATTCCGTCGCTGAAATCAGCTTGCGATGGACATAACGCACGGAATGCAACGGCCCATCCAGCGTTTCCTGCCAGAATTTCAGGAAGCCGCGCATTTCCGGGAAGTTCGGGGCGAGATCATAATCCTGCCAGATATAGGTCTGCAGGAATTGCGGATGATCGGGCAGGCGGTAGAAGATCTGCGCCGTCGTCAACCCATAACCCTGCAACTGCTTTTGCATGTCGTTATGCATGAGCTTTCTCTTTCCGTTCCCATTCTTGTTCGTGACTCACGGTTACTCAAATATGGAAACAACAGATGGTAAACTCAAGCTTTACAAAAATGTCATGATGGAAATTTATTCACAGAAATCAATGTATTAGCAGCGATTGCATGGGAGTGCTGCCAAGGCTGCGCCCAGGCGCAGCCTTGGCGGGATCAGCGCTTGAGGTGCCGTGTCAGTCGGCCTTCCATCCACGCCCAGCCATTCCGCATCAACTCGACGATAACGAGATAGAAGATCGCTGCCCAGAGATAGATCTGATAGTCGTAGGTACGCGAAAACGCGTATCGCGTCTCGCCCATGAGGTCGTAGACGGTGATGATGGACACCGTGGCGGAACTCTTGATCAGCAGAATGATCTCGTTGCCATAGGGGCGCAGCGCCACGATGAGCGCCTGAGGAATGATAATCTTGCGGAAGGCGATCCAGGTGTGGATGCCAAGTGCGCTGGCGGCTTCCCGCTGGCCTTTCGGCACGCTTTGAATGGCGCCCCGGACAATCTCCGTCTGATAGGCCGCCGTGTTCAGTGTCATGGCGAAGACGCCGCAATAGAAGGGGTCCTTGAAGAACCACCACAGGCCGACATCCTCGAAGAACCAGCGAAAGCTCGGAAAGCCGTAATAGACCATGAAAATCTGCGCCAGCAGCGGCGTACCGCGAAACAGATAGACATAGCAATAGGTCAGCGTGCTCAGAAATTTGTTGCTCGACATGCGGGCGAAAGCCAGCGGTATCGAGAGGATCGCGCCGAGGATGAAGGATGTGGCGACCAGTTTGACGGTGATCCAGAGACCGTTGCGAAGCCTGGGTCCATATGTCATGACCTTATCGAGATCCCAGCCGAGCACAATCATCGCCAACAGCGAAATGCCGAGAATGGCCCAGAGGGTCAGAAAAAAATAACCGGCGATGCGCGCCTTGGACAGCTTCGTGACCGTCTTCGGCGGTGCCGGCTGCGCGGCGATCAGAACTTCGGCATGGCTCATCGATGGACCTCCGCGCGTTTAGCCCATCGATCGAGATAGAAGAGGCCGACGGAAGAGATGACGGCCAGTGTCAGATAAAACAGGCAGGCGATGGAATAGAAGGTGAAGGGCGCCTTGGTGGCGCGGACGGCAATCCCCGTCTGCCTGATGATATCGGCAAGGCCGATGATGGACACGTAAGACGTATCCTTCAGCAGGTTCATCCAGAGGTTCCCGAGATTTGGCAGGGAAATACGCACGAGTTGCGGCACGATGATAAGCCGCATGGTTCGCGCCCGATGAAATCCAAGTGCATCGCCTGCCTCATATTGACCTTTGGGAATGGCTTTGAAGGCAGAGAGGAGGACTTCCGAACAATAGGCGGAAAAGACGATTGCCAGCGCCACCATGCCGGCCGCGAAGGCGTTGATCTCAACGGGTCCGTCATAACCGAATTTGGCGAGCACGGACTGCAAGAGGATCTGCATGCCATAGTAGATGATGAAGAGCGTCAGCAGCTCCGGCAGGCCACGGAAAATCGTCGTGAAGACACCAGCGGCGAGCCTCAGCGATTTCTCTTCCGATTGCTGCGCGAGCGCCACGAAGAAGCCGATGACGATGCCAAGCGGCAGCGTTAGGACCGAGACGGCGATGGTGATCTTCAAGCCGCCGGCAAGCTCGTCGCCCCATCCCGTGTCACCACAGGCGAGCATCGTATTTTGGCCGAACAGAGTGAACAGTCCGGCCGGACCACACAATGGGTCAAAAATCGTACTCAACCAGGTCCACAAGGAACCAAGGGCGGAAAACAATCCGCTCATGCCATATTTCCCCTAGCGGCTTTTGCCGCGTTTCTGCTTATATTCATCTCGTTGTCAAACAAAAACGGCGGAAGGGCAAGCTTCCGCCGTCGTCTTTTCCCAGGGAATCGACGGGCGATCAATCGCCGTAGACGTCGAAATCGAAATACTTGTCCTGGATCTTCTTGTAGGTGCCGTCAGCGCGGATCGCAGCGATCGCGGCGTTCAGCTTATCCTTGAGGGCCGCATCGCCCTTGCGGATGGCGATGCCTGCACCGACGCCGTTGATGACCGGGTCGCTTTTCAGCGTACCGAGCATTTTGCAGCAGTTGCCTGCATCGGACTTCACCCATTCGGACAGCACGACGACGTCGTCGATGGCGGCATCGATACGGCCGTTGCTGAGGTCGAGCTTGTATTCGTCAGCCGACGGATAGAGCTTGAGCTCGGCATCCTTCAGGTGGGCGGACGCATAGTTGGCATGCGTCGTGGAGGACTGTGCGCCGATTGTCTTGCCCTTCAGGGCTTCATCGGTCGCTTCCTTGAGAGTGGAGTCCTTCGGAATGGCGATTGCCGGCGGCGTGTTGTAAATCTTGTTAGTGAAGTCGACGATCTTCTCGCGCTCGGGTGTGATCGACATGGACGAGATGATCGCGTCGAACTTCTTGGCCTGCAGGGCGGGAATGATGCCGTCGAAATCCTGGTTTACGAAGGTGCACTTGACCTTCATGTGATCGCAAAGCGCATTGGTTATATCGATGTCGAAGCCGGTGAACTTGCCGCCGGCGTCAAGCGATTCGAAAGGCGGGTAGGTCGCGTCCGTGCCGAAGACGATCGTGTCGCCGTCGGCAAGCGCCGCACCGGCGACGAGCGACATTGCGGCGAAGGATGCGGCGGCAATAAGACGAGTGGAGATGCGCATATTGACCCTCTCTGTTGGTGGCCGGCAGCCCATTATTGTTTTTGGCAGACGGCTCGAGTGGAGCGGGCCGGTGGCCCGCCTCGCGGCGATATTCGTACTTTTTTTTGGGAAAATGCAACTGGAATTACAAAGGCAATCTGCCTTTGCGCAATGCCGCCGTAATGCACGCGCTACACAGGCAAATCTGAATGTAAGCCATCCATTGCGTTCAGGCAGGGTTAATTACGGCAACCTAATAGAGCGGGAACATATAGCGGCTTGCCGCGATTCAGCCTCATGAGAACCGAAAATTGGCCGGGTTCCTGAGGCAATCGCCTTGCCGCTCAGATTCGCAATTCGGCGGACAAAGATCATAAGAGGAGACCCCTATGGGAAAGCGATCCAGACTATTTGCCAGCGCCGCGTTTCCGCTGCTTTCGCTATCGCTCGCCTTCGAGCCGGCAGCAGCCGCGGCCCTTCGTGAACAGCCAATCGTACCGCTGAACAACGGCATCGCCGGCGCAGCCGCGACCGCCGCAGATACAAGTTTCGAGGTGGCGCAGCAGGAGGCGCCGGCAGCTCAGCCCGATGAAGAGCAGCTCAAGCACAAGAAGCCTGCCGAGGGCGGGGAGGGCCAGAAGCATCAGGGTGGTGGCGAGCAGCAGCACCAGATGAAGCAGGCTGAGCCCGAGGGCGAGCCGAAGCCGCCGAAGCAGCAACAGCCGCAAGCGCAACCGCCGAAGGCCGAGCATCAGCAGCCCGCGGAGCAGGAGCAGCCGAAGCCGCAGAAGCAACAGCCGGCCGCAGAGGCTCCCCCCGAGCCGAAGAAGCAGCGCCAGCAACCGGCCGAAGAGCAGCCTCAGGCACAGCCCGAAGCCAAACCGCAGCCTAAGGCTGTCGCTCCCCAGGCAGAGCCGGAAGCACCGCAGCCGAAGCCGAAGGTCAAGCAGCCCGAAGCCAAGCAGCCTGTGGAGCAAGAGCAACCGAAGCCGCAAAAGCAGCAGCCGGCCGAAGCGCCGCAGCCGAAGGCAGAGCAGCAGCCTGCTACGGAAGCGCAGCCGGAAGCACAGCCGCCAAAGGCCAAGCCTGGTTCGAAGGCACAGCAGCCGACGCCGGCCGAGAAGCAGGCTCCCGCCGCGGGCGAACAGCCGAATCAGGAGGCCCAGCCTGGAAAGCAGGCGCAGCCCGAACAGAACGCCCACCCCAAGCCGCAAGGTCAGACCGAGGCTCCGGCGAAGCAGCCTGCCGAGCAGCAGCCGGCACCGGCCGGTGAACCTGTCCAGGGACAAAAGGCACAGCCGGGAACGCAGCCTCAGACGCAGGCACAGCCCGGAACGCCTGCAACCCCTGGCGCTGCGCAGGGGCAGAAGCAGGGCGGGGACAAGACCCACGGCAAACAGCCGCAGAACCAGCAGCAGGGCGAGCAGCCCGCTGCCAATCCGCAGCAGCCGGCCCAGCAGGGCACGCCGCAAGGACAGCCAGCACAAGCTGGCAATCCGGCAACGCCGCAGCCTGGCAAGCAGCAACCGGCCAATGGCGCTGCGACGCCGGCTCAAGCTGGTGCAACGGCTCCCGCCGCCAACGGCAGTGGCCAGCAGGCTGGCGAAATTAAGCTGCCTCCGGCCGAGCAGGTCTCGCCGCAGGAACTGGAGCGCCGTAAGAAGATCGCGGAGAATCCCGCCTCTGCCAATGGTCCCGTCATCCTGCCCGTCGAAAACGGAAGCGCGGTTCTGGACAGCCAGAAGGATGCGGTTCGTCGTGGCGAGCATCTGAACAACGGGCAGAATCCCGCTGCCCCAGGCGCCCAGGGTGGTCGCGGACAGGCGGGTCAGGCTCCGCAGAGCGGGCAGGCCCAGACCGCCCCGGCCCAGCAGCCGCCACCGGCTTACACCAAGCCGCCGACCTCCGATGCTGAGGCCCAGCGCGCGGCAGCAGGCGCTCAGCAGCAACCTCCGGTCAAGATGGAAGCTGTAACCAGCGAGCAGGGTCGTCGCATCGATCGCCGGCCGGACTTCGCCCCGCCACAGGGAACGACGGTGCAGACCATCATCAATCAGGACAACCGGACCATCGTGAATGTCGACAACACCTATGTCGTTCGTCACGATGATAGCGAGCGCTTCATTCGAGGCGGCGAGCGCCCGGTCTACGAACAGCTGCCGCGTGACCGCTACCGCGAGACGATCGATCAGCCCGATGGTGATCGCGTCATCACGATCCGCAACCGCTACGGCGACATCATCCAGCGCTCGCGCATTGACTCCAGCGGTCGCGAATATGTGCTGTTCTACTCGCCGGAACTGGAAAATCGTCCTGACAATGACGACTACTACCGCGATCCGGGTGAAGATCTGCCGCCGATGCGACTGCTCATTCCGCTGAGCCAGTACATCATCGACACGGCATCGAATCGCAATGCCGACTATTACGACTTCCTGCGTGAGCCGCCGGTCGAGCCGGTCGAACGTATCTATTCGGTCAACGAAGTCCGCTATTCGGCTCGTATCCGCGACAAGATCCGCCGTATCGACCTCGACACGATCACCTTCGCGACGGGCAGCGCCGAGATTCCGATGTCGCAAGCGAGCAGCCTTCGCGGTGTCGCCGATGGCATGTTGAAGATCATCAAGCGTGATCCGACGGAAACCTTCCTGATCGAGGGCCATACGGATGCGGTGGGTTCGGCCCAGAGCAATCTGATCCTGTCGGACCAACGCGCGGAATCGGTCGCCAACGTGCTGACGGATGTCTACGGCATTCCTGCCGAAAACCTGGTCACCCAGGGCTATGGCGAGCAGTATCTCAAGGTGAATACGCTCGGTCCGTCGCAAGAAAACCGCCGCGTCACGATCCGCCGCATCACGCCGCTGGTGCGCCCGGTCGCATCGAACCAGTAAGAAACGGCTTACAGCTTGATAGCGGGGGCCGCCGGGAAACCGGCGGCCTTTCTATTTCGTCGGTTTGCCAAGGCCGACTTTCGCAGCGATGAAGTCGGCGATGGCGAGAGTGTCGTTGAGGTCGAAAACAGCGAGCGGAGCGGCATCTTCCACCGGATGGTCGGCGGCGATAGCGATGATGTGAGGGTCCTGTGGGGCGAGCGGTTCGCGCTTAGCCGCTTCCAGCCGGCGCGCCTCGATTTTCGGGATGGGTTCGCGCTTGTAACCCTCGATCAAGACAAGGTCGCAAGGGGCGAGACGCGCCAGTATTTCTTCGAAGCTCGGTTCGGGGGCGCCGCGCAATTCGTGCATGATGGCATAGCGCGTGCCGGAGACGATGGTGACCTCATGCGCGCCCGCCTCGCGATGGCGAAAGCTGTCGGCGCCGACCTTGTCTATATCGAAATCATGATGCGCATGCTTGATGGTCGAGATGCGATAGCCGCGCTGGGTGAACTCCGTGACCAGCCTCACGGCAAGCCCCGTCTTGCCGGAATTCTTCCAGCCGGCAATGCCGAAGATTTTGGGCCGAGATTTCGTCATGACATGTCTTCCAAAGCTGCTAGCCATGTCTCCGCTTCGGCGAGATCGGCTGGCGTATTGATGTTGAAGAAGGGATCGAGAGGCCCGATTGCCGTTTCGACCGCGGGGAATTCCACCCGCCGCACCTTATGTCGAGCGAGAAAATCCCTGACGCGCCGTTTGTCGTCGGAGGAGATCCATAGCTCCAGGTCGGCGGTGACTGAGACGGGCCAGAGACCGAAAACAGGATGATCCCGGCCGATTGATGCGGCAATGGCAATCTCATCGAGGCCATGAATGACATGTGCAAGGCGCGCGACAAGATCGGAAGGAAAGAACGGGGTGTCGATGGGGATGGTGGCGATGTGCGAGACCTCAGGGTGACGCAATTGCGCATCCTGCAGCGCGGCAAGCACACCTGCAAGCGGCCCCAATTTACCGGGAGTTCTATCCGGAATGAGCCGCATTCCCATGGCGTCAGGCCAATCGGCATCTGCATTCAGTGCGATTGGTTTGAGCTGCCGTTGCCCGATCTTCGACATGATACGAGCGATCAAGCTTTCGCCGGCGAGCAGCGCAAAGGCCTTGTTTGCGCCCATGCGGCTGGAACGGCCGCCCGCGAGCAAAACGACGGGAATATCTTCGGGATTGGCGATGAAGTCGGACATGATTGCGACCTCAGGCGGGAACGCGGGGTTCTGATTCCTGCGCGACAGGCTCGGCCGCCCGCCGTCTGCTTTCGCGATAGAAAGTATAGATACCGGAGGCAATGACAACGGCTGCACCGAAGACAGACCATCCGTCCGGCAATTCGCCGAAGGCGATCAATCCGAGCAGAGCCGACCAGATGAGACTGAGATAACGGAACGGCGCGACGAAAGAGATTTCGCCCGTGCGCATGGCCAATATGACGCCCTGGTAGCCGATCAGCACCAGAACGGAGGCCAGCAGGATCTGCAGGAGCGACGTCGCGCTCGCCGGCTGCCAGCCACCGAAGGGGATGATGCACAATGCTCCGAATATGGATATGGAAATTGCGGTGCAGAGCGTGACCATCAGTGACGGCACGTCCTTGTCTATACAGCGTGTCGCCAGATCGCGGGCGGCGGTCGCAAACATGCAGGCGATAGCAAGGAGGGCCGCCGTCGTGAACCCGTCACGGCTGGGCCTGATGATGATCAGCACGCCGACGAAGCCGACGGCAATGGCCGTCCATCGCCTCCATCCCACAGGCTCGTTCAAGAAAATCATCGCGCCAAGTGTCACGGCAAGCGGAACAGCCTGCTGGATAGCGGAGGCATTGGCGATAGGCATCATTCCAAGAGCAGTGATGTAGGTTGCTGCCGCCAGAGCTTCGCAGGCGATGCGCAGCGCAATCATCGGCTGCAGGATGACGCGCCAATTGCGCAGGGCGCCCATTCGACGGGCAAGCAGATACACAAAAAAACTCGTGAACAAGCCGCGGATGAAGATGATCTCGCCTGCGTTCATCGTTGCGATAACAGTCTTGGACAACGCATCGCTGCAGGAGAAGCCGGCCATGGAGGCCGCCATGAAGAGCGCGCCCTGCGTATTCTTGGTCAGTCGCATGAGAAAGATGAGTCTCCCGATTACCCATCTGAATTAGCGCCGTTTTCAGCAAATTGGAATCGGCTGTGTTTCGGCCGAAGTTGAATTCGTTTGAGCGGCAGTCAAATTCGATTGTGCATTGCGGGATGTTTGTCATTCATTGACGTAATTTTTCGCGCTGTGGTCGTGGAATGATACAGCGGTTGCAGTTTTTTTGCCGTTGCAGAGGCTTTTAGGCAGGCGATTAATGCTTATTCAATCTTATTTCCCGAGGCTCTCAGCGGTTTTGCATGAGGCAGAAGCCCTTACCGCAGCGCAGCAGGAATGACGATCCCGCCTTCGCTGGAGATTTTTAATAATCCAGTTGAGGCGCCGTATGTTTTTCATTGATCGTCTTTTGCAAGGCCGCAGGATTGTCACCAAAGTCCTTATTTTCGTGGTGCCTCTGGTGGTTCTGATCGCCGGCGTCGGCCTGGTGGGCTATCACACGGCCAATATTCTGAACGGTCATATGACCGTGACGCGCGCCACGATCGAGAATATCAGCGATTTCGAGAACCTTCAGGCCGCCCTGCAGGAATTCACGGGTTCACCTTCCGATGACACGCGCCAGACATTGGCCGCCAAGATCGACGCGCAGGAACAGGGCGTCCGTCGCTTAAGTGGGCTGCTCAGTGACGATCAGCGCGCCAAGATCATTCCGGTCACCGAGCTTGCCGCCAAGATGCGCACCCAGGAAGCGACGCTCTGGTCCATCAGGCAGAAGCAGGATAGCGATGTCGAAGCCATCCGGAAGGCGGTACAAAACATCGAGGCGACCGCCAAGGCCGCCGGCAAGCAGATCGACATCATCCGCAAGGATTTCAGCGACAAGGAAACCTTCGCCAAGGAACTGCTCTACGATGCTGCGGCCTATAAGGGCCTGTCGGAGAAGATGAGCAATCTGCGCATCCAGGTGCAGATGGCTGCCGATTCCACCGAGGAGATTTCAGACGCGCGCACCTATGCGGACGCTATCCTGAAGCAGGTGACGGTTTCCAAGGCACTCGTTTCCAAGCGCGGCGCCAGCCTCGTCGCCAATGCCTCCGATGCGGCCGACAAGCTCGATGCGGTATTGAAAGGCTCCGGCACGCCCGACCAGAAGGTCGAGGCGATGGGGCCGATCCTGCAGAGTTTCGTGAAGATCGAGGGCGAAATGACCCTGCAGTCGGCCAAGAACAGCGATACCGCCGCCGATCGTTTCGTCAGTCTCGATAAGATCATCGATGGCCAAAAGGAGCTTCTGGATCATGTCGATCAGGCGCTTAGTCTCGTCGATCGTCTGATATTGCACGCCTCGCGCATGGAAAACGTTCGCGATGCAGCCTCACGCGAACCGGTACTTGCGGATCTCAAGGATCTGCAGAGCATAGCTGCAAGGATTTCGGAGCTCGGCCCGACCAACGCCACCATGCGTGATTTTGCGGCTCATATGAAGCCGCTGATCGAGGGCTTGACCAATGGATCGGCCGATCTGCTGCAGACGGCAGCCGACTGGAAGACGACGCGTGTTCAGTCCAACACCTTGCTCGCCGATGCGATGACCTCGCTGCGTGGCTTCGTTGCTCAGGCACAGGAACTTGGCAAGGAAGATAGCGAGCGTTCGGCTAACGTCTCGGTCATCGCCATGATCGTTGGTACGCTGCTTGCCATCATCGGCGGCCTCATGCTCGTGGAAACCCTGCGCGGACCGCTGAAGCGCGTCGCCGACGTGATGACGCGCCTTGCGAGCGGCGACCTGGAAGTCGCGATCGACGGCCGCAATCGCGGCGATGAGATCGGCGACATGGTACGCTCCGTCAGCGTCTTCCGCGATGCCGCGCTTGAAAATGTCCGGCTGGAGCGGGAAGCCGAAAGCGCCCGTGCGCTCTCTGCGGAAGAGGCTGCCCGCCGCGCCGCCGAGCGCGCCCGCATCGAAGGCGAGCAGAAGCAGGCGCTCAATGCGCTGGCCGACGTTCTCGCCAAGCTTGCCGACGGCAATCTGGAAGAGGGAATGCGCGAGGACCTTTCGGCTGACTTCGTGGAAATGGCCTTCACCTACAATCACGCGGTCGAGGCGCTGCGTGAGACCCTGACTGACGTGCGCTACACGGCCGAGGAGATCAAGGGCGGCACCGGCAATCTTGCCATGTCGGCCGACGACCTCGCTCGGCGCACCGAGCAGCAGGCTGCCGCCCTCGAGGAAAGCTCGCGGGCACTGCATCGTCTCAGCGACGTTGTGCGCTCGACCGCCGATCGTGCACGGCAAACGGCGACCTCCGTCAACGAGACGCAGGCCTATGCGACCCAATCGGGTGAAGTCGTCGCCAAGGCTGTGGGCGCCATGAGCGAGATCAACCGTTCGTCGGAGAAGATCGCCACGATCATCGGGGTCATCGACGAGATCGCCTTCCAGACCAACCTCTTGGCGCTGAATGCCGGTGTCGAGGCAGCCCGTGCCGGTGAGGCCGGCCGCGGCTTTGCTGTTGTCGCTCAGGAGGTGCGTGAACTTGCGCAGCGCTGCGCCAACGCGGCGAAGGAGATCAAGGGCTTGATTTCCGCAAGCTCCACCCAGGTGCGGAACGGCGTTCATCTGGTCGAGCAGACCGGCGCAGCCCTGACCGAGATCATCAACCATGTCACCGGCGTCCAGAGGCTCGTTGCCGACATTTCGTCGGCGACCACCGAGCAATCGACCGGTATCGAGGAAGTCACCCGCGCGGTTTCCGAAGTCGAGCTGATCACGCAGCGGAACGCGGCAATGGTCGAGGAGAACAATGCCGAGATCCATGGCCTGCGCCAGCGCGTCGACATGCTTTCGGAAAAGATCGATCGCTTCCGCACCGGCGATGGCGAGGCGGAGCATGCGAGCTATGGCAATGCGGATGCACGTTACCGCGCCGCGTAAGGCTGCATCGATGGAAAGACTATCATGAATCGAAAAGCGCCGAGCCAACGGTCCGGCGCTTTTCCATTGAAGTCTGTTTTCCAATTACTGAATTGCGAGCGAATTACCGACCGAGATGGAGCGTCTCGCCATCGGCGGGAATGAGCAGCCGCGAGGGATCGAGACCGCCTGCCTCTGCGGTTTGGCGAAGATCCTGGCGCGTGATGGTCGCGTGATCGAGCGCTTCCATATGAGTCGCGACGATGGTTGCTTGCGGGGCGAGGCGGCTGACTTCGAGCGTCTGTTTGTCGTCCATGACGATCAGGTCGCCATCCCAACGGGCGCCGCAGGAATGGGTGACGATGATATCGGGGGAGAATTCACGGATCGTTTCGGCGACCGGAGGGTAAAACACGGTATCGCCAGCCCAATAGACAGTGGGTTCGCTGACAGCTTCCAGCGTGAGGCCGATAACCGGCCCCATTTTTTCCACCACCGGCCCAACGCCGTGGCTGCCTTGCCGCGGCGTGATTGTTACGCCTTGCCAAACGACCGATTGCGTGAGCGGCGTGACGTTTGTGAATCCCGCGTCGCGGATACGTCCTTCGTCACCGGGTTGGCAAAGGATCGGCAGTGTTTTCGGCACGCGCTCCTTCGCCACGGCATCGAAATGATCGGTATGGAGATGCGATACGATCACCAGCTCGACGCCCTGGAGAATGTCGTCGATCGAACGCGGCAGTTCCGTCATCGGATTGGGAGAGCGGCCGGTGAAGGACGGGAGACTGTGGCGCGGTGCAAAGTAAGGGTCGATCAGCAGAATATGGCCGCCATAGGTGACCTTCAGCGTCGCATTGCGAATAAGCTCAAGCTGCATATTTGATGTTCTCGGTGGGATTTAGCCGCCGGTGACGCTCATGTGGCGACCGACTGCCGGACGGTTGTGCGTGCGGTCGATGATGAAATCATGACCCTTCGGCTTGCGGGTGATGGCTTCGTCTATCGCTGCATGGAGCAGGGCGTCATCCTCGCTTGCGCGCAACGCCGTGCGCAGGTCGGCCGCGTCGTTCTGGCCGAGGCACATATAGAGCGTGCCCGTGCAGGTGAGCCTTACGCGATTGCAGCTCTCGCAGAAATTATGGGTCATGGGCGTGATGAAGCCGAGGCGACCGCCGGTTTCGGCGACTTGGACGTAACGGGCAGGGCCGCCCGTCTGGTAGGGAATGTCCACCAGCGTGAACTCACGCTCGAGATCGGTGCGCAACTGGGAGAGCGGGAGATACTGGTCGGTGCGGTCTTCGTCGATCTCGCCCATGGGCATGGTCTCGATGACGGTCAGGTCCATGCCGCGACCATGCGCGAACCGCAACAGGTCGGGAATTTCGGTATCGTTGAAGCCTTTGAGCGCGACAGCGTTGAGCTTGATCTTCAGACCGGCTTTCTGCGCTGCGTCGATGCCTTCCATCACCTTGGAGAAATCTCCCCAGCGGGTGATCGTGCGGAATTTATCGGGATCCAGTGTATCGAGCGACACGTTGATGCGCCGGACGCCGCTATCGTAAAGCTCTTCGGCATGGCGGGCGAGCTGCGAGCCGTTCGTCGTCAGGGTCAATTCGTCAAGCGCGCCATTTTTCACGCTCTCACCGAGCTTGCGGACCAGAAACATGATGTTCTTGCGCACCAGAGGTTCGCCGCCGGTGAGCCTGATCTTGCGCACGCCCTTGGCGATGAAGGCGGAACAGAGCCGGTCGAGCTCTTCGAGCGTCAGCAGATCCTTCTTCGGCAGGAAGGTCATGTGCTCGGCCATGCAGTAGGTACAGCGGAAATCACAGCGGTCGGTGACGGAAACGCGGAGATAGGTGACCGCACGCCCAAAGGGGTCGATCATCGGGCCAGTACCCGCTGCCAGCGGCGATGCGCCGCCTATCGTGCCAATTATGCTATTCACTCGAACCTCCGTCAGGTCACTAATGTGTGCATAGGCGATTGTTGCGTCAAGGAAAATGACTTTCAATTATACTTGCGTGTAGACCTGTCGCGGCATAATTCTCGGAAAGACGCTGAAGGACATGGGAAAATCGATGAGTGACGTTTGGCCGACCGAATTGCGGGTCTCTAAGGATCGCCGTCACCTGTTGGTGACGTTCGACAACGGCGCGAGCTTCGACTTGCCGGCGGAGATGCTGCGGGTGCTGTCTCCCTCCGCGGAGGTCCAGGGACATGGACCGGGACAGAAGGTTACCGTACCGGGTAAGCGCAACGTCGGCATCATGTCGATGACGCCGACCGGCAATTATGCCGTTCGCATCGGCTTCGACGACATGCACGATACCGGCATTTTCACATGGTCCTATCTGCGCGAGCTTGGAGAAAAGGGCCAGGAGCTTTTCGCGGCCTATGAGGCTGAGCTGAAGGAAAAGGGTCTCAGCCGCGACCCGGTTGGAAAGCCGCGTTAGCAAATTCCAGTGACGGACAGGGGACGTAGGCATGATCCTTGGTGGTAGGGAAAACTGGCTTCGCGCCAAGGGCAGCAAGAACGAGAGCAAGGTTTCCTTCGTCGAGCTGTTTTTCGACCTGGTCTTCGTTTTCTCGATCTCGCAGCTTGCGCATGCGCTGGCCGAGCATTTCACCCCATTAGGGGCGCTCGAGGCCATCATGCTGATCTTCGCGGTATGGTGGGTTTGGGTTTTCACCGCCTGGGTGACGAACTGGCTCGATCCGGACCGCATGCCTGTGCGCATCATGCTGTTTACGCTGATGTTTGCGGGACTTATCCTTTCCGCTGCTATCCCCGAGGCCTTCGGCGAGAAGGCGATTTTCTTTGCCGGCGCCTACGTCTTCATGCAGGTGGGCCGTTCGCTGTTCACCGTCTACGCCCTCAAGAATGCCAGCGCTGCCAACCATCGCAATTTCCTGCGCATCACCAGCTGGCTGATCCTGTCCGGCATTTTCTGGATATCAGGCGCCCTGATGGAAGGCGAAATGCGCATCATAGTCTGGCTGATCGCGCTCATCATCGAATATGCAGCTCCAGCGCTTGGCTTCCGGGTACCCGGGCTCGGCAAGTCGACGACGGCGGACTGGAATGTATCAGGCGCGCATCTGGCCGAACGTTGCGCACTCTTCATCATCATCTGCCTCGGCGAAGCGGTCCTGCAGGCCGGCAAGACCTTTGCCGAACAGCCGGTGACGCCCTTGATCGTCGCGGTGTTCATCACCGCCTTCGTCGGCACGGTTGCTCTGTGGTGGATTTACTTTCAGTTTGGCCATGAAAGGGCGGCCCATCGCATCGAGCATGACGACACGCCCGGCAGCCTCGCTAGGCAGGCGTTCACCTACGCGCATATTCCGATCTTGGCCGGTATTATCCTGAGCGTCGTCGGAGATGAATTTCTCTTTGCTCATCCGCATGATGCAGCGGATATGCACGCCGCGGCCGCCATTCTAGGCGGACCGGCGGTCTTCCTCCTTGGAAATCTCTGGTTCAAAGGGGTAACCACCGGCCGGCCGCCGCTATCGCATATGGCGGGACTCGTCGGGCTGGCGCTATTGCTTCTTACCTTGCCGATGGTCGTGGTCTATCAGCTCGGCATTCTGGCGACGGCCGTGCTCGTCGTCGTTGCGATCTGGGAATTCGCCTCGTTGAACCGGGTTGTTCCTGCGGCACGCTCAGCCGGCGATCACTGATCGCCGACGGGCTCCAGTGGTTCATGCTCTTCCTGCATCAGGAGGCTGACGACGCGCTCCATATGCACGGTGATCGCGTCGCACTCTTCGATTGGCGCATCCGAGAGCATCCGGTCGATGAGCGTGGTCTGGATGGTCATGGCCTCTTCCGTCACGCGCCGGCCTTCCTCGGTCAGGTGGAGGCGGAGCACCCGCTTGTCGAGACGATCGCCACGGCGTTCGATCAGCCCCCGCTTTTCCATCTGCGGCAATAGCATGCTCATGTTGGAGCGGCCGACCAATAGCTTGCGGGCAAGCTCCTGCTGGGAAATGCCTTCAAAGCGAAACAGGTTGACGAGAATGTCGAGGTGCGGCGGCTTGATGTCGAGATGCGCCAATGCCCGTCCGAGCGATTGTTGCATCAGCTGGCAGGCGCGCGCCACGGCGATCCAGCTTCGAAAACGCGGATGGTCCCAGGGAAGGGATTGATTTTTGTTCATCGTTGTACTTTATTGTTCATAGTTGAACATTATTGGATTCCCACTATGCCATCCTTTGCGCTCAAGGTCACCCGGTCGGGTCTCGCCGGTCTCGAAAGGCTATCTCCGAGGCTCGCCGGCAAGGCAGCTTTCCGGCTTTTCTGTCTGACGCCATCGCGTCGGCCGCGGGGCTCGAAGGCCAAGGCGGCGTATATGGAGGGCAGGCAGCGTCTCCTTGCAGCGGAGCAGGTGATGCTGCCGTTTCCCGGCGGCCGCGCCATGGCTTACCGTTTCAATGGCGGCGCTAAGGGGCCGCGCAGGCGCTATCTCGTAGTCCATGGCTGGGGCTCCAGCAGTGAATATATGTCTGAGCTGGCTGCATTCCTTGCCGATAGTGGGGCAGAAGTGATCTCGCTCGATCTGCCCGGCCATGGTCGCTCGGCCGGTCGGTTCCTGAATGTGCGTTTGGCCGTTTCCGCTATCGCGGCGGCGTCGGCGCGCTTCGGAGCCTTCGACGCAGCGATCGGACACTCCTTTGGTGGGGCATCCCTGGCACTGGCATCCGCGGGCTTTCTGCCTGATATCGAGCCGCTTCGTCCAGGCAAGCTTGTGTTGATCGGTGCGCCGAGCGCCATGGGCTCGCTATTCAAGGATTTCGGTCGACTGATGCGGCTCGGACCTGCGACCCAGGCGGCCCTGGAAGACGAGGTTCGCCTGATAACGGGCAGGACGCTTGTTTCCTATGACCAGAAACATGGACGGCTGGATCCGAGCCGGCCTGTTCTCGTCATCCATGCCGAGGATGACAAGGAGGTGAGCGCCGATCATGCGCGCGGCTATGCGGCCGAGGGGCCGCATGTCCGTCTCTTCTGGGCCAATGGTTTCGGGCACCGGCGAATCGTCAGCGCCGCACCCGTGTTCGACGCCATCCAGGGCTTCCTTACCGAAGATACCCAGAAGGAAAATCCGCTCGAAAATCATGACGGGACGGTGCTATCGTTCTACCGAACTCCGCTGCGTCGCTCGTCATAATAGTGGCTGTGCCGCGCCGGATCCGAGTTAAATGCCAGAGAGAAGCGTGAGGTCGCATGCACATCGTCACATCCGTCGAGGAACTGAAGCAGCTCTATGGCGACGCCGGCGAGGCGTCGATCACCAAGGTCACGAGCGTCCTGACACCGCTCTATCGCCAAATGATCGAAGCATCGCCCTTCATGGCACTGGCAACGGTCGGGCCTGAGGGGCTTGATTGCTCACCGCGCGGTGACTTGGGTGGAGTCGTTCGCGTAGAGGACGAGAAGACCCTGCATCTGCCGGATTGGCGCGGCAACAACCGCGTCGACTCTCTTGCGAATATCGTTCGCGATCCGCGCATAGCGCTGATGTTTCTCATCCCGGGATCGAATACGACGATGCGGCTCAATGGTCGGGCAGTCGTCTCGATCGACCCGGCCTTGCTCGACAGTTTCGAGATGGATGGCAAGCATCCGCGCTGCGTTGTCGTGATTACGATCGAGGAAGTCTATTTCCAGTGTGCGCGGGCGATTATGCGGGCCGAGCTGTGGAATGCGGAACGGTTCGTCGATCCGGCAAGCCTGCCATCGCCGGGTATGATGCTGAAGGCGGCGAAGGCCGATTTCGATCAGGAGACTTATGATCGCGAGGCGCCCGTACGGGCAGCCAAGACACTCTGGTAAGCAAGCCGCCGGCATGCCTGGGAAAGCAGCGCCGGCGGTTGGTTGGCTTCGCTTCTAATTCTTGTAGATGAGCCAACTTTTGGTGAAATCCTTCTGCATGCCATCCTGATAGACGCTGCTGCAATTGCGGCCGGCATTCTTGGCGCAATAAAGCGCCAGATCGGCCTTGTTATACAGTTCCCCGGAATCGGCCGCTTCCGAAGCCATGCAGATGCCGAGGGAGAGGGTGATCGGACCATAGTCGACCCTGGTGCGCGAATTCTTGAACGGCGTCGCCTCCAGGGTGCGACGGATCCGTTCGCAAACCGTCGTAACTTCCTCGATGCTGGTGGCTTCCAGAATGAGAGCGAATTCCTCGCCTCCGACGCGGGCGACGAAAACGTCGCGACGTACATTGGCGCGGATGATGGAGGCGACGGTGGCGAGAATCTTGTCGCCGACCGGGTGCCCGAACGTATCGTTGACCCGCTTGAAGTGATCGATATCGGCAAGAACCAGAGCGGTCGTCGGCCGGGTAAGCTGGTTGTCGAAGATGGAGATCAGCCGGTCCTCGAAGGCGCGGCGGTTGGAAAGCCGGGTTAGCGAATCGGTGTTGGCGATGCGCTTGTATTCGTCCAGCTCCTTGCGGACCAGATCCATTTCCTGGCTGCGCTCCACGACATGCTCGACGGTCTTTTCACCGTGAGCCATCGTATCGCCGGTTGCTGTGGCGAGCATGTCAATGGCGCTGCGCAGCAGTTCGGCGCTGTTGTGGCTTCTGGAGCTTATGCTTTCACTGGTTTCGCCGAGCAGGCGGTTATAGCTTTCGAGTGTTGTCTGTTCCTGACGCAGGGCGCGCAGGATGGCATCGAGTTCGGAGGCGAGGCGGGTATGCGCTTCATCGAAGACGCGGCCTGCATGATGCGGAAAATACTTGGCGCCGATCGCGTCCAGCTCCTCCTGGGTGGCGTTTTTGCCCAGAGCTGCCAGTTCACGCGTAAGAGTGGGATTGGAGCCGATATAAGCTTCGTAGAAAAGTTCGTAATTGCGCGGAATAGGTGCGACCCCCATGGATCGCATGGCGTAGGTAATTTGCCCTGCCACGTCGGGAATTTGCGCCTTCGGCGTAATCGCCGTACTCATCGATGAGCTCCGTAACATGTATTTTTTAAATCTCTTCTTTATCTACGCAAAGATTCTTTGAGAAAATATTAAGAATGTGATTATGAAAAATCCTCTGACACTATGGTTTTATTCAAAAATAATACAATTGAAGAGGGTTTTACAGAAAGGGGCGCCGATGCGCCCCTTTTGATATGCTCAATTCAAAACAGCTATTCTATCCAAGGTTAAGTTCCTGAAAGAAATCATTGCCCTTATCGTCAATGACGATAAAGGCGGGAAAATCTTCGACCTCGATTTTCCAGACCGCTTCCATGCCAAGTTCCGGATATTCGAGTACCTCCACCTTCTTGATGCAATCCTGGGCAAGGCGGGCAGCCGGCCCGCCGATCGAACCGAGGTAGAAGCCGCCATATGTCTTGCAGGCTTCCCGTACGGCACGCGAGCGGTTGCCCTTGGCGAGCATGACCATGGAGCCGCCGAAGGATTGGAACTGGTCGACGTAACTGTCCATCCGGCCTGCGGTCGTCGGGCCGAACGAACCGGAGGCATAGCCGGCTGGCGTCTTTGCCGGGCCGGCATAATAGACCGGATGGTTCTTCAGGTATTCCGGCATGCCTTCGCCCTTTTCCAGGCGTTCGCGGATCTTGGCATGGGCAAGGTCGCGCGCGACGATGATGGTGCCGGTCAAAGAGAGGCGCGTCTTGACTGGGTGCGCCGATAGCTCTGCCAGGATATCCGCCATCGGCCGGTTGAGATCGATGCGGACCATGGATTCCGAGAGCTTGGCTTCGTCGATCTCCGGCATGTACTTGGACGGGTTGGTCTCCAGCTGTTCGATGAAGATGCCGTCGCGCGTGATCTTGCCTTTCGCCTGGCGGTCGGCGGAACAGGAGACGCCGAGGCCGATCGGCAACGATGCGCCATGACGGGGCAGGCGGATGACGCGGACATCATGGCAGAAATATTTGCCGCCGAACTGCGCGCCGACGCCGAGGCTCTGCGTGAGCTTATGGATTTCCTTCTCCATTTCGATATCCCGGAAGGCATGTCCGCTTTCGGAACCTTCCGTGGGAAGACAGTCGAGATACCGCGTCGAGGCGAGCTTGACCGTCTTCAGGTTCATCTCGGCCGAGGTGCCGCCGATGACGATCGCGAGATGGTAGGGCGGACAGGCCGCCGTGCCGAGCGTCAGGATCTTTTCCTTCAGGAAGTCCAGCATGCGGTCGTGGGTCAGGAGAGACGGCGTGCCCTGATAGAGGAACGTCTTGTTGGCCGAGCCGCCGCCCTTCGCGACGAAGAGGAACTCGTAGGCGTCGGTTCCTTCCTCGTAGATATCGATCTGTGCGGGCAAGTTGTTCTTGGTGTTCTTCTCCTCGAACATCTTGATCGGTGCGAGTTGCGAATAGCGCAGGTTCTTCTTCTCGTAGGCGTCGAGTACGCCCTTGGCGAGCGCGCCGCTGTCGCCGCCTTCGGTCCAGACGCGGCGGCCCTTCTTGCCCATGATGATGGCGGTGCCGGTATCCTGGCACATGGGCAGCACGCCGCCGGCGGCGATATTGGCATTCTTCAGCAGATCGTAGGCGACGAAGCGGTCGTTATCGGTCGCTTCAGGGTCTTCCAGGATCGATGCCAGCTGCTTCAGGTGGCCGGGGCGTAGCAGATGGTTGATGTCGGCAAAAGCCGTTTCGGCAAGGAGACGGATGCCCTCTGGATCGACGGTCAGGATTTCCTGGCCCTTGAAGGTATCGACGGAAACATAGTCGCCCGAAATCTTGCGGTAAGGGGTCGTGTCGTCGCCGAGGGGAAATAGATCGTCAGCCATGTGGAAACCTTTCAAGCCGGATGGCGGGGAAGATGTTTGGAAACGATCTAAATCCGGCTTGAGGCAAAAGCAATTGTCTGGCTGATAAGTTGAAATCTCAAAATGGAGATGCGCAGATCGGGTGGGTCTTTTGACGTTGAGATCTTGTGCCCGGCCCCTCACCCTAGCCCTCTCCCCGCTCATGCGGGGAGAGGGGACCTATCCTGTGTTTGCGGCACCTACTGAGGCTGCTGATCTTGCATGATCACTCCCTCGCCCCGCCTGCGGGGCGAGGGCTGGGGTGAGGGGCCAGGCAGATCGTTGCACCAGACGCGAACGTGCCTGATGATCACCGTTCACTTCGGGCCGATCATCGTTTCCGGGCGGACGATGGCGTCATATTCTTCCGAAGACACCAATCCGCTTGCCAGCGCCTCTTCTTTTAGGGTCGTGCCGTTCTTATGGGCCGTCTTGGCGATCTTGGCGGCGTTGTCGTAGCCGATCTTCGGGGCGAGCGCGGTCACCAGCATCAGGGAGCGCTCCAAGCCAGCCTTGATGTTGTCCTCGCGCGCCTCGATGCCGACGACGCAATTGTCGGTGAAGGAGACGGCGGCATCGCCGAGCAACTGCACAGACTGCAGGAAATTATAAGCCATCATCGGATTGTAGACATTGAGCTCGAAATGGCCCTGGCTGCCGGCAAAGGTGAGTGCAGCGTTGTTACCGAAGATGTGAATACAGACCTGCGTCAGCGCTTCGCACTGTGTCGGATTGACCTTGCCCGGCATGATCGACGAGCCCGGCTCGTTCTCCGGCAGTGAGAGTTCTCCGAGGCCCGAGCGCGGACCAGAGCCAAGCAGGCGGATGTCGTTGGCGATCTTGAACAGCGCGGCGGCGGCGGCATTGATGGCTCCGTGGCTGAAGACCATCGAGTCATGGGCAGCCAGCGCTTCGAACTTGTTCGGGGCGGTAACGAAGGGCAGGCCAGTGATCTTGGCGATCTCGTCGGCGACCTTCTCGGCAAAGCCGATCGGTGCATTGAGCCCGGTTCCAACCGCAGTGCCGCCCTGGGCGAGTTCGCAAAGGCCCGGCAATGTCAGCTCGATGCGCTTGATCGAGGAGGCGACCTGCGCGGCATAGCCGGAGAATTCCTGGCCGAGCGTCAGCGGCGTTGCATCCTGCGTATGAGTGCGGCCGATCTTGATGATATGGGCGAAGTCGGCAACCTTCTTTTCCAAAGCGGCATGCAGATGCCTGAGCGCCGGCAGCAGGTGATGGACGATCTGCTCGGCGCAGGCGATGTGCATGGCCGTCGGATAGGTGTCGTTCGACGACTGGCTCATGTTGACGTGATCGTTCGGATGCACCGGCTTTTTCGAGCCCATGACGCCGCCGAGCATTTCGATCGCGCGATTGGAGATCACTTCATTCGCGTTCATGTTCGATTGCGTGCCCGAGCCGGTCTGCCAGACCACAAGCGGAAAATGCTCATTGAGTTTTCCGTCGATGACTTCCTGCGCCGCAGCAACGATCGCTTTGCCGAGGGTCGGATCCAACTGGCCGAGCTCCATGTTGGCACGTGCGGCCGCCTGCTTGACGATGCCGAGGGCGCGCACGACCGATAGCGGCTGCTTCTCCCAGCCGATCTTGAAATTGCCCAGCGAGCGTTGCGCCTGCGCGCCCCAATAGCGGTCGCTAGCAACTTCGATCGGGCCAAATGTGTCGGTTTCGGTGCGGGTGGAGGTCATCTTCCTGGTCCTGCTTTCCATTGAGACGGATAGCAGCTCATATAGGTCCGAAAGGGCCTCATGAAAATATCAAAGCGCCATTTGATGACTATTATAGTCATGTTTTGCTTGGTGCGGCGTGCTCTTTTTAACACGCTGCGCATATATTAACGGACACGCATTTTCGGGCGCTTAAAAAGTCTCCAAAAATTCAATAAAGCATTAACCAATAATTTCATATTTTTGTGTGGACTGAGCCGCGAAAGACGCCACCGCTTCGTCACATGAAGTTGAGGCATTGAACGAAAGGCGGGCCTCGCCGTTTTCATAGTGTGAGTATACGATGTCGAAGACATCGCGGCCGAGTTGAAAACAGCACCGCCAAGCTCGAAGTCATCGCACGATACAGGGACTGATTACAGAATGAAACTTGCTTCCAAAGCCACCGCATCCGTCCTGGCTCTCTCCTGTTGCCTTTCCTCGATAGGCGCAACCTCTGCAAGTGCCATGACCCTCATGGATTTCATCCGTGGCGGCCAAGGCCGTCAGCAGAGCACGCAGGTTTCGGCTCCCGTTCCTGTCAATCCGGTGCAGACGCTGGATCCTGATCAGCCTCCGCGAGTAAAACAGCCGCTGCCGACCGTCGATGCGCCAAAATATTATACCTATAAAGCCGATCAGATGCGTTTGGTGTCGACGGCGCATTTCGCCGACCCGGTCGTGACCGGTGCCGTTGCAGACGCTTCTCCCTCGCCAGTTGCGATCGACTCCGAGATTTCGCAGCGCCGTTATCTGGCAGATGCGCGCGTCATGGCGACCAACGACATCGCCAAGGCGATCGAAGCCTATTATGCCGATCAGAGCAAGCCGCTTCTCTGGGTTGCCGATCATGCCGTCAGCGACAAGGCGAAGGCTGCCATGGCGGCACTTGCCGATGCGGGTTCCGTCGGCCTCGATCCCGCCGATTATGCGGTAACTTTGCCCAGTGCGGATGCGGAAAACGCCGATCCGGTCATGCGCGATCGCGCGCTCATGCAATTCGAGCTCGCGCTGTCCAGCAAGATATTGATGTTTGTTCAGGATACGGTTCGGGGTCGCCTCGACCCGAACAAGATTTCCGGCTATCACGACTTCAAGCGCAAGGACGTCAATCTGACGGCAATGCTCGATGTATTGCGCGCCAGCCCGGATGTTCCAGCTTATCTGAACAGCCGAAACCCATCCAATCAGCAATTCCTGGCCTTGAAGGCGGAACTCGCGAAACTTCGTGCGGAATCCGGGTCGGACGGCAGCCATATCTCCATTTCGCTGAGCGGAATTCTGAAGCCGGGCGGCAGCTCCCCGGAAATGGCCAACATCGTCAAGGCGATCCAGCACCGCGGATCGGATGCGCTGAAGGCGGCCCATGCCGATCTTTTCGATGCCTATCTGGGCACGCCGGACTATACGCCCGAACTCGTGTCGCTGGTTGAAGACTTCCAGCGCGAGAAGGGGCTGACGGCCGATGGCGTGATCGGCTCATCCTCCGTTCGCGCAATGGTCGGCGAGAACAATGACGTGAAGATCCAGAAGCTGGTCATCGCCATGGAGCAGTTGCGCTGGCTGCCGCCTGAGCTTGGCCCGCGCTATGTCTTCATCAACCAGCCGGCTTTCATGGTCTATTACTACAATAACAACCAGGAGCAGCTGTCGATGCGCGTCGTCGTCGGCAGCAAGCAGCACCAGACCTTTTTCTTCGAAAATCAGGTGCAGACGGTCGAATTCAATCCGTTCTGGGGCGTTCCGCAGTCGATCATCATCAACGAAATGCTGCCGAAGCTGCGTTCCGATCCGAACTATCTCGACCGGATGGGCTATCAGGTCGAAGTCGGCGGTCGTGCTGTCGCATCCTCCAGCGTCGACTGGTACGGCTCGACGAAGAGCATCTCGGTTCGCCAGCCGCCGAGCAGCGACAACGCACTCGGTGAATTGAAGATCCTCTTCCCGAACTCGCACGCGATCTACATGCACGATACGCCGCAGAAGAGCTTCTTCAAGAAGGATATGCGCGCACTCAGCCACGGCTGCGTCCGTCTTGCCGATCCGCGCGCTATGGCCGCCGCCGTGCTGAACACGACGGTCGATGACGTCGCCAAGCAGATCGCCACTGGCCAGAACAAGGCTGTGGCCGTGCCGCAGAAGTTCCCGATCTACATCGCCTATTTCACCGCTTGGCCGAACAAGGACGGCGTCATCCAGTATTTCAACGACGTCTACGATCGCGATGCCGCCACGCTGAAGGCGCTGGATGCGACCTCAAAGGCACGCACCGCCCAGATCTAAAGTCTGTTCAGCGGAGAAAACGAATAAGGGCGGCCCATCGGTCGCCCTTATTCGTTTAAGGGCTGATGCGCCTCAGGCCGCCAGCAATCCCTCGACCAGCTCGGGCGTCAGTTCGTCGTAGTGGTAGATGATGCGGTTCGGTCCGAGCGTTTCGATGCCGACATCGGAGTAGCCGAAAGGGACGGCGATCGAGGGGACGCCGGCATTGCGGGCGACGAGGATGTCGTTGATGCTGTCGCCGATCATGATCGTACGGGCGATGTCGCCGCCGGCGCGTTCGACCGTGCCGATCAGGTGCTCGGCATTCGGCTTGCGGACGGTGAAGGTGTCGCCGCCGGTAATGGCCTCGAAGTAATGGGTCAGCTTCAGCCGGTCGAGCAAGGTACGCGCCAGCGATTCCATCTTGTTGGTGCAGACGGCGAGCTTATAGCCTTGGCTCTTCAGCGTATCGAGAGCTGCAAGCAGCCCCGGGTAAGGCTGCGTCACGCCTGGCATGGTTTCGGAATAATGAGTGATGAAGCGCTGCAGAAGGGTGGGCAATTCTTCCGATGTCAGCATATAGCCGTGCAGCTTGCAGGCTCGCTCGATCATGACCTGCGCGCCGTTGCCGACGAGATGTGTCACGTCGTCGTAGCTGACCGGGGGAAGCTTGAGCGCCGCGATCGTATGGTTCAGGCTGACGATCAGGTCCGCATGCGTGTCCAGCAGCGTGCCGTCGAGATCGAATACGACAAGGGGGGATTTCACTAGGAATCGGCCTTTGCAGAGAAAAGAGTGCGTCTTTTGGAGTTAAAAGATCGCGTAGGCAATTGCAACTGAAGTGCCGGAATGCCTTGGCGGGAAGGGGCCGGGGATTTCTATATCACGCCGTTATTTTGGCTTTCGTTTGGCTGGAGAGCCGTGTAAACAGCAGACCAACGTAACAATGGGAGCAGGTGGCGCATGGACGCCCGCCAGATGAAGATTGAGGCTGCGAGAGCCGCGCTCGCTCATGTCGAGAGCGGCATGCGGCTCGGGATCGGCACCGGCACCACGGCGGAGGAATTCGTTCGCCTGCTCGCCGAAAAGGTTGCTGCCGGCCTCTCGATCCAAGGCGTTCCGACGTCCGAAAGGACGGCCAAGCTTTGCAATGAGCTCGGCGTCCCGTTGAAATCCCTGGACGAGCTTCCCGAACTTGACCTCACCATCGATGGTGCCGATGAGCTGGATGGCGCGCTGACGCTGATCAAGGGCGGCGGCGGTGCGCTGTTGCGCGAGAAGATCGTTGCGGCGTCGTCAGCCCGCATGATCGTCATTGCGGATCAAAGCAAGGTCGTCGAGACGCTCGGCGCATATCCATTGCCTATTGAGGTCAATCCGTTCGGGCTCGTTTCTACCCGCATCCTCATCGAGAAGGCGGCCTCGCGTCTTGGGCTCTCGGGCACCCTCGACATGCGCCGCTCCGGTAACAGCCTCTTTGTCACCGACGGGGGGCATTACATCGTCGATGCATCTTTCGGCCGCATTCCTGATGCAGAGGCGCTGTCGAACGAGCTCTATTCGATTCCCGGCGTTGTCGAACACGGGCTCTTTATCCATATGGCGACATTAGCGATCATTGCCGGCCCTGCCGGTGCGCGCACGTTGCAGGCCAACAATACATAGGAGCACTCATCTCATGATCAAATTTGCGGGTCTTGGCCGTCTTGCCGCTGCAACCATTCTTCTTTCCGGCATTGCCTTCGGTTCGGTCAACGCTCAGGAAGTTTCCGAGGATCAGATCAAGGCTGCCCGCGCCGCGATCAATGCTCTCGGCATTACCAACCAGTTCGACAATATTCTGCCTAATCTCGCCGAGCAGCTGAAGAGCACGATGATCCAGGCAAACCCGAATTTCGGCGATGCGATCAATTCGACCGTTGATGCCACCGCGCTCGCGCTCGCACCACGTCGTGCCGATCTGGAGCGTGAAGCTGCCATCACCTATGCCAAGGCTTTCTCGGCCGACGAACTGAAGGCAATCGCCGATTTCTACGGTTCGCCGGCAGGCAAGAAGCTTCTTAAGGATGGTCCGCTCGCCACCCGCGAACTCTACAAGGCCGCCGATATATGGAGCCAAGGCATTTCGCGCGATCTCGCAAAGCAGAGCAACAATGCTCTGCAGAAGGTCGTCAAGCAGCCGGTCGTTACGCCGGATGCCGGCGCGGCCGCTCAGCCGGCGCCGAAGCAGTAAGCGACGCGTCTTTGCTGCATTCGTTCCGAAAGAGATGTTTCGTCTTTTAGGTGCGTACGGCAGGCAGCTGAAATTCGAAGCCCGGATCGATTCCGGGCTTTTCTTTTTATGTCCCGGCTCCCTATATGAGGGCGACCCCCATTGGCGCTTCGCGCGCATCTGACGTCTACAGGAGCGATCCATGCCTTCGTTTGATTTCGACCTTTTCGTGATTGGCGGCGGCTCCGGCGGCGTGCGCAGCGCGCGCGTGGCCGCATCGCTCGGCAAGAAGGTCGGCATTGCCGAGGAATATCGCTATGGCGGCACCTGCGTCATTCGCGGTTGCGTGCCTAAGAAACTGTTTGTCTATGCCTCGCAGTATAGCGAGCACTTCGAGGACGCGGCCGGTTTCGGCTGGACGGTCGGCGAAAGCAGCTTCGACTGGAAGAAGCTGATCGAGGCGAAGGATAAGGAAATCGCCCGGCTGGAAGGCCTCTATCGCAAGGGGCTCGACAATGCCAAGGCGGAGATCTTCGATACACGCGCAGAGCTGGTGGATGCTCACACGATCAAGCTGTTGAAGACCGGCCAGACCATCACGGCCGAAACCATCGTAATTGCGACCGGCGGCCGGCCGAACCTGCATACGGCGCTGCCGGGTCACGAGCTTTGCATCTCCTCGAACGAGGCCTTCCACCTGAAGGAACTGCCGAAGTCGATCCTGATCGCCGGCGGCGGATATATTGCCGTCGAGTTCGCCAATATCTTCCACGGGCTCGGAGTCGAAACGACGCTGATCTATCGTGGTGCCGAGATCCTGTCACGCTTCGATCACGACCTGCGCAAAGGCCTGCATGAGGCCATGGAGGAGAAGGGCATCCGCATTCTCTGCCACGACATCATCGAGCACGTCGAGAAGGCAGAGGGCAGGCTCAGCGTTCGGACGAAGAACGACAAGGCGCTGACGGTCGATACCGTCATGCTGGCGCTTGGCCGTACGCCGAACACAGAAAATCTCGGGCTTCAGGCTGCCGGCGTCGCGATTAACGAGCAGGGTGCTGTCATCGTTGACGAATATTCGCGCACTTCCGTTGCGAACATTTATGCGCTCGGCGACGTCACCGACCGGGTACAGCTGACGCCCGTCGCGATCCATGAGGCCATGTGCTTCATCGAGACCGTCTATAAGGACAATCCGACCCGGCCGGACCACGAACTCATCCCGACGGCCGTCTTCTCGCAGCCGGAGATCGGTACCGTCGGCCTGACCGAGGAGGATGCTGCCAAGCGCTATCCTGAACTCGAGGTCTATCGTGCGCAGTTCCGGCCGATGAAGGCGACGCTTTCGGGCCGAGCCGAGAAGATGATCATGAAGCTGATCGTCAATACTGCGGACCGCAAAGTCATCGGCGCCCATATTCTTGGCCACGATGCTGGCGAGATGGCGCAGCTTCTCGGCATTACGCTGAAGGCGGGCTGCACCAAGGACGATTTCGACCGCACCATGGCGGTACATCCGACGGCGGCGGAAGAATTGGTGACGATGTATTCGCCAAGCTACCGCATCCGCAATGGCGAGCGCGTGTAACGGCCCCGTTTCACGCAAATATCGGCTGCACCATAAAAGATTCGCACAGTAGTTTGCCCGCCTTTGCAAGCGGGCGGCAAAGGTTTATAAGCGCGCGTTATTTACGACGATGGGCCGCCCGAGAAAGATCGGGCGCACAAGCAGGTGAGTGAGATGGCACAGAATTGGACACCGAGTAGTTGGCGGCAGAAACCGATCCAGCAGGTGCCGGATTTTCCGGACAAGGCAGCGCTGGCAGAGACCGAAGCGCAGCTTGCAAGCTATCCGCCGCTTGTTTTTGCCGGTGAAGCCCGTCGTCTGAAGGCGCATCTTGCCAATGTTGCCGAAGGCAATGGCTTCCTGCTTCAGGGCGGCGATTGCGCCGAAAGCTTCGCCGAGCATGGTGCCGATACGATCCGCGATTTCTTCCGCGCCTTCCTGCAGATGGCCGTCGTACTGACCTTCGGTGCGCAGCTGCCGGTCGTCAAGGTTGGCCGTATTGCCGGCCAGTTCGCCAAGCCGCGCTCTTCGAACATCGAAACGCAGAACGGCATCTCGCTTCCGAGCTATCGCGGCGACATCATTAACGGCATCGATTTCACCGAAGACGCACGCATCCCCAATCCGGAACGTCAGCTGATGGCTTACCGCCAGTCCGCTGCGACGCTCAATCTGCTGCGCGCCTTTGCCATGGGCGGCTACGCGAACCTTGAAAACGTGCAGAAGTGGATGCTCGGCTTCGTCAAGGATAGCCCGCAGGGCGAACGCTACCGTAAGCTTGCCGACCGCATCGGCGAGACGATGGATTTCATGCGCGCGATCGGCATCACCGCCGAAAGCAATGCGAGCCTGCGTGAAACCGATTTCTTCACCAGCCACGAAGCGCTGTTGCTTGGCTATGAAGAAGCCTTCACCCGCGTCGATTCCACGACCGGCGACTGGTATGCGACCTCGGGCCACATGCTCTGGATCGGCGACCGCACGCGCCAGGCCGATCATGCCCATGTCGAGTATTTCCGCGGCATCAAGAACCCGATCGGTCTGAAGTGCGGGCCTTCGCTGCAGGCGGACGATCTGCTTAATCTGATCGATATTCTGAACCCGCAGAACGAAGCCGGTCGCCTGACGCTGATCTGCCGTTTCGGGCACGACAAGGTTGCCGACAATCTGCCGCGCCTCATCCGAGCCGTCGAGAAGGAAGGCCGAAAAGTCGTCTGGTCCTGCGACCCGATGCATGGCAACACGATCACGCTCAACAACTACAAGACGCGTCCGTTCGAGCGCATCCTGTCGGAAGTCGAGAGCTTCTTCCAGATCCACCGTGCCGAAGGCACGCATCCGGGCGGCATCCACATCGAGATGACCGGCAAGGATGTGACCGAATGCACGGGCGGTGCCCGCGCCGTCGGTGCCGAGGACCTTCAGGATCGCTATCACACCCATTGCGACCCGCGCCTCAATGCCGACCAGGCGCTCGAGCTTGCCTTCTTGCTCGCCGAGCGTATGAAGGGCGGCCGTGACGAGAAGCGTATGCGCGCACATGGCTGAGTGAAGTCGCATCCATGACCTATCGAACGGGCCGGCGAAAACCGGCCCGTTTGCTTTTGGGCCGGACCGATCAGCGCGGTTGAAAGATGCTTCATTTCTTTGAAATTGACCCGAATGTGGTTCTCGGGAAGGCTGCCTTGAAATAGAGGGAGCGATGATGAGCGACGAACACACGGGAGCCTGCCTTTGCGGCAGCGTAGGTTTCAGGACACGCGGCAAACTGCGTGAGGTCGTCGCCTGCCATTGTTCGCAGTGCCGCAAGCAGACCGGTCTCTATTACGCCGCAACCAACGTCGCGCGCGAAAATCTCATCATCGAGGGAGAAGAGGCGATTACCTGGTATCGTGCCAGCACATTCGCGCGCCGCGGTTTTTGCAAGACTTGCGGCTCGGCCCTGTTCTGGGTGGCCGACAGCGCCGATGAAATATCGATCATGGCCGGTCTGTTCGACCAGCCGAGCGGACTCAAGATAGCCTATCACATCTATTGTGCAGACAAGGGCGACTACTATGAGGTCAGCGACGGACTGCCGCAATATCGGCAGGGGCGACAGGGATTGCTGACGGCCGGCCCCTACGATTGACCCTCAGATACTGCCTTTTTCGCTAACGAGCTTGCTGAGCTTGGCGAGCTCCTCCCGCACCACCGCGAGCTCGGTCAACACCTGCATATCAATCTTCTGGTGCAGCGATAGCACTTCCAGCTCGGATTTGAGATTGACCTCGTAATCCTTGGCCGCCTCGAAGCGGTCCCTTTCTGCCTGCCGGTTCTGGGACATCATGATGATCGGCGCCTGGATCGCGGCGAGCATGGATAGGACGAGGTTCAAAAAGATGAAGGGGTAGGGGTCGAAGGCGTTCGTGGTGAGAAGGATCGTGTTGATGACGCACCAGAAGACCAGAAACAGCAGGAAGGCGATGATGAAGGACCAGGAGCCGCCGACGCGGGCAATGCCATCAGCCAGACGCTCTCCTCTGGACGATCCCGCCGAGATAGCTGCATTGATATCGGTGGAGATGACTTTTCGCTCGTGCGCCTTTTTAAGAACGCGCTTTTCGATATCGCCGAGCTGATCGGCTGTCTTGTCAAAATGGAGATGAACGAAGTTGGGAGGATTATGCATTGGGAGGGCTCCGAGGTCCAAGTGGCGTTGAATGCAACTATTCGACCAACGGGCTAAAATGCAACGAGGGAAGGGTATCAAACATCACGAGGCGATTTGCCTCTGTGCGGCCAGAGCGCATGCCAGCCGCTGAGGTTCGGAGCATCCGGCCTGCCGCACCCAGGCATTGGTGCCGTCCATGATAATGCCGAAGATCGGGTCCTTTATGGCGTAATAAAGCATCGGCATTCATGGCATCGATGAAGGGAGCGTCTGCCAGCGCGGCTTCAATGATGAATGCGATCAAAGTCTTCTTTGCAAGGCTGGCTTAGTCTTTTTCCGGGCAAAAATACCGCCTATGCGGGGGGCGCGATCTTTGATGCATGTGCGGGGAGGAAGGCGGTTGCGGAAGGAAGATGGCATCGCTAAATGTATGGCATGACAGAGCAAAGCCAGATTACCAACACCATCCGTATCGCCGTCGCGCAGCTCAATCCGACGGTCGGCGATGTCTCCGGCAATCTCGCCAAGGCGCGTGATGCCCGCGCCGAAGCCGCGCGCGAAGGCGCGCAGCTCGTATTGCTGACAGAATTGTTCATTTCTGGCTATCCGCCGGAAGATCTCGTGCTGAAGCCGGCCTTCATCCGCGCCTGCTGGAAAGCGGTCGAGGCTCTGGCCGCGGATACGGCCGATGGCGGTCCTGGCGTCATCATCGGCTTTCCCCGACAGGACGAAACTGGGCGCTATAATTCGATTGCCGTGCTCGATGGCGGGAAGGTGATCGCCGTCCGTGACAAGGTAGACCTGCCGAACTACGGCGAGTTCGACGAGAAGCGAGTGTTCGATCAGGGCGCCATGCCCGGTCCGGTCAATTTCCGCGGCGTTAGGCTGGGTATTCCGATCTGCGAGGACATCTGGGGTGAACTCGGCGTTTGCGAAACGCTGGCTGAGAGCGGTGCAGAAATCCTGCTGTCGCCGAATGGTTCGCCCTATTATCGCGGCAAGGTGGATATCCGCCATCAGGTCGTGCTGAAGCAGGTTCTCGAAACCGGCCTACCGATGATCTATGCCGCTCAACTCGGCGGCCAGGACGAGTTGGTTTTCGATGGCGCGAGCTTCGGCTTCAATGCCGACAAGACGCTGGCCTTCCAGATGAGTCAGTTCGAGACCGCGCTTGCCGTGACGACCTGGAAGAAGAACGGCGATGGCTGGCACTGCGCCGAAGGGCCGATGGCGCATATCCCGGAAGGCGAGGAGGCGGATTATCGCGCCTGCCTGCTGGGCTTCCGCGACTATGTCAACAAGAACGGCTTCAAGTCGGTCGTGCTCGGCCTTTCCGGCGGTATCGACTCGGCGATCTGCGCCGCGATTGCCGTCGATGCGCTCGGCGAAGAACGCGTGCGCACCGTCATGCTGCCTTATCGCTATACCTCGCAGGATTCATTGAAGGATGCGGCCGATTGCGCCAAGGCGCTCGGCTGCCGCTACGATATCGTGCCGATCGAAGATCCGGTGACAGGCTTCACTTCGGCCTTATCCGATCTCTTCGAAGGTACCGAAAGCGGCATTACCGAGGAAAACCTGCAGAGCCGCGCGCGCGGCACCATTTTGATGGCGATCTCCAACAAGTTCGGCTCGATGGTGGTGACGACGGGCAACAAGTCGGAGATGTCTGTCGGCTACGCCACGCTTTATGGTGATATGAACGGCGGCTTCAACCCGATCAAGGATCTCTACAAGATGCAGGTCTATGCGCTGTCGCGCTGGCGCAACCTGCATGTGCCCCCCGGTGCGCTCGGCCCCTCGGGTGAGGTCATTCCCCATAACATCATCGACAAGGCGCCTTCGGCGGAATTGAGGCCTAACCAGACGGACCAGGATTCGCTGCCGCCCTATCCGGTGCTTGACGATATCCTCGAATGCCTGGTGGAGAAGGAGATGTCGGTGGAGGAGATCGTGGCCCGGGGCCATGATGTCGCGACCGTACATCGCATCGAACACCTGCTTTATCTCGCAGAATACAAGCGCCGCCAGTCGGCACCGGGTGTGAAGATCACCAAGAAGAATTTCGGTCGCGACCGTCGCTATCCGATCACCAACCGGTTCCGCGATCGCTGATCGCGGTATCCAGCGGCAAGGGAGAGGAAGAATGCGCAGCTCGGTCGAGATCTATAATATCCGCACCGGTGCAAACCGGATCGTCTGGCAAACGGAGCGGCTGATCGAAGCGCCGAACTATTCGCCTGACGGCCGATATCTACTGCTGAATGGCGACGGCCTACTTTACCGGCTGCCGCTGGATGGCAGCGGCATCGCCCAGGTCGATACCGACTTTGCGACCCAGTGCAACAACGATCACGGCATTTCTCCGGATGGTTCGCTGATCGCGATTTCCGACAAGACGCAGCACGGCAAGTCCTGCATCTATGTTCTACCCGCAGAGGGCGGCACGCCAAGGCAGGTGACCACCAATCTGCCGTCCTATTGGCACGGCTGGTCGCCGGACGGGAAGCGTTTCTCCTATTGCGGCATCCGCAACGACGTTTTCGATATCTATACGATCTCGATCGATGGCGGCGAAGAGACCCGACTGACGCATGGCGAGGGCCGCAATGACGGACCTGACTATTCGGCCGACGGGCAATGGATCTATTTCAATTCGAGCCGCACCGGCCTCATGCAGATCTGGCGCATCCGTCCCGACGGCACCGGCTTGCAGCAACTGACCGACGACAATTACGGCAATTGGTTCGCGCATCCGTCGCCAAAAAACGACAAGGTCGTCCTGATCTCCTACGATCCCGACGTCTTCGATCATCCGCGCGATCTCAATGTGCGGATGCGGCTTATGGATATGGACGGCGGCAATATCACGACGCTGTTCGAGCTCTTTGGCGGGCAGGGGTCGATCAATGTGCCGAACTGGTCACCGGATGGGGACGAGTTCGCCTATGTCCGCTATGAGCCGGCCTGAGCTCTGGACAGATCGCAACCGGCGCGATAGATCTGGATGCGTTCTCAGGGCGCATCCGATCCGCGGGAAGGGCTAGGCCCACCTGATGCATATAAAGTGAGACTGCCACACCTCTTTTCAGTCTGTGGGCGCGGATACCGGACGTAAATGGAAGGAGGTCTATCGTGACCACGCGCTCTTTGGCTGTCGACGCCACTCTCGATTCCCTGAAAAAACAGGCCAAGTCTTTCCTCAAGGCCCTTCAAGCCGGCGATGCTTCGGCGCGCAGCCGCGTTGCGCCCTATTTTGCCGATCTCGCTAACGTGGGGTTGCAGGACATTCAGCTCGTTCTTGCCCGCGAATTCGGCTTTTCCAGCTGGACGAGGCTCAAGGTATATCTGGAAAGCGACGATCGTAAGCATGTTCCGCGGGACCAGCTCGCCAACCGTTTCCTGTCACTGGCGACGGTTTCTTACTTTGCCAATATTCCCGCCGATCCCGCGCGCTTCGATGAGGCGCTGCGACTGCTGGAAGCTCATCCGGAGATTGCCGATGAAAGCATTCATGTCGCTGCCGCGCTTGGCGATGCCGACCGCGTAAGTCGTTGGCTCGATCGTCAGCCACAGCTTCTCGATCGCAGGGGCGGCCCGCATGATCTCACTCCGCTGATGTGCGCGGCCTATGCTCGCGTGTCGGGTCGTTCCAGCCTGCCGGCAGCCCGTGAGCTGGTCAGGCGCGGGGCCGATGTCAACGCCTTCTTCCTCGATGCCGGCCAATATCGCTTCACCGTTTTGACCGGCGTCTTCGGGGAAGGCGAGGCGGGAAAGGATCGCCAGCCTCAGCATCCGGAATGCGAGGCTTTCGCGCGATTGCTGCTCGATGCCGGCGCGGAGGCGAATGACAGCCAGGCGCTCTACAACCGCATGTTCGAACCCGACAATACATGTCTGAAATTGCTGATCGAATATGGCTTGTCCGCTGGGGATAAGAACAACTGGCTCGTGCGCGAGGATGGCAAGTTCGTCGAGAACTCGCAGACCGTTTTCGACTATCAGCTTGCCTGGGCGCTGGAACATCGCATGGGCGAGCGGGTACGGTTGCTGGTGGAAAATGGTGCTGATGTTCACAAGCCTATTAACGGCAGGACTCCCTATGAGTGGGCCCGCCTAAGTGGCGATAGCAAGCTGGCGGCATACCTTATTCAGAAGGGCGCCGTCGCGGTTCGCCTGAAGCCAGAGGATTGGGCATATATTCAGATTAAGGCGGGTGACATCGACGCCGAGCAGATCATGATGATTTTCAAGCAGATGCAGGGCGGAAACAATCTTAATATCGTAGCAGCGATGCATAAAGCACATCCCGCCATGCTCCACGACGCTGCCGGGGAAAACGACTTGGAGGCCGTGCGCCGCATGCTGGTGTTGGGCTTCGACGTCAACGCGATGACGAGCCGCACACCGCTGCACGAGGCGGCATTACATGGCCATATGGAGATGGCGAAACTGCTGATCGCGCACGGAGCCGATACCACTATTCGCGATTCTAATTTTCATGCGTCGCCAATCGGTTGGGCCGAATATAACGGCAAGGATGAGATGGTCGAGTTTCTGAAAGCCCATCCGCTCGATATTTTCGCGGCGGCCACTTTCGGCCAGATCGACCAGCTGGCTGTCATTCTCGATAAGCATCCCGAGCAGGTGAATATCCGCTTCGGGGACTTCCGCTCGCATGGGCAGCCTACCGATCGCGATTGGATGACGCCGCTCGGGTTTGCCATTGTCAATCACTGCGGCGAGGCGGTGCGCTTCCTGCTGGCGAAGGGTGCGGATCGCTCGATCAGGGACGCTTCCGGACGATCTTACCGCGATCTTGCGCAGGAGGCGGGTGATGAGTCCGTCATCTCCCTGTTGCGCCAGTCGGCATCGGCATAAAACCTTGGAAGTAGCGCGGGTCAGGCGAAAATGAGAAACGGCTGGCCGCGCATTATTGCGTCGGCTGCGGCCCGGCCTCTTTGGGATGCTTGAGATCGATGCTGCCCTGGTCGGTCGCGAGGAATTGCGGGCCGACCTGGCGTACCTTATGGGCTGAGGGATCGTAAGGGCGATCCGGCGGAAACTGCTGAGGCTGCGCCTGTGTTACCTTGGGAATCGGCGCGGGCGCCTGCTTTTGTTCGAGGCTCGAATTCTTCTGAAGCCTTGGCGTCTCGATGACGGTGATGGAGCTTTCAGGCTTGGCCAGGGACTGCTCCTGCGGTGCATAGGCGTCCATCTTCGTGTGGGTATCGATCACGATATCCGGGGTTGCCGAAGCCGGCAAGCTGCAGCCGTTGCGCTGCATCGTATCCAGCAACTGCCGGCGCTGCATGGCTACGGCATCGACGCGGCCGACGCTTTCCTCGCGCTGATCCATCAGCACGGAGAGATCCTGCCGCATCTGATCGATCAATTGCCTGATGTCATCGCAGACGCCCTGATTGTCCTGGCCGCCAAATACGCCATCGTCGCCTTCGGCGCAGCCCTGGTTGCGCAGATCGCTCATCGTCCGGCGGATCATCAAGTTCTGCTGCACGATGGCGCGCGAGAGTTGGCGCGTTTCCTGGCTAGCGCCGATCACCTCGTTGATGTCGACATAGCGGCCGCGCAGTTCGTCACAGAGATCGGCCTGTGCGAGGGCCGGCGTGGCCGCCAGCAGGGAAAAGAGGGCAAGGGAAGCTTGTTTTATGCCGCGGTTCACGGTTCTGCTCTCGAAAGCGGTTTTAAGTCGCTAAAGATTACACGCTGCAGCTTAACAACGTATCCATGAAAAAGCACGGATTTCAAGAGGATTTTCGTGAAATTGCAGCTCGCAGCCGCCAATAGCCAGGAGATGGGCGGCACCGCGATTGCATGAAACGCGGTACCGTTCTGACGGCGGCTGCGAGGCGCAGGATCAGGCGATTTGTGAGGCCTCGACGACGGCGAGCGCCGCCATGTTGACAACGCCACGGGAAGTGACCGACGGCGAGAGAATATGGGCCGGAAGCGCCGTCCCGAGCAGGATGGGACCGACATGCAGACCATCGGTCATCGTCTTGACCACGCCGAGCGTGATATTGGCCGCATCGAGATTGGGGAAGACCAATAGATTGGCTTCGCCGGAAAGCGCGCTGTCCGGCATAACGTGGCGGCGCAGGCTCTCGGAAATGGCGCTGTCGCCATGCATTTCGCCATCGACCTCCAGATCCGGCGCTGCCTTGCGGACGAGAGCCAGCGCTTCGCGCATCTTGGTAGCGCTTTCCGACTCCCGGGAGCCGAAGTTGGAATGCGAGACGAGGGCAGCGCGCGGCTCGATGCCGAAGCGCTTGATTTCCTCGGCCGCCAGCCAGGTGGATTCCGCGATTTCCTCGGCGGTCGGATTAAAGGTCACATAGGTATCGGTGTAGAAAGTCGCGCCGCGCTGCGAAATGAGCAGGCTCAATGCCGAGAAATCGCGAACGTCCGGCCGCTTGCCGATGACCTGCCGGACGATGCGCAAATGACGCTCATAACGGCCTTCGAGACCGCAGATGAGCGCATCGGCTTCGCCGCGCTTCAGGGCAAGCGCGCCGATAACGGTCGTGTTGGTGCGAACGATGGTGCGCGCTGCTTCGGGGATAACGCCCGCGCGGCCGACCAGCGAGAAATAGAGCTCGACATATTCGCGGAAGCGGGGATCGTCTTCCGGATTGATGACGGCAAAATCGGTATTCGGACGGATCTTCAGGCCGTAGCGCTTCAGGCGCGTCTCGATGACGGAAGGACGGCCGATCAGGATCGGGACGGCCGTGCCTTCTTCAAGAAGAACCTGGGCGGCGCGCAGCACGCGTTCGTCCTCGCCTTCGGAAAAGACGACGCGCTTGCGCTCGGCAATCTTCGCGGCCGCAAAGATCGGCTTCATGACGAAGCCCGAGCGGAAGACGAAGCGGTTGAGCTCGTCCATATAAGCGTCGAAATCGGTGATCGGACGCAGGGCGACGCCGCTATCTGCGGCTGCCTTTGCCACGGCCGGCGCAATGCGCAGGATGAGGCGCGGGTCGAAGGGCGAAGGGATCAGATAGTTGGGCCCGAAGACCGGAGTTTCGCCGGTATAGGCCCGCGCCGCGACATCGGAAGGCTCCTCGCGGGCAAGTGCTGCGATGGCGCGCACGGCGGCCATCTTCATCTCTTCGTTGATCGTCTTCGCGCCGCAATCGAGCGCGCCGCGGAAGATATAGGGGAAGCAGAGGACGTTGTTGACCTGGTTCGGGAAATCCGAGCGGCCGGTGCAGATCATCGCATCGGGGCGGGCGGCACGGGCGAGATCCGGCATGATTTCCGGCGTCGGATTGGCGAGCGCCATGATCAGCGGCTTTTCGGCCATCTGGGCCAGCAGTTCGGGCTTCAGCACGCCGGCGGCGGACAGGCCGAGGAAGACGTCGGCGCCCGGAATGGATTCGGCCAGCACGCGCTTGTCGCTGTCCTGGGCGTACACGGACTTCCACTCGTCCATCAGGACGTTGCGATCCTTGTAGACCAAGCCTTCGATATCATGAACCCAGATGTTTTCGCGCTTGGCGCCGAGAATGACGAGCAGGTTGAGGCAGGCAAGCGCGGCTGCGCCCGCGCCGGAGGCGACGATCTTGACCTCTTCGATCTTCTTGCCGGCCAGTTCCAGTCCGTTGAGGATGGCGGCGGCGACGATGATGGCGGTGCCGTGCTGATCGTCGTGGAAGACCGGAATTTCCATTTTCTCGCGCAGGCGGCGCTCGACGTCGAAGCATTCCGGCGCTTTGATGTCTTCGAGATTGATACCGCCGAAGGTCGGTTCGAGCGCCGAGACGGTGTTGACCATCTCATCGACCGTCGGCGCTGCGATTTCGATGTCGAAGACATCGATGCCGGCGAATTTCTTGAAGAGAACGGCCTTGCCTTCCATGACTGGCTTGGAAGCGAGCGGGCCGATATTGCCGAGGCCGAGGACCGCCGAACCGTTGGAAATCACCGCTACGAGATTGGCGCGGGACGTGTAATAAGCGGCCGTTTCCGGATTGTCGCGAATGGCAAGACAGGGCGCGGCGACGCCGGGCGAATAGGCAAGCGCCAGATCGCGCTGGTTGCCGAGCGGCTTGGTGGCCTGGATTTCAAGCTTGCCGGGGCGGGGATAGCGATGGAAATAGAGCGCCTGTTCATCGAAATCGCCACTCGCCATGTTTTCGGCTTTTTTCGAAGTGTCGTGCGTATCCATCTCGCGGTCTCCATTCCTGCCTGCGCTTTGAGTCTTCTGCATACATCAATCGCTTCGCCTTCACAGTATGGAATTGAGGTCACAAAGCGTTTTTGTCGCGACAAAACTGAATTGCCTTTTTTGCAAGAATTAAGCGGCGCGCGTCCCTTGGATCGAACGGTGCGCTGGCGGCTGAGCCGTCAAGCACAGGGATTGTCATCTTCCTGAAACACGAGTCTGGTTTTGGAATAGCCAACGTAGGATAGGGCACGGACGTATAGTTCGTGAATGAAAACATGGACCCCCGGCATTTCCGAACGCTATTCATTTCTGACGTGCACCTCGGCTCGAAGGCCGCCAAGGCGGACTACCTGCTCGACTTTCTCCGTCATCACGAAGCCGATACCATCTTTCTGGTCGGTGACATCGTGGATGGCTGGAGATTGAAGCGAAACTGGTATTGGCCCCAACACTGCAACGACGTGGTCCAGAAGCTCCTGCGCAAGGCGCGCAAGGGCACGCGCATCGTCTATATCCCCGGCAATCACGACGAATTCCTGCGTGACTTCCCCGGCATGCATTTCGGCGGCATCGAGGTGGCGCAACGCGCCATGCATGAAACGGCCGACGGCAAGAAATATCTGGTGCTGCATGGCGATGAATTCGATGTCGTCGTCCGTAATGCCCGCCTGCTCGCCTATCTTGGTGATTGGGCCTATGACACGGCAATCCTGATCAACATCGGCCTTGCAGCGGTACGCCGCCGGCTGAACATGCCATACTGGTCCTTCTCGGCCTGGGCGAAGCTGCAGGTAAAGCACGCCGTCAATTTCATCGGCGAATTTCAGCGTGTCGTCGCCGAAGAGGCCAAGCGCAACGACGCCGATGGCGTCATCTGCGGCCATATCCACCATGCGGTGATCGAGGATCTCGATGGCATCCGTTACATCAACACGGGCGACTGGGTGGAAAGCTGCACGGCGATTGCCGAACACGAAGACGGCACGTTCGAGCTGATTACCTGGCAGAATATTCTCGAGACGCAACCGGTTGGCTCGGCTGTCGAGGAAATGCCGCGGGCACTCGGGGCACAGGCAGCATAATTCTGCGCCTGTTCACAGGCTTGCTAATAGCTTGTCATAATTATTGAACGCCTACAGCTTCGGTTTTTCCGAAACGGTACGGTTTGGCCATTTCTCGCCATAGTCGTATTCTCGATAGCGTGATAGGGACAAATAAGTTCCCTTCAGGTCTGTCATGATTCCCGCGATCAAGTCCTTCCAGGGCGAGGGTGCGCCTCCATATTTCCGCTTGCGCACTGCCTTGTCCTACTGCGCTCCGTTGTTCGTCAACGGAATTGCGCTCCCGTTTTTTCCCGTCTGGCTGGCGGGGCTGAATTTCAATGACCATGAGATCGGCCTGGTGCTTGCCATTCCCATGGTCGTTCGGGTGCTCGTGACACCCATCATCGCGGTGCTTGCCGATCATATGACGGAGCGGGCGGATGTGTTGCTATGGTCGGGTGCCCTGTCGCTGCTGACGGCTGTCGCGCTCTACTGGACGAGCGACTTCTGGCCGGTGCTTCTGGTCTACGGCATTCAGGGCGCCACCTACGCGCCTTACGTGCCCGTGGTTGAGTCGATCGCCATGTCGGGCGTGCGCCGCTGGGGCTTCGACTATGGCTCCATGCGGGTCTGGGGGTCGATCACATTCATCCTGTCGACCCTTCTCGGCGGCCAGCTGATCGGCATGTGGGGCGGCACCACTGTCTTGCCCGTAATGGTGGCGGGATTCATTCTGACGACGCTGATGGGGTTTTTCGCCCCGCGCATCGGGCCGACGCGCCGGCGCAACCAACCGATCAATCTGCAATCTCCGACCGGAAATCTGCGCTCGCCGCACTTGCTCATCACTATGATCGGCGTGTCGATCCAGCAATCGAGCCATGCGATGCTTTATACGTTTGCATCGATCTACTGGCATAAGCTTGGCTTTTCCGGCGCGCAAATTGCTGTTCTATGGAGCATCGGCGTCGCGGCTGAGGTGATGGTTTTCTTCCTGTCGAAGAAGCTCAGTCGGCGGTTCAGCGCCTGGACATTGATCTTTTTCGGCGCGACCATGTGTATTCTGCGCTGGATCCTGTTTCCGATCAATTTCGGCTTCTTCGGCTATTTCATCCTGCAGTGTTTTCATTCCTGCACCTATGCCTGCGTCCACACAGGCATTCAGCGTCGCATAGTGGCCTCAGTGCACGAAACGCAGGAATCATCGGCCCAGGGGGCGTATTATTTTTACAATGGCATGTTCTTAGGGTTGATGACCCTTGCATCCGGCTATCTCTATGCCTGGCTTGACCTCGCCAGTTATTATGTCATGGCCGGCATTGCAGCCTTCGGGCTGGTTATGGTCATTTTCGCCTACGGGCTGCAGGCCAGGACGCCGGCAATCGGCGGCGGCGCTCACGGCGTATCCTGATGCGGTGCAACAAATTCATTTGGATATCAAAAAGCCGTGACATAAGTTGGCGTCGGCGCGAGATGGAAATTCCACGCATAGTCGGTGTATTAAGCATTGACCAAGCGGGCTCACCGAGTCGGCGTATGTTGTGCCAGATTTGAAAGACGCATGAGTTTGAAAGCAGCCGAGCAAAGGTCCGATGCACCGAAGATCGATGATGCGCCCGAAGGCGCAGGCCATCGCTATCGGCTGCAAGGCAATTGGCGCAGCGCCAATGTGCATGGCGTGCTGCGACAAATCGAGCAGTTGTCCAGGCGCAGCTCCGGCGGCGACGTCGTGATCGATCTTTCCGGTCTTTCGGATGTGGATACGGCAGGTGCGCTGCTGATCCGCCGACTGAAAGAAAGCCAGGAAGCACACAAGGCTCGCGTTACGATCGAGGGTTCCAATCCGCATATCGACGAATTGCTGACGACTTTCGACGCGCATCCGGACGATGAGGCGGCAGCGGCGAAGCCGAGGAAATCATGGGCGGAGCGTTTCTTCGCGCCTATCGGCGAAAGCGTCTACGATATCTGGGGCAATCTCATTGCCGCCATGTATATACTGGGTTCGGCCGTGCGCGGCGGTCAGCTCAAGTTTGGCCGCGGCAGCGGCGTTTCGCCAGCCTCGATCATCAATCAGATCGATCATATGGCTGTGCGCGCCGTTCCGATCATTCTGCTGATGTCGTCGCTGATCGGCGCAATCATCGCCCAGCAAGGTGCTTTCCAGCTGCGTTATTTCGGCGCGGAAATCTTCGTGGTCGATCTGGTCGGAATCCTGCAATTGCGCGAAATCGGCGTGCTTCTGACCGCGATCATGATTGCCGGTCGTTCCGGCAGCGCGATTACCGCCGAAATCGGCTCCATGAAGATGCGCGAGGAAGTCGACGCGCTGAAGGTTATGGGCCTGAACCCCGTCGGCGTGCTCATCTTTCCCCGGCTGGTGGCGCTGACGGTGGCCTTGCCGCTGCTGACGGTTATTGCCAACTTTGCCGCGCTTTTTGGCGCTGCATTGGTGTCCTGGGCCTATTCCGGCATCACGTTTGCGACCTTCATCTCGCGCCTTCATGAGGCCGTCAGCCTTTCAACGGTCATTTCAGGCATGATCAAGGCGCCGTTCATGGCGCTGGTGATCGGCATCGTCGCCGCAGTCGAGGGCTTGAAGGTGGGCGGTAGCGCCGAGTCTCTCGGTCAGCACGTGACGTCATCGGTGGTGAAGTCGATCTTCGTCGTTATCCTCATGGACGGGCTTTTCGCCATGTTCTATGCGGCAATCGATTTCTGAGGGACGATAACGATGAGCGCGCTTCACTCGGAAATCCCGTTGGAAAAAGATGAGCAGGGCAGGGACATCGTGCTGTCGGCTCGGGATGTCACTGTGGCTTTCGGCTCGAAAGTGGTTCTCGATAAGTTGAACCTCAATATCTATCGCGGCGAAATCCTCGGTTTCGTCGGCGCTTCCGGCGCGGGTAAATCCGTGCTGCTGCGCACTGTGCTGCGGCTCCTGCCGCGCCGATCGGGCAAGATCGAGATCCTCGGCGAAGATTACGACAAGCTCGACGAAGAGGATCGCAATCGGCTCGACATGCGGCTCGGCGTGCTCTTTCAGCAAGGTGCACTGTTTTCCTCGCTGACGGTCAAGGAAAACATCCAGGTACCGATGCGGGAATATCTGGACCTGCCGAAAGAGATGATGGACGAGCTTGCGCTGATGAAGATCCGCATGGTGGGTCTCGCCGCTGACGCAGCCGACAAATATCCTTCCGAGCTTTCGGGCGGCATGATCAAGCGCGCGGCGCTGGCGAGAGCCCTGGCGCTCGATCCCGACCTCGTTTTCCTCGATGAGCCGACCTCGGGCCTCGATCCGATCGGCGCGTCGGAGTTCGACGAATTGATTGCCAAGCTGCGCGACACGCTGGGCCTAACCGTTTATATGGTGACACACGACCTCGACAGCCTGTTTTCCGTCTGTGACCGTATTGCTGTCCTCGGACAGAAGCGGGTATTGGTGGAAGGCACGGTTGAGGACATGCTCGCCTGTGATGACCCCTGGGTGCAATCCTACTTCAGGGGCAAGCGCGCACGCTCGATCGTGCCGCGCGAGGACATCAGAGGGCACAACGACGACAAAGGCGCAGGCGCCCACAGCCGCGAGAAGTGACTGGAGACAATGGAAACCAAAGCCAATTATACGATCGTCGGGTTCTTCACGCTGGTTGTCATCGCTGCCGCCTTCGGCTTCGTCTACTGGATGGCGGAATACGGCCGGGGCGGTCCGATGGTCGAGCTCGTCGTGCGCATTCCGGGGTCGGCAAATGGGTTGAGCGTCGGCTCGCCGGTCCGTTTCAACGGTATTCAGGTCGGTTCGGTGCAGGGCCTTTCGATCGATGCCGACGACCCGAACTATTCTCTCGCCTTCACGCAGGTGCGCGCCGATGCACCGGTCTACACGTCGACCAAGGCCATTCTTGAGATCCAGGGCCTGACGGGTGCTGCCTATATCGAGCTTTCCGGCGGCCGCAACAGCGACGAAAATATCCTCAAGCGCTCGATCGACACGGGCAAGCGAGCGGTATTGCTCGCAGACCAGTCGAGCGTGACCAACCTGTTGACGACGGCCGACAAGATCCTGAACCGCGCCAACGACACGATCGGCGACATCCAAGGCTTCGTCTCGGATTCGCGCGGGCCGCTGACGGATACCGTGCGCAATGCGCAGAAATTCTCCAAGGCCATCGCTGACAATTCCGACAATATCGACAAGTTCCTGGCAAGCGTCGGCCAGCTTTCCGATACCTTCAAGACGGTCTCGGTCCGCGTCGACTCGACGTTGGATGCGATCGAAAAGCTGGTGCGCGCTGTCGATGCCCAGAAGGTCAACGACGTCATCGCCAATGCCGACAAGATCACGGCCAATGTCGCCGATGCGACGACCGATCTGAAGGCGACGATTGCAAGTTTCAAGCAGACAGCCGACACCTATACGACGTTTGGTCAGAACGCTCAAAAGACCCTGGATCGGGTCGATGCGATCGTCGCGCAGATCGATCCGGCCAAGATCAAGGGATCGGTTGACGATATTGCCGATGTGACGAAACAGGCTCGTACCGCGGTCGCATCGATCCGGGACGTCGCCAACTCGGTTGCCTCGCATCAGCAGGATATTGACCAGACGATCGCCAATGCCCGCGAGATTTCGACCAAGCTCAATGCGGCGTCCGGCAAGGTCGACGGCATCCTGACCAAGGTCAATTCCTTGCTCGGCGACGATAGCACCAAATCGCTGTTTGCAGAAGCCAAGGACACGCTCGAATCCTTCAAGAAGATGGCGGACAATCTCAATTCCCGCATCGGGCCGATCGCCGACAATCTGCAGAAATTTTCCAGCAGCGGCTTGCGCGATGCCCAGACCCTCATCAACGACATGCGGGGCACGGTTGACAATCTGAATAGTACAATCACTAATTTCGACCGCAATCCGCAACGACTGATTTTCGGTGGGGATACGGTCAAGACTTACGACGGCCGCGCGCGGCATTGATGAAGAGCGATATCTGGTCTCCAGGGGATAAGCGAAATATGGTCGGTTGCGTGTCGAGTGAGCGTCATCAGGTGTGGAAAGCTGTGATCGCGTTGCCGTTGCTCGCGGCCTTGCTGGGAGGCTGTGGAACCTCCTCCAACAATGATACCTACGATCTTTCCGCGTCGGCGAAGACGAATGGACCTTCGGTCAAAAGCCGCCAGATCCTCATTCCGCCGCCGACCGCGCTGCAGGCTCTGGATAGCAATCAAATCGTCATTCGCGTCTCGGGCTCGGAAATTCAATACCTCGGCAAATCGCAATGGAGCGACAAGCTGAGCAGAATGGTGCAATCGAAACTTGTCGAGGCTTTCGAGAATACCGGCAAGCTCGGTGGCGTCGGCGTGCCCGGGCAGGGGCTTGCAATCGACTATCAAATCGTCACCGATATCCGCTCCTTCGAGATCAATGCGTCCGGCGGCCATAAGACGGCAATCGTCGAAATCTCCGAAAAGATCCTGAACGATCGCACCGGTACGGTGAAGGCCCAGAACGTGTTCCGGAAGGTCGTGCCGGTCAGCGGCGGCAGCAATCCCGATTTCGTGCGGGCGCTCGATGCCGCATTTGCCGGTGTGACAGGCGAACTTGTCGACTGGACGTTGCGCTCGCTGTAAGGGCGGTCAGCGCTCCATCAACTCCTTCAGCGTCTTCAGATCCCGCATGACATGCGCGGCATCGGCCGCGAATTGCTCTGCCTCCATGCCCGGTAGCTGAAGCACGGTGAACATGACCTCGCAACCGTCACCGTTCGGTACGACGCGTAAGGCATTATAGACTTGCAGATCGGATTCCAGCGTGACCCAATGGTCGATGACACCAAAGTCATTGCGGGGTGAGAAGCGCACACGTGCAGTGCCGAGCGTGCCTTCGGCGATCCAATCATTGCCATCCTGCGTCAGCCCGGATGCCAGGCCTGAGGCCCAGAAAGGCATGTTTTCCGGACGGCTGGCGTAGTTGTAGACCTCCCTCCAGTCGCGATCGATGGAGATATGTACGATCTTCGCATTCATGGTCGACATGGTGTTTTCCTCCTCTATATCACCGTCAAGGGACTGAGACCGGCTGAACAAGCCAGGGTTCGCACGCGAATGAATCGCCAATTCGGCAACATTGTTGCACAGTCCTGCAAAGGGAACGATTCACGGCTTTCGGAGGCTTGCCGTTTTCCGCCCGGAGTGCAACAACAGCCCCAACGCAGGGCTGCCGCCTGTCGCGCCAAGCGCCGGCGGCATTGCGTCACATCGGATATTGCTGCGTCTTCAGGGTGGGCTGAGTGCAGTGAACGGTTCATTGGAGGATTGTCGTGGAAAAGGCAGAAATCGGGCTGATCGGTCTCGCGGTAATGGGATCGAATCTGGCGCTCAACATCGCTGAAAAAGGCAACAAGATTGCAGTGTTCAACCGTACTCCTCAGGTAACGGATGAATTCTACGCGAATGCGGGCGCACTCAAGGACAAGATCATTCCCTGCAAGACGATCGAGGAGTTCGTCGAGGCAATCCGTCCGCCACGGCCGATCATCATCATGATCAAGGCCGGCGAGCCGGTCGACCAGCAGATGGCGGCGCTGCAGCCCTATCTGGACAAGGGCGATATCATGATCGACGCCGGCAATGCCAATTTCCGCGACACGATCGCCCGCTTCGACCGCCTCAAGGATACCGGCCTGACCTTCATCGGCATGGGGGTGTCCGGCGGCGAGGAAGGTGCGCGCCATGGCCCCTCCATCATGGTCGGCGGCACGGAAGAGTCCTACAAGCGCGTCGAAAAGGTGCTGACCTCGATCGCTGCGAAATACAACGACGATCCATGCGTTGCCTGGCTCGGCAATGACGGCGCCGGTCACTTCGTCAAGACGATCCACAACGGCATCGAATATGCCGATATGCAGATGATCGCCGAAATCTACGGCATCCTGCGCGATGGCCTCGGCAAGAGCGCTGCCGATATCAGCTCGATCTTCGGCGAATGGAACAAGGGTCGCCTCAACTCCTATCTCATCGAGATTACCGAGAAGGTTCTTGCCGCGAAGGATCCCGCAACCGGTAGCGCCATGCCTGATGTCATTCTCGACAAAGCCGGCCAGAAGGGCACAGGCAAATGGTCGGTTATCGAAGCCCAGAACATGGGCATTCCTGCAACCGCCATCGAAGCCGCCGTTGCCGCCCGCAGCCTCTCGGCCATCAAGAGCCAGCGCGAGGCCGCCGAGAAGATCTTCGGCACGCCGGACTACAAGTTCCCAATCGCCTTCGGCCCTGACCTCTTGAAGGATCTGGAACTGGCGCTTTTTGCTGCCAAGATCGGCGCCTACGCGCAGGGCTTTGCCGTCATGGCCGAGGCTTCGAAGGAGTTCAACTGGTCGCTGCCGATGCCCGTCATCGCCAAGATCTGGCGTGCCGGCTGCATCATCCGCTCACAGTTCCTCGATGAGATCACCAGCGCCTTCACGAAGACGCCGGATGCGGCGAATCTAATCGTTACTCCGGCCTTTGCAGAGATGGTCAAGGAATCGATCCCGTCGCTGCGCCGCATCGTTTCGGCTGCGACTGCTGCCGGCCTGCCGGTTCCAGCGCTTGCTTCTGCGTTGACCTATTTCGACGCGTATCGCCAGGCGCGCGGCACCGCCAACCTGATCCAGGCTCAGCGCGACTTCTTCGGCGCTCACGGCTTCGACCGTGTCGACGGCAAGGATATTCACCACGGCCCATGGGGCAGTGGTGCTACAGCCTGATAGAGCAGTCGGATACGATGATCAAAAGGCCTGCCGGTGAAACCCTGCAGGCCTTTTCCTTATCAGCCGTTTGACCAGACGGGCGGGCTGATGCTTTGCAGAAGCTCGGGCTCCACGCCGTCGATGCGCGCGATGACCGCCTTGGCGAGCTCCCGGCCGGCATGACGAAAGTCTTCCGACGCCGCAATGATATCGGGCCTGATCCAGCTCAAGACATCGGTCGATTGCTTGGCGACCATGTCGATGTCACGCCCGAGACGAAAACCAGCGGCCTCGATTCCGGCATTGACGGCAATGGCGCCGCCGCTGCTAGAGCAGATGAAACCATCGGGTGCATGTGGAGAGCGCATCAGTACTTCGACCGTGTCCTTGATATCGGCAAGGGTGTTGTCCGTGGTGATCCCGAGCGGGATTTCTTCAGCCCCATATTGACGCAAACCCGCCTGGAAGCCGATGCGGGTATGCGAATAGTAAGTCAGCTTGTTGGAGGGCTGCAGAAGCGCCAAGCGACGCCGTCCTTTGGCGACCAGCGCCTGCACGGCTTCGTGCGTGAAGGCTTCGTTGTCGAAATCATGGAAGGGGTGCACTATGCCCATATCCGTCCGTCCATGCGTGGAAAAAGGCATGCCACGATCATGCATGAGCGCGACGCGCGGATCGTTGGGTTCGGTGCGCGATATGATGACGCCGTCCGCCGAGCCAGTATCCAGGATATAGCGGACCGGAACCAGCGAGTCCTTGCTAAGCGAATGCGGCGTGATGACCAGATGATACTGGGTACCGGCCAGAACCTCGGAAATGCCGAAGACGATCTGGCTGGTAAAGCCCATGATGTCTTCGTGCATGCTCAGGACCAGGGCGATAACATTGGTCTTTCCGGTCCTGAGACGTACGCCGGCGCGATTGGGATGATATCCCAGTTGCCGCGCGACCATGCGCACCCGCTGCTTGGTCTCGGCGCCGATGTCAGGAGCATCTTTCAAGGCGCGAGAGACGGTGGTTATCCCGAGCCCGGTCATAAAGGCGATCGTCTTGAGCGTCGGCCGTTCATGTGTAGACTGCGCTGTGCTGCTGCCGGAAATCTTTTTACTGTCCATATCCTGCAATGCTGCCTCCCGCGACCGACCGCTTATAGTGCCCGCAACAGCGCTGCAAGCATATTTGTGATGTGGTCACTCCTTCCTCGTCTCGAAAATCTGTAACGATACAGTGGAAAAGTCGAGCACTTTTTCTCATGTCGAGAAAACTAATATATGCGACGGTTTAATCCGCATCCTTTTTCCAAAATTTGCAGATGCATGAGAAGGTTTCTGGTGTTCGGTGGATGATGTAAAAAATAGATAAATATAATCAGCAACTTATATTTTCCTGACGCTTGCGAATGGTGGGATGAATGATGGGCATTTTGGCTTATTCGAAAGAAGGTATATAATTTGAGGCGCTATATTTGAGCCTGCTGAAAAATTTTATGAGCGAGCGGTTGCGCGTTGAAAATGATTCGACTAGGTTTTTCCGGCAACGTTTCAGTGAGGGAGGAGAACTCATGAATATTCGTTTGATGGCCGCTGTGCTGGCCGCTTCAGTTGCATTGCCGCTTGGTGCGGCCAAGGCAACTGATCTTGAGGTAACGCATTGGTGGACTTCCGGTGGTGAAGCTGCCGCCGTGGCGGAATTGGCAAAGGCGTTCGACGCGACCGGCAATCATTGGGTCGATGGTGCGATCGCCGGCTCGGGCGGCACTGCTCGTCCGATCATGATCAGCCGCATCACCGGCGGCGATCCCATGGGTGCCACCCAGTTCAACCACGGTCGTCAGGCCGAGGAGCTGGTGCAGGCCGGCCTGATGCGTGATCTGACCGACGTCGCGACGCAAGAGCATTGGAAAGACATCATCCGTCCGTCGAGCCTGCTCGATTCCTGCACGATCAACGGCAAGATCTATTGTGCGCCGGTGAATATTCACTCCTGGCAGTGGCTCTGGCTTTCGAATGCTGCTTTTAAGAAGGCCGGCGTTCCGGTTCCGAAGAATTGGGATGAATTCGTTGCCGCCGCTCCCTCGCTGGAAAAGGCAGGCATCGTTCCGCTCGCTGTCGGTGGCCAGCCATGGCAGGCTGCGGGTGCCTTTGACGTCTTGATGGTCGCCATCGCCGGCAAGGATAACTTCGAGAAAGTGTTTAAGGACAAGGATGCGAAAGTCGCTGCCGGACCGGAGATTGCCAAGGTCTTCAAGGCTGCCGATGACGCCCGCAAGATGTCCAAAGGCTCCAACGTTCAGGATTGGAACCAGGCCACGAACTTGGTCATCACCGGCAAGGCCGGCGGCCAGATCATGGGAGACTGGGCACAGGGTGAGTTCGCCTTGGCAGGCCAGAAGGCCGGCACGGACTATACCTGCCTTCCCGGCCTCGGTGTCAATGAAGTCATTTCCACAGGCGGCGACGCATTCTACTTCCCGCTGCTGAAGGATGAGGCCAAGTCGAAGGCTCAGGATGCGCTCGCGAAGACGCTTCTCGATCCGAAGACCCAGGTTGCCTTCAACCTGAAGAAGGGTTCGCTGCCGGTGCGCGGCGACGTGGACCTCACAGCAGCCAACGACTGCATGAAGAAGGGCCTGGAAATTCTGAAGAAGGGTAACGTGATCCAGGGCACGGACCAGCTTCTTTCTGCCGACAGCCAAAAGCAGAAAGAAGATCTGTTCTCCGAGTTCTTCGCCAATCCTTCAATGACGCCGGAAGCGGCTCAGAAGCGCTTCGTCGAGATCATCGCTGCTGCTGATTGATCTCTATCTTCTCGCTGTAGTGATACCGGCCTCGCGTTGCGGGTCGGTATCACGGCCGGGACACGTCCTGTGATCCGGCTGGCTACGGCGCCCCTTCGGCGGCGGACTCCCAGAGATGTGACGTTCGGCCGTGGATGAGGAGGAAGCGACAGGGACTGAGACCGGGTCATGGCCCAGAGTTCCTGATCGTCGAAGCAATCGCGCGTTAGAAGGAGCTACAATGACGGGTCATGCGAAAGCCGGCCGGCCAAATCAATTTCTGCGCAATCTGAATTCGAAGATTGCATCCATTCCAATGATCCTGACGGCCGTCGTCATCTTTCTCGGCGGCACAATCTGGACAGTGGTTTATTCCTTCACCAATTCAAAGCTGCTGCCACGTCTCAGCTTCGTCGGGCTGGACCAATACCACCGTCTATGGGCGGCGCCGCGCTGGGTCGTGTCCATTGAGAATCTTGCCGTTTACGGCATTTTTTCCATGATCTTCAGTCTCGTCATCGGCTTCGTGCTGGCTGCGCTGATGGACCAGAAGATCCGGTTCGAAAACACCTTCCGCACGATTTTTCTTTATCCCTTCGCTCTCTCCTTCATTGTCACCGGCCTCGTCTGGCAGTGGCTGCTCAACCCCGAATTCGGCATCCAGTCCGTGGTGCGCTCGCTCGGTTGGACGACATTTACTTTCGATCCGCTCTATACCCCGAGCATCGTCATCTACGGTGTGCTGATTGCAGCTCTTTGGCAGGGAACGGGGCTCGTGATGTGCCTGATGCTCGCAGGCCTGCGCGGCATTGACGAAGATATCTGGAAAGCGGCGCGCGTGGATGGGATTCCGATGTGGCGGACCTATCTTTTCATCGTCATCCCGATGATGCGCCCCGTCTTCATCACGACGCTGGTCATCATCGCCAGCGGCATCGTCAAGGTCTACGACCTCGTCGTCGCGCAAACGAGCGGCGGACCCGGTATCTCTTCCGAAGTTCCGGCGAAATACGTCTACGACTACATGTTCCAGGCGCAGAACCTCGGCCAGGGGTTTGCTGCTTCCACCATGATGCTGGTGACTGTCGCAATCATCGTCATCCCCTGGGCTTATCTGGAATTCGGCGGAGGGCGCAAACGTGTCTAATCCTGTTACTCTCAAGAATGTAAACGGCGGTGCTGCCTTGACGGAGAAGACGCTCTCCGGACCGAGTGGCCGCAAGCCGCGCCGGGTGATTTCCGGCCGCAATATCATGCTCTACGGCACGCTTTTCGTCGCCGCGGCCTATTACCTGTTGCCGCTGTATGTGATGATCGTCACGTCGCTGAAGGGAATGCCTGAAATCCGGCTCGGCAACATCTTCTCGCCGCCGCTCGAGATCACTTTCGAACCATGGGTGAAAGCCTGGGCAACGGCTTGTACGGGCCTCAATTGTGACGGCCTTTCCCGCGGTTTCTGGAATTCCGTGCGCATCACTGTGCCGTCGACGATCCTGTCGATCGCGATTGCCTCGGTCAACGGCTATGCGCTTGCCAATTGGCGCTTCAAGGGAGCCGATCTGTTCTTTTCGATCCTGGTAATCGGGGCGTTCATTCCGTATCAGGTGATGATTTATCCGATCGTCATCGTGCTACGCGAAATCGGCATCTACGGTACGCTGACCGGACTTATCCTGGTGCACAGCATCTTCGGCATGCCGATCTTGACGCTGTTGTTCCGGAATTATTTCGCATCGCTGCCGGTGGAGCTTTTCAAGGCCGCGCGTATCGATGGCGCCGGCTTCTGGCAGATTTTCCTGCGCATCATGTTGCCCATGTCGCTGCCGATCTTCGTCGTCGCCATGATCCTGCAGGTCACAGGCATCTGGAACGACTTCCTGTTCGGCGTCGTCTTCACCAGGCCCGAATATTATCCGATGACCGTCCAGCTCAACAATATCGTCAATTCCGTCCAGGGCGTGAAGGAATACAACGTCAACATGGCGGCAACGATCCTCACCGGTCTTGTTCCACTTATCGTCTATTTCGTGTCCGGGCGGCTCTTCGTCCGCGGCATCGCCGCCGGCGCAGTGAAGGGGTGATCCATGAACAGTAGCGTTTCCATCAAAGACCTCTCGCTCGATTTCGGCGCGGTCACCGTTCTGAAGAACCTCAACCTCGAGATCAACGACGGTGAATTCCTAGTGCTTCTCGGTTCGTCGGGCTGTGGCAAATCGACTTTGTTGAATTGCATTGCCGGCCTGCTCGATATCACCGAGGGGCAGATCTTCATCAAGAACAAGAACGTCACTTGGGAGGAGCCAAAGGATCGTGGCATCGGCATGGTGTTCCAGTCCTATGCCCTCTATCCGCAGATGACGGTCGAGAAGAACCTTTCCTTCGGCCTGCGCGTTGCCAAGGTGCCGCAGGACGAGATCAACAAGCGCATCGCGCGGGCTGCCGAGATCCTGCAGATTCAGCCGTTGTTGAAGCGCAAGCCGGCCGAGCTTTCGGGCGGCCAGCGCCAGCGCGTCGCGATCGGCCGCGCCCTGGTGCGCGACGTCGATGTGTTCTTGTTCGACGAGCCGCTTTCGAACCTCGATGCCAAGCTGCGTTCGGAGCTGCGCGTCGAAATCAAGCGGCTGCATCAGTCGCTGAAGAATACCATGATCTACGTGACCCATGACCAGATCGAGGCGCTGACGCTCGCCGATCGCATCGCGATCATGAAGAACGGCGTCATCATGCAGCTCGATGATCCCACGACGATCTACAATGAGCCGCGCAACCTCTTCGTCGCAGGTTTCATCGGTTCGCCGTCGATGAATTTCCTAAAGGGCGAATTGGTAAACCGCGAAGGCAAGGTCGTGTTCGCGACCAATGACGTGCTGTTTTCTCTTGACGGCTACAAGGCCGGCGAGCCTCTGCAGGCCGGCCGCAAGGTAGTGCTGGGCGTCCGTCCCGAGCATATCAAGGTCAATGAAACGGCCGCGTTGGGTGCCGAGATTCACGATGCCACGGTCGATATCGAAGAGCCGATGGGCGCCGATAATCTGCTCTGGCTGAAGCATGCCGGTCACACGATGTCGGTTCGCGTCAACGGCGCGAGGCGCTTTGGGCCCGGTTCGGCCGTAAAGCTTGGCTTCGACATGTCTCTCGCATCGCTCTTCGATGCGCAGACAGAACTCAGAATATGATCCCATGCCCGGAGGCGGCCCGGCCGCCTCCTTCTTTGCAGCGGTCCGAGGAGGTCCGATGTCTTCTTCCATCAATGATAGCCTCACCGTCGATCTGGCCGGATCGTGGAGGCTGACGTCTCCCGACAGTGATCACTCGCTGTCCATATCTCTGCCCGGTGATGTCCATTCCGCGCTCTATGCTGAAGGGCTTATTCCCGATCCTTATTTCGCGCGGAACGAAGAGATCGTGCAGTGGGTCGCCAAGCAGGACTGGGAGCTGACGCGCAGCTTCGTACTCGATGATGCCGGCGGAGACTGGTATCTCGATATCGATTATCTCGACACAGTCGCCAGCGTCTACGTCAACGATGCGTTGGTGCTGGAGGGCAATAACTGTTTTCAGCGTTATCGCCCCGACGTCTCGAAGGTGCTGAAGGCGGGTGAGAACACCATTCGCATCGTCCTGCATTCGAGCATTTCGGCTGGTGCTGCCCTGCAGGCCAAACAGCCTTTCTACATTCCCTACAGCACCGGCAATTCGCCGATCCCGAACGGTAACATGCTGCGCAAGCCGCAATGCCATTTCGGCTGGGATTGGAACATTGCGATCGCGCCGCTTGGCCTCTATGGCACCATCGCGCTGAAGAAGCTCGAAATAGCCCGCATCGAAAATGTCGTCACCCAGCAGATTCATAATGATGACGGCTCGGTCGATCTCAAGGTGACGGTGGCGCTATTTGCCAAGGGAACGGGGATCGCACAGCTTTATTTCTCGCTTGATGACGAGCGGGTACGCCTCGACGTCGGCGTCAACGCCGGCGAGACGTCGATCACCCATTTCTTCCATATCGACAAGCCTAAGCTTTGGTGGCCGGCAGGCAATGGCGAGCAGGCACTCTATGCGTTGTCGGTGGAAACCAATTTTGAAACCGTCACGCGGCAGATCGGCCTGCGCACGGTCGAGTTGATTACCACCGAAGATGAAGCGGGTAGCCGTTTCGCGTTGAAGATCAACGGTCGCGAGATCTTTGCCCGCGGGGCGAACTGGATTCCGGCCGACGCATTGTTTTCTCGCTCTAATCCGGCTGCAACAGAGGATCTGCTGCAATCAGCTGTCGATGCCAATATGAATGCGATCCGTGTATGGGGCGGCGGCTTCTATGAGCATGACTGGTTCTACGACACCTGCGATCGCCTGGGTCTGATGGTGTGGCAGGACTTCATGTTTGCCTGCAATCTCTATCCCTCGACTGGCGACTTCCTGGAAAATGTCGAGGATGAGGTGGGCTATCAGGTGCGCCGGCTTGCGACGCATCCCTCCATCGTTCTCTGGTGCGGCGACAATGAGCTGGTGGGTGCGCTCACCTGGTTCGAGGAGTCCCGCAAAGATCGGGATCGCTATCTCGTCTCCTACGATCGCCTGAACAGAACAATCGAGACGGCGATGAAGAAGGCGCTGCCGGATGCGATCTGGTGGCCGTCGAGCCCGGCTTCGGGCTATCTCAATTTCGGCGACGCCTGGCATGCCGATGGCTCCGGCGACATGCATTACTGGTCGGTCTGGCACGAGAACAAGTCTTTCGACAATTATCGTTCCGTGCGGCCGCGCTTCTGCTCGGAATTCGGCTTCCAGTCCTATACCTCGCTGCCCGTCATCAAGACCTATGCCGAGGCGAAGGATATGAATATCGCCTCTCCGGTCATGGAACTGCACCAGAAGAATGCCGGCGGCAACGAGCGCATTGCCGGCACGATGTTCCGCTATTTCCGCTTTCCCAAGGATTTCCCGAATTTCGTCTATCTGAGCCAGGTCCAGCAGGGCCTCGCCATCAAGACGGCGGTGGAATATTGGCGTTCGCTGAAGCCGCATTGCATGGGCACTATTTACTGGCAGCTCAACGACACCTGGCCTGTCGCTTCGTGGTCCAGCCTGGATTACGGCGGCCGGTGGAAGGTTATGCACTATCTGGTGCGGCGCTTCTTCCAGCCTGTATCCGTTGCGGCAATTCCTTCGGACGATAATAAGACGATCCGCTTCTCTCTGGTCAACGACACCAATGCCGATGTGGTGGTCGATATTTCCGTATCGCTGCTCAAACTTGATGGTGAGCGCGTGCCACTGACGACGGCGCATGCCGTCTGCACGCCGGATGCCGCCGTCACGGCGTTGTCGATCGATGCGGATCAGGTTCCCACCGATTGCCTGCTGGCGTGGCGCTTCACCGCATCGAACGGCATGGGCGGCGAGGGGCATTATGTTCACGGCACCTACAAGGCGCTTGAGCTTCAGCCCGCCGGCCTGACGGTGCTGCGGGAGGAGAAAGAGGAAAACGGGACCGTAGAACTCACCATCACCGCAAGGGGACTTGCGCTGTTCGTGATGATCGAGAGCGAGGCGGAAGGGCGTTACTCCGACAACGCCTTCGATCTTGCCGCCGGCGAAAGCCGCCGCGTCGTGTTCACGCCCACCAAGCCGCTCGCAAGCGGCGTGCCCGAATTCCGCATCTACGATCTGCAATCCAGCCAGTCGGTGGATAGCTAACCGGCGACAGCCGGCTGATGGATTGAGCTATTGCGTCGCTGTGGCGACGCTTTCGGGGCCCCAAGCCCCAAGACGGACGGCCCGAAGGCCATTGGAGGACTATTGATGACGAAACTTGGATTTCAGCTCTACAGCGCCCGCAATTTCCAGCCCTATTCGGAGATCTTCGTAAAGCTCGGTAAGGCCGGCTATGCCGAAGTCGAAGGCTTCGGCGGTATCTATGCCGATCTTGATGAGACCGGCCTCAAGAACCTGCGCGCCGAACTCGACAAGAACGGCCTGCGGATGGCAAGCGGCCATTTCAGCCCGGATTTCCTTGATGGCGAAGTGCAGAAGTCGCTCACCATCGCCAAGACCCTGGGCATGGATTCGATCTATGCGCCCCATATCGGTGCCGATCAACGCCCGAAGGATGCCGCCGGCTGGCTCGCCTTCGGCAAGCGCCTGCATGAAATGAGCAAGCCTTACAAGGATGCAGGCTTCGAATTCGGCTGGCACAACCACGATTTCGAATTCGTTAAGCAGGCTGATGGCTCGCTGCCGATCGAGCAGATCTTCGAAGGCGCTCCGGATATTTCGTGGGAAGCCGATATCGCCTGGGTCATCCGCGGCGGCGGCGATCCCTTCGCCTGGATCGAAAAGCTCGGTCCGCGCATCACGGCCGTTCACGTCAAGGACATTGCGCCGGCTGGCGAGAATAAGAATGAAGACGGCTGGGCCGATGTCGGGCGCGGCACCGTTCCGTGGGCAAAGCTGCTCAAGGCGCTCGCCGGTACCAAGGTCAAGCACTTCGTCGTCGAACATGACAATCCGAGCGACGTCGATCGCCTGATCACGCGCTCCATCGCATCCTTCAAGAGCTTTTGAGGCACTTCCACATGGCTAAGGAACTTGGCGTCGGCATCATCGGATGCGGCAACATTTCAACCACCTATTTCTCGCTCGCACCGCTCTTCAAAGGCCTGAAGGTGCTGGCCTGCGCGGATATCAACATGGAAGCGGCGCGTGCGCGCGCCGAAGAATACAAGGTCAGGGCCCAGACGATCGACGAACTGCTCGCCAATGACGAGCTCGATGTCATCGTCAACCTGACCATCCCGGACGCGCATTTCCCGGTTTCCAAGCGCATCCTCGAAGCCGGCAAGCACGTCTACTCCGAGAAGCCGCTCGTGCTGACGCTGGAGCAGGGTGAGGAGCTCCGTCGCATCGCCAAGGAAAAGGGGCTGGCGGTCGGCTGCGCTCCGGACACCTTCCTCGGTGGTGCACATCAGCTCGCCCGCAAATTCATTGATGACGGCGGTATCGGGCGCGTCACTTCGGGCGCATGCTATGTGATGAGCCCGGGCATGGAAATGTGGCATCCGAATCCGGACTTCTTCTTCCTGCCCGGTGGCGGCCCGATCCTCGACCTCGGCCCGTATTACGTCGCCAACCTCATCAACCTGATCGGGCCGGTGAAGCGCGTGGGTGCGATGACCTCCATGGCATCGCCGACCCGCACCATCACCAGCCAGCCGCGTCATGGCGAGATTATCCCGGTGAAGACCCCGACGACGATCCAGGCGCTGCTGGAATTCGTCAGCGGCGCCCGGATCACGCTGACGGCGAGCTGGGATGTGTGGTCGCATCGCCATGCCAATATGGAGCTCTACGGCACCGAAGGCTCGCTCTACGTGCCCGATCCGAACTTCTTTGGCGGCACCGTCGAGGCGAGCGGCCGCGACAAGGACATCAAGCCGCTGGAAAACTGGGCGCATCCTTTCGGCATCGTCAACCAGGAAAGCCCGAACGGCTCGCGCGCCAACTACCGCACGGCCGGCCTTGCGGACATGGCAGCCTCGCTGATCGACGGACGCGATGCCCGTTGCTCGCTCGACCGCACCCTGCATGGCGTCGATGTCATGACCTCGATCCTGAAATCCGGCGAGGAAGGGCGTTTCATCGATCTCAGCACGACCTGCACACAGCCCGCAGCGCTCGGCATCGAAGAGGCTCAGGCGCTCTTGAAGTAGGCGCAGGAAGAGCTAGTTTGCGCGCGGGTGACCAATCCCGCGCGCTTTTTCATCTCGAAGGAATTCCATCATGGCCTGGCAACCGGCATCCGATCGTTATTCAAAAATGAAATACAACAGGACCGGCCGTTCCGGTCTGAAGCTGCCGGCGGTCTCGCTGGGGCTCTGGCACAATTTCGGCGGCGACACGCCGCATGACCGCAAGGTGGACATGTGCCGCACGGCCTTCGATCTGGGCATCACGCATTTCGACCTCGCCAACAATTACGGGCCGCCTCCCGGCAGCGCCGAGACCGCGTTCGGCGAGATCCTGCGCACCGATTTCGCCGGGCTGCGCGACGAGCTGATCATCTCCTCCAAGGCCGGCTACAATATGTGGCCAGGTCCCTATGGCGAATGGGGCAGCCGCAAATATCTGATCGCCTCCTGCGATCAGAGCCTGAAGCGCATGGGCCTCGACTATGTCGATATCTTCTATTCCCACCGCTTCGATCCGGATACCCCGCTCGAGGAGACCTGCGGCGCGCTCGACCATATCGTCCGCTCGGGCAGGGCACTTTATGTCGGCATTTCCTCCTACAACTCGCAGCGTACGCGTGAGGCTGCCGCCATCCTCAAGGACCTCGGCACGCCATGCTTGATCCATCAGCCGAGCTATTCCATGCTCAACCGCTGGGTCGAGGATGACGGTCTGGTCGATACGCTCGAAGACCTCGGCATCGGATCGATCGTCTTCTCGCCGCTCGCTCAGGGCATGCTCTCGACCAAGTATCTCGGCGGTATTCCGGAAGACAGCCGTGCGGCACAAAACCACTTCCTGAAGCGCGAGTTCATCCGCCCGTCGATCATCGACAACATCAGAAAGCTGAACGAGATCGCCGAAAAGCGCGGCCAGACGCTGGCGCAAATGGCGATCGCCTGGGTTCTGCGCGGCGGCCGCATCACGTCGGCTCTGATCGGCGCCAGCCGTTCGTCGCAGATCGTCGATTGCGTCAAGGCGCTCGATAATCTCGACTTCACGGCCGAAGAGCTGAAGCAGATCGATGTCTATGCCAAGGAGGCTGATATCAATCTCTGGGCCAAGTCGGCGGAACGCGACTGATCATCATAAGACGTCCGGGATCTGGTTCCGGGCGTCTCATTTGTATGACCGCACATCGCCGCATGTCGTGGTTTCTGGAGGAGAGAGTTTCATGATCCGCAATCCGATCCTGCCGGGCTTCAATCCCGATCCATCCATCTGCCGCGTGGGCGAGGACTACTATATCGCCACCTCGACATTCGAATGGTATCCGGGCGTACAGATCCATCATTCGCGCGACCTCGTGAACTGGACGCTCGTGAGACGGCCGCTGGAGCGGGCTTCGCAGCTCGACATGCGCGGCGAGCCAGACAGCTGCGGCATCTGGGCGCCTTGCCTCTCCTATGCGGATGGGCTGTTCTGGCTCGTCTATACCGACGTCAAGCGCTATGATGGCAACTTCAAGGACGCCCATAACTACATCGTGACCTCGCCAACCATCGAAGGCGAATGGTCCGAGCCGGCCTATGTCAATTCCTCCGGTTTCGATCCATCCCTGTTCCACGACGATGACGGCCGCAAGTGGTTCGTCAACATGCAATGGAACCATCGCACCGAGAGCTATGGCGGCTCGCCGAAAACGCCGGCTTTCGACGGTATCCTGCTGCAGGAATGGGATCCGGCGACGAAATCGTTGAAGGGGCCGATCAGGAACATCTTTGCCGGCACCGAGCTGGGGCTGGTCGAAGGGCCGCATCTCTTCAAGCGGAACGGTTGGTACTATCTGACCACGGCTGAAGGCGGCACCGGCTACGATCATGCCGTCACCATGGCTCGATCCCGCGACATTGCCGGGCCATACGAACTACATCCGAACAAGCATCTGATCACTTCGAAGGATCATCCGGAGGCGGCGCTGCAGCGTGCGGGCCATGGCCAGTATGTCGAGACCCATGATGGCAAGTTCTACCATACGCATCTTTGTGGGCGGCCTTTGCCTCCGCATCGTCGCTGTACGCTCGGTCGGGAAACGGCCCTGCAGAAATGTGTTTGGAAAGAGGATGGCTGGCTCTATCTCGAAAACGGCACCAGCGTTCCCGATGTCAATGTCGTCGGCTTGAACGGTGCCGTGCCGGTCGAGAAGGCGCGCCGTAGCGGTTACAATTTCGACGAGGGCAGGCTGCCGACGGATTTCCAATGGCTGCGCACGCCGCAACCGGAACGCATCTTCAGCCTGACGGAGCGGCCCGGCCATTTGCGGCTTATCGCCCGCGAGAGCATCGGTTCCTGGTTCGAGCAATCGCTCGTTGCCCGCCGTCAGGAGCATCACAGTTTCCGGGCTGAAACGGTCGTCGATTTCGAACCCGACACCTATCAGCAGGTTGCGGGCCTGACGCACTATTACAATCGCTTCAAGCTGCATGCCATCGCCGTGACCTTGCATGAAAAGCTCGGCCGCTGCGTCACTATCATGACCTGCCCCGGCGATTATCCGAATGGCCGCTTGAGCTTTCCGATCGAGGGCGGCGTCGCCGCGCAGGAAGGGCGGATACAGCTTGCCATGGAGGTGCGGAACAACGACCTGCAGTTCTTCTGGCAAGCTGAAGGCATGGGCGCATGGCAGGCGATCGGGCCAGTACTCGATGCCGGCGTCATCTCGGATGAGGGCGGGCGCGGCGAGCACGGTTCCTTCACCGGAGCCTTAGTGGGCATGTTTGCCTTCGACCTCTCAGGCCGGGCAAAGACAGCGGATTTCGACTGGTTCAACTACGATGAACTGTGAGGGGTGATGACTTCCGGCAGCGCGCTGTAAAGCCTGCCGCTGTTCTCACTCTATTACGGAATTGTAATTCGACTGTCAGATGCGTTTCATGTCTGTCACGGTAAGTTCGCGTGCAGATTCTGAAATGAGGAAACAACCAATGAGAAAAATCTTCACTGTCCTTCTTGCTGCATCCGTCCTCGGTATGCCGCTGGCTGCGACAGCGCAGGTCAAGCCGGCTCCCGCCGGCAAGCAGGCCGTTGTTCAAAAGGAGGCGGTGAAGAAGAAGGTCGTTATCCGCAAGGGCGGATGGGTCAAGGGGCGTCGCCTGTCTGCCTCCGACCGCCGCCGCGCCACGGAAATCGACTATCGCGCCTTTCAGCTATCGACGCCTCCGCGCGGCTATCACTGGGTTCGCCTCAAGAACAATTTCCTTCTCGTCGGCATTACCAGCGGTTTGATTTCGAAGGTGCATGAAGCCAGGTAGGCCGGATGGAGCTACCACCAAGCAAACCAAGGGCGGCCGAGAGCCGCCCTTTTCGTGCCCAAAACTTATGGAGCAGTTTGAATCAAAAATCCCCGGCATCTCTGCCGGGGATCGAGCGTTCGTCTCTTATCTATCAATCTCAGCTCAGGCGGCCGGCTGCGTGGGCCAGCATCGTGTAGACCTTGCCGGTGTCCGAGGTGAGATAGGACTGTGTGACGGTGCGATCGCGATCGGTACGGGCGACATCGGCGAGCAGCTTTTCGAAGTCGGCGATGTAGCGATCGACTGCGGTGCGGAATTCCGGCTCGCGGTCGTACTTGCGCTTGATCTCGTCGAAAGTCTGCTGACCCTTGAGCGTATAGAGCCGGCGGGTGAACACATCGCGTTCGCCGCGCTGGTAACGGCGCCAGAGATCGACCGAGGCGTCATGATCGATGGCGCGGGCGATATCGACCGAAAGCGAGTTCAGCGACTCTACGACATGGCGCGGGTTGCGTGCGGCGGGAGCAGGAGCCTGTTCCGGAGGCGCCTTCGGCGCTGGTTGGCGGGCCGGCTGCAGACCGGCATTTTCATCGCGCGACGCGCCACGCAGCAGATCGCTGATCCAGCCGCCACCGGCCGCTTCCTGGCGAGCAGGAGCTGCTGTTTCCGCTGGACGCTGCGGCTGTGCTGCCGGTCGCTCGGCAGGGAGTGATCCACGCAAGCCGAGCGCCTCGATCGAAGGCTGCTGCGGCTGCGGTGCCGGGCGCTGTACGGGCTGCTGGGCGACCGGGGGCTGTGGCGCCGGTTGCTGCGGGGTCGATTGTTGTGGCGGCGGAGCTGCAGCTGCCGGGGCAGGTGCAGCGGGTTGCGGCCGTGGAGCAGGCTGTGCTTCGGCCAGCGCGCGCGCGGTCGGCTCCGAAATCTCCAGCTGCTGCGTTGAGCGGCCGACAATCTGCGAGATGTCCTGCAGGGCCTTGATCTGTTCGGCAACGGCGCGACGCATGGCTGCAGCGCTCTCCTTCGCTTCTTCCGGAAGATCGAAGGCACCGCGCTTCAGTTCGTTGCGGGTGAGGTCAAGCTCGCGGCGGATATCGCCGGCGGAGCGGCGGATCTCATCCGTCGCACCGGCGAAGCGGCCGATCGCGTCATCGACGGCAACGCGCAGGGTTTCACGCAGCTGCTGGGCAGCCGTATCCGAGGTCTTGCCGGCGTCGGCGAGCATCTGCTCGACCTCGGACAGCGAGGCCGTGAGGCCGCCGCGCAGTCGATTGGTGAGATCGCTGGAGCGGCGCTCGGCGTTGGCGAATGTGTTCTCGACAGCCTGGTTGGCTTCTTCGCCGGCCTTCTGCAATGCGGTGCGCATGTTTTCCGCAGCATCTTCGGCGCGCTTCTCGGCGTCGGAGAGAACGCGGCCGATATCGCCGAAGGAGGACTGTACGCTCTGGCGGAGATTGCCGGTCACCTGGTTCGAACGCTGTTCCGCCCGGTCGAAGGCCGTTTCCACCATCGAGCCGAGGGCACGCATGGTGTTCTCGATCTCTTCCGAGCGCTGAACGAGACCGACGGCCAGGTTCTGCAGTGCCGTTTCGCGCTCTTCCAGCGTCGATACGAGGTTCGACTGGGCAGCGCCAAGGAGCTGGGATGCTTGCGTCAGCACCTTGGAGTGATCGTCGAAACGACCGACGATGCTGCCGACCTGCGACAAGGTCTGGCCGGTAATCTCAGACAGCTTGTCGACCTTGCCTTCGAGAAGACGGCTGGAGGCCGAGACCATCTCGCCGGCCTTCGCGGCGGATTCGGCGAAGCGTGACGAGGTTGCCATGAGGCGGTCGTCGACGTTTGCGAATTCGCTTGCGGCATTGGACAGCAGTCCGGCGATCGCCGAGTTGTTGTCGGCCAGGCGGGCGATGATGCCGTTGACGCTCGCAAGCAGGTTGTTTTCGAGTGCGCTGACCGTGTTGACGGCGTGCTCAGTGCGCGACGAGATCGCGTTGATCAGCGCGGCATTTTCAGCGCGCAGGCGTTCCGTGCTTTCCTGAGCCGCCGCCGTGATGAGAGCGGCCGCCTCCTGACCCGTTGCCGCGTAGCGATCGACGATCGGGCGAGCCTTTTCGTCGATGAGGCGTGAAAGTTCGGTGGAGCGCCCAGCCAGCATCGAATTCAGCTCGCGCGTGCGCTCGTCGAGCGAGGTGCGGATGGAGGAGCTACGGGCTTCCAAGGCCTTGTCGACATCGGCGAGCGTGGTGTCAATTTCGCGGGCGCGTTCCTCCAGAGAGCTGCGGATCGCCGTGCTGCGCTCGTCGAGCGCACGCTCGACCTGCGCCATGGTGGAGGCGATTTGCTCGCTGCCGCCGGTAAGCGTGTTGCGGATGGCCGCGCCACGGGCTTCCAGCGACTGTTCGGCCGAAGAGAGCGCCTGCGAGATCGTATTGACCTGGTTGCTGACGAGGCCTTCGGCTTCGGCAACCTTGTTGACGATCGCGTTGCCTGCTTCCGAGAAGGTCTGGGCGACGGCCGCAGCCTGGCTTGCCAGCCGGTTCTGCGTTTCCGAGACGCGGTTGACGAGCTCGTCGGAGCGCTCGCTCATGGCACGCGTAAAGGCATCGCTATGGCTGCCGAGGTTCTCGGCGAATTGTTGGCCGGTATTGGCGAGCAATTCGGCCGTGCGGGTTGCTTCCGTGTCCATGCCCTGCGCGGCGTCGGCAACGGCCGTGCGCAGCGTCGTTGCAAGATTGGCGGCCTTGCCTTCGATCGTGCGGTTGACCGCTTCGAGGCCGAGATTGAGAGCGCGATCCATGGTCGAAAGGCGCTCTTCGATGCGAGCAGCTGCCTGGCTGCCGCTGTCGTCGATCTTTGCCGCGCCACTCGCCAGCGTGTCGGAGAGGCGGTTGCCGGCGACATCGACCTGGGCGGCAACGCCGGTGACACCTTCGTTGATGCGATTTTCGAGCGCCGAAAGGCTCGCTTCGACGCGCGAACCGGTCTCGGCAAAGCGGTTCGTCATGCCGTCGATCGACTGGTTGAGGTTGGATGAGAAGGTTTCGGCTGAGCGTGCGATGTCGCCGGCGGCCTGCTGGATACGGCCGGCAATGTCGCCCGCACCACTGTTCAGGCGCTCTTCCAGCGTCCTCGCGCTGGCGTCAATGGTCTGGCGCAGCGAAGCCTCACGGTCCTCGAGCGACATTTCCAGCATGCTGGCGCTGGTGGCAATCGAGGTGCCGATGGCGGTCGTCTGTTCCATCAGCGTGTTGTCGATCTGCGCGTGGGCATCGCGCAGGGCAAGGTTGATCGCATTGCTGCGGTCTTCCAGCGTGGAACGCATACGCTCGTAGGCCGAGGCGAGGTTCTGATCCATCTGCGACAGACCGGCGCCGAGCGTATTCTCCAGCTGGCGGGTCGTCGTGCCGAGAACGGTTTCGACGCGATCGCTGTTGGCGCCGAGCATTTCGGAGAGGGTGTCCGTATGGGCGGTGAGCGAGCGGTCGAGGCGTTCCTGGTTTTCGCTATAGGCAGCACGGATGGCTTCCGCCTTGTCGCCAAAGGCTCCGGCAACGCGGGACTCTGCACCGGAGACGCTGTCGAGAAGCGCGTTGGCGCGTTCCTCCAGGGCGCTTTCGAAACGGTTCTGGTTTTCTGCAAGCGAAATTGCGAAGGCCATGCTCTTGTCGTCGAGCGTGTTGGTCAATGCCTCATGGCCGCTGGTGACGGTATGGGCAATAGCCTTGGCGCTGTGGGAAAGAGTGTCTTCCAGCTTCGCATGGCCTTCCGAAAGAGCAACGGCGAGCGCCATAGTCCGGTCGTCTAGGCTGTTGACGATTTTGTCGTGAGTGCCGGCGACGGTTTCGGAGAGGGCGTCAAGACGGCTGGATACTGCATCCTCCAGGCGTGACTGGGTGTCCGAAAGCGAAATGGCGAGGGCCATCGCCTTGTCGTCCAGTGCATCGGCCAGCGCACTGTGGTTGCTGGTGAACGCGTTCGTGATCGCCTCGGCGCGATTGGCAAGCGTCGCTTCGAGACGCGACTGGCCAGAGGTCAGCGCATCGGAAAGCGCCCGTGTCTTGCCATCCAGCGTGTCGGCAACGCGATCGGCATGGCCGGAGACGGTATCCTCCAGGCGGGCTTGGGCTTCCGACAATGCGATGGCGAGTGCCATCGCTCTGTCGTCCAGCGCTTCGGCCAAGGCATTATGATTGCCCGCAAATGCCTTGATGATGGCCTCGGCGCGGTTTGCGAGGGTTTCGTCAAGACGAGCCTGTCCGGAGGTCAGCGCAGCGGCGAGGGCGCTGGCCTTGCCTTCGAACGTGTCAGCGACGCGGTCTGCGTGACCGGAGACGGTTTCCTCCAGCCGGGCCTGGCTCTCTGAAAGTGCGATGGCGAGCGCCATCGTCCTATCGTCGAGAGCATTGGTGACGCTTTCGGCGTGACCCGAGACGGTGCTTTCGAGGCGAGCCTGTCCCTCGGCAAGTGCGCGCGCCAGCTCATTGGTCTTGGAATCTAGCGTGCCGGCAACACGTTCCGCATGACCGGAAACCGTGTCTTCCAGGCGGGATTGGCTTTCGGAAAGCGCGATAGCAAGTGCCATCGTCTTGTCGTCGAGCGTGTCGGCCAGCTTGCTATGAGTATCGGCCATGACGCCGGTTATCGCGTCGGCGCGGCTCGCAAGCGTGTTTTCGAGGCGCAGCTGGCTTTCGGCCAGCGAAATGGCCAGCATCGAGGTACGCTCGTCCAGGGCGGCGGTCAGATGTTCGTGAGAACCGCTGACGGCGCTGGCAATCGCTTCCGAACGCTCGGCAAGCGTCTGCTCGAAACGGGACTGGTTATCGGCCAGCGCGCCGAACAAGGCGTTGCTGCGGGCGGCCATGACGGCATCGACCCGCTCATGGGCAGAGCTCAAAGCCTGCGTGATTTCGTTGGTGCGAGCAGAGAGGGTGTTGTTGATGTCGTTGGCACGGCCGGTGAAGGCCGAGGTGAGTTCTTCCGTGCCGCTTTGCAGCGCGGCGGAGACATCGCGCGTGACACCCTGCACGGCGGATGTGAACGCACCGGCATGCGAGGTGAGGGTGGTGTTGAGTTCGCTCGTGCCCGAGGTCAGGGCGGAAGAAATGCCTGTCGTGGCGTTTTGCAGCGCGGAGGTGATCTCGTTCGCCTTGGAGCCGATCGCGCTTTCCAATACTTCCTGGCCGGTTGCCAGCGTCGTTGCGAGAGCGAAGGACTGGTCGGTGAGATGCGAACCCAGGCGCTCGATGCTGGAGGTCAGGATGCCTTCCAGCGCATCCGAATTGCTGCCGAGCGACTGATTGATGCGGGCAAGGCTTTCCGAGAGCTTGGTGTCCAGGGAGCCGGCACGCTTGTCGAAGGCGGAGGTGAATTCCGACACGCGGTCATCGAAGGTCGTCGAAAGCTGCGCGATCGTCGACTGGAAGCGCTCTTCGAAGAAGCCGGAGCGCAGGTCGAGATCCATGATGGTGTCATCGGCTGTCGACTGCAGGCTTTGACGGAAGCTCGCGCCTTTTTCGTCGAGTGCCGTGTTGAGGCGGGACAGAACATTGTCCAGGGTGCCCGTGATAGACCGCTCGCCGCCGCTGAGGCTTTCGCTGATCTCCTTCGTGCGGGCAACCAGTGTTTCATTGAGCTGGCGTGCACGTTCGTTCAATGCGGAATTCAGCTTTTCGGTGTTTGCATCGAGCGTCGAGGCGCGCGTTTCGAACTGGCCAAGCAGGTCCTTGCCGCGGTCGGCAAGAGTCGACGACAGAGATTCAAGGCGGGTATCGAATTCATGGCTGAGAGCGAGGCCTGAAGCGTTGAGGTTCTGCAGCAGGCTGTCGGTCTTGGCGGAAAGCAGGGTGCCGAGGGCCTGGACCGCGGAATCCGACTTCTCCATCAGGGCGGCTGCTCGCGTATCGATCATCGATGCGAAAGCTTCGCCAGAAGTAGAGAGCCGCACGGCGATTTCTTCGGTCGCCAGCGACAGGTCTTCCTTGATCTGATCGTGCACGCCTGAGATCGACGAGCGGATACGCTCGGCGTGATTGACGATGGCATCACGTTCTGCGCCGAGTTCGTGCACGAGGCCGCGCACGCGCAATTCGTTGTCGGCGTAGCTGCGTTCCAGTGCGTTGACCTCGGAATGGACGAGGGTTTCGAGTTCCGTCGCGCGTGCAATGGTGCGCTCGATGCCTTCGTTCATCGCCGAGACTTCACGGCGAACGGCCTGACCGACCGTCATGATGCGCTCGGAAGCGATGGTTTCCGGCTCGACGAGACGCAGGGCGACTTCCGCCATGGAGCGCGCTGCATTGCGCATGTCGTGCGCACGCGAGATCATCATGCCGAAAGCATAGAAGAGCAGCACCGGAACGATAATGCCGACGATGCAGGCGATGACGCCCGGAAGGGCGGCAAGATCCGCGATGGAATGAATGTTCCGGATCTGGGTGCCATAGAGCATGAACGCGAGGCCGGCGCCGCCGATGATCCAGAGCAGCGAGAAGATCGTGGCGTTTCTAACCGCACGGCTCTGCGAGGCTCCGTCGAGCGCTCTCAATATGCTTGCGGAACTTGCCCTGTTGCCGTCATTGGCAGCAGCGAGGTTCGGATTCTTCGGTGCCTCGGCAGGGCGGGGCGGAGTGGCAGGGGCTGCGGTGCTGCGCGCGCCGCCATTCTTGCGGGCGGCATCATCCCTGGTCTGCTTTATCGGCTGTTTCGGCGGCTCAGACACATTTTGCTCCGGGATATCGGGCGTAGTTCCGCTGCGAGACTCCAAGCTCTCGTCACTGAAATCGATCTGCAAAGCTTCGTCCAATGCCTGAAAGGCCTTGTCCTCGACCGACTCGATGTACTTTTTGTTCGCCATGCGGTTACGCCTCGTTACAACTCACTCGGGCTTGCCGTGCCTTTTCCGGTAATTCCGCCGCGTCCGGAAAAGACGAACCCTGCCTCCCGTGGGGTCCTCCGCCTTCGATCAACACCGAGCTTGGATTTCCCATTACATTCAGAGTGGATAACTGGTTTTTCAAACGGATGTTATGAAAACATTACCATCATCCACTTCCGGGGCAAAGGCATGTGCCATCCACCCAATTTACCAGTATCGTAGTGACACATTCCCCCAGTCATGACAATTAATTCCACCTTAAAGCCAGTGGATCATTAAGGGGTCATTAACCCTGTTTGACTGTTCAATGCGATGAAAACCCAAGATTTTGAGCATGTTTAACGCACGTTAACCATGTCCCGAGTTTTCAGCCCTTAATGTGCCAAAATTTAACTCGATGGCCATGTCCGGGCCGCAACTATGCGGCAGGTCTATAAAACAGACACAGATAAAAGACTGGAGCATTGGCACATGGCAGCTTTGAACATCGCATTTGAATCTCCGGACAATTCGCGGGGCGCGGCTCCGTCGCGGGAGCGGGCCATCGATCTTGTCCATCTCGGAAAACAGACGATGGGTGATAAGGCGCTTGAGGTCGAGGTGCTGCAGATGTTCGCAAGGCAGGCTCGTTCATGCCTGCAGGAGATTGGCAGCGGCGATTTGAAACGCATAGAAGCTGCATCGCACAAGCTGAAGGGGGCTGCCAGCTCCATTGGCGCCTTTCGCGTGGCGGATGCGGCCGGAGCGCTCGAAAGCAACGTCGGCGACGCTGCTCGCATGGCAGCGGTTACAGCCAGCGTTATCGAGGCCGAAAACTTCATTTTGAAGCTTTCGCGCTAGGCCGAGCGTTCGAACAGCAAATCTCAAGCATTCTTGCGCCGCCAGAAGGGATAATCCGTTTCGGCGGCGCAAATGTTGACTGCTCCAGCGAATTGTTGGAAGTAAAATTCCGATCGTCCTTCATTCAAGCAATTCGGAATTCACCCACATGACCAAATTGACCATCGTCGCCTTCGACGGCACGCGCTTTGATCTCAATGTCGACGAGGGCTCCACCGTGATGGAAAATGCAGTGCGCAACTCCGTTCCGGGTATTGAAGCGGAATGCGGCGGCGCCTGTGCCTGTGCCACCTGTCATGTCTATGTCGATGAGGAATGGACCGAAAAGGTCGGCGGCCCGGAAGCCATGGAAGAAGACATGCTCGATTTTGCATTCGACGTCCGTCCGAACTCGAGGCTTTCCTGTCAGATCAAGATGAAGAGCGCGTTGGACGGGCTTGTGGTGCATGTGCCGGAGCGCCAGGCCTGAGGCAGCGCTCCAACGCGCCTTACGCGATTCCTCGGCCAGATCTCCTGTAGACGCTCGTCACGCAAAAAGATGCCCCGCTCAGCTGGTGCAGCGAGCGAGGCGAGGCGGGCGCATCACCACAGGCAAGGGAGGAAACACCTGCGGCTTCAGGACGCGCCAGGAGAACACTTAGCGCATGCTTCGAAAAACAAACCCGACTGCGCCGAAGAGCGAATAGACCCGCCGACGCAGGCACTCGAAATCGATCCTTATGAGACAACCGCCAGGCCTTTTTCGAATCAACCAGTGCGTTTGTCTCTGTAATTGATAGGAAAAACCTATTTCAGATTCTCGTAAAGTTCAAAGAGCAGCGGGATCGCACGATTCACAGGATATAGTGACCTATTTCCCACAGCTGTCGTCACTCGATCGCTTTTTGCGCTGAGGGCAGCTCTTCGGACTACTGCGAATTGCCTTGTCGGCTGCGATAGTAGAGCAGCCTCTGCATGCGGCTCGAAAAATTGAGCGCTTCTATGCGGTCGAAGCGCGCCTGATCGGCGTCGTGCCGTTCGGTTTCGCGCGATGTCACCGCGTTTGCCCGTTCCTGCAGCGTATCGCAATTGCTGGCGGGTGGCAGAGCGAGAATCTGCTTTTCCATCTGCCGCGCATGCTGGCGGGCGATTTCGACATGCCGATCTTCGTGGCGCCGGATATCGCCGGCCAGGGTATCCCAGATCACGGAAAGCTGCTTGCTGGCGCCCCGCCGGTCCCGCCAGCGCGGCAGGATGATTTCCGTATTGACCGTTACCTTGACGCTGGAGATATGGCAGCGGCCGTTTGATTCGCTGTAGGTCGCACTGCCGCCGAAGCGGATCTTCGTTGCGCCGGGATGGTGGCTGCTTGAGCCTATCGCCAATGGCCCGCGCTGGTTCAAGGCTGCATCGAGCTCGTCGGCGGTGCTTCCCTTGATGTCGAAATAGGAAATTGACTTGCGGGCGATGACTTCTGCACCGGCCACACCGGGTATGCAGACCGCGAGCAGCAATGCACACGAAAGACTGAACTTATGGGACGCAAGCGGCATTCGTGTCGCTACCATGTTGAACTTCTGTGAACCTTGCGGCATAGCCAGTGTGAGCGCAATATCAAGCGCAAGGTTTTTTCCTTTTCAATGGGATGGACAGTTCGTGACGGAGCTTCGCAGCCAAAGATGGCATGTCGCGCATGGCCGCAGCATCGATGTCGGCGGGCAGAGTGTCATCATGGCTATCGTCAATGTGACGCCGGATTCCTTTTCCGACGGCGGTCATTATGAGGCCGTCGATGCGGCCGTTGCCCATGCGCTGGCTTGCGTCGAGGAGGGGGCCGCCATCATCGATATCGGCGGCGAATCGACCAAGCCGGGTGCTGTCGCCGTCAATGCCACCGAGGAGCAGGGACGGGTACTGCCTGTCATCGAAGCCCTGCGCGGAAGGACCGATGCCCTGATCTCGGTCGATACCTACCGCGCCGATACGGCGCGGCTCGCGATCGGAGCGGGTGCCCATATCGTCAATGATGTCTTCGGTCTGCAGCGCGAGCCTGATATCGCCGCTGTGGCGGCACAAACGGGCGCCGGTCTCTGCATCATGCACACGGGCCGCAACCGGCAGAAGCTGCCTGATGTCATCGATGACCAGCTTTTCTTTCTCAATCGCTCGCTGGAGATCGCAGCCGCCGCAGGCGTGGACAGGCGGACGATCGTGCTCGATCCGGGTTTCGGCTTCGCTAAGGAAAATGCCGAGGAAAATCTGGAGCTCATGGCGCGTTTCAACGCCCTGCTGCGCTTCGACCTGCCGCTATTGGTCGGTACTTCGCGAAAGCGGTTCGTCGGCACTATAACGGGTCGCGAAGCAGCTGATCGCGATGTCGGCACCGCTGCAACCAGCGCAATCTTGCGATTGCAGGGAGCTGCGATATTCCGTGTACACAATGTCGCAATCAATAGGGACGCGTTGGCCATCGCGGATGCTATTCTCGCGACGCGGGCGAGACTTAAAACATGATGCTCGGATCCAAGGAGCGGTTTTCGGACGCGATCGCGCCTGTTCGAAACGGAGATACGCCATGAGCGCTGTGACATACACCATTACTCTACAGAATTGCGCCTTCTTTGCCCGGCACGGCGTCCATGACGAGGAGGAATTCCTCGGCCAGCGCTTCTTCGTCGATGCCGAACTCGATGTCGAAGCCGGCGACGCGCTGGAGCGCGATTCGATCGACGATACCGTCAATTACGGCGTCGCCTTCAGCGTCATCGAGGAAATCGTGACAGGTCGCCGGCGTTATCTGATCGAGGCGCTGGCGCTCGATGTGGCCAAGGAGCTATGCCGTCGTTTTCCGAGTATCCGCCGGGCCAAAATCACGGTACGCAAGCCCAATGCGCCGGTTCCGGGCGTTCTCGATTATGTACAGGTGAGCATTGAGCATTTTGCCTGAGGGTGCAGCCGCGCGGACGACGCTCGGTTTGGGCGGCAATCTGGATAACCCCGTCCACGCCATGGCGCTCGCCCTGCGTACGTTGGACGCGCGTGCCGATTGCCGGGTGGTTTCGGTGTCGCGGCTTTACCGAACGCCGCCCTGGGGCAAGACGGACCAATCCTTTTTCTACAATTCCTGTGCTGCCGTCGACACGACACTCTCGCCGGAAGCTCTGCTCGACGTCTGCCTGGACATAGAGCGGCAGATGAAGCGAGTGCGGATCGAGCGCTGGGGACCACGCACGATTGATATCGACGTGCTGACCTATGGAGATTTGGAAAAAGCCGAGCCGTTGCTCACCATTCCACATCCGCGAATGGTCGAGCGTGGTTTCGTGCTGATGCCGCTTGCTGATTTTGCCGCCGATCTCGTGGTGAAGGGCCGCACGATCGCCGACTGGCTGCAGGATGTTGATATCGAAGGTATCGAGGTCGCGGATGAAAGCCGTGATTGGTGGCGGACAGCCTGAACCGGACCCCTTGGATCTATAAAGACAAAGGCCGGCAAATTGCCGGCCTTTGACTATATCCATAAATAAACCTCCACCTACGGTGGAGGACTGGACGAGTTCTACACGGTAGTTGAGAGACCTTCTGCTTGAACCGCTGGGGTGGCCCAGACTTCGAACAAGGAGGTTTTATGGATGAGCAAACGCTCTCGCATACGACGTGGGACTGCAAGTATCACGTTGTTTTTGGCAGCAAATACCGCACGAAAAGACTTTACGGGGACGTGCGGCGTGAGTTGGGAGAACTCTTGCGTCGGCTGGCACAGCAGAAAGGCTGCCAGATCGAGGAGGGTCATCTGATGCCCGACCATGTGCATATGTTGATATCGATCCCACCGAAATACTCGGTTTCGCATATTGTCGGCTTCTTGAAGGGCAAGACGGCCCTTTACGTAGCGAACAAATATGCGCGCAAGCGCCGCTACAAAGGTTATCACTTTTGGGCACGCGGGTATTTCGTATCGACGACGGGCTACAATGAGCAGGTCGTCAGACAATATATCCGTAATCAGGAAAAGGCCGACAAAGCTTCCGACTTTGCCGACCTCTTCAATCGTAGCTACTAAGCGCTAACAATACCGCTTCTAGCGGTTCAAGCGCAGCGTTTCAAACCTCCACCTCTGGTGGAGGTCATGACTTTTCTGAGTTCTCATCTAACGCTATTGGATCGACCCGACCGCCATCTGGTCGACGTCGGCGCGCTTCAGCGTGACGCCGATAACCGGGACCATCTGATCGCCGACCTTCACCGAGATTGTGACATTCATTGACTTGTTGTCCGCAACGCGGGCGATCATGGCGCCGTTGAGCTTTTGGCGGATCAATCCGAGAACGACGGTGTTGTCGTTGACCGCGCCTGATGTGACGTCGAGGCCCTTGCCGGCTGCGCCATCCAGGAACTTTCCGCTGTAGGAACCGCCATTCTGCGTGATCTCGGCCGACATCGGCTGCTGGAAGACGCCGACGCGGCAGGTGCCGTCGAGCTTGACGCCGGCGCTGCCACCATCGGATGGCTTGCCTGTGAGATTGCAGGTGAACTTCGTGCCCTTGTACTTGCCGGCGACGATTTCGCCGGGGCCGCTCCAGGTCCCGGAGATTGACTGGAAGAAGGCCTTGTCGCGGGGCGCCGCGTCGGCCGACTGCACCCAGGCGCCGGTGGAGATGGCTGCGGCTGCAAGGCTGCTTACAAGAAGAAATCGACGCGAAAACATGGACATTCCCTAGCGAGGCGGAACCGTGAAACTGATTGTCACTTTTGCCGCAGAATGGTTAATGCTTGGTTTCCTGAATGCCAAAACGCCTGATTTTCAAGTCCTCATGCAGGATTGCGGCCGCCTACGCTCGGCGTGAGGTCGCCGGCAAAATCGGCAATGCCGGGACGCTTGAGCGCCTTGAAGGGGAGCGGCCGGCAGAGGTCCATGGCGGCGATGCCGATCCTTGCGGTCATCATGCCGTTGACGACGCCCTCGCCAAGACGCGCCGACAGTTTCGACGCCAGGCCGTGGCCGATCAGTTGCTGGACGATGCTGTCGCCGACTGCGATGGAGCCGGTGACGGCCAGGTGGGCGATCACATCGCGCATCAGCCTGACCATGCCGAGCGTTCCGGGTCTGCCGCCATAGAGCTCGGCCATGGCGCGGACGAGTCTCGCCGCCTCGTAGAGAACGTAGAGAATATCGACGAGGGCACGGGGGCTGACGGCAGTTACCACCGATACCCGTTTCGAGGCACCGAGAATCAGCCCGCGGGCGCGGCGGTCGAGCGGGCCGAGCAGCTCACGTTCGGCAAGGTCGATCAGTTGCGGCGCATCGATGATATCGTCTTCTGCCGCCTTCAGGGTCGCGCGGCCTCTTGCCGTGTCCGGATTGGCTTCCAGAATGGTGCAGAGTCGCTTGACCAATGCTTTGGCGCGTGCCGGCCGGGTTTCGACAATGGCGGCATCCGCCTCCGCCTTGATGCTCTGCACGGCGGCGAGCCGCATCATTCCGGCTGTCTCGCGGATGACGATGGCAAGCACGGCCAGGATGCCGATGGCGATGACCGCAATGGCAGTATAGCCGAGCCAATCGGCCCGGCTAAACAGGTCGCGGATGAGCTGATCCGTCCAGAGACCGAAAGCGAGCGATACCAGAATGCCAAGCGCGCTGAGTGCCACCTTGCCGAAGGAAAATCCTTTGCGGCGTGGCTTGGCGATGGCAGTCGCATCCGAATCGGCACCGAGGGCCGGGTTGATGAACGGATCTTCCGCGTCGGGCGTCAGCACAATATCGGTATCGAAGCTCTGCGGTTTGCGAACCGCTGGCGCAGTTGCCTCTTTTTTGGAGGTTTCAGGTTCCACCGCGAAGGCGCCGGGACGACGATTACCGTTCGGCTCGTTTTCGGTCGATTTCGTCATGCGAGACGGTCTCCGAACAGGAACTGCATGGCGCGGTCGAGGCGGATATGCGGCACCGAAAGCTTGATGCCTTCCCCCGTTTTTTCCAGCTCCGGAGGGCGAAACCGTACGACATTCACTTCGGGCAGATGGACGTTTGCTCCATTGGATTCAAGGGCTTCGAACAGCGAGCGGGGATTTTCCGGGAGATCGCCGGGGAAGACCGCCGTCTTGCGATTGCCGTCGAAGGTCTCGCCGGCGATGGTTTCGCCGTCCATCGGCGTGCCGACGATGACGGGAAGCATCTGCCCATCGCGGGTCACGGTTGCCTCGCGGGTCGCCCGCACCGAAGCGATGGCCATCACATCGATACCGGCCCCGGCCATGCCGATGCGCTCAATGGCGCGGTCGACGAGACGGCGCGTCAACGCCTCCAGCCGATCATGACTTTCATGATGGAGATGGTCGGCCTTGGTCGCGGCCACCAGCACGCGGTCGATGCGCCGGCCGAGCAACGAGGACAGGAGGGAGTTGGTGCCCGGACGGAAGCAGGCGAGCACATCCGTCAAGGCCCGTTCGAGATCCTGCACCGCTTCCGGGCCGCGATTGATGGCCTGCAGGGCGTCGACCAGAACGATTTGGCGGTCAAGACGGGCAAAATGTTCGCGAAAGAAGGGTTTGACGACAACGGCCTTGTAGGACTCGTAGCGCCGCTCCATCATCGCCCATAGTGACCCTTTCGGCGCATTGGCCTCGGAAGGCAACTTCAGCGGTGCGAAGGTGAGGGCGGGCGAACCGTCGAGATCGCCTGGCAGAAGGAAGCGGCCGGGGGGCAATGTGGAAAGCGAACGTTCGTCGGATTTGCAGGCTTTCAGGTAGTCGGCGAAAGCCGTGGCCAGATCGCGCGCCTTCATTTCATCCGCGGGTTCAGCGATATTTGCCGCTTCCGTCGCGCCAAGCCAATGACGTGACAGTTCGGCACGAATGCCGGTCTCCGCCAGCGCAAGCGTTTCCTCGCTGAAGGTGCGGAAATCCTTGGCAAGCAGCGGCAGATCCAGCAGCCATTCGCCCGGATAATCGACGATATCGATCGAGAGGCGACCGGGCGAGAACAGGCGGTTCCAGCCGCTGGCGCTTTGGTAGTCCAGCGTGAGGCGCAGCTCGGAAATCGCCCTTGTCGAATCCGGCCAGACGCGGTCTTTCACGAGCGCGCGGATATGATCCTCATACTGAAAGCGCGGCACGGCGTCATCGGGCTGCGGTTCGAGGCGAACGGCGGAGACACGGCCGGATTGCACCGGCTCGAACAACGGCAGGCGTCCACCATTCAGGAGATTATGCACCAGCGAGGAGATGAAGACGGTCTTGCCCGAACGGGAGAGGCCCGTGACGCCCAGACGAATTGTCGGATTGACGAGACCGGCGGCTCGATCGGCCAGATTATCGAAGGCGATGAGGGCGTCGTCGGTAAAAGAAGTCAGGCTTGGGGGCAAGGCGGGATCCCTGGATGACAGCGTGACCGTGAATATAGGGATGGAAACTTGCGCCGAAAAGATGAGCAGATATGTGTCTGCAATCAGCCGCGCGGCCGCTTGCGGCCCATATCGCCGAAGTCTCTATTCGGTGACAAAGTCGAGCAGTACCCAGCCCGATGGCGTCGAATCGACAACGGCAAGACCAGCAGTCGGAAATCCGCGTGGAAGAGCGCTGGCCAGAGCATCGCGTCCAATCAAGGCCGCAAGCGTCAGTTCGATGACTGGGTTATGCGCGACCAGCATGACCGACTCCTGATCGGTCTGCGCAGCGATGAGTGACAGATAGACATCCGGTGAGCCGTTATAGAGTTCGTCGACAAACCGGAACTCCGTCGACGGCGTGACGATGCGGCGTATAGCCTCGGCGGTCTGGCGGCAGCGCAGGGCGGTGGAGGAAATGACGAGGTCGGGCTTGTAGCCTTTATCAGCCGCCTCGTCGGCGACAATCTCCGCTGCAGCGTAGCCGTTGTCGCTCAAGGGACGGTCGAAATCCCTTTGGCCGGGTGCAGCCTGCATGGCCTCGGCGTGGCGTAGAAGATAGATCCGGGAGGGCGGCGGCGAAATGCTGATCATGGCAAGATCTCGAGGCTCGATTTCACTCATGAGGTAACGTCTCTTCATTGGTGCCGTCAACTGCTGCGCGATCTGTCAGAAGGCGAAATGCTCCATCATCACGGGAAGGTTACGAGAGACGCGAATCTGGCTTGATGAGAAGAAGTGATGAAAAAATAGACCCTTAGCTGAATTTTATGACAAATTTAAAAATCAGTTGACAGCATCTATTTGGCTTGAATCGGCACTATCGGTTGGGATATACAGCCCAGCCATATGAGATGTTCTTCAGGAGAATCGCGTTGAGTGAGAAGATCGATCTTAGCAACTATGTGCCCTCGGAAGACGAGGAGTTCATGAATCTGAATCAGCGAGCTTATTTTCGAGCGAAGCTGGTGGCATGGAAAAACGACATCCTTAGAGAAGCGCGCGAAACCCTGGATCATCTGGCGGAAGAAAGTGCAAATCACCCCGATCTCGCCGATCGGGCTTCTTCCGAAACTGACAGAGCTATCGAACTTCGGGCTCGCGACCGCCAACGTAAACTCATTTCCAAGATCGATGCCGCATTGCAGCGTATTGAAGATGGCACGTACGGCTATTGTGAAGAAACCGGCGAGCCGATCGGCCTCAAGCGTCTGGACGCTCGCCCGATCGCAACCTTGTCGATCGAGGCGCAGGAGCGTCACGAGCGCCGCGAAAAGGTTTACCGCGACGAGTAATGACAGCATCGGTTTCAACCGGCTTAAATAAAACAAAGGCACGATGGAAATCTCCGTCGTGCCTTTTTCGATTCCGGCGTTTCTGAGAGGCCGCAACTTATTTGTCGCGGCTGACGCTCATTTCCCCAAAGATGCGAGCGACTTCCTTCTGAAGAGCGCTGTCAGCTCCGGCCAGCGGAGCGAGCTCCGGTTCGACGCGTTTTGCCGGGCTTGGGATCGTGGATGGTTCAGCATTTGGTTGCTGCTGCACCTGTCGCGGCGCCGGCGCGTTCGGAATGATCCGTTCGGCGGTCAGGTTCTTCGACATTTCCGCTTCCAGAATACGCTGGAAATCATTGCCGGGTTCGACCGATGGCGTCGGTGCGGGGGTAGGCTCGGCTGTTGCCGGGAGTGCGGGAGCCGGTTGTTGCTGAGGCAGGACGACATGTCGGGCAGCGTCCAGTATGTCGGCGGCTTCCGTCTCGCTGATAGTCGGCACCGGCTGGGGCGCCGGTTGCTGCGGCTTGACGGCGGCGGGTTGCGGGTGTTTGGCCACCTGCGGGACTGGAGCCGGCGGCGCCGTAGGCTCAGGGCGCGGCTCGTTGCGCAGATAGGCTTCGATCTTGTCCTCAGCGGTTTGCTGGCGCTGCGGAAGCGTTGCGGGAGGAGCTTCCACCGCAGCCGCCTTCTGCTGCTGCGGCCGCCTCTCTTCAAATGCCATGGGGATATCGACCGGCGTCGCGGCGGTTCCGGCGCGTGTGGGATCGGAAATGCCCGATTCGATGACGATGTCCGTCGGGCCGCCGATCATGATCAGATGCTCGATCCCATCGCGTCGCACGAGCACGAGACGGCGGCGAGCATCGACGGCGGCGGCATCCAACACCTGCAGGCGAGGCTGACGGTTCTTGCCACCGCGCACGAAGGGAGAAGGCGCTCGGTTGCGCATGACCCACAGAATGCCGATGAGCACGAGCAGGGCAATGCCAACTCCACCGGCTGCGAGAAAGAAACGGCTGCCATAGGCTCCGGCGATATCGTCCAACATGTCGAGATACTCCGTAATTGTCCCCGATGTTGCGGTTTACAGCGCCGCGCGTCACATGTGACGCGCAAAGGTCGTTGTAGTACTTTAAATCCACTGCATAATTTTACCCTTAATCAAATCCTGTTTTGGGGAATTATGCAGTAGTTGCAACTTACGAGGGTAATGCTTTCACCATGACCCTTCTATACGGCGATCATATGAACAGGATTGCGCCGGAGACAAGATGCGATTGCAGGCTGTTGTCTTCTATTGCCTGTGAATTCAAGCCTTTCTGGCCCGGCAAAGCTTTTTGCCGATGACGCAACTTGATAAAGAAGATTCGAAAGGTCCGACTCCGGCGACCCCTAAAAACGTGTATGACATGTCGCGAGGAGAACGGCCGATACGAGGGGTTCATGACGAAGCAGCGTCCGTCCGACGAGTATAGCGTGCCGCTGGTGGATCGCGGGGTTCGTTCTGGAACCGTGCTGCGCATCATCCTGCTTGCGCTCGTTCTCGTGGCCGCGGCCGCGGCTTTCGTCGTCTTCAAGAACCAGCTGGACAACGAAGCGGTTCTCGGTGGCCTGGGCATTCTCGCCATGGTCGGCATCTTCTTCCTGGTTTCCTCGATCATCGGCTTTGTCGAGGTCATGCCACAGCCTCAGTCCGACAGTCTGGCCCGGTCCTTCCTCAACAGCCACCCCGACGGAACGCTGATCACGGATGAGAAGGGGCGCATCGTCTACGCGAATGCCGCCTATGGTCGGCTGACCGGGGCGACGAAGGCGACGGAAGTGCAGTCGCTGGAGATGCTCCTGTCGCGAAATCGCGAGTCCAACGAGGCTCTCTATCGTCTCGCCAATGGCCTGCGCGATGGCAAGGAAGGATCGGAGGAGTTCCGCCTGCTGAAGCCGCTCGGGCCTGTGGATGGAAGCGGCAATGTGGCGCATTGGTACCGGCTGAAGGCGCGCGTGCTGCCGGCCGAGCAAGGCGCCAACAAGGCACTGCATATCTGGCAGATTACCGACATCACCTCCGAGCGTGACGATCAGGAACGTTTCTTCAAGGAACTGCAGAACGCGATCGACTATCTCGACCATGCGCCGGCCGGCTTCTTTTCCGCGGGGCGCAAGGGCGAGATCTTCTATCTCAATGCGACGCTGGCTGAATGGCTGGGCTTCGATCTGACGAAATTCGTGCCGGGCTCGATGACGATCGGCGATCTTGTGGCAGGCGAGGGGCTGGCGCTCATTCAGTCCGTCCAGGCCGAGCCGGGCTTGAAGAAGACGGTGACGCTCGATCTCGATCTGCGCCGTTCCAATGGCCAGAGCCTGCCCGTGCAGATCGTTCATAGTGTCACCTCGATGCGCGACGGCGCACCCGGCGAGAGCCGCACCATCGTCCTGACCCGTCAGAACGGTGCCGATACCGAGCAATCGGCCTCCGCTGCCGCGATGCGCTTCAGCCGCTTCTTCAACAATACGCCGATGGCGATCGCATCCGTCGATGGCAATGGCCGTATTCTTAGGACGAATGCGCCCTTCCTCAAGCTCTTCTCGGATCTGGTCTCGCGTGATGATATCGAGCGCGGTGCCGCCCTGGAGAGCGTCGTCAATGAAAGCGACCGGCCGCAGCTGCAGCAGGCGCTGGCGGCTGCCAAGGACCGGCAGGGCGACATTCCGCCGATCGATTCCCGCAATCCGAAAGACGAAACGCGGCATTTCCGTTTCTATGTCAATGCCGTCATCGACCAGACCGACGAGGCGCCGGAAGAGGCTGCCATCGTCTATGCCGTCGAGGTGACTGAGCAGAAGGCGCTCGAGACCCAGATGGCGCAGACGCAGAAGCTCAATGCCGTCGGGACGCTTGCTGGCGGCATCGCGCATGACTTCAACAACGTTCTGACCGCAATCCTTCTGTCTTCCGACCATCTCCTGCTGCAGGCGCGGCCTTCCGACGCCAGCTTCGCGGATCTGATGGAAATCAAGCGTAATGCCAATCGTGCGGCCGTGCTGGTGCGGCAGTTGCTCGCCTTCTCGCGCAAGCAGACGATGCGGCCGACGATCCTGAACCTGACTGATGTGATAGGCGATCTGCGCATGCTGGTTGACCGGCTGCTATCGGGTACGCATGTCAAACTCGACGTCGACTACGGGCGCGACCTCTGGCCCGTGAAAACCGATCTCTCACAGTTCGAGCAGGTGCTGATCAACCTCTGCGTCAATGCCCGCGATGCCATGCCGGGCGGCGGTACGCTGACGCTGCGCACCCGCAATCTGCGTGCGGCCGATGTCAGCGCCTTTAACTATCCCTACCTTCCGCATGAGGACATGGTGCTCGTCGAGGTCAGCGATACCGGAACCGGTATCGCGCCTGAGATCATGGACAAGATTTTCGAGCCCTTCTTCACGACCAAGGAAGTGGGCAAGGGCACCGGCCTCGGCCTTGCCATGGTTTACGGCATCATCAAGCAGTCCGGCGGCTACATCCAGCCGGAATCGGAAGTGGGCAAGGGAACGATCTTCCGCATTTTCCTGCCGCGACACATCGTGGAAATGCCTTCGGTAACGGAAGCGAAAGTGTCGGAAAGCCGCGATGTTACGGCCATGGACCAGGGTGCGGGTGTCGCCGCTTCTCCGGAAGAACCGGCCGATCTTACAGGCAAGTCCGCTGTCGTGCTGCTTGTCGAGGACGAAGAGGCGGTACGCCGTGGTGGCAAGCGCATGCTTGAGACGCGGGGTTATACCGTCCACGAGGCCGGCTCCGGCGTTGAGGCGCTCGACATCATGGAGGAGCTAGACGGACAGGTTGATGTCGTCGTCTCCGACGTCGTCATGCCCGAGATGGACGGGCCGTCGCTGCTGCGCGAATTGCGCAAGAAATATCCGGATCTGAAGTTCATCTTTGTTTCGGGGTATGCCGAGGATGCCTTTGCCCGCAACCTGCCAGCGGACGCCCAATTCGGCTTCCTGCCGAAACCGTTCTCGCTGAAGCAGCTTGCCGTCGTCGTGCGCGAGACGCTGGACAAGAATTAAGTGAGGGGTGTTTTGCGCCTCTCCATGTTGCCGATTACGGCGCAACGGTGTAATCAACCGCCCATGATCGACCTCGCCAAGCCCGTTTTCCAAATGTGGTGGCGCTCCTTCTAGGAGCGGCAGTCGTCATGTCTTGAAATCGACCCTGCCGCCGTAATCCGGCAGGCATGGTCCATTTCCGTTTTTCCCTTCCCGATTGCGGCGGCTCCTTTTGCGGAGCAATGAAATGTTTTCCCCTACCGATAATCGTCCCGTCATCCTGACGGGCGATCGGACCACGGGTCCACTCCATCTCGGCCATTATGCCGGGTCGCTGAAAAGCCGCGTTGCACTTCAGCACAGCCATGAGCAATTCCTGCTCTTGGCGGATACGCAGGCACTGACCGACAATGCGCATGATCCCCAGAAAGTGCGGCGCAACGTCCTTGAAGTCGCTACGGACTATCTTGCAGTCGGCATCGATCCGGCGCTGACAACGATCTGCGTTCAATCCGCTCTACCCGCGCTGGCGGAATTGACACTGCTCTATCTGAATTTCGTTACGGTCAGTCGCCTGGAGCGCAATCCGACGATCAAGACGGAGATCCAGCTGCGCGGTTTCGAACGCGATGTGCCGGCCGGCTTTCTCTGCTACCCGGTCGCGCAGGCCGCCGATATCACCGCCTTCAAGGCGACCGTCGTTCCCGTCGGGGAGGATCAGGCACCGTTGATCGAGCAGACCAACGAGATCGTTCGCCGTCTCAACCGACAGATCGGGCGAGACGTTCTGGTGGAGGCTACAGCGATGGTGCCGGCTGTCGGGCGTCTGCCCGGCGTCGACGGCAAGGCGAAGATGAGCAAATCGCAGGGTAATGCGATCCCGCTTTCGGCATCGTCCGATGAGATCAGGGATGCGGTGCGGCGCATGTATACCGATCCGGATCACCTTCGCGTCAACGATCCAGGCAAGGTCGAAGGAAATGTCGTCTTCACCTATCTCGATGCTTTTTGTGAGGATCGGCGGTTGGTCGACGAGATGAAGGCGCATTATCGCCGCGGCGGACTTGGCGACGTCACCTTGAAGAGACATCTCGAGGATGTCTTGCAGGCGCTGCTCGCGCCGATCCGAGGGCGTCGCGCGCGTTATGCCGCTGAACCGGACTATGTGATGGCAGTCTTGCGGGAGGGGACGCGAAAGGCGAGGGAGCGGACAGAAGCGACGCTTGCCGAATTAAGGTCTGCTCTGGGTCTGTTCTCTCTCACTTGAAAGAAAGAGAACGGCCGGGCGATCGCACACCCGGCCGTTCCTGTGACTAGGGCCTTGATTAGTCCGCCAGAGCTACGGCGATTTCCGCGGCCAAACGCGCATTGTTTTCGACAAGCGCGATATTGGTCTTCAGGCTGCGGCCTTCGGTGATGTCGAAGATCGTGCTCAGCAGATAAGGCGTAACCGCCTTGCCGGTGATCTCGTCGCGCTCGGCGCTGTCGAGGGCCCGCTCGATATAGATTTCCATCTCCTCGCGCGGGATCTCGTCGGCTTCCGGAACCGGATTGGCGATCAGCATACCGCCATCGATGCCCAGCTGCTCGCGCGTCGTCTGGAAGTTGGCGATGGCCGCCGGGCTGTTCAGCGTCAGCGGGCTCGTAAGTCCTGACGAGCGCGACCAGAAGGCTGGGAACTCGGTGCTGTCGTAAGTCACGACCGGAACACCACGGGTTTCCAGCACTTCGAGCGTCTTCGGAATATCGAGGATCGCCTTGGCTCCGGCGCAGACGACGATGACGCCGGTACGGGAAAGCTCTTCAAGGTCGGCCGAAATATCGAAGCTCTCTTCCGCGCCGCGATGCACGCCGCCGATGCCGCCGGTGGCAAATACCTTGATGCCGGCGCGGGCGGCGGCGATCATCGTGGCGGCCACGGTGGTCGCGCCCGTGCGGCGCTCGGCGATCGCAAAGGCGATGTCGGCGCGGGAGACCTTCATCGCCCCTTCCGTCTTGGCAAGGGCTTCCAGCTCTTCCGGCTCGAGGCCGATATGCAGGGTGCCATGGATGACGGCGATGGTTGCGGGTACAGCGCCTTCCTGCCTGATGATCGACTCAACGCTGCGCGCCATCTCGATATTGCCTGGATAGGGCATGCCGTGGGTGATGATCGTCGATTCCAGAGCAACGATCGGCGCACCGCGGAGCTTTGCGGCAGCGACTTCCTTCGAATAGGAGATCGGAAGCAGGGGCGAGATAGGCTGGGTCATTGTCGTTTCCAATTCACTGAAACAATATACGCGTCTTGAGCAGGCTTCATGACAGAATTTCGGCCTCGGGAACAAGGGCCAGGGCCGCGTTTAGCAGCTCGGGAGAGAGATTTTCTGCCGTTGCATAGGGAGACTGGACGGTGATTGCCGCTGCTGCCGCGCCATGACGTATGGCTTCCGCGAGATCGTGGCCGGCCATCAGCGCCGACAGAACGCCGGAGGCAAGCGAATCTCCCGCACCGGTGACATCGGCGACATCCTCGACGATAGGCGGCTGCAAGCTGACCACGATATCACGCGAGAATGCGATCAGGGGGCGTTTCCCGCGGGTGATCACGCCGTTGCGCAGGCCGAGCGCTCGCAAAGCGCTCACCCATTCACGCGGATCCTCCGGACGGATTTCAGTCAACGCCGCGGCTTCGGCTTCGTTGAGGAACAGGTGATCGATGCCGGCAAGGCTTGGCTTCAGCCGCACCACTTTTGCCGGTGAGATGGCGATAGCGGCGACCGGCTTGCCGCATAGAGCAGCTCTTGCCGCAATTGCGCCTAAGGTTTCGGCAGGCAGATTGGCGTCGCAGAGAATGAGGTCCGTTTCATCGAAGGCATCGCGAACGGCGCGAATCGCTAGGCGTCGCGGAACGAAGAGCTTGTAGAGCTCCATATCGGCAAGCGCGATGACCAGATTGCCGTCATTCTCGAGGATCGCGGTATAGCTCGGCGTCTTGCGATCGAGGAAGACGAAGGGCTTGTCGTCGATGCCGGCATGGCTTGCAGCCTCGGCCACCATTTCACCGGAGGGGTCGCCGCCGCGCGGCGAGATCAGCTTTACGTCGAAGCCGAGGCGGGCGAGATTTCTCGCCGCATTGAAGCCGCCGCCGCCGGGTTCCTCGAACCATGCGCCGGGGTTGCTGGCGCCAGGCGCCGTCTCGCCGAAGATGCGGCCACGCCGGTCTATATGGGCGCCGCCGAGAACGAGAATCTTTTTCGCCATAGGGTTATCCTCAGCAGTCGAAAAGACGAATCGAGCGGGGCGGCGACATGCGTGAATTGACCGCCCCATAACCGTAAGTATCTGGGAAGAAAGAAGAAAACAAAAGTAGAACGGAAATCATTTTATCTTTTTCTTTCAATTGCTTGTTGTGCTCTTGCGATAAGAGAACAAATAGAGTACAGAATTCTCATCGGCGGCGACATTGCTAGAGCGGCTTCAATAACCTAAAGGTGGATCGAATGTCTCAGAATTCTTTGCGGCTTGTAGAGGACAAATCGGTGGATAAAAGCAAGGCACTTGAAGCGGCACTCTCTCAAATTGAGCGGTCGTTCGGCAAGGGCTCGATCATGAAGCTCGGCTCCAACGAGAACGTGGTCGAAATCGAAACGGTTTCCACCGGCTCTCTGAGCCTCGATATCGCTCTCGGCATTGGCGGCTTGCCGAAGGGGCGCATCATCGAAATCTACGGGCCGGAAAGCTCGGGTAAGACGACGCTGGCCCTGCAGACCATTGCAGAGGCACAGAAAAAGGGTGGCATCTGTGCCTTCGTGGACGCAGAACATGCGCTCGATCCGGTCTATGCCCGCAAGCTCGGCGTCGACCTGCAGAACCTGTTGATCTCGCAGCCGGATACCGGCGAACAGGCGCTTGAAATCACCGATACACTGGTGCGCTCCGGTGCGATCGACGTCCTCGTCGTCGACTCCGTTGCAGCTCTGACACCGCGCGCCGAAATCGAAGGCGAAATGGGCGACAGCCTGCCGGGCCTGCAGGCCCGTCTGATGAGCCAGGCGCTGCGCAAGCTCACGGCTTCCATCTCGAAGTCCAACACCATGGTGATCTTCATCAACCAGATCCGCATGAAGATCGGCGTCATGTTCGGTTCGCCGGAAACGACGACGGGCGGTAACGCGCTGAAGTTCTACGCCTCGGTTCGCCTCGATATCCGCCGCATTGGCGCCGTTAAGGAGCGCGAAGAGGTGATCGGCAACCAGACGCGCGTCAAGGTCGTCAAGAACAAGATGGCGCCTCCCTTCAAACAGGTCGAGTTCGACATCATGTATGGCGAGGGCGTTTCCAAGACCGGCGAACTGGTCGATCTCGGTGTCAAGGCCGGCATCGTCGAAAAGTCCGGCGCCTGGTTCTCCTATAACAGCCAGCGTCTCGGTCAGGGCCGCGAGAATGCGAAAATCTTCCTGCGCGACAATCCGGATCTCTCGCGCGAAATCGAATTGTCGCTGCGCCAGAATGCCGGCCTGATCGCCGATCGTTTCCTGCAGAATGGCGGCCCCGATGCCGATGATGGCGACGCCTCTGGCGAATAAAGGCTTCGGGAAGCAATTCCCAACCTAAGATCGAGACCCAAAAGTCGAAACCGGCCGTATTGTCCAAGGGATGTGCGGCCGGTTTTATTCGTGCGGCTGGACAGCGCCGGGAGCGGACGATAAAAGCCACTGACTTTGATGCAAGTTGCTGAGCGCAGGACTGAAGGGCCCCATATGAGCGGTGTGAATGAAATCCGGTCGACCTTCCTCGACTATTTTAAGAAAAACGGCCACGAGATCGTGCCGTCGAGCCCGCTGGTGCCGCGCAACGATCCGACATTGATGTTCACCAATGCCGGCATGGTGCAGTTCAAGAACGTGTTCACCGGCCTGGAGCAGCGTCCCTATACGACGGCGTCTACCGCGCAGAAATGCGTTCGCGCCGGCGGCAAGCATAACGACCTCGACAATGTCGGCTATACCGCCCGTCATCACACCTTCTTCGAGATGCTCGGCAATTTCTCCTTTGGCGACTATTTCAAGGAGCGCGCCATCGAGCTTGCATGGAACCTGATCACCAAGGAATTCGGCCTCGATGCCAAGCGCCTGCTGGTCACGGTCTATCACACCGACGACGACGCCTTTAACCTGTGGAAGAAGATTGCCGGTCTTTCCGACGACAAGATCATCCGCATCGCCACCAGCGACAATTTCTGGGCGATGGGCGATACCGGTCCTTGCGGTCCCTGTTCGGAAATCTTCTACGATCACGGCGATCACATCTGGGGTGGCCCTCCCGGCTCTCCGGAGGAAGACGGCGACCGCTTCATCGAGATCTGGAATCTCGTCTTCATGCAGTTCGAGCAGATCACCAAGGAGCAGCGCGTCGACCTGCCGCGTCCGTCGATCGACACCGGCATGGGTCTCGAGCGCGTTGCCGCCGTACTGCAGGGCAAGCATGACAACTACGATATCGACCTGTTCCGCGCGCTGATCGAGGCTTCGGAGGAGGCAACGGGTGTGAAAGCCGAGGGCGAGCATCGTGCCAGCCATCGCGTCATCGCCGATCACCTGCGTTCCTCCGCCTTCCTGATCGCCGATGGCGTGCTGCCGTCGAATGAGGGCCGTGGCTACGTGCTTCGCCGCATCATGCGCCGCGCCATGCGCCACGCGCAGCTGCTCGGCGCCAAGGAACCGTTGATGTGGAAGCTGCTGCCGGCGCTGATCCAGCAGATGGGCCGTGCCTATCCGGAGCTGGTGCGCGCCGAAGCGCTGACCTCCGAGACGCTGAAGCTCGAAGAAACCCGTTTCCGCAAAACGCTGGAACGCGGCCTCTCGCTGCTTAACGATGCCACTTCGGATCTGCATAAGGGCGACAGCCTGGACGGCGAGACGGCCTTCAAGCTCTACGACACATATGGCTTCCCGCTCGACCTGACGCAGGACGCGCTGCGCGCCCGCGGCATCGGTGTCGATATATCAAGCTTTACCGATGCCATGGAGCGCCAGAAGGCCGAGGCGCGTTCGCATTGGACCGGCTCCGGCGATAAGGCGACCGAAACCATCTGGTTTGAGCTCAAGGAAAAGAACGGCGCGACCGAGTTCCTGGGTTACGATACGGAATCTGCCGAAGGCGTCATCCAGGCGATCGTCAGGGATGGCGTCGCCGTCGATAGCGCTTCCGTTGGCGACAAGGTGCAGATCGTGGTCAACCAGACGCCGTTCTACGGCGAGTCCGGTGGCCAGATGGGTGATACCGGCGTGATCTCCAGCGACCATGGCAAGCTCACCGTCAGCGATACGCAGAAGAAGGGCGAGGGTCTCTTCGTTCATAGCTCCGAAGTTTCGGAAGGCAAGATCAAGGTCGGCGATGCCGTCGTCCTGACCGTCGATCACAACAGGCGCTCGCGCCTGCGCGCCAACCACTCGGCAACCCATCTGCTGCACGAGGCACTTCGCGAAGTGCTCGGCACCCATGTCGCGCAGAAGGGCTCGCTGGTTGCGCCCGAGCGGCTGCGTTTCGACGTCTCTCATCCGAAGCCGATGTCGGCTGAGGAGCTGAAGGTTGTCGAAGAGATGGCCAACGAGATCATCCTTCAGAACTCGCCTGTTACGACCCGCCTGATGAGCGTCGATGATGCCATCGCGGAAGGTGCGATGGCGCTGTTCGGTGAGAAGTATGGCGACGAAGTCCGCGTCGTGGCGATGGGGCAGGGCGTGCGCGGTGCAAAGTCCGGTAAGCCTTACTCGGTCGAGCTTTGCGGTGGTACGCATGTCTCCGCTACCGGCCAGATTGGTCTCGTGCGCATTCTCGGCGAAAGCGCCGTCGGTGCCGGCGTGCGCCGTATTGAAGCTGTGACCGGCGAATCCGCGCTCAGCTATCTTGCCGAGCAGGACGAGCGCGTGAAGAACCTCGCCTCGACGCTGAAGGTACAGCCGGCAGACGTGGTTTCGCGTGTCGAATCCTTAATGGATGAGCGCCGCAAGCTGGAGCGCGAATTGGCCGATGCCAAGCGCAAGCTCGCCATGGGCGGTAGCCAAGGCGGCACCGCCGATGCAGTCCGTGAAGTCAACGGAGTCAAGTTCCTCGGCAAGCCGGTTTCCGGCGTCGATCCCAAGGATCTCAAGGGCATGGCGGATGAGGCTAAGGCAAGCCTCGGCTCCGGTGTCGTGACGCTGATCGGCGTTTCGGATGATGGCAAGGCCAGCGCCGTCGTCGCCGTCACGGAGGATCTGGTTGGCCGCTTCAGCGCCGTCGATCTCGTGCGCGTCGCTTCAGCTGCCCTCGGCGGCAAGGGTGGCGGCGGCCGTCCCGACATGGCGCAGGCCGGTGGCCCTGATGGCGCCAAGGCCGACGAGGCGATCGAGGCGATTGCTGCGGCACTTGCTGGCTAAGACACTGATTTCCGATTGATAATTAAAGATGGCGGATGCTTCGGTGTCCGCCATTTTTCTTTGTGCAGGCAATTCCGCAGGATTTGTCAAATCGGGTTATGCTCTTGTCGGGCCGATCGATTTGCAAGGGGTTTGACATGAGTGGTGGAACGGCGTGGACGCTTTACGAGACCCGGTTGCGGCGGGTTTCGGCCTATATCCATGAGCATCTGGACGATGAGCTCGATATGGAAATGGTCGCCGAGATCGCCTGCATGTCCAGCTATCACTGGCACAGGATCTATCGGGCGATCTATGGCGAGACGGCGGCGGCGACCGTCAAGCGGCTTCGGTTGCATCGTGCCGCCGGCGATCTCGTCAACACCCGTCTATCCGTCAGCGACATTGCAAAGCGGTCGGGCTATCCCAACCTCCAGTCGTTCAACCGTATCTTCAGATCTGTCTACGGCATGCCGCCGGCGCGATATCGGAATGAGGGAAGCCATACGATTTTCGAACCTAGCACCCAAGGAAGGATCACGGTCATGTTCGACGTTACGCTTCGCACTATTTCCCCGATGTCACTGATCGGTGTCGCCCATCGCGGCTCCTATATGCAGATCGGCCAAGCTTTCGAAACACTTTTCGGTACCATCTTTGCCCGCGGCCTTGCGGTGCCGGACATGCGCATGATCGGAGTCTATCTCGATGATCCGGATGTGGTGGAAGCGGACAAACTGCGCTCCCATGCCTGCGTCACGGCTGGCGAGGCCGTCGTTGCCAATGCTCCGCTGGAGCGGCGTTCGCTCGATGGCGGCGACTATGCCGTGCTGCGCCACAAAGGCCCTTATGCAAACATGCATAAGGCCTATCACTGGCTTTATGCGCAGTGGCTGCCGGCTTCCGGCCGGCAATTGCGCGATACCGTCATGTTCGAGGAATATATCAACAATCCGCGCGACGTGCCGCCGACGGAGCTTTTGACCGATATCTATATGCCGCTGCAATAGCGGCATATGAGCGCGATCGAAGATTTCTTTTTAATGCCTTGTATTGTCAAGCATTAGTTGGCTTCGGCATGGCTGCATTGTCGATCTCGTTGCCGCGGCGGTAAGCATCGCGGTCGCTGACCCGGGCCCAATAATCGACGAAGGCCTGGCGTTTCTCGATCGTGCCGAAATTGAGACCCCAGCCGATATGCGAACCGACATAGACGTCGGCGGCCGTGAAGCGGTCGCCGGCGATGAATGGCGAGCTTGAGACTGCATATTCGATCGTATCGAGCACGCCTTGGATGCTACCGCAGCCGGCCATGCGCTGACGTTCCGGTGGAATTTCGAAGCCAAGCGCGCGGATGGTAACTGCAGCTTCCAACGGGCCGGCAGCAAAGAACATCCAACGGAAATAGCGACCACGCTCGGCCGCGGTCGGGGCGAGGCCAGCCTGCGGGAAGGTTTCGGCCAGATAGGCGCAGATGGCGGCACCTTCGGTGACGACAGTATCGCCATGCTTGATCGCCGGCACCTTGCCCATGGGGTTGACCGCAAGATATTCCGGCGATTTCATCGTCGTGCCGTAGTCGAGATATTCGGTGCGGTAGGGCTGGCCGGTTTCCTCAAGCATCCAGCGGGCAATGCGTCCGCGCGACATCGGGTTGGTATAGAAAACAAGTTCTTCAGCCATCTGCCTCTCCCTTTTATTGCGCGCATTTTTGCCACTGGTTAGCCCCGGCGGCAAGATTTCGCACAAAAGAAAACCCGGCGTGAAAGCCGGGTCTTCGTATTTGCTCATGTCGGCAAGGCTTAGGCAGCCATGGCCTTCTTGAGGTTCTCGTCGATCTTGTCGAGGAAGGCAGTGGTCGAGAGCCACGGCTGATCGGGGCCGATCAGCAGCGCCAGATCCTTGGTCATGTAGCCGGCTTCGACGGTATCGACGCAGACCTTTTCCAGCGTGGAAGCGAACTTTGCGAGTTCTGCATTGTCGTCCAGCTTGGCACGATGGGCGAGACCACGGGTCCAGGCGAAGATCGAAGCGATCGAGTTCGTCGAGGTTTCCTGGCCCTTCTGGTGCTGACGGTAGTGGCGGGTCACCGTGCCGTGTGCGGCTTCGGCTTCGACCGTCTTGCCATCCGGCGTAAGCAGAACCGAGGTCATCAGGCCGAGCGAGCCGAAGCCCTGGGCAACGGTATCGGACTGAACGTCGCCGTCGTAGTTCTTGCAGGCCCAGACGTAGCCGCCGGACCACTTGAGGGCCGAGGCGACCATGTCGTCGATCAGGCGGTGCTCGTAGGTGATGCCGGCTTCGTCGAACTGAGCCTTGAACTCGTTCTGGTAGACTTCTTCGAAGATGTCCTTGAAGCGGCCGTCATAGGCCTTGAGGATGGTGTTCTTTGTGGAGAGGTAGACCGGCCACTTGCGCATCAGGCCGTACATCATCGAGGCGCGGGCGAATTCGCGGATCGACTCGTCGAGGTTGTACATGGCCATGGCAACGCCGGCGCCCGGAGCGTTGAAGACTTCCTTTTCGATGACTTCGCCATCTTCGCCGACGAACTTGATGGTCAGCTTGCCCTTGCCGGGGAATTTGAAGTCGGTCGCGCGATACTGGTCTCCGAAGGCGTGACGGCCGACGACGATCGGCTTGGTCCAGCCGGGAACCAGGCGCGGAACGTTCTTGCAGATGATCGGCTCGCGGAAGATCACGCCGCCGAGGATGTTGCGGATGGTGCCGTTCGGGCTCTTCCACATCTGCTTCAGGTTGAATTCCTTGACGCGATCTTCATCCGGTGTGATCGTCGCGCACTTGATGCCGACGCCATGCTTCTTGATGGCGTTGGCGGCGTCGATCGTGACCTGGTCGTTGGTCGCGTCGCGGTTTTCGACCGAGAGGTCGTAGTAGTCGATATCGATGTCGAGGTAGGGGTAGATCAGTTTATCTTTGATAAACTGCCAGATGATGCGAGTCATTTCATCGCCATCGAGATCGGCAACGGGATTTGCGACCTTGATCTTCTTCATACTTCTGCCTCGTTTAAGCTAATGGGACCGGATGGTCCTGTGGGTAATGTGAAGTCCCGAGGGCTATAGCACCGCAAGCGCGGAACGCAAAGCCGATAGAGCCTTCTGCGTCGCGTTTTTGATCATTCGTGACATCCCGCGCAATTTGCGATCCGGCCATTGCCAAAGCGGTCGATGGGTCTAATGTCGCGCATGTTTTGCCTGTTGCAACGGAATCATATCATGCAGAAATTTGCCGCCTCCGCGATTGCCTTTACGCTTTTCCAGTTTTCGTTTGGTGCGCATATGGCGCTTGCTGCCGATGCGACGACGCCGGTCAAGGCCATTATGGATGCGACCGTCTCGAACTGGGCGGGCGGCGACAGTGACTGGCAGGATATTTTCGGCGAGGACAAGCTCAACGAAATCTACAGCAAGGATTTTGGAGCGAAATACCAGGCGGCGGCGCAGTTTCCTGCTGCCGACGAGGATGGTATCTCGCCATTCGATTATGATGTCATCGTCAATGCGCAGGATGCCTGTCCGCTGGAGGATGTGAAGATTGCCGCCCAGCCGCCGAAGAACAATGTGACGGAGGTGCTGGCGACCTTCAAGAAATCCACCTGCATGGGCTCCGATGCAGATTATCAGAAGGTGACGACGGTTCGTTTCGAGGTCATCGAAGAGGGCGGACGGCCCGTGGTGGATGATATCGTCACCAACGACGACAACGGCAATCCGAGCTCGCTCAAGAGCGTGATGGTGGATCTTGTCAAACAGCAGCAACAACAGCCGTCCGATCAGCAGAAGTCGGCCAATCCCTAATAGTCGGGAGGGCTCGTCGCGGCGCTGACACTCAAAAACCTTGCCGAGTGGCTGGTGTCTCGTTATTGCGACCGTGATTTGCGCGATTGAGTTCGCGCGCGGAGATTTAGGCATCATGGCAGGCACGAACAGCGAGCGTCAACTTCTGGCCGAAGGACCGGCCATCATTCTGGTCGAGCCGCAAATGGGCGAGAATATCGGCATGGTGGCGCGCGCCATGGCGAATTTCGGCCTTGCCGAGTTGCGTCTCGTCAACCCTCGAGATGGCTGGCCGAACGAGAGGGCGCAGGCGACAGCCTCGAAGGCAGATCACATCATCGAGGCGACGAAGGTCTATGAAACGCTGGAACAAGCGATCGCTGATCTCAACTTCATCTATGCGACGACCGCGCGCGAGCGGGATGGCTATAAGCCGGTGCGTTCGCCTGTCGTTGCGGCGGAGACCCTTCGCGCAAAGTTCAAGGCAGGTGAGGGCACCGGCATTCTCTTCGGGCGCGAGCGCTGGGGCCTGACGAATGAGGAAGTGGCGCTTGCCGATGAGATTGTGACCTTCCCGGTCAATCCCGCCTTCGCTTCTTTGAACATCGCGCAGGCCGTGCTCCTGATGTCCTATGAGTGGATGAAGTCAGACATGGAGGATCTGGGCGATGTGCCGTTCCAGGCGATCGAGCAGCGGCCTTCGACCAAGGAGCAGCTTTTCGGCCTGTTCGATCAGCTCGAAGAGGCGCTGGATGCGCGCAATTATTTCCATCCTGCCGGGAAAAAGCCGAAAATGGTCGACAATCTTCGGGCCGTCCTCTCGCGCCGGGCGTTCACCGAACAGGAAATCAGCGTCTTGCGCGGGGTGATCTCGTCTCTTGACCGCTTCTCGCGGAAGTCTCCGCGCGGTAGCGGCTCGCATCCCAGATCCTCGAAAGTACCGAAGGAAGCCCCCAGCGATGACAGCAGCGGCGAATGAGCTGAAACCGGTCCTCGTCTTCGATTCAGGGATCGGCGGTTTGACCGTGCTGCGCGAGGCGCGCGTGCTGATGCCCGAGCGCGGTTTCATCTACATCGCCGATGATGCTGGATTTCCCTATGGCAGCTGGGAGGAGCAGGCACTGAGGGAGCGCATCGTCGATCTCTTCGCAAAGCTGCTCGTGCAATATGATCCGGAAGTCTGCATCATCGCCTGCAATACGGCGTTCACGCTGGCCGGCGCCGCTCTTCGTGCCGCCTTTCCGCAAATGACGTTCGTGGGCACGGTACCCGCGATCAAGCCGGCCGCCGAGCGAACCCGCTCCGGCCTTGTATCGGTGCTCGCGACACCGGGCACCGTCAAGCGCGCCTATACGCGCGACCTGATCCAGTCTTTTGCCACGCAGTGCCATGTGCGGCTCGTCGGATCGCAGGACCTGGCACGCCTGGCGGAAGCCTATATTCGCGGCGATGTCGTCAGCGATGAGGCGGTCATGACCGAGATCGAGCAGTGCTTCGTCGAGATGGATGGCCGCAAGACCGATATCGTCGTACTCGCCTGCACGCATTATCCTTTCATGGCCAATATCTTCCGCAGGCTCGCACCATGGCCGGTCGACTGGCTCGATCCGGCTGAAGCGATCGCAAGGCGTGCCCGCAGTCTTGTGCCGCAGGTGGCCGATGCCGTCCATCCCGATGATTTTGATTTTGCGGTGTTTACCTCCGGTGCGCCAGATTTTCCCACCCGCCGGCTGATGCAGGGTTTTGGACTCAAGGCTTGATGATGAAAGACAAAGTTTCGCTGCGCAAACTCGAGCTCGTGGATATGCCGGCCGCTGCAGCCGTTCATCGTGCGTCCTTCAACGAGCGGCTGCCGACGCTTGCGGGGCTTCATACGCCGGAAGAGGATGTCGGTTTCTGGAGCGCTGTGGTCTTCAAAGACTGCCAGGTCTGGGGCGCGGAAGAGGGTGGTCGCCTGGTCGGCGTCATTGCTTTCCTCGAGGATTGGATCGACCAGCTTTATGTTCTGCCCGAGGCGCAGGGGCGCGGTATAGGCAGCCGCCTGCTCGATGTCGCCAAGTCGACCTATCCGGCGCTGTCGCTCTGGACATTCCAGAGAAACGAGCCGGCGCGCCGCTTTTACGAGAAGCACGGCTTCTTCGTGGTTGACGAGTCTGACGGAGCAGGCAATGAGGAGAAGGAGCCGGATGTGCTTTACAAATGGGAAGCGCGTTTGCACCGGCTGTAATGCAGGATTTGACTGAGCGGCGGGGTATTTGGGGGGGTATGTCATTGATGTCTTTTGAGAATGCCGAGGTTAGCCATGCGTCTGCGTGAGTGCCACAATTTCCATGATTTTCGTCTTCTTGCGAAAAAGCGTCTTCCCGGCCCGATCTTCAACTATATCGACGGCGCAGCCGACGACGAGGTGACGCTGCGGCGAAACACAACCAGCTTTGAAAGCTGCGATCTCGTGCCCAATGTCCTGCGTGGGGTCAGTGAGATCGACATGTCTGTCACTGTCATGGGACAAAAGCTTGCCACGCCCTTCTATTGCTCGCCGACGGCGTTGCAGCGTCTCTTCCATCATCAGGGCGAGAACGCGGTGGCTGCTGCGGCCTCCTCGCTCGGCACGATGTTCGGTGTTTCTTCGCTCGGCACTGTCAGCCTTGAGGAAATTCGCAAGAAGCATTCCGGACCGCAGGTCTATCAGTTCTATTTCCACAGGGATCGCGGCCTGAACCGTGCGATGATGGAGCGGGCAAAGGAAGCCGGTGTCAATGTGATGATGCTGACGGTGGACAGCATTACCGGCGGCAATCGTGAGCGTGATCTTCGCACTGGGTTTTCCATTCCGTTCAAGCTCAATCTCGCCGGCATTACCCAGTTCGCCATCAAGCCCGCTTGGGCACTGAACTATGTCACTCACGAGAAATTCCGCCTGCCGCAACTCGACGAGCATGTGGACATGAGCGGCGGCGCGATGTCGATCGGCAAATATTTCACGGAAATGCTCGATCCGTCGATGAACTGGAACGACGTTGCCGAGATGGTGAAGCACTGGAACGGGCAGTTCTGCCTGAAGGGCATCATGTCGGTCGAGGACGCCAAGCGTGCTGTCGACATCGGATGCACCGGCATAGTGCTCTCGAACCATGGCGGGCGGCAGCTGGACGGCTCACGCTCGGCATTCGATCAGCTGGCCGAGATCGTCGATGCCGTCGGCCACCGCATCGATGTGATGATGGATGGCGGCATCCAGCGCGGCACACATGTGTTGAAGGCTCTGTCGCTCGGCGCCAAGGCGGTCGGTCTCGGTCGTTTCTATCTCTATCCGCTCGCGGCTGCCGGTCAGGCTGGTGTGGAGCGAGCGCTCAGGCATCTGCGCACCGAAGTTGAGCGCGACATGAAGCTGATGGGCTGCACCTCGGTTAGCGAACTGTCGCGGGCTAATCTGCGTTTCAGATAGGCCTCGCAATCGCCTGTGGGTTTTTTCAATCCACGGGCGCGAAGCTTGGAAATCTTTGCTAGACGAGGGCGCGTCCTTTCAGAAAGATGGGGCGCATTCACATTTGATTCTTGCTCATAGGGGAAGTGCATTGCAGGTCGGCATCGACATGGGAACGGCGTCCGGCGGGACCAGCGCCCAGCTCGATATCGAGGAGCTGCTGGCGACCCGTCTCCTGGTGCAGGGCAATTCCGGTTCCGGAAAATCTCATCTTCTACGGCGGCTGCTGGAACAGTCGGCGCAGTGGGTGCAGCAGGTCATCATCGATCCGGAAGGCGATTTCGTCACCCTGGCCGATAAGTTCGGTCATGTGGTCGTCGATGGCGAGCGCACGGAAGCCGAGCTTGCCGGCATCGCCAATCGCATCCGCCAGCACCGCGTCTCCTGCGTGCTGACGCTCGAGGGGCTCGATATCGAGCAGCAGATGCGCGCTGCAGCCGCCTTCCTCAATGGCATGTTCGATGCCGACCGCGAATTCTGGTATCCGGTGCTTGTGGTGGTCGACGAGGCGCAGATGTTTGCGCCCTCGGTCGGCGGCGACGTTTCGGAAGATGCCCGCAAGATGTCGCTCGGCGCCATGACCAATCTGATGTGCCGCGGCCGAAAGCGCGGCCTTGCCGGCGTCATCGCGACGCAGCGCCTCGCAAAGCTTGCCAAGAACGTGGCGGCGGAAGCTTCCAATTTCCTAATGGGCCGTACCTTCCTCGATATCGACATGGCGCGTGCCGCCGATCTTCTCGGCATGGACCGCAGGCAGGCGGAAATGTTCCGCGACCTGAAGCGCGGCAATTTCGTAGCCCTCGGGCCGGCACTTTCGCGCCGTCCGCTGCCGATCGCCATCGGCGCGGTGGAGACCTCGGCTCGCTCTTCCAGCCCGAAGCTGATGCCGCTGCCGGATGCGCCGCAGGATGTCGAGGATCTGATTTTCACGCCGGACCCCGAAGAGTTTGCGAGGCCCGTTGTCCGCCGCACCACGCCAGCGCCGCGGCCGACGACCGATATTCTGGCAGAGCTTTCCCGCTCCGTGCCGGCGGCAAGCCAGGCGCCTTCCGAGCCCAAGGTCAGCCAGCCGGAATTATCCAGCGAGGATCGCGAGGCGAGGGTGGGTGCCGTGCTTTCCGAAATCCTCGACGACCCGGCCTCGGGCTTCCGCACGGATTCGGTGCTCTATCAGGAGTTTCTCGTTCGTTTGCGCATGCGCCGGGTTCCCGGTGCTCCCATGAGCCTCTCGGAATTCCGTCGCCGCGTGGCGATTGCGCGCTCCGGCGCTGACGAAGAAGTCATGGCAACGGATCAATGGGCAACGGCGCTTTCGCTGTCTACCAGCGTCACCGATGACCTGCAGGGCGTCTTTTTAATGTTGGCCAAGGCCGCCATCAGCGGAGAGCCGTGCCCGTCCGACGCCCGCATCGCCCGTGCCTACGGCACACATTCGGCCAGACGCGCGCGGCGGCTGCTGAGCTATTTCGAAGAGCAAGGCAGCGTCGTCGTTCACACGGATTTCTCGGGCAAGCGGATCGTCGCTTTCCCGGATATGGGCTCACAGACCGCGCCCGGCGATGCCAATGCGCCCGATCTGGATGGCGGCGAGCAGGCGGCGGCCGAATAGCCTGAGATACGGGCACTCTTGATCCGTATCCGGGATACGCTTATATTCATCGTTGCAGGAGATGAATTCATGGCCGTGCGTGACAGGATCCAGCGATATAGGGAAAGTGGTGGAGCGTCCGACCTAGTGAGGGTGGAAGTTCTAGTTCCCGCAGCGTGCCGCAATGATATCCTGTCGCAAGCGGCGGAAATGCGCGCAGAACATCGACAAAGGAAAGAGCGTCTTCGAGAGAATGTCGAAGAAGCGCTTGACCGCTACGGCACCCGCCTTCTTGACAATATCGATCTGGATCGCCTACCCGATTTGGCGCAGAAGGCAAGTGTGATAGCCAGCGCCTTGATGGAGCGCGGCGATGCACGCGCCTTTGCAATGGGGCGTCGTATGCTTGACGAGGTTGGGCGATAGGCGATGGCGCTGACCAAACTGCAAAAAGAGATTATGGCGTCCATTGCGAAAAATCGCTCGGAAACCAGCTATGTCGCAGGTGGGCTTGTCCTTGATATGAATTGGCCTCGTCTGTCCGACGATATCGATATCTTCCAAGATACCGACGAGGAAATCGGTCCTGTCGCCGAGCGGGACATGGAAACGCTCAAAAGTGACGGTTTCCGTGTTTATGTCGAGGTAAATGTCTATGGCTGTGTCGAGGCGGAAGTCTCCAAGGCGCGGGAGAATACGCTCATTCAATGGATGAACGAATCTCGAACCCGGTTTTTCCCGCTTATTCGAGACAGGGAGTGGGGTGCAAGGCTTCATCCAGCGGACCTCGCCGTGAATAAGGTTCTCGCGGCATCAACCCGGACAAAGCCTCGGGATTTCGTCGATTTGTTAATGATCGACGAAAGGTTGTCTCCGCTTGGTGCGGTTGTCGTCGCAGCCTCGGGAAAGCCACCGCATTATTCTCCGATCAGGATAATTGATGAAATTCGGCGAAGAGGGCTATCGGTTTCGACCGAGGATTATGATTCCGTGAGAGGTCTTCCAGTCGATCTTACGGCCAGCGTCATTCGCGACAGGCTTGTGGAGGTGCTGAATGGAGCGGAGCGCTATATTCGATCGGTGCCACCGGATATAGTCGGTCTGCTTGCAGTCAATAGCAGCGGCATCCCCATTCAGATATCAGCTTTGACCGATGATGGCGTGCAGTTTCGAAAGGCGACATCCGAGCCGGACCTAATGCCGTCGTTACCAAATGTGCCGGAGGATTGGCGCGGCCTGGGGCGTGAGGAATGAAACTGCGCGCTTCTCGCCGATCCTGCTGTTGACAATTCCATGACAACCCCTTACAGACCGCGCCAACGCCGGGCAGAAATGTCCGGTGTTTCATTTGACATGTCCCGTGGCTTCGTCCGTTCGCTAACGTGAGAAGCCTGTCAGAGCTCGAAAACGGAGTTCAGAGGAGGGCGTGTTTCCTTCGCGGTTCGGCAACGGGCCGCAATAACACTTGAAAGGAAATGCGATGAGCAAGCGCGAATCGTCCAAGTACAAAATTGACCGCCGTATGGGCGAGAACATCTGGGGCCGTCCGAAGTCCCCGGTTAACCGTCGCGAATACGGCCCGGGCCAGCACGGCCAGCGCCGCAAGGGCAAGCTTTCCGACTTCGGTGTGCAGCTGCGCGCCAAGCAGAAGCTGAAGGGCTACTACGGCGACCTGCGCGAGAAGCAGTTCCGCGCGATCTTCGCTGAAGCTGACCGTCGCAAGGGCGACACCTCGGAAAACCTGATCGGCCTGCTCGAATCGCGCCTCGACGCGATCGTCTACCGCGCCAAGTTCGTTCCGACCGTTTTTGCTGCCCGTCAGTTCGTCAACCACGGCCACGTCACCGTTAACGGCGTTCGCGTCAACATCGGTTCGTACCGCTGCAAGGCTGGCGACGTTATCGAAGTTCGCGAAAAGTCCAAGCAGCTCGTAACCGTTCTGGAATCGGTTGCTCTCGCTGAGCGCGACGTTCCGGACTACATCGAAGTCGATCACAACAAGATGGTTGCGACCTTCGCTCGCGTTCCGGCCCTCGGCGACGTACCGTACGCCGTCGTCATGGAACCGCATCTGGTCGTCGAATTCTATTCGCGTTAATAAGCGGATAACTTTCTTGATGAATGAAAAGCCGCTCGGTTCGAGCGGCTTTTTTGTCTTTGGAGCGCCTCATGACGGATTTGCAGGCTATTCTCGACGGCATTCACAATGAGCTTTCGCCGCGCATCGGTGAGGGCAAGGTTGCCGATTACATTCCGGAGTTGGCAAAGGTTGATCCGAAGCAGTTCGGAATGGCAATCGCGACTGTCGACGGCAAAGTCTACAGCATCGGTGATGCCGGCGTTCCTTTCTCCATCCAAAGTATCTCGAAGGTCTTCATGCTGACCCTGGCGCTCGGCAAGGTCGGCGAGAGCTTGTGGAATCGTGTAGGGCGCGAACCATCTGGCACGGCTTTCAACTCCATCGTCCAGTTGGAGCGGGAAGAGGGTATTCCCCGCAATCCCTTCGTCAATGCAGGTGCCATCGCTGTCAGCGATGTCGTACTCGCTGGACACGAGCCGCGCGAGGCGATCGGCGAGCTGCTGCGCTTCGTCCGTTATGTGGCCGACGACGAGACGATCAGCATCGATGACAGCGTGGCGCGTTCGGAGACGCAGACGGGCTTCCGCAATTTCGCGCTCGCCAATTTCATGCGCGCGTATGGCAATATCCACCATCCGGTCGAGCATGTGCTCGGTGTCTATTTCCATCAATGTGCGCTTTCCATGAGCTGCCGGCAGCTTGCCAAGGCGGGGCTCTATCTCGCCGCACGCGGCAGCAATCCGATCACCGGGCACTCCGTCGTCTCGCCGAAGCGGGCGCGGCGCATCAATGCGCTGATGCTGACCTGCGGGCATTATGATGGCTCGGGGGATTTCGCCTATCACGTCGGCCTTCCGGGCAAGAGCGGCGTCGGCGGCGGCATCCTGGCCGTGGCGCCGGGCATTGGCTCGATCGCCGTCTGGTCGCCGGGCCTGAACAAGGTCGGCAATTCGCAGCTCGGTGCCGTGGCATTGGAAATGCTGGCGGCCCGCACCGGCTGGTCCGTATTCGGTGATTGATACCCATGTCTTCTCGTCCCGCTTTCTGCTATCAGCGTGGCGAGATCCAAGGAATGACGGAATGAATATCGCGACCACGGTGAAAGACGACATCGATATCGAGGCTGAAGATGGCGGCTCTGCCGCGCGTCCGATGTTTTCCGATGCGCCGCGCTCCGTTTCCTTCAACAAGCTTCGCAAGCGCCTGTTGCGGCAGGTACGCCAGGCTATGGAAGACTTCCAGATGCTGAAGGGCCAGAAGCGCTGGCTGGTTGGCCTTTCCGGAGGCAAGGATTCCTATGGTCTGCTGGCGCTCCTGCTTGACCTGAAATGGCGCGGTTTGCTGCCGGTGGAAATCATCGCCTGCAATCTCGATCAGGGCCAGCCGAATTTCCCGAAGCATATTCTGCCCGAATATCTCACCAAGATCGGCGTTGAGCATCGCATCGAGTATCGCGACACCTATTCGATCGTGAAGGCGAAGGTGCCGGAGGGGGCAACCTATTGCTCGCTCTGTTCGCGCCTGCGCCGCGGCAACCTCTACCGCATCGCCCGCGAGGAGGGCTGCGATGCGCTGGTGCTGGGCCATCATCGCGAGGATATTCTCGAAACCTTTTTCATGAACTTCTTCCATGGCGGCCGGCTGGCCTCCATGCCGGCGAAGCTGCTCAACGACGAAGGCGACTTGATGCTTCTGCGTCCGCTCGCCTATGCCGCCGAGGACGATCTTGCCAAATTTGCTGCCGCCATGCAGTTTCCGATCATCCCGTGCGATCTCTGCGGCTCGCAGGATGGGCTGCAGCGTAATGCCATGAAGGATATGCTCGCCGATATCGAACGGCGCATGCCCGGCCGCAAGGATACGATGTTGCGCGCCCTGGCGCATGTGAACCCTTCCCACCTGCTCGACCCGAAACTGTTCGATTTCGCTGGGTTGATGACACAGGGGTCTTCCAGCGATCCAATGTAAATTCAGGGCTTTTGCCACACCGATGTCATCGAATCGGGCATAAGAGGAAGCCCTTTCAAAACAGAGGCTTCCTATGAATTTCTCCGATGCTGATTTCGACTATGTGATGACGATTGTTGCCGAAGCGGCGTCAAAGGAAATCATGCTGCGTTTCCGCAATCTAGACGCTGGCGACATATCGGAAAAGACTTCCGCTATCGACCTCGTGACCGAGGCGGATCTTCTAGCCGAGCGGCACATCACCGCGGCGTTGAAGACACGGTTTCCAAAGGCCGTCATAGTGGGCGAAGAAGCCTATGAGGCCGACAAGTCTGTCGTGCCGACGCTGGCACATGCGGAATTGGCTTTCACCATCGATCCTGTGGATGGCACCTTCAATTTCGCTGCCGGACTGCCTGTCTTCGGGACGATCATCGCTATCATCGCCAATGGCGAGACGATCGCCAGCATCATCCACGATCCTGTGCTTGGCGACACCCTGACCGCCATGAAAGGCGGCGGCACTTTCCTGCGCCGGCAAACCGGGCAAGTGAGGCGGCTTGCCGTCGCCGCACCGGCGTCTTTGAATGCGATGACGGGCGCCATATCCTGGGGGCATATGGATGAGCCCGAGCGGTCACGCATCTGTGGCAATCTATCGAAGACCCGTATGGCTTTCTCTCTCAACTGCTCGGCCTACGAATATTGGATGGTGGCGTCGGGCAAATGGCATTTCATTGGCCATTCCAAATTGATGCCATGGGATCATCTGGCCGGCGTGCTGGCGCATCAGGAAGCGGGCGGCTATACCGCCAAATTCGATGGTACGCCCTACAAGCCCGGCGAAACGACCGGCGGCATCATTTCTGCGCCTGACGAGGAAAGCTGGCGGATGATCCGCCGCGAGATCATCGGCGCCTGACGCGAAAGGAAAAAGCATGACATCGCTCGTTGACGTTACCACGCTTGCTCATGTGCTGCGCCGCGCGGCGCAGACGGAGATCCTGCCGCGTTTTCGCAGGCTCGGCAGCGACGATATCCGCGCCAAGAGCGAGGCGACCGACTTGGTAACGGAGGCCGACGAGCGGGCCGAGCGCATGATCAAGGCAGAGGTTTCGCGCCTCTGGCCCGAGGCGCTGTTCATCGGCGAGGAATCGGTTGCGGCCGACCCCTCGCTACTGAAGAAGCTGCAGGATGCCGATCTTGCCATCATCGTCGATCCCGTCGACGGCACGTTCAACTTTGCTGCCGGCATTCCAGCCTTCGGCGTCATGGCTTCGGTGGTCTCGAAGGGGGAAACCGTTGCCGGCATCATCTTCGATCCGATGGGTGATGACTGGGTGCTGGCGGAGCGCGGCAGCGGTGCATGGCTGCGTCGGCCTGATGGTGAGATGCTGCGTCTAAACGTTGCTCCCTCCGTCCCGCTGGAAGAGCTGGTCGGCATGGCGGCCACCGGTTTTCTGCCGAAGGAAAAGCGTGCGGAGGTCATGGGTAATCTCGCCAAGGTGCGCTACACGACCTGCTATCGCTGCGCGGCGCATGAATACCGCACGCTTGCGGGCGGCTATGTGCATTATCTCATGTACAACAAGCTGATGCCTTGGGATCACCTTGCGGGATCGCTGATCTCGGCCGAAGCCGGAGCCTATGTCTGCCGTTTCGACGGTTCGCCCTATTTGCCGCATCACCTCGATGGCGGGCTCCTTGTCGCGGTGGACAAGGACACATGGGAGCTGCTGCGGCGCGAAGTCTTCACTCTTTGAGGGGAACCACGCCACGATAGCCGGCGCGGCCTCTTGGAAAGTGACAGCCGGAGGGCTATCTTTGCTCCAACAGGCAAGAGCCTTGGTCGGCGCTTGCCGCGGGGATGAGACAGATGTCCGAGACGAGCCGCAAGCTGACCACCATCTTCTGCGCCGATGTGCAGGATTATACGCGCCTCATGGGAAAGGACGAGGAGGGGACGCTTTCAACCCTTCGTCGTTACCGCGATGCGATGAAACGGCTGATCGAAGCCCACGGCGGCCGGGTCATCAACACCTGGGGCGATGGCGTCTTCGCCGAGTTTCCAAGCGTCGTCGAGGCCGTGCGCGCTGCGATCGACACGCAGAACGAGCTTGCCGGCTACAATGCCGTAATCAATCCCGACAAGCAGATGCTCTTTCGCATCGGCCTCAATCTCGGTGATGTGATCGCCGATGGCGACGATCTCTATGGAGACGGCGTCAATATTGCCGCCCGGCTGCAGTCGCGCGCTGCTCCAGGTGGCATCGTCATTTCCAACACCGTCTATGATCAGGTCCGCAACAAGGTGGCGGTCGGTTTCGATTTTCTCGGGCAGCTCGAGGTCAAAAACATCGAAGGCGGCGTGCCGAGCTATGCAGTGCGGATCGGCGGCGTGCAGGTTGTCGACACTACATCCGGTTATCGGTCCGCCCCGGAGCCAACTCCTGTGCAGGCGCCGAAACCTGCGTTGGGGGTACCCGTGCCGCAAGACTGGCGGCGGAGCTATGGCAGCGCCCTCATCGTCTGCATCGCACTTGCCATCATCAATGGGCTAACCTGGGATGGCGAGTTCTGGGCGAAATGGCCCATACTTGTGATCCTATGGGTTGCTGCGGTCCGCTACGCCCGCAGCAACAGGCAGATCGATATGGCGATTGCCAGCCTTGTCATCACCGGCATCGGCATCGTGGCGATCAATCTTTTCACCTGGCACGGCACGCCTTGGGCGATGTGGCCGCTCTTCGGGCTTGCGATCGCCGCTGCGTTGCGCTGGGTCAGCCGGCCGCGCAGCGGTGTTTAATTCATGAAGTCACGTCGCTCTAGACGTGCCCCATGCCCGGCTCCAGCGCCGGCGTATCGCCGGGATGGGTGAAAAGCTTGCCGCGTTCCGCCCACAGCGTTGCGACGATCGACAGCGCGCCAAATATGGTGAAGCCGGCAAGCAGCGGCTGTGCAGTGCCATCGAACATCTGGCCGACGACGCCGCCAAGCAGGACGCCGACTGTCGTGGAGACCGAGCTGGTGATGGCGGCTGCCGTTCCCGCCAGGTGTCCCATCGGCTCCAGGCTGATGGCCATGCAGTTGGTGGTGATGACGGCGAACATCATCAGCATGACCGAGATCAGTACATAAATGAAGGTGAAGCTCGGCTGGCCGAACATGCCGACGATGTAGCCGATAGCGCCTAAAACGGTGAAAACGATCATGGCGGCATGGGAAATGCGGCGCATGCCAAAGCTGCGAACGAAATAGCCATTGGCGAATTGTGCGACGGCGGTGCCTGCGGCCGTTGCCGCAAAGGCGATCGGGAACGTGTCCCCAAGGCCGTAGACTTCGCCGAAGACCTGCTGCACGGAGACGATGTAGGCGCAGATAATGCCGGTATAGAGCGTCAGCCCGATCATGTAGCCGCAGGTGATGCGGTTAGTCAGCACCGTCTTGAAGCCTGAAAGAACCGACGAAACAGAAAGCGGCAGGCGCTCTTCAGCGGGCAGCGTCTCCTTCATACGGAAGAAAGCGACCAGGAAGAGGGCGGCGCTGACGATGCCGAGCAGGATGAAGATCCATTGCCAGTTCGAATAGGCAACGATCATCTGGCCGACGAAGGGCGCGACCATCGGCATGATCATGAATACGATCATGACATAGGACATGACGCGGGCCATTTCGCGACCGCCGAAGCAATCGCGGACGATGGCGAGCGTGGTGATGCGCACGGCCGCAGCGCCAACGCCCTGGGCAAAGCGCATGGCAAGCAAGGCAAACAGGCTGCCGCTCCAGGCCGCGGCAAACAGCGTCACCGTATAGAAGGCAAGACCGCCAAGCAGGATGTATCGTCGGCCATAGGTGTCCGACAGGCTGCCGAAGAAAAGCTGACAGATGCCGAATCCGAGGAAATAAACGCCTATGACGAGCTGGATGTCGTTCGGGTTGGCGACATTGAGCGACTGGCCGATATTCGGCAGCGCCGGCAGCATGCTGTCGATGCCCATGGAAATGCTGGCTGTCATCAAGGCGATCGTGAGGATGAATTCCACGATGCCAAGACCGATGCGGCTGGAGCCGGACTGCACGGGCGGCTGAGCCGGCGACTGGGATTGAGGCGGGGTTGTCATTCGAATATGCCTGTCAATGTAAAGCGAGAGACTGATCGGCCGGAGGCGGCGCATTGTGCGGGCGGAAGAGGCGTCCCCTTTCGGCGATCACCACGAACACCAGACCGATCAGCGAAACGGTGAAGTAGCCGATGACCATCGGCGTTGCCGTACCGTTGAAATACTGGCCGATACCGGCGCCAATCGAGGCGCCGCCGACCGTGCTCATGAAGCCGAGCACGGAGGAGGCGGTGCCGGCGACATGGCCGAGCGGCTCCATGGCGAGAGAATTGAAATTCGAGCCGATCCAGCCGAACTGGAACATTGCCAGCGCGAAAAACAGCATGAACAGTGGGAAGGGCATCGGTGCCGGGCCATAGAGCTGCACCAGCATCCAAATGAAGGTGATGAAGGAGAAGCCGAGCAATGCCGCATGGGAAAGTCGCCGCATGCCGAAACGGCCGACGAGCTGTGAGTTTATGAAGGAGGACAGCGCCATGAAAAGCGCCACGCCGCCAAAGGCAACCGGCGTGTACACGCCCAGCCCGTAAATGCCGCTATAGATCTGCTGCGCCGAATTGATGAAGCCGAACAGCGCTCCGAAAAGGAACGTGCTGGCCAAGGTGTAACAGAGCGCCACGCGGTTCGTCAGAACTATCCTGAAGCCGGAGGCTACCGATCTGATGGTCAGCGGACGGACATTTTCCGGCTTCAAGGTCTCCGGAAGCCGGAAATACATCCAGAGACCGACGAGCGTCGCCATGGTGCCGATGAAGACGAAGATCATGTGCCAGGTGCTGACGAGCATGATGATCTGGCCGCTTCCCGGCGCGATGACCGGAACGATCATGAATACCATCATGATCAGCGACATCACTTCGGCCATCAGGCGGCCGCCGAAGACGTCACGGACGATGGAAATGGTGATGACGCGCGTCGCTGCTGATCCTAGACCTTGGATGAAGCGGAGCGCTAGGAGGCCGGCAAAAGACGGGATAAGGGCAATGCCGAACGCGGAGATGACGTAAACGGTCAGGCCGATCAACAGGGGCAGGCGGCGGCCGAAGCGATCCGACAGGGGGCCGTAGATGAGCTGCGCCGAGCCGAAGCCAATCAGATAGGCCGTCACCACATATTGCCGATGATTCTCGTTCATCACGCCGAGGCTGGAGCCGATCTGCTGCAATGCGGGGAGCATGATGTCGATGGCAAGCGAATTGATCGCCATCAGAAAGGCCGCGAGTACGATGAACTCGCGTTTGCCCATGGGCAGCTGCCCCTGGGACATGGCCTGGGATGAAGTCGTCACGGTTTTATTCCCATAAACATGTCAAGGCGCCGCCCGGCGGCAGCGCCCAATTGATCAAATTTAACTATGGAAACCGGACGAGGAGCCCGGTGCCCGGTCAGGCGGCGCCGCGAACGCTGATGCCGTGTTCCTGAAGGTGTTGCTGCAACTCGCCCGCCTGGAACATCTCGCGCACGATATCGCAGCCGCCGATGAATTCGCCCTTCACGTAAAGCTGCGGGATGGTCGGCCAGTTGGAGTAGTCCTTGATGCCCTGGCGAATCTCGGCATCGGCAAGGACATTGATGCCCTTATAGTCGACGCCGATATAGTCGAGAATCTGGACCACCTGGCCGGAGAAGCCACACTGCGGGAACTGGGGCGTGCCTTTCATGAAAAGAACGACGTCGTTGTTCTTAACTTCATTATCGATGAATTCGTGAATGCCGCTCATTGTCCAGTTCCTTTCACATGCGGGGTCAAGGTCCGCAGCGTTACATCTGTCCCTTAAATAGCAAGCAGCCGACAAGATTTCCAGCCGCAAAACATGCGCATCGTTTTTTTCATCGCATGAATGGACTCGCGGATTTACGACGTGGGACGACAGCGAATAGGCCCTATTGAGCTGATTTTCTGAACAGTGCGTTTTGAAAACGAACCTTCAACTCCGCGCCTGAACAACACACATAAATTTGAAGCAAGGGACGGTTAGTATTAGTCTGCTATCTAATTTACAAACGATCGGTATGTTTGTAAAAGTGTTTCGATTGATGCGATTTGGCGCGTATCGGTCCCTTGTGAGCATTGCAGTCGCATTTTGAGGGAGCGGACACCATGAGCCACCACCATTATTCAGACGGGCAGGTTGGTGAAGAGCGCGAATTTTATAGCTCTGTAGACACCAGCGAAGGCGAGCGGGAATATTTCGAGCACGTGCGCACGCCAAGAGCATCGATCCTGAATAGCGCCGTGACTGTTAGTGCCATCGTCCTTATATTGAGCATCGCTTTCGGCTATCGTGCCGCGACCGCCCCGACACAGCAGCGGATGGCGTCTCCTATCGCCGAAAAAATCATGATTGCTCCACCGGTAGACTCATGTGCAGAGGCTTCTCCATATCCTCGCCATGAATGCTGAGATATGCCGTGCTGCCACAATATGGCACGTCAGCGGGCGGGATTCTTGGGAACAGGCTTTTTTCTGCCCACGGCAACGATCGTAAACGTTTGATTCCAGACTTTTTTATTTTCAGCAGATTATATTGCTCCGCCATGAAAAAGCCGGCAGTTCGTGGTCATGGCCATCTTCAGTTGCGTTTGGCGCGTCCCGGGGACAGACTATAATATGAATCCTATCAAGAAGAGGGTGGTTCTCCACTTCCCTGGCTTCGAGCCGCTGGATGCTGCCGCACATCGGGCTCGTTACGAGCGTACCGCGCGGCAGAGCGCCGCCGCCTGGGATTTCACCGCGTCAGTGAATGAGATGAAGAATTTCGGCCGTGCGCCGTATTTCGATGTCACGGCGACGGCTGCGGACTGGCATACGCAAAGCCGCATTCACATCGTCGATCACAACGATCTGGTTGCCACGCTGAACGGGAGGCCATTCTTCACACGGTTGATGCAGGGCTATCTTGCGGCAGCAAAAGTTGCCGCTTCGGGCGGCATGACCGGCTATTTCCGTCATGCATGGCGCTTCGGCCTGTTCTTTATCTTTCCCTTTCTGCTGATGCTTGCGGGGCTGATTCTCAGCCTGTCGATCGCGATTGCGCCAATCCTTTTCGGGCTGCCGGCCTGGAGTCATATCGGCAGCATCGCGCTCGCAGTCGCCTTTTTCGTCTATGTTTTCCTGCCGCAAGCCGAAAAGCTGCATACTCTGCATCTCTTTTCCGATTGGGAGATGGCGGTCGCGATGGCGGGTTTAAACGGAATAGGCGCAGAACAGTGGCTGGAAGCGAGCGCCGTCAGCGTCCGGCAAGCCTTGGATGAGCCCGACGTCGAAGAGTTCGTCATCTCCTCGCATAGCATGGGCTCGTCCGTGGCAGCTCACGTGGTCGGCCTATTGCTGGAGCGCGAGCCGGACCTGCTGCAAGGCAAGCGCGTGGTGTTTACGACCCTCGGCAGTGCCATCCTGCAATGTGCTCTCATGCGGCCGGCAAAGGTGTTGCGCTCACGTGTGGGATTGATCGCGCGCTGCAAGGACATCTTCTGGCTCGACGTTCACTGTCTGACCGATGCAATCCATTTTTATAAGGCGAAAGTCGCGGCTGTTTGCGGCCATGAGGATGTCCGGCAGGCTTCGATCCTCTTCGTGCGCTTCAAGCAGATGCTGTCGGAAAAGCACTACAAGAAGATCAAGCGGGATTTCCTGCGAGTTCACCGGCAATATGTGCTCGGTCCCGATCTCAGGGCCTTCTTCGATTTCACGCTGATGACAGCCGGTCCGTTGCCGGCTGCGGATTTCGCTGAATTCTCAGTGAAGAGATTGCCGGAGCTGAGCTTCAACTCCGGCGAAGCGGCGCAGGCGCTCTCAGTCGGGCGCTGACGTCTGCAGCGCGAGGGCGTGCAGAACACCGCCCATATTGCCCTTCAGGGCATCATAGACCATCTGGTGCTGCTGCACGCGGCTCTTGCCGCGGAAGGCTTCCGCGACAACTTCGGCTGCATAGTGATCGCCATCCCCGGCCAGGTCGCGAATCGTCACCTTGGCGCCGGGAATGCCGGCCTTGATCATGTCTTCGATATCGCCGGGGTTCATGGGCATAAGTGGTACCTCGATTATTCAGCAGCGGCGAGCGCGCCGCCATCCATGAAGGCAGGAAACCACGATTCATGCGCCTCACGCAACTGTTCAACCGGAAGCGTTAACAACCCATCGATAACGAGTGCATCGCCGCCGATCGTTCCGAGACGGCGGAAGGGGATGCCGGCGCTTTCAGCATTGATGCAGACGAAATCCGCGACATCGGCCGGAACGGCGATGACGTAGCGGGCCTGATCCTCGCCGAAAAGTGCCGCATGCGGCAGGGTCTTGTGTTCGGAGAGATCAATGTTCAGGCCCTTGCCGGATGCCATCGCCATTTCCGCGAGTGCCAACGCCAGTCCGCCGGACGATATGTCGTGGCAGGCCGAGACCTGGCCATTGCGGATGGCGGAGCGGACGAAATCGCCGTTGCGGCGCTCGGCAAAGAGATCGACTTCCGGAGCCGGGCCGTCGGTCGAGCCGAGGATGTCGCGGAGATAGATCGAGGAGCCGAGATGGCTGCCGTCGACGCCGATCATCAGAACGTGGTCACCTTCCGAAGCGGAGCCGATGCGGGCCATCGCCTTCCAATCCGGCAATAGGCCGACGCCTGCGATCGTTGGGGTCGGCAGGATGGCAACGCCATTGGTCTCGTTGTAGAGCGAGACATTGCCGGAGACGATCGGGAAATCCAGCGCGCGGCAGGCTTCGCCGATGCCTTTAATCGCGCCAACGAACTGGCCCATGATCTCGGGCTTTTCCGGATTGCCGAAGTTCAGATTGTCGGTCGCGGCCAGCGGCTCGGCACCGGTTGCGGTGATGTTGCGCCAGCATTCGGCGACGGCCTGCTTGCCACCTTCGAAGGGATCAGCTTCGACATAGCGCGGCGTGACGTCGGAGGAGAAGGCGAGAGCCTTGGTCGCATGGCCTTCGACGCGGACGACGCCGGCGTCGCCGCCTGGAAGCTGCAGCGAATTGCCTTGGATCAAGGTGTCGTACTGCTCGTAGACCCAGCGGCGGCTGGACTGGTTGGCAGAGCCAATGAGCTTCAGCAGAGCCTGACCGTAATCTTCCGGCGCGGCAACCAGATCAGCGGGCAGGGCGGCGCGCTTGTCGGATTCCCGCCACGGACGATCATACTCCGGAGCCTGGTCACCCAGATCCTTGATCGGCAGATTTGCAACTTCCTCGCCCTGATGGATGACCCGGAAACGCAGGTCGTCAGTCGTCTTGCCGACGATGGCGAAATCCAGGCCCCATTTGACAAAGATCGCCTTCGCCACCGCTTCCTTTTCCGGCTGCAGCACCATGAGCATGCGCTCCTGGCTTTCCGAGAGCATCATTTCATAGGCCGTCATCCGCTCTTCGCGCACCGGCACCTTGTCGAGATCGAGCTCGATGCCGAGGTCGCCCTTGGCGCCCATTTCGACGGCGGAGCAGGTAAGGCCAGCCGCACCCATGTCCTGGATGGCGATAACGGCGCCTGTCTGCATCAGTTCCAGGCAGGCTTCCAGCAGGCACTTTTCCGTGAAGGGGTCGCCGACTTGAACGGTCGGGCGCTTTTCCTCGATCGATTCGTCGAATTCGGCAGATGCCATGGTCGCGCCGCCGACGCCGTCACGGCCGGTCTTCGCGCCGAGATAGACGACCGGCAGTCCGACGCCCTTGGCTTCCGAAAGGAAGATCGCATTGGACTTGGCAAGACCGGCCGCAAAGGCGTTGACCAGGATATTGCCGTTGTAGCGCGCATCGAACTCGACTTCGCCGCCGACAGTCGGAACGCCGAAGGAATTGCCATAGCCGCCAACGCCGGCAACGACGCCGGAGACGAGGTGGCGGGTCTTCGGATGATCCGGTTCGCCGAAGCGCAAGGCGTTCATGGCAGCGACCGGGCGAGCGCCCATGGTGAAGACGTCGCGCAGGATGCCGCCGACGCCTGTGGCAGCACCCTGATACGGCTCGATGTAGGACGGATGGTTGTGGCTCTCCATCTTGAAGACGACGCAATCGCCGTCATCGATATCGACCACGCCGGCATTTTCGCCCGGCCCCTGAATGACGCGCGGTCCTTGGGTCGGCAGGGTGCGGAGCCACTTCTTGGAGGACTTGTACGAGCAGTGCTCGTTCCACATGGCCGAAAAGATGCCGAGCTCGGTGAACGTGGGCTCGCGGCCGATCAGATCCAGAATGCGCTGATATTCATCCGACTTCAGGCCGTGGGCGGCAATCAGTTCGGGGGTGATCTGGATCGTATTGGAAATGGTCATGGGCGCTCGAGTGTCCTTGCCTGTAAAGGATTTGAAGACCGGTCAGGGATCGGGGTCTCTTTAGCGCAACTCTCCCTGTCGTGCGACAGGAAAATCACCGGCGTTCACAACACGCCGGTATGGATGTAGCGAAAATCAAGCGCGCGGCCATGGGCGGCCGCTTCGCAAGGTCAGAATTTATAGCCGACCATGATGCCGGCGCGCGTCATGCCGCCGTTAGGCCCATCGCAAAGATTGGCATGCGACGAGTGCGCGATCTGCGCCATTACGTTCCAATGATTGTCGAAATTGTAGCCGAGGCCGGCATATTCGTGGAAGAGCAGGCGGCAGCCGAGCATCGGACCATGCTCTCGCCAGTCGTCCAGGTTGCCGGTGTGCACCGTGCCGCCGAAGCCGAGTTCGGTGAAGATGCCGTTGCTATTTGTGAGCGTCCAGGAAAGGCCGCCATAGACCTGCGTCGCGGAGCCAGACGTACCAATCGACGTGCCTACATGGATACGAGGATGGGTCAGCTGATCCTTCCAGTCGGCGGTCGGATTGTAGCCGAACGGATTGAAGAGGACCTGAACATCCGGGAAGACACCGCTTTCGTGCTCGTTGCCGCTCTGGACGGAGCCGCTTGCGCCAAAACGCAGTTCGTCGAAGATCTTGACTTGAGGGGCGGGTGTCGCCGCCACTGTGTCGGCGGCGATTGCGGTCGATTGACCCGCAACGAATATCGAACTGACTGTCAGAAAACTCAAAACTAAACGCTTGCTGAAAAAGCCTGCAATAGCCATGCGCTCCCCCTAGTGTAGCGGGCGAATCCTCACGTTCATTGATAGAATGGTAGCGTGCTAAGTGTCGAGGCGGCGAATGCGCATTTAGGCAAGATGTCTGTCGATAAATTGATAAGGCTTGCTTAAATGTGACTATCGTAACCCGATGAGCCGTTTTCCAACAACCTGCGTAATGTCATGAACCCGGCGGCAACATCTTTTCGCTGTGGTGGTGACGAAAAGGCGACGCGGACGCGATGATAGACCCTATCGATTCGGGCGGCCTTGAATTCATCCTCGTCATCGATGAGCACGCCTTCGGAGAGGGCTGCATTCTTGAAGGTACCCGAAAGCCAGGGTTCCGGCAGCTTCAGCCACAGGAATGGCAGATGTGGATGCGAATTGAACTCGAAGCCCGATAACGCCTCACGTGCCAATTGCTCACGGGCGTTAATCTCTTCGACGGACTTGCGGCGCAGTTCCAGGGCATGACCGCCGAGCACGAGCCGCGCGCAGGTTTCGGCCAATATGAAAGGCAAGCCGCCTGTCGTCATCTTGTGCGTGACCTTGATGCGCTGAGCGAAATGCGGCGGGCAAGCGACCCAGCCGCCGCGCACGCCGGCTGTCACCGATTTCGACAGGCTGCTGACGACGAACGTCCGCTCCGGCGCAATGGCCGCCATCAGCGGGTTCTGGTCGCCGGTCATGCCGCCGTAGAGGTCGTCCTCGATCAGCCATACGCTGTGGCGGCGGGCAATGGCGGCAATCGCCCGGCGTCTTGCCTCCGGCATCGTCACCAGTGTGGGATTATGGGCTGTCGGCATCAGGAAGGCGAGGCGCGGATGCTGCTGTTGGCAGAGACGTTCGAAATCCTCCGGGATCATCCCGTGCTCGTCCGAATCCACGAGGATCGAGCGCCTTCCGAGCAGGCGCGCGGCGCGGCTGATCTGCGTATAGGTGAGGTTCTCGAAGACAATCTTGTCGCCCGGCGAGGTGACGGCGGAAATGACTGCTATAGCGGCGGCGTGCGCGCCGAGCGTCGGCACGATCGTCTCGATTGCCGGCTTCCAGCCGTTTCGGGCGAGCCAGATCTGCCCAGCCTCAAACCAGTTTGCCGGGAAGTTCCTTGAATAGGAAGAGATCTCGGATTGGTGCTCGCTGCTGATGTCGGCGAAAAGCTTGCCGATGATGGTGCCCTGGCCGATGTCGGGAGCGGCGGTCGTGTCGAAGCGGATCTTGGCGTCGGGTGTGTTCAGGCCGCGGGTACCGGCAAGCGCCTGCGTGATCGGATCGACAAGCTCGATCTGCTTGCCGTTCGAACGCTCGAGAACATAGGTACCGCGGCCGACTTCGCCAGCGACGAGGCCGCGTTCATGCACAAGGGCATAGGCCCGGCTGACCGTGCCGATGGTAACGCCGATATCATAGGCGAGATTGCGCTGCGGCGGCAGCTTCGTGCCCGGCGGCAAGACGCCATGCGTGATCGCATTCTCGATGCTGTCGGCGACACGGATGTAAACCGGGCCGGTTCCGCTCGAAATGTCGGGGAGCCAATTTGTCATAATGACAATTTCCTAGATTGTCCCTGTTGTTGAGTCAAGAGTATGAGTCAATTTGTATCGTTTGGCTCGGTACATCAAAATTGTCATCATCGTCTGGAAATGAAAAATGAGCACAATGGGTACAATCTGTTCGGCCGAGGCGGGAGACGCCCGTTCGGTGAACATGGAGAGTGCGGCGGCGCAGCCAAGGCCGCATGTCGTGCGTCGGCTTTGGGCACTTTACCAGCATTGGCAGGAGAAGCGCGAAGGACGGCGGGTTCTGAGGGATCTGACAGATGACCAGTTAGTCGACATCGGTCTGACGCGCCGCCAGGCGGTCAAAGAGGTCAACAAGTCGTTCTTTTGGGATTGAGAAGGGTTGGCATTAACTCATAGACGTGCAACCACAGCCATGACGAGACGAGCTGGATCGGAAAGCCCCGGGCGTCGACAGCGGATTGGATCTTGGTCGTGAGTCCGTGTCGTGATCGATCGAGACAATGATTTGCCCTCGATATACTTCGTCCACAAATTGGGCATGCCCGTAAATGGTCCTTGGCGATATTCTGCAAAGCTTGACAAAACAGCAAGATCGGTCGAGCGCGCCTTGCCTGCGTACGCCTAAATGATGTGGCCACGCAGGAGAGACGATGAAGACGGCGCTTCACAACTATCGGGCACGAATGCTGCGAGTGCTGGACCACATCGACCGGCATCTTGACAGTGATCTGGACTTGGAAACGGTGAGCGATATTGCGGCCTTTTCGAAGTTCCATTTCCATCGGCAATTTACGGCGACCTTCGGGTTGTCCGCACATCGCTATATCCAGCTTGCCCGCCTGAAACGTGCGTCGCACCGGTTGGCCTACACGGACGACCAAAGCGTCACGGACATAGCGATGGATGCCGGCTATGACGCACCGGACGCCTTCGCCCGCGCCTTTCGGCAAAGGTTCGGGCAATCGCCTTCGTCGTTCCGAAAGTCTCCGGACTGGGAGCCGTGGCTTGCGGCCTTAGGGCCTTTCGACAACGCAAGGAGCACGCTCATGCAGAAGACCTTTACCTTTGACGACGTAACAATCCGCGAGGTGCCGGTGACGCCGGTAGCGATCATGGAGCATCGGGGCGACCCGGCGACGATCGGCACCACCATCAAGCGGTTCATCGCGTGGCGTAAGGCCGCTGGCCTGCCTCCGAAGACAAATCCGACCTTCAATGTCTGGCGTTCCGAGCGGCGCCCCGCGTCGCCAGCGGATTATAGCATGGACCTCTGTGTCGGGACCGACCAGCCGATCGAGACGAACGGCGAGGAGATCACCGTCGGTGAGATCCCCGGCGGGCGCTGCGCGGTCCTGCGTGTGGTCGGCAACACCGACAATCTGGAGCCAGCCGCGCTCTATCTTTATCGCGACTGGCTTCCAGCCAGCGGCGAGGAAGCGCGGGACTTCCCGATCTATTGCCAGCGGCTAGCCTTCTTCCCGGAGGTGGCGGAACATGAAACGGTCGCGGAACTGTTTTTGCCGCTGAAATGACGGCCTCCGACGACAGCCTGTCCCTTCCGATCGCAAGAAGTGGGCACGTGGACAATGATCCCTAAGATTAAGGGCACGTCATGCGTCGGCTGCGGGATAGCTTGAAACAGATAAACCTAAGGCTTGCGGCTTAGCTGCAGGCCTTCGATCCCCCAGCCCAGCGATTGACGTCGCCGGTGATGCGGCCGCCGGAGGCGCCTGACATCATCGGACCGAAAGCCTGCAGCTGTGCGGGATTGCCTTCCGCCTGCACAACGAGCGATGGCCTGCCGGTCGGATGCTTCTTGTCGACCACGAGGATGCGCGGGCGACCGGTAAAGGAATTGAGCTCGGGAGCGAGCTGATAGCTGGCAAACGCCGGATCCGAAGACTTGAACCAGCATGCATTGGCGTTGAGCATGATGCGTTCCATCGTCGACAGGGCGCTATGATCGGTCGCAATGATGCTCGGCGGGCGCGGGCCGCAAGAGGTGACCAATAACCCAAGCATCGCGATAGCGGCGGCGGAGTAAAGTCCTGTCAGGAGGCGAGGGCGCATCAATCTCTTTCCAATAAGGCGGTGGGGCTGGTCTGCCGGGTCGCATTCCGGCGCCCTGCTGTTCGATCCAAAAACGCCGATTTTATGGTTCTGATAGCGGGCTGGCCTATCAGGCCGCGATCACGCCAAGCGCGGACGCAAAGAGGCCACGGCCATCGCTACCGCCATGGGCTGCCTCGATCAGATTTTCTGGATGTGGCATCATGCCAAGCACATTGCCCTTGGCGTTCATGACACCGGCGATGTCGTTGACCGAGCCGTTCGGGTTGGTGCCTTCGGCATAGCGGAAGACCACCTGGCCATTGTCTTCGATTGCCTTCAGCGTTTCGGCATCGGCGAAATAGTTGCCGTCGTGATGTGCGACCGGGCTGCGGATGATCTGACCCTTGGCATAGGCGGCCGTGAAGTCCGTTTCGGCATTGACGACTTCCAGCTTCACTTCGCGGCAGACGAATTTCAGCGAGGCGTTGCGCATCAGCGCGCCCGGCAGCATGCCGGCTTCGAGCAGGATCTGGAAACCGTTGCAGACGCCCAAAACCTTGACGCCCTTGTCGGCCTTGTCTCTAATCGCCTGCATAATCGGCATGCGGGCGGCGATCGCGCCGCAGCGCAGATAATCGCCGTAGGAAAAGCCGCCGGGAATGACGATCAGGTCAACATCCGGGATTTCGGTCTCCGTCTGCCAGACCGTCACGGGCGCATGGCCGGAAATCTTGGTCAGCGCCGCGATCATGTCGCGATCGCGATTGAGGCCGGGGAGTTGGACGACTGCTGATTTCATGATGCTGTTCCCGCAATAGGCGACGAGTAATCGCTGGAATGTGCTTCGTGAGCCATACTTCATTGTCTTAAACAAAGGAAGGATGGCTCGCGAAAGAGGACAATCAGTCGATCGAAATGCTGAAATTCTCGATGACCGTATTGGCGAGAAGCTTCTCGCACATGGCCTTCAGATCGGCTTCGGCCTTGTTCTTGTCGGTGCCTTCAAGCTCGAGATCGAAGACCTTGCCCTGGCGGACCTGATGGACGCCGTCAAAGCCGAGTGCGCCAAGCGCGCCTTCGATTGCCTTGCCCTGCGGATCGAGAACGCCGTTCTTCAGCGTGACGGTTACACGAGCCTTGATCACGATTGTCCTTTCTGAACTTACTTGACGAGAACCGGGCCCGTGCCGCGCACGGGTTCGTTTTCATTGATGATGCCGAGGCGGCGCGCCACTTCCGAATAGGCTTCGAGCAGGCCGCCCATGTCGCGACGGAAGCGGTCCTTGTCCATCTTTTCGTGGGTTTCGATGTCCCAGAGACGGCAAGAGTCCGGCGAGATTTCGTCGGCGAGGATGATGCGCATCATGTCGCCTTCGAACAGGCGGCCGCATTCGATCTTGAAATCGACGAGCTGGATGCCGACGCCGAGAAAAAGGCCGGTCATGAAGTCGTTCACGCGGATGGCGAGCGCCATAATGTCATCGAGCTCGGCCGGATTGGCCCAGCCGAAGGCGGTGATGTGCTCTTCGGAGACCATCGGATCTTCGAGCGCATCGGACTTATAGTAGAATTCGATGATCGAGCGGGGCAGGACCACGCCTTCCTCGATGCCGAGGCGCTTTGCGAGCGAGCCGGCGGCGACGTTGCGCACGACGATCTCGAGCGGAATCATCTCCACTTCCTTGATCAGCTGCTCGCGCATGTTGAGGCGGCGGATGAAATGGGTGGGAATGCCGATCTTGTTCAGATGGCTGAAGATATATTCGCAGATGCGATTGTTCAGAACACCCTTGCCATCGATGACTTCGTGCTTCTTCTTGTTGAAGGCGGTGGCGTCGTCCTTGAAGAACTGGATCAGCGTGCCCGGCTCAGGCCCCTCGTAAAGGATCTTGGCCTTGCCCTCGTAAATACGGCGGCGACGGTTCATTGGTATTCTTCTCTGTCTTTGGCGCTCATGGGACAGCGCAAGTGGATCGTATGTGGGCGTCCCCATAACGGATAAGAAGCGAATTCACAATCCGCCTGCGCCTCCTTCCTCGGAATTCCGGCCTCGGCGGGGTGCCAATGCCAGATTCGGGGTCCAGTCATGACCTGTTTTACAGGTTTTTATCTGACGATGGAATGAAGGTGCCGGGTACTTCACAGGCTAGTAAGGCGAGGCATGCCTCTATTCATCGTCAGTCAGCAATAATACTACGGCTTCAGCTGGCTGAGAAACTTCGAAAAGACCATTGTGCCTTCCGGCCAGGGGCCGTGACCGGATTCGGTATTGATATGGCCGGATTCGCCTGCGTCGATCAGTAGCGAGCCCCAGCTGTTGGCAATATCGTCGGCATGCTCATAGGTGCCGAAGGGATCGTTGCGGCTGGCAATCGTGATCGACGGGAACGGCAGGGGATCGCGCGGGTAGGGACCGAAGGTCATCAGATGCTTTGGCCGGATGCCAGGATTGGCGACATCCGGCGGCGCGACCAGGAAGGCGCCTGCGACCTTGTTTCGGAAATGCGGGATTGCATGGATCACCGAGGGAACGCCGAGGGAATGCGCGACCAGCACGACGGGCTTGTCCGAGGCATTCACTTCTTCCGCAATGCGGGCCACCCAATCGTCGCGCACGGGCTTCGACCATTCAGCCTGTTCCACGCGCCGCGCGGTCGAGAGCTTCTGCTCCCAACGGGTCTGCCAGTGGTCGGGGCCGGAATTCGTATAGCCGGGGATGATGAGGATGTTTGCGTCGGAGGCTTTCATGATTTCGCCGATGTGGAAAAGGGGAGCCCAACTGTCAAGGGAAAAAGGCGACAATTGCGGCAAAATTTGCTATGATTACCGCTGCCGGTAGCGAATGACGATGTCGGTGACCCGTTTTGCCGCCATCTTGCACCGCCAACCGAGCGCTACGGTTGAGGAGGAGAGCATTATGACGGCCTTTCACGTCATGGCTGGAGCAGACCACACTTTTAAGCGTCCGGCCATCCGTAAGATCGCTATCGCCGATCTCGTCGATGCCCTGAAAATGGGACTGGACGATTTCAGCGAAAAACCATCGCATTATGTCTTCCTGTGCCTGATGTATCCGATTGCTGGCATTGCCCTGGCGATATGGAGCACCGACCAAAATCTGCTGCCACTGCTGTTTCCGCTGATGTCCGGTTTTGCCCTGCTCGGACCCTTGGCCGCGATCGGTCTCTACGAGATCAGCAGGCGGCGGGAAAAGGGGCTGGATACGTCGTGGAGCCATGCGTTCGACGTGCGCTTCTCGTCAGCCTTGCCGTCGATCATCGTCGCCGGCCTCATGCTGTTCGGCCTGTTCATCGTCTGGCTCGTCGTGGCGCAGAATATCTACTTCTTCTATTTTGGCGACGGTGTTTCCCCGACGCTTTCATCTTTCGTATCGAGCGTTCTGACGACGCGCGAAGGTATGGCGATGATGCTTTGGGGCGATCTGATCGGGTTTATCTTTGCACTCGTCGCACTGACGACCACGGTCGTTACTTTCCAGCTGCTGCTGGACCGTGACGTCGGGGTCGTCGCGGCGATCGATGCAAGTATACGGGCGACGCTGATCAATCCGGTGCCGATTGCGGTTTGGGGGCTAATAGTGGCGGCGCTGCTGGTTGTCGGCACCATTCCGATCTTTGCGGGTCTGGCAGTCGTCATGCCGATCCTAGGCCATGCCTCCTGGCATCTCTATCGCAAGCTGATCGTAGCTGAAGATTAGGAGGACCGGCTTAGGAGGCAGGCCGCTATTGTTGGAACCGCGGCGCGGTTTTTGACGTTGATCCGCGTCACAAGGAGATGCGGATCATGGTGCGACTTACCCATATTTTCACCCGTTTCGCAGTTGTGGTTTCGGAATGGACTGGCAAGCCGGTCATTTTCGTGCTGGCGCTGCTTTCGGTGGTTCTTTGGGGAGCCACCGGGCCAATCTTCGGTTACTCCGACACATGGCAGCTGGTCATCAACACCAGCACGACGATCGTCACCTTCCTGATGGTTTTTCTGCTCCAGAATGCACAGACGCGCGATACGCGAGCCATCCAGGCCAAGCTCAACGAACTGATCCTGACGAGCGCGGCCGAGAACCGCTTTGTCGGGATCGAGAATCTTGACGAAGAGGATTTGAAGCACCTCGACCGGCTGGTCGAAAAGGCGGCGAAGCGCGAACCTGAACAACATCAGGACAAGGCTGGCGAGAGCATCGAGTGTGACCGCGCTATCGCGGCCACAGCCGCCAACAACAGAAAGAGGCGGCGCGTCAGCCGCACCGCCTCAAGCAAAGCAAAACCGGAAACGGAAAACTCTAGCCGAAAACCCGCTTGAAGATCGTGTCGACATGCTTGGTGTGATAGCCAAGGTCGAATTTTTCGCGGATATCTGCTTCCGAGAGAGCCGCACGCACTTCCTGGTCGGCCAGCAATTCCTCGAGGAAGTCCTTGCCTTCCTCCCAAACCTTCATGGCGTTGCGCTGGACGAGCCGATAGGAATCCTCGCGGGAGACGCCGGCCTGGGTCAGCGCCAGCAGCACGCGCTGTGAATGAACAAGCCCGCGGAACTTGTTCAGATTCTTCATCATATTGTCCGGGTAGACGAGAAGCTTGTCGATGACGCTGGTGATGCGGGCCAGCGCGAAATCGAGCGTGACGGTCGCGTCCGGGCCGATCATGCGCTCGACGGAGGAGTGCGAGATATCGCGCTCATGCCAGAGAGCGACATTTTCCATGGCCGGGATCGAATAGGAGCGAACCATGCGGGCGAGGCCCGTCAGGTTTTCCGTCAGCACCGGATTGCGCTTGTGCGGCATGGCGGAAGAGCCCTTCTGGCCCGGTGAGAAATATTCTTCGGCTTCCAGAACTTCCGTGCGCTGCAGATGGCGGATTTCGGTGGCGAGGCGCTCGATCGAAGAGGCGACGACGCCGAGTGTAGCGAAGAACATCGCATGACGGTCGCGTGGGATGACCTGGGTCGAGACCGGCTCGGGCTTCAGGCCCAGGGCGGCGGCGACATGCTCCTCGACGCGCGGATCGATATTGGCGAAGGTGCCGACGGCGCCGGAGATCGCGCAGGTGGCGACTTCCTCGCGCGCGGCGATCAGGCGCTGCCTGCAGCGCTCGAATTCGGCATAGGCGAGCGCCAGCTTGACGCCGAAGGTGGTGGGTTCGGCGTGGATGCCGTGCGAGCGGCCGATGGTGACGGTGTCCTTATGCTCGAAGGCACGGCGCTTCAGGGCTTCCAGCAGCTTGTCGATATCGGCGATGAGCAGGTCGCTGGCGCGCACGAGCTGGACGTTGAAGCAGGTATCGAGCACGTCGGAGGAGGTCATGCCCTGGTGCACGAAACGGGCGTCCGGCCCGACGATTTCGGCCAGATGCGTCAGGAAGGCGATGACGTCGTGCTTAGTGACGGCCTCGATCTCGTCGATACGGGCGACGTCGAACGTGGCCTTGCCACCCTTTTCCCAGATGGTGTCGGCTGCAGACTTCGGAATGACGCCGAGAGCGGCCAGCGCGTCACAGGCATGGGCCTCGATCTCGAACCAGATACGGAACTTGGTTTCGGGAGACCAGATGGCGACCATTTCCGGTCGGGAGTAGCGCGGGATCATAGGCTCAAAGCTTTCTTGGCTGACGGAAAGGGAGAACTCGGCGCCCCCATAACAAAGACGGGCGGCAATCACAATGTTTCATGGGCACAATGTTTCAGGGCCTCAATCTCTCTGCCGCGCAAGATAGGCCGAAACAACGATCAGGCATAGCAGGCCGAGCGGCAAAAACAGGGTAAGGCCGAGGACGGCGAACTGGTAGACGGCGCTGGCGCCGGTGAACAGGAACTGGAAGATCCAGATAAGCGAGCCGAATGGCGCATGCCAGCGCGAATAGAACCAGCGATAGTCCATGGCGAAAAGGAAGGCCGTCATCGCCGCGGTGCCGATGGAGAGGGCCAGAAAGAAGGCGGCAAAACGCGCGCCGGTCGGCCGCTGGCGGGCAAAACGCCGGGTGAGCGGCACAAGGATGGGCCAGGCGAGGGCGCCGCCGAAGAAGTAGATGAGGGTGAGGGCGGTGATGTGGCTGGTCAGAAGGCCATTGCGAAAATAGAGGGTGACAAGTGCCGAGGCGGCCATGGCCGCGCCCCAGCCGACCGCGCCAGCGAAGACTTCCAAGCAATGCGAGGCGACGGTCCGTCCCCGGTCCGTCGCTATTAGAACATTGGTTGGATTAGTTTGATCCAACGCGGCCTCGTTCGGCGGCCGCCCGGAGATCGCCTACCGTCTGACGGTAGGCGTCGACCGATTCGCCTTTGAAGATCGCCGAACCAGCAACAAGGACGTTGGCACCGGAAGCGGTGATCAGAGGGGCTGTTTCAACCGAGACGCCGCCATCAACTTCCAATTCGATCGGACGATCACCGATCAGGGACTTGGCGCTGCGGATTTTATCAGCCATGGCAGGGATGAACTTCTGGCCGCCGAAGCCCGGATTGACTGACATGATCAGGATCAGGTCGATATCGTCGAGGACGTTTTCCAGCACGGAAAGCGGCGTTGCCGGATTGAGGGTGACACCGACCTTTTTGCCGAGATGACGGATGGTCTGCAGCGAGCGATGCAGATGCACGCCGGCTTCTGCATGGACCGTGATGCGATCGCATCCGGCCTTGGCGAAGGCTTCCAGATAGGGATCGGCCGGCGAGATCATCAGATGGCAGTCGAAAGTGGCTGTCGTGTAAGGGCGCAGCGCCTTGATGACATCGGCGCCGAAGGAGATGTTCGGCACGAAATGGCCGTCCATGACATCGAGATGGATCCAGTCGGCGCCGGCTTCGGTCACATCCTTGACTTCCTGCCCGAGCTTGGCGAAGTCGGCGGCGAGAATGGAAGGGGCAATACGGATCGGCAAGGTCATGGGTGGCTGAGCTCCAACTGATTATTTCGCGCCTGGATTAGCACCGCTGCAACGGGCAAACAACCGCCAGAACAGCTTGCCATCAGTTCGATGGCGTCACCGGCACGAAGGCGTTGCCACGCCATTCCAGCAGGCGATAGGGGTTTTCGGTCAATTCGTGGTTTTGTCCGAATGAGATTTGTCCGATCACCGTCTGGAAAACTGTCCCCACGAACTTTTCGGCAACGGGCTTATTGTCCGCCTTGGCGCCGTCGGCTGCCTGGCTGGCAATCTGAGCCGCTGCTGCAGCCGGTAGGATATATCCGTCAGGTTCGATGCCACCTGCGCGCATCGCCTGCACAGTGGGCTGGGCTGCCGGCAGGCTGGCATAGTCGGGTAGCGCAATTGCCTGCACGCCCTCCAGCAGGGGCAGGGGCTGATCTGCGGCGCGCATGGCATCGCCGCCCATCAGGACCAGCTGGATGTTCTCGCTCTTCGCGTCGCGGGCGATCACGGCGACATCGCTGCGATCGCCGCCGACGAAGACGCGTGTTGCCCCTGCCTTCTTCAGGCGTCGCACGAGGGCGATCTGTTGGTCCTGTCCGGGACGATAGGTATCGGTGAAAACAGGCTTCAGACCTTTTTCCTCAAGCGCGTTGCGGATCGCGCCGACCAGTTCGCGGCCGTGTATCGTGCCGTCATCGATCAGCGCCATCGGCTCTGCCGCCCAGTTCTTCAGAATGGTATCGATTGCCACGGCCGCCTCGGCGCTATCGACCGGAGCGAGGCGGAACAGGGGCCAGCCGTTCTTCAACGCATCTTCCATGAGAATGCGCGAGCGAACGGAAACGGTGATGACGGGAATGCCGGCATCCTTGAGGCGCGGCAGCGCGCCCTCGAGAGTTTCTGTGCAGAGAAAGCCGATTGCGACTTGTGCTTTGGCAGCCACCAGAGCTTCAGCGGCGGCCCGGCCGCCATCCTCCGTACAAGGCTCGTTGACGACAGTTGCCGTATCCTTTTGGGCCTGGATCTGGAAATTTGCGCCGGCTATTATCTCTGCCCCGAGCGCTGCGAAATTACCGTCCTGCGGTGCCACGACGCCGATGTGAATTCCTGCGGCATAGCTGCTGCCGGCTGCCGAAAGCAGCGCAAACAGGAGCGGAAGGCGGCGCAGAACGTTCATCGATGGAGTATCCCGGACAATTTTCCTGCCCTATTTATCCGTCTGCAGGGCATCGTCAAAGAAAAAGCAGCAAAATCACTCTGTTTTCAATAATGCTATTGTAGAAAAGCTAACATCTGATCGTCATATTGAATGGCGGGCAAGCACGCCTCAACAAAGGGAGACGGTGGTGCTAGACAGGCAACGTATGGACCCGGCGCTTTATCGCGATGCCATGAGTCGTTTTGCGGGGCATGTGCAACTGGTGACGACGGCGCTCGGCGCGGAGCGCCGTGGCGTGACGATCACAGCCGCGTGCTCGGTGTCGGATAGCCCGGCGACGGTTCTGATCTGCCTCAACAACAGCAACGCCAAGAACGAGATCTTTTTCAAAAGCGGCATCTTCGCCATGAATACGCTCGGCGCGGATCATCAAGCCCTGGCCGACGCCTTTTCCGGGAAGACACAACTGACCGTCGATGAACGTTTCGCTGCCGGCAGGTTCGAGACGCTGGCCACGGGTGCGCCGGTGCTTGCCGATGCGCTCGCGGCCTTCGATTGCCGCGTGCTCGAGATCAAGCAGGCCTCCACGCACAACATCATCTTCGGCGAAGTGATGGCCATACGCTACAGCGAACCGAAGCCGGCACTCCTCTATATGAACCGGGGCTATCACACGCTATAACCCCTGCAAGGGAGTTATCATGGCGGATCAGACATTACCTTCGCTGCCGAGTTCGATCGATGAGACGATGGCGTTGCTCGGCGCGCACAACTATCTGGCCGGACGCGCGCTCGGCACCGTGCTTTTTCTCGCATTGAAGATGAAGCGGCCGCTCTTTCTGGAGGGCGAGGCCGGCGTCGGCAAAACGGAAATCGCCAAGGTCCTGGCGAAAGCGCTCGACCGGCCGCTCATCCGTCTACAGTGCTATGAAGGACTGGATGTCTCGTCGGCCGTCTATGAATGGAACTATCCGGCGCAAATGCTGGAAATCCGCCTCGCGGAAGCGTCCGGCCTCACCGATCGGGATCGTATCGAGGCCGATATCTTTTCCGAGCGCTATCTGATCCGCCGGCCGGTGCTGCAGGCGTTGTCGACCGTTGGCGGTCGGGCGCCGGTCTTCCTGATCGATGAACTGGATCGTACCGATGAGGCTTTCGAGGCATTCCTGCTAGAGGTGCTGTCCGATTTTCAGGTGACGGTGCCGGAGCTCGGGACCATCCGGGCCGCCGAACCGCCCATCGTCATCATCACCACCAACAGGACGCGTGAAGTCCATGACGCCTTGAAACGGCGCTGTCTCTATCATTGGGTCGATTATCCTGAGGCCGAGCAGGAGCTTAAGATCATCCGCCGCAAGGTGCCCGGCTGCAATGAAGCGCTGTCGCGCCAGATTGTCGCCTATGTGCAGAAGCTGCGCACGCTCGATCTCTTCAAGAATCCAGGCGTCGCCGAGACGATTGACTGGGCTACCGCCCTAACGGAACTCGATCGGCTGGCGCTCGATCCGGAGACCGTTTCGGATACGCTGGGCACTTTGCTGAAATATCAGGACGATATCGCCCGTATTCAGGGCGCCGAAGGCAAGCGTGTGTTGGACGAAGTCAAATCCGAACTGCTGGCGGCGGGATGAGCCATGGAGCCGGGCGCGCAGGATGGCATCGTCGTTGCGCCGTCACCGCCCGGTGACGGGCGTCTTGCCGATAATATCGTGCTGTTCGGCCGAGCGCTGCGCAAGGCCGGGCTGAAGATCGGCCCTGGGGCGATTGCCGATGCCATCGAGGCGGTCGAAGCGATCGGCATCGGTTCACGCGAGGAGTTCCACGCTGCCTTGTGCTCCGTCTTCGTCAAGCGGCATGAGGATCTTGCCGTGTTCGATGAGGCGTTCCGGCTATTCTGGCGCTCGCGCGATCTCGTCGCCAAGATGATTGCGATGATGTCGCCCGTTGTACCCGACCACCGGCAGAAGGAAAAACCGAAGCCGGGCGAGAGCCGGGCAAGCGATGCCTTGCTCAGTGACCGTGACGAACGACGTCCGCAGCGCGAGGCGCCTGATATCGAAATAGATTCGCGATTTACCAGCTCCGGCGGTGAGGTACTGCGCCATCTGGATTTCGCCCAGATGTCGGCGGCGGAGATTGCCGTCGCCAAGAAGGAGCTGGGGAAGCTGCAACTGCCGCTGGACCGCGTGCGTACGCGCCGTTTCACACCGTCACGCACCGCGGCCAAGGTCGATCCACGCGCGACGATGCGCTCGGCCTTGCGCACGGGAGGGGCGCTGATCCTGCCACGCTTTCGACGGCCGAAGGAAATTCAGCCGCCGCTGGTCGTGTTGGCCGATATCTCCGGCTCGATGAGCCAGTACACGCGCATCTTCCTGCATTTCCTGCACGTGCTGACCGAGCGGCGGCGGCGTGTTCATACATTTCTGTTCGGAACGCGCCTGACCAACGTGACCAGGGCAATGCGCCACAAGGACCCCGATCAGGCACTGGACGAATGTGCGGCTGTTGTGCGCGACTGGTCGGGGGGAACGCGGATCGGCGAGACGCTGAAGGAGTTCAACAGGCTATGGGCGCGCCGGGTGCTCGGGCAGGGCGCGATCGTGCTGTTGATCACCGATGGGCTGGAGCGCGAAGGCGTGGAATTGCTCAGTGCGGAGATGGATCGCCTGCATCGCTCCTGTCGGCGGCTGATCTGGCTCAATCCGCTCCTGCGGTTCGAGGGTTTCGAGGCTCGAGCGCGCGGTGTAAAAGCGATGCTGCCGCATGTTGACGAATTCCGTCCCGTTCACAATCTATTATCTCTGGCCGATCTCGTATCGGCTCTCACCGCCGGCCGCTCGGACACTTATGATCCCAGGCGGTTTCTCGGCAAGCAATGAGGCTCCGATGTCAGATATATCCGAAAGTCTGGATCCGCTCGTGATCGCGGAGGAATGGGTGTCGGCAGGGCGCAACGTGGCCATGGCGACCGTTGTCGATACCTGGGGTTCGGCGCCACGCCCGTCCGGTAGCCATCTGGTTATCGATGGCGAGGGCAATTTTCATGGCTCGGTTTCCGGCGGCTGCGTCGAAGGTGCCGTCATCACCGAGGCACTCGACGTCATCGAAACGGGCAAGTCGCGCATGCTGGAATTCGGCGTCGCCGATGAGACGGCTTGGCGGGTCGGCCTTTCTTGCGGCGGCCGCATCCGCGTCTATGTCGAAAGGCTCGGCTGATGGACCGGCAGATACTGGCGCGGCTGAACGAGATGCGGCGCAAGCGGCAGGCGGCGATCCTCGTCACCGATCTCTCAGGGGGCCCGGATCGGCTTATCGTCGAAGGCGATGCGCTGGAAGGCGCACTCGCGGATGCCGCTTCAGCGGCATTTCGTTCGGGCAAGTCCGCAGCGCTTGATATCGATGGGCAGAAGCTGTTCTTCAACGTGCATCTGCCACCGCCGCGCATCGTTATCATCGGCGCTGTGCATATCAGCCAGGTTCTGGCGCGGATGGCGGCCCTTGCCGGCTTCGATGTGACGATCATCGATCCGCGCACCGCCTTTGCCACCCCGGAACGCTTTGAAGGCATAGACCTGATTGCCGATTGGCCCGTGGATGCGCTGAAAGAGCGGCCGCTCGACAGCTATATGGCACTCGTGGCGGTAACCCATGATCCGAAGATCGATGACGAGCCGATTATTCAGGCGTTGAAGACGGGCTGTTTCTACGTCGGCGCACTCGGCAGTCGCAAGACGCATGCCGGCCGCGTGGAACGCTTGACGCGGGAAGGCTTGAGCGACGCCGAGCTCGCCCGCATCCATGCGCCGATCGGGCTTGCCATCGGCGCTGCCAGCCCGGCCGAAATTGCGGTTGCCATCCTGGCGGAGATCATCGGCTCGCTTCGTGGGCGCGAGGTCTCGTCGCCAAAGGGCGTTGCGCCATGATCTTCGGTGAGTTCTTGACGGCTGAGGCGGAGGGCGCGGTTCTCGCGCATTCAATCCGGCTGACCAATGGCAGTTTTTCCAAGGGACATCGGCTTGGCGGCGAAGATATAGAGCAACTCGCCTCTGCCGGAATTGACCGCGTTATCGCTGCGCGCATCGAACCGGGCGATCTCATGGAGGACGAGGCAGCCGAGCAATTAGCCCGAGCTGTCGCGCCCGATCATCTGACGTTCTCTGAAGCGGCGACAGGGCGGGTGAATGTTTACAGCGCCGTTGACGGTCTGTTCATTGCAGATCGCATGGCGGTCGATCGGATCAACAGTCTCGATCCGGCGATCACCCTTGCCTGTCTTGCAGACCATGTACCTGTGCGAGCCGGCGACATGGTGGCGACCTTCAAGATCATTCCGCTTGCCGTTTCCGGAGCCAAAATCGCTGCTGGTGTTGAAATTCTCCGGCGGATGCCGGTTTTCGAGGTCAAGCCCTTCATGCCGCATGCCGTTTCGCTTGTCGCCACGGAGTTGCCGTCGCTGAAGGCCTCGGTCATGGACAAGACTGCACGTATACTGTCGCAGCGGCTGCAGCCATCGGGCAGTATACTGCAGCGGGAAGAGCGTGTTGCTCATAGAGCGGCCGATGTTGCCGGCGCGATCCGTCGCGCTCTCGCTGCGCAGGACAGGCTTGCGAAACTGGTAATCGTTTTCGGGGCTTCGGCAGTCATCGATGCCGGCGATGTCATTCCGGAGGCAATTCGGCTTGCCGGCGGCGAGGTTATTCAGGTCGGCATGCCCGTCGATCCGGGCAATCTGCTGGTGCTGGGCAGGGTGGGCGACGTTTATGTCGTCGGGGCGCCGGGATGCGCGCGCAGCCCGAAGGAGAATGGCTTCGACTGGGTGCTGGATCGTATATTAGCCGGCGAACGACCGGCGCCGCAGGATATCAGCGGCATGGGCGTCGGAGGGCTGCTCATGGAAATTCAATCACGCCCACGGCCGCGTGACATCGTCAACAAACCGCCGTCGGCGATATCGGTTGTCATCGTCCTGCTGGCTGCGGGAAAGGCAAGCCGCATGGGCGAGGGTGGCTCGCACAAGCTTCTGGCGGAATTCGATGGCGTGCCTCTGGTACGCCGTTCGGCATCCATCGCCATCGCAAGCGGCGTATCGGATATCGTTGCCGTCACAGGGCACCGGCGCGATGAGATCGAGACCGCACTAAGTGGTCTCGCCGTTGAGGTCGTACTCAATCCGGATTATTCCTCGGGCATGGCCAGTTCGCTGGTCGCCGGTGTCGGTACGCGGGCCGCTCAAAAGGCCGATGGCGTCCTTGTCATGCTGGCCGATATGCCCGGCGTCACAAGCGAGGATCTAAAAGCCTTGATATCAGCCTTTCGTGAGACGAACGGCCAGGCGATCGTGCGGGCGGTATCGGGCGGTAAGCGTGGCAATCCCGTTATCCTGCCACGGTCGGTCTTGAGCGCCGTGATGCGGCTGGAGGGCGATGTCGGCGCCCGGCATATTATCGAGACATCGGGGCTTCCGGTCATTGATGTCGAGATCGGCGAGGCGGCACATCTCGATGTCGATACGCCTGAGGCCGTTGTCGCGGCCGGTGGGATTTTGAAGGGGTAGCGAATGGACAATATCGATATCGAGGAGATGTTTCAGTCGCTCGGGCCGATCACCATCAAACGAATGTTCGGCGGCAAGGGCATCTACCATATGGGTCGGATCCTGGCGCTGGAAGTGGGTGACGAAATCCTTCTGAAGGCGGACGATACCAGTGCTTCCGAATTCGAAGCGGCAGGCGCGCGGCGCTGGGCCTACGAGGGCAAGAAAGGCAAAGCCGTCAACATGCCCTATTGGTCGATACCAGAAGATGCGTTCGACGATCCGGATGAAATGGCGCGTTGGGTGCGGCTTGCCTATGAGGCTGCACTTCGCGCCGACAAATAGGCGTCAGCGGAAGTCTTCTTCGCTCAAATGGGCGATGGTTGCCTTGGCGAACTCGGAAAGCTGAGCTGGCAATTCGTTTCGGCCAAACCAGCCGAAATCGGAGAGCTTATCCGGCTCCATCAGCCGTGGTTCGCCGGAAAAGTCCCTGCAGATATAGATGAGCGAGATCCAGTGCTGCCGATCGGCCTCGATGATGACTTCCTCAGTGCAGAGATAATCGATTTCACCGATGGAGAGGCCGCTTTCCTCTTCGGCTTCGCGAACGGCGGCGCTGGCCGCCGGCTCCATATGATCCACCTTGCCGCCGACGATACTCCAGCATCCGGCTTCCGGTGCCTTGAGGCGTCGGTAGAGCAATAGCTTGCCGTCCCGCAAGATTGCGAGACCGGTTCCCAGTCCTGGGAAATCGATGCCGGGCTTGCCCAATATTCAGATCCCGAAGTTGGACGCAGCATCTCGCTAGCCGATTCGCTGCGTATCTGAACTGGATATATCAGGCCTTGGCGTTTGCCACGATGAGCATGAAAGCGGGAATATCGTCGCCAAAGCCAACCGGAGTCGGGCCATCATCCTGATCGCGATAACGGTTGCGGCGCTCGCGATGATCGTCATTGGCAGCGGGGAATGGCCGATGGCTGTTGCGAGAACCGTTATGGGATCTGTTATTGTTGTTCTCAGACTTGCGCTCGTTCTTCACGCTTTCGGCCTTTGCTGGTGCTGCTTCGATCGCTACGACGTCATTATCCTCGACGTCGATATCAGATTTATGACTCGGGGCGTTGCGGCCTCCACGGCTGCGATCCCGGTCGCGGCCCTTGCCCTTCTGGTCACGACGGCGGGACGAGCGATTGTCGTCACCGCTCTCGTCAGCGGGCGGCAGAGTCGAAAGATCGCCGTTCAGCCACTGGACATCTTCGCCGATCAGCTTCTCGATGGCATCGACATGCTTGGTGTCGCGCTTCGTCACGATAGTGAATGCAGCGCCGGAACGACCGGCGCGACCGGTGCGGCCGATACGATGGACATAGTCTTCCGAATGGATCGGAACATCGAAATTGAAGACGTGACCGACATCGGGAAGATCGAGACCCCGAGCTGCGACGTCGGAGGCGACGAGAAGCTGGATCTGTCCGTCCCGGAAGTTCTGCAACATCGTCGTGCGCGAACGCTGATCCATGTCGCCGTGCAATGCGCCGACAGAAAAGCCGTGGCGTTCGAGCGAGCGGAAGAGATCGGCCACATCCTTCTTGCGATTGCAGAAGATGATCGCGTTCTTCAGATCCGTCTGGGCGCGGATAAGATCGCGCAGCGTGGCGCGCTTCTCATAATCCTTACCGTGCGAGGCAACGAAGCGCTGCGTCACGGTCTTGGCGGTCGATGCCGGCTTGGCGACTTCGACGCGTTCCGGGTTCTGTAGGAAGCGGTCAGCCAGCTTCTGAATTTCCGGCGGCATGGTTGCCGAGAAGAACAGCGTCTGGCGCGTAAACGGGATGAGCTTGGCTATGCGCTCGATATCGGGGATGAAACCCATGTCGAGCATACGGTCGGCTTCGTCGATGACGAAGATCTCGACGGCGCTCATCAGCAGCTTGCCGCGTTCGAAATGATCCAGCAGGCGGCCGGGCGTGCAGATCAGCACATCGGCGCCACGCTCGAGCTTGCGGTCCTGCTCTTCGAAGGAAACGCCGCCGATCAGAAGGGCAATGTTCAGGCGGTGGTTCTTGCCGTATTTTTCGAAGTTTTCGGCGACCTGCGCTGCGAGTTCGCGCGTCGGCTCCAGAATGAGCGTGCGCGGCATACGAGCGCGAGCGCGTCCCTTTTCGAGCAGCGTCAGCATCGGCAGCACGAAGGACGCGGTCTTGCCGGTCCCTGTCTGGGCAATGCCGCAGATGTCACGGCGCTGAAGCGCAAAGGGGATTGCACCGGCCTGGATAGGAGTCGGTGTGGTGTAGCCCGCGTCAGTCACCGCGGAAAGGACTTTTTGGCTCAGGCCAAGGTCAGCAAATGTTGTCAAAGGGAAATCTAATTCCGTCTTGGTTCAGTCGAACACCATGAGTCGACACACAGGAGCGTGCCGCAATGCAGCGCGACATAGAACCAAATACCCGTGAAGTCAAGGAAAGCAGGCGCTTCAACAGCCTCGAAGTTCATTCATAACGCAATTTTTGGATTAGTGCCATCTTTGTTGCGCGTTTGTCACAATTCCGGCAGCTAAATTGCGCCCAATCCGCTGATGTAACTTGCGAGTTTCGTGCCGGCACCAATGAAATACATCGGGTCTATGGCATGTCCGTTCTCGCGCACTTCATAATGCAGATGCGTTCCTGTCGAGCGCCCGCTGCTGCCGGCAAGACCGATCGCATCGCCGGCGCCGACCCTGTCGCCGACTTTGACGAGCACCTGTTCCATATGTCCATAACGGGTGGAGATGCCGTCGCCGTGGTCGATCTCTACCATGTTGCCGTAGCCGCCAGTCCAGCCCGCCGAAACCACCTTGCCGGGGGCGGTGGCCTTGACCTTCTCACCGGGGCTAAAATGGAAGTCGGTACCGGTATGGAGAGCCAGCGTGCCGAAGAAGGGATCCTTGCGGTTACCGAAAGGGCTGGTGATAAGCTTGCCCGGCGCCGGGTTGCGGAAGGGCAGGCTTTCGGCTGCGCCCCGCACTGTTTCCAGATGTGTCAAGGCGGTATCGAGCGCCGCCATGGATCGCTCGAACTGGTCGATATTCTCAGGCGGCACATAAGGGCCGCCCACACCGCTATCCGTATCCTCACGCGCAATGCCCGCGATCTCGTTCGGCACCTTAATGCCGACATTCTGCATGATCGACTGGATCGAAGTGGCGGTTTCGGATGCATCGGCGGTGAGATTGCGGATGCGGGACAATTGATCCTGTTCGATATGCTTCAGCGACAGCGTCACCTTGGAGAAAACCCGATCGGCGCGGTCGGCGACGGTTTCGGGGGCGGGGACGTAGGCAAGCGTGGAGTTGTCGGGTGTGGCGTCGGCCGGCTTGCCGCTCAGGAGAAGCTTTTCGATTGCCTTGGGTGACGTCAGCTGGGCATGTTCATTCTTTGGCGCAGCAGAGTTGGCATCCGTATGCGCGTTCTTGTCGGTCAGGCCGGAGTTCTCTGCCCGGTCGAGAAGAGTGCTGAGCTTGCCGTTGCGCGAGGAGAGCTGCTGCTGCTGTTCGATCAGCTTGTCGACCTTCTCCTCCACGACCTGCTGATCTAGGAGTTGACGCGAGGTAACACGGTCGACCTGCGCCCGCAGCGCGGCGATGCGATCTTCATAGTCATATTGCATGCGCGCCTGGCGAGCCATCGTCGCGCCGATGAGATCGTCGCGAAGTACAAGGTAGGAGGTTGCAAGCAGATAGCCGATCGAGAAGACCCCGACCATGCAGACGGTAACGGCAGCCATCCACGGGCGCACGGTCATATGGCGCACGGTATCGCCGCTCGCCAGAATAATGGTGTGATGTCGCTGTTGCTTGCCGAAAACCCGGTTTTGAGGCTTGGCTGTCACCGAGAATCTCCCAATCGGTGCGTATTGGCACCCAAGGGAAGTACACGGCATTATGGTTAACGAATGCTTTCTTTTGCAATATTAGATACTGGAAAAGCTGCTTGTCATCAGTATATCAAGCATTGCTTGTAGACGTCAGGGAACGGTAGAAGGATGGCGTCAGCCCGGCTTCCGCCCGCGCGATGTCATTGAAGGGAGCTTTCAGCGAACCACGGAAATTGGCGCGCACCAGCTCCTGAAAGGTTCGGGCCGGATCGCGCTTTTCCCGCGCGCACAGGAAGCGGAACCATTTGGCGCCGACGGCGACATGGCCTTTCTCGTCATTGTAGATGACGTCGAGTATGGCGGCGCTCTCCAGATCACCGGTTTCGCGCATTTTGGCCTGCAGCGCCGGCGTCACGTCGAGGCCTCTGGCCTCGAGAATCAGCGGTACCACGGCCAAGCGGGCTGTGAGATCGGTGCGGGTCGCATGGGCAGCCTGCCAGAGGCCGTCATGGGCGGGCAGATCGCCATAATCCGCGCCGAGTTCGCGCAGGCGAGCCCGCACCATGCGAAAATGCTTGGCTTCCTCGAAGGCGACCTGCATCCAGCCGTCGAAGAAGGAGTTGGGGACCGGGCCGGTTGCAAAACGTGCGACGATATCGAGCGCCAGATCGACGGCATTCAGCTCGATATGGGCAATGGCATGCAGGAGCGCGATGCGGCCTTTCAGCGTGTGCAGCGAGCGCTTCTCCATGTTTTTCGGCGGCACCAGTTCCGGCTTTTCGGGCCGGCCGGGCCGATCGGCGAGCGGCGGGTCGAGCGGCGAACGCAGCGACAGGGTGCGCGCAAACCAGCGGTTTGCCGATTCCTGGGCAAGCCCGGTCTTGCGATCGAGATCGGCCGACCGGATCGCGGCTATGGCGCCGCCGCGTAGCGACGTGATGGTTTCGGGACTGCCGGACATGCCTTCAGAGTTCCCTGGCTGCGGCCAGAACGGCTTCGGCGTGTCCAGCAACCTTGACCTTGTCCCATATTGCAGCGACGCGCCCATCGGCGCCGATCAGGAAGGTCGAGCGCACCACACCCATATAGGTGCGGCCATACATGCTCTTTTCGCGCCAGACGCCATAGGCCATTGCCATGGTCTTTTCCTCGTCTGAGGCGAGCGGCACGGAAAGCGCATGCTTCTTGACGAATTTGTCATGGCTTTTCACCGTGTCAGGCGAGACGCCGAGAAGGGCGACGCCAAGCCTTGCGAAATCGGCTGACAGTGCCGTGAAGGTAATCGATTCGGTCGTGCAGGCGGTGGTGTCATCCTTGGGGTAGAAATAGATTACCAACGGCTTTCCGGCAAAATCGGCAAGGCGAACGCGATCGCCGCCGTCGCGTGGAAGATCGAAATTCGGTGCCTTATCGCCGATGCCAAGTTGAACTGGAAAAACTGCCGCCACGGGAAAACCTTTCTTTTGCCGGTTTTTTAGATGACACTTGAGGGAAGGCATATATACTGCTCGCGTGTGCCGTCCAATGGGACGCAGCGTCACCAACAAAATTGTAGAGAGCGAAAGGCACGCGCAGGAGTGATCCGAGGCGAAAAGATAACATTCCGCAAAAAGGATCTCGTGCCGCTCGACAATCTGCCGTCCGCCCAAGCCGAAGATCCGTTGATCGTGCATGTGCCGGAACGCGTTCGCCGTCGTCGTTCGCATGTCTGGCATGTTTGCCGTATCACGCTGGTTTTCTTTGCTTTTCTCGCCATCATTTTCGGTGCTGTCATAGCGACCATCGAAAGCGGCATCTTCGACGAGCCGCTGTCGCAGAAGGCGCAGACGGCGCTCGATCATGCCATCGGCCCGCGTTACAAGGCAGAGGTGGGCGCGACCGTGGTCCGATTTACCTCCGATCTCCGCCTGGCGTTGGAGGCCCGTGACGTCAACGTCATCGACCAGGAGAGCGGCAAGCATCTGTCGACGATGTCGGCCGTCAACATGGAACTTGACCCCTTGGCTCTCATCGAAGGCCGGGTGGAAGTGGCAAGTGTCGCGGCAGAGGGGATCGCGCTCGATACCTCGCTGCTGCCGCAAGGCGACCCGGTGGATTTGACTGCCCTGCGCGTTGATGCCTTGCCCAAGGCCCTGAATGCGGCTTTCGACAATCTCGACTTTCTCGAACATTTCGTCCAGCGAGGCGGCACGAATTCCGTGCGTATTTCCGGCTTCTCCATGAAGCTGGCGCGGCAGGAAGGCGAGCCGATCTCGCTTGTCGTCGATAATCTGACCTTCGAGCGCACTGCACCGAATTCTCTGCATCTCTACGGCGAGGTGGCGATCAATGGTTCCGTGGCGCTTCTGGATGTGCGGGCGGATCAAAAGGAGGCCGGTCGCACCTCTTCGCTCGCGGCCAGGATATCCAATCTCGACCTCAAGCCGCTCACGATGGCCTATGATCCGAATGGTACGCCCCGACAGGGCTTCACGACCTTCGGGGACATCACGCTTTCGGCGGTCAAAGGAGAGGCGGGTGTAGATCCGAAGCTGAATGCCACCGTCAAAGTTCAGCCCGGCACCCTCTATATGGACCATGATCCGCAGGAGCTGACGCAGGCCAATATCAACCTGGCCTACAATTTCGATCACCAGACCCTGGAGATTGCTCCCTCCGATGCACAGTTCCTCGGGACGACCGTGCCGTTCTCCGGCGCGCTGATCGATCTCGACCGCGTCGACGCCAATGCAGGGAAGGGCTTTGGCATCGACTTCGTGATCAAGGATGGGGTCGCCGCTTCATCTCTGTCAGGGGAGAAGCCCATCAGCTTCGATGGTCGTGCTACCGGCCGGTTCTTTTCGGCGACCAAGGAATTCCAGTTCGATAATCTCGGCATATCGACACCACAAGGCGCGCTTTTCGGCTCCCTGCATATGAAGCTCGGCGACAGTTCGCCTGAGATCAGTTTCGGCGGCCGCGCGGACAAGCTCGACACGGCTGCCGTCAAGCAGCTATGGCCGTTCTGGATGGCCTCGAAACCTCGAACCTGGGTCGAGGGCAATCTCTTCGGCGGATCGGTGACCAACGCCGTCATATCCGTTTTCATTCCGGCTGGCCGGCTGCGTGAAGCGTCACAGACCGGGAAGCTGCAGCTTGGCAAGAATGAGCTGCATATCGCCTTCGATATCGACGGCGCGCGGATGAATGTCCCCGGCGAAATCCCGCCATTGCGCGACACCAAGGCCCATTTCGATCTGACCGGTCCGAATATGGTGGTCGCTATCGCCTCGGCGACCTCCTACTTCTCCACCGGGCGCACGATCACGCTGAGCGACAGCAGCTTTTCGATCCCGGCGACCTACGATAAGCCGCTGATGGCCGATCTCGATTTGACGATTTCAGGCTCCGGCGACGCCATCGGCGAACTTCTGAGCTACAAGCCTCTGGAGGTCCTACAGCGGACCGAATTCAAGCCGGCGGATTTCAATGGCAAGATCGTCGCCAAGGTCGATGCCAGGATCGGGCTGATCAAGGATCAGCAGCCGCCTCCGCCGGAGTGGCAGGCGACGCTTGATCTCGACAATGTCGATCTGCTGAAACCGATGAACAATCGCAAGATCGACAATCTGACTGGCGTGATTTCGGCCGATCCGCAATCCGTGCATCTACAAGCCCAGGCTCAGATTGATGGCATTCCCGCCCAGATCGACATGGTCGAGCCGACCGATAGCAAATCGACCGTCAAGCGCGCTCGGGTGATCACGGCAACGCTGACCGATGCGCAGCGCAACACCGTTCTGCCTGGACTTCGCGATATGATCGACGGGCCTGTCAAAGTGGAGTTGACCCGTATTGATGACGATCGTCAGGGCGTGAAGGTCGATCTCGGCAAGGCCGCCCTGACCGTTCCTTGGATCGGCTGGTCGAAGGGCAGCGGCATTGCGGCGACTGCACAGTTCGAAGCGTCCGGCCCGGACAGCCAGACGGCGCTCAAGAATTTCACGCTCAAGGGCGATGGCTTCGGCGCCAGCGGCGATCTTCTGATCAGCAAGGGGAGCCTTACCTCGGCGAGTTTCACCAGCGTGAAACTTTCGGCGCTCGACGATTTCGCGCTTTCGCTCAAGCGGAGCAAAAGCGGCGGCTATGACGTCGCCGTATCGGGAAATTCCGCTGACATAAGACCGATCCTCGCGCGCCTGAAGGCATCCACATCGGGCGGACAGCAGAGTTCAAACGGGGATGGTTCGGCGAGTGCGACCGTTCGCGCCAATCTCGACAAGGTCATAGGCTTCAATGACGAGACGATCGGCAACGTCAAAGGCGTTTATTCGATCTCGGGCGGCAAGACGACGGCTGCGGATTTTTCGGGCTTGACCCGTAGCGGCGAAGCGCTGGTCACCCAGATGAGCAAAGGGGCCAACGGCGTCATCCGTATCACAAGCGGCGATGCAGGCGCCGTTGCGCGCTTCACCGACCTCTACAAGCATTTGCAGGGTGGGCTGCTCAATCTGTCGCTGCGCTCGATCGGGCAGGATGACTGGGACGGCTCGCTCGATATCCGCAACTTCTCCATCAACGATGACAAGAAACTTTCGACCATCGTGTCGACGCCGAGCGGGAAGAACGGCAAGAGCCTGAATTCAGCGGTGAAGCAGAATATCGATACGCGTTCGCAGAGCTTCGAGCGCGGCTTTGCGCGGCTGGTGATGCGCGATGGGATGCTCTCGGTCGAAAATGGCGTGGTGCGTGGTGTGCAGGTCGGAGCGACGTTCCAGGGCGTGCTGAAGGACGCCAGTGGCAAGATGGACATGACGGGAACCTTCATGCCCGCCTACGGCCTGAACCGGCTGTTCGCGGAGGTTCCGATCGTCGGCTTCATCCTAGGCAATGGCAGCGATCGCGGTCTGATCGGCATCACCTTCAGGCTGACCGGCACGATCGAGAAATCGAACCTGCAGATCAATCCTCTCTCGATCATCGCACCGGGCGTATTCAGGCAGATATTTGAATTTTGAATATTGAGGCGGACGGCGCTAAGGCCTCCATCTTTCGATAGCTGAGGCAGGGTGGATCATTTTTCTGCCGCCAGCCGCTCTCGTATGCGCTCCGGCCCACCGCTCATGCGCCGCGCGAATGGTCGATCAGGGTCGACAATACGCCAGAATGGAGCTGTGTCGCTCTGGCTGAGCTGTACCAGATGTCGTTGAACGGTGACAGGGCAGCAGGCATCCGCGCCATACTGCCTGGCAAGCACCTGTCTTACTCCCGCAATATCGGACAATTGGCCCGGAGGCGCTGCCCAGAGCGCACGAGCAACCATCTCCTCACTGGGAATCAACATGCTTTGGGTAGAGCTTCGGCCCTTGCGCCTTATCTTGATTACCGGCAATTCATCCATAATCCACCTCCAGGGTTGGAACCTTAACAGAGGACGAATGGGCAGGTCGCGATCCGACATGGGGATACAGAGAAACATTCGGTCGGCACCGATAGTGCTCTGCATTTGCGCTGGCCGAAAATAACAGAGCCGGCGCGAAGGCGCCGGCTCTGTTCATTCTCGTGACCCTCGGACGCTCAGGCGGCCGGGCGGATCAGGATATGCTTCTTCTTGCCGAGCGACAGTTTGATGACGCCATCGGCGGTGACTTCGCCGCTGCCGATGATCTTGCGCTCGTCGCTGACGGCCTGATCATTGATGCGCACTGCGCCGCCCTGGACATGGCGGCGAGCTTCGCCGTTAGAGGCGGCAAGGCCGGCACGCACGATCAGGGCCAGCAGACCGATGCCAGCTTCGAGTTCTGAAGCAGGGACGTCGATCGACGGCAGGTTTTCCGACAGACCGCCTTCCTCGAAGGTCTTGCGTGCGGTTTCGGCTGCCTGCTCGGCTGCCGCGCGGCCGTGAAGGATTGCGGTGACTTCGGTCGCAAGGATCTTCTTGACTTCGTTCAGTTCCGAACCCGCAACGGCGGAAAGCCGCGCGATTTCGTCCATTGGCAGCGTGGTGAACAGCTTGAGGAAGCGCGGAACGTCCGCATCCTCGGTGTTACGCCAATATTGCCAAAAATCATAAACAGGCAGCAGGTCGGCATTGAGCCAGACGGCACCGGAAGCCGACTTGCCCATTTTGGCGCCGGAGGAGGTCGTCAGCAGCGGCGAGGTCAAAGCAAAGAGTTGCTTGGTCCCCATGCGGTGACCGAGATCGATGCCATTGACGATATTGCCCCACTGATCCGAACCGCCCATCTGCAGGCGGCAATCGTAACGCTTGGCCAGTTCGACGAAATCGTAGGCCTGCAGGATCATGTAGTTGAATTCGAGGAACGACAGCGACTGTTCGCGGTCAAGCCTCGTCTTCACGCTGTCGAAAGACAACATGCGGTTGACGGAAAAATGCCGGCCGACATCGCGCAGGAATTCGAGATAGTTCAGCGAGCGCAGCCATTCGGCATTGTTGATCATCAAGGCCGCGTTGCCGGGCTTGTTGTAGTCGAGGTAGTTCGAGAAGCAACGTTTGATCGAGGCGATATTGTCCTCGATCATGTCGATGGTCATCAATTTGCGGGCTTCCTCCTTGAAGGAGGGATCACCGACCATGCCGGTGCCGCCGCCCATCAGGGAGATCGGCCGATGGCCAGTCGCCTGGAGCCAGTGCAGCATCATGATCTGGGTGAGATGGCCGACATGGAGACTAGATGCCGTCGGATCATAGCCGATATAGGCAGTCACGGTTTCCTTGGCGAAGAGGTCGTCGAGGCCGGCTTCATCGGAAATCTGATGAATGAAGCCGCGCTCTTGCAGGGTGCGCAGGAAATCGGATTTGAACTCAGCCATGATCTTGGTCTCTCGAGGTCGCATTGCTGGAAAGCGCGGCGAAGTCGCTATTGTTTGACGTTGGGCGCGCGTTTAGCACCGATTTGGCGGCGCGTCATCATTTTGCTGGAACAGACGACAAGTTTCGGCGTGGGCAGCGTGTGTAACCGAGCACTTCTGAACGTCAATAGACCGTAACATGGCCGCGAATCTGCCTGGAATAAGTCCCGCATTCGCCCGAATCGAATCCTAGGCATTTTCTTATTGATCCCGTACGCACCTCATGTTTCGTGAAAGAAACCGGTATGTCGCCTCTGCTTTCGAAGATGGGATTGTCATCCAAAAAGACGATCTGGGCATTTTTTGCCATGATGTTGGTTTTGGCCGGTATTGCTGCTGCGAATCCGGCCGAAGCTCAGGGTTCCCCTGAAAAGAGAATAGCGCTTGTCGTCGGTAATGCCGCCTATACGGTGGGGGCGCTTCCGACACCGGCCAATGATGCCGGCCTGGTCGCGCAAACGCTGCAGGCTGCCGGCTTCGATGTGATCGGCGCGCGCGATCTCGATCAGAATGGCTTGCGCGATGCCATGCGCGACTTTCTGACGAAAGCCAACGCGTCAGGCCCCAACACCGTCGTCTTCGTCTATCTGGCGGGCTATGGTGTTCAATATCAGGGCGACAATTATTTCGTGCCTGTCGATGCGCAGATCGCCAATGCCACGGATGTCCCCGTCCAGGCGGTCCGCGTGAGCGACTTCACAAAGTCGCTGTCGGCCATCAACAATCGTGGCAGCATCGTCGTGCTCGACGCGGCTAGAGCCAATCCGTTCGTGCAGTCCAATCAGCCGCTGGCGGGTGGTCTGGCGCTGGTCGATCCCGATGCCAATCAGCTAATTGCCTTCAATGCGGCGCCCGGCACGGTCGCACCGCAGGAGGCCGGTCCCTATGGTTCCTACGCGCATGCGTTGGCAGAGATGATCCGCGTCGGCGGCCTTTCGCTTGACGATGTCTTCGATCGAACGCGCCTGCGTGTCGGCGACTTGACCAAGGGCGCCGAGATTTCCTGGGATGCCTCCAAATTCAAGAATGCCTTCACCTTCTTCGATCGCAGTCCGAATGCGCCGGCTGCTGCGGTGTCGAGCACCGAGGATGTGGCAAACCGGACGAAGCCCATTCGTGATTTCGATGAACGCGATGCCTATTTCGCGGCGCTCGATCGCGACACGCTGCAAGGCTACGAGGATTTCCTCGCCGCCTATCCAAACGATTCCATGGTCAGGCGTGTTCGCGCCATTGTCGCTGCCCGCCGCGAGGCCATCACCTGGCGCGAGACCTGGCTTGCCGACACGCCCGAGGCCTATTGGTCTTATCTTAGGCGTTATCCGCGCGGTCCCCACGTCTGGGATGCCCGCCGCCGTCTCGAGCATTTCGAGGCAGCGCTCGAGCCGCCGCCGTCTTTCACCGTGATCGAGTATGACGTGCCGCCGCCCCCACCGCCGGAGGTGGTCTATATCGACCGTCCCGTGCTTTATTTCGATGATGCAGACTTCGGCTATGCGCCGCCGCCGCCCGTCGTCTTCCTGGCACCGCCGCCACCGGATTTCGTCCAGTTGGCGCCACCGCAGCCCGCGGTCGATCTCTATGTGTTGCCGGCGCCGGTCTTCGTTCCGGTTCCTGCATGGGTCGAGCCGCCGCGCGATATCGCGCCGCCGGAAAACAACATCATCTTCAACAACATCCACAATACGGTCGTGAACAACACGACGGTCATCACCAACAACACTGTGGTCAACGAGAACGGGGCGGCACCCGCAGCACCTGGGCTGACGACCGGTCAGAAACTTGCCGGTGCGGCCGTTATCGCCGGAGCAGGGGCTGCAGCACTGCATGTTGCCCTGCCGCCATCGGTACAGAAGAAGGCGGCAGTTATACAAAGGCAGAATCCCGCCGCGGCCGCCAAGACGGTGCCTGGAGTTGCTCCGGCGGCGGCGCCGTCGGCGCAGCCGCAAGGCGGAAATGCCGCTGCCCACGTGCTTCCCGGCGCCAATGGTCAGCCGCTGCCGGCTGGCGGCAAGCCACCCGTCAATCAGGGAACGGCTCAGACGAAGCCGGGGCAATCGCCGCAAGCCGCGCCGAATGCGGTGCATAATCCGTCTGTTGCCACTCAACCTGCCCAGCAAGGTACAAATGCCAATGCGCACGCGCTTCCGGGCGCGAACGGTCAGCCTTTGCCAGCCACGGGCAAGCCGGCCAGTCCTGGCGCAGCGCAGACAAAACAGGCTCAACAGCCTCAGGCTACGCCCAACGCCAGTACACATGCGCTTCCCGGTGCCAAGGGACAGCCGCTGCCGGCCGTTGGCAATGCGCCTGCCGTGAAGGGGCAAAACCACATTGCCAAGACCCCGGCACCGCAAGCAATGCCGGGCGGCAAACCGAATCCGGTCGCCGCTGCACCGAAACTCAATGCGCATGCCCCGGCCGCGCCGGCTGTCGCCGCCAGAAATCCGGCGAAGCCCAAGGCGGTCATGAGCAACCAACCTAGGGTCAACAGTCAGCCGCGTGTCGCCGTCGCGCCGCCTCGGCAAGCCAATCCGGCGCCTGCGCAGCTCAGGCCAGCACCGCATATAGTGACACAAGCACCCAAGCCACAGGCTCAGCCGAAGCCGCAACCGCAGCCGAAGGTCGTGCAGCAGCAGGTGAAGAGACCACCTCCGCCTCCGCCGCAGAAGCCTCCGGAAAAGAAGAAGTGCGGCGCTCCCGGTCTGCCGGCATGTCACTGACGGATGATATCAAGCGATAACCTGGAAAGCCCGCTTCGGCGGGCCTTCGCATGCGACATTGTCGCTTGATCGGCTTGTTGAAATCAGGCCGAGCGGTTAGCACTGACCGGCCGGTTGTCAATCGGCGCTGTCATGCACGTTACGGCAGGCTGGAGATCCATCACGAAAACAGGCAGGCAGATGAGTAATACCATCATACTCGAAACCCCGCGCCTCGTTCTGACGATGTGGGACAAAGGAGATGCCGAAGAGATTCGGCAATTGCATTCGACGATCGAGACAACGCGCTATCTCTCGGGTGCAGCACCGTGGACCCTGGAGAAGGCCGAGGAACGGCTGAAAAGCTGGTTCGATGAACATGCGCGCGATGGCGTGACCAAATACAAGATGCTGCGGCGTGAGGATGGACGCTTTATCGGCCGTGCCGGCTTTTCGCGCTTTCAAGAGAGGGGACGTGGCGAGTTCGAACTCGGTTATTCGCTTCGGCAGGACGCGTGGGGCAACGGTTACGCCACGGAAATAGCCGGCGCCCTCGCGCAGTGGTTTTTCCGCCGCGGCTTTGCCGATCGATTCATCGCATTCACACATCCGGAAAACGCCGCATCGCAGCGAGTTCTCCAGAAAATCGGCATGCAATACGAAGCGCCGATCGTTGTCAGCGGCACTCCAGGCCTTTGCTTCAAGATGTCACGCTAAGAACAGTTTCGGCAAAATGCGCAGCAGATTTTCGACCGGAATGTGTAAAACAGCAAGATTGAGCGTTTCCGTGTTTCAAAGAACGGCGGAAACGCTCTGAGAGGGCTGCTTCTTAGCGAATGCGCTTGGCAGCCGGTTCCGGCACCAATTCGCCGTTCAGGCGACGATCGAGATAATCCTCACATTCGCCGAGCAGCGTTTCGACCTGACCGTTGAAGAAGTGGTTGGCGCCCGGAACCACCTTGTGCGTGATCAGGATGCCCTTCTGGGTCTTCAGCTTCTCGACGAGGCCGTTGACGTCCTTTTCCGGAGCAACCTTATCCGCATCGCCGTTGATGATCAGGCCGGACGAGGGGCAGGGCGCCAGGAAGGAGAAGTCGTAGATATTCGGCTGCGGCGCGATCGACATGAAGCCTTCGATTTCCGGACGGCGCATCAGAAGCTGCATGCCGATCCAGGCGCCGAAGGAGTAGCCGGCAACCCAACAGCTCTTCGAATCGGGATGAAGGCTCTGCACCCAGTCGAGTGCAGAGGCAGCATCGGAAAGCTCGCCGGCACCGTGGTCGAATTCGCCCTGGCTGCGGCCGATGCCGCGGAAATTGAAGCGGAGCGTGGTGAAGCCGCGCTTCTGGAACATATAGAAGAGCTGGTAGACCACCTGATTGTTCATCGTACCGCCGAACTGCGGATGAGGATGAAGGATAATCGCGATCGGGGCGCTCTTTTCCTTGGAGGGCTGATAGCGGCCTTCAAGGCGACCCGCGGGGCCGTTGAAAATTACTTCGGGCATCGATACTCCGGCTCTTCTTTTTCTGCGTTCAAACCATACGGCACGCAGCAAGTTGACTTGACGAATGCGCTCATCTTTTCTAGAACGCAGTTTAGAACAATTCGAAACTTGATGCGGTGGTCCGTGCGTTGTTTGTGCAACGGTTTGTGGAACGTGTCATAAGGCATGCCCGGCTGAAATTTCAAGGAAAATGAGCCGGTCGCAGCAAAGCAAAGTCGCGCAGGAAGAAGATTATGGCTGCAACACGCCTCTATCTCGACTGGAATGCTACCGCGCCGCTCCATCCGGCGGCCCGCGAAGCCATGCTGCGTGCTATGGATATTCAAGGCAACCCCAATTCCGTTCACGGTGAAGGTAGGGCAGCGCGCGCAGCTGTCGAGGCCGCACGCCGGCAGGTCGCGGCTCTTGCGGGCGCAGAAGCTGCCCACGTCGTTTTCACCAGCGGCGCCACCGAAGCGGCCAATATGGTGCTGACGCCGGAATTCCGAATGGGGCGCACGCCGCTTGTCGTCAGCCACCTATATATATCGGCTGTCGAGCATCCGGCCGTGCGCGAAGGCGGGCGATTTGCCAGGGATAATGTCAGCGAAATACCGGTGACATCGGACGGTACGGTCGATCTTGCTGCACTGGAGGCCACGCTCGCTGCCCACGACAAGGCGAGCGGCTTGCCGATGGTTGCCATCATGCTCGCCAATAATGAGACCGGAATTGTCCAGCCTGTCGGCGAAGCGGCCAAGCTCGTTCAGGCCGCGGGCGGCCTTTTCGTGGTGGATGCCGTTCAGGCGGCTGGTCGCGTTCCGATCGATATCAATGCGATCGGCGCGGATTTTCTGATCGTCTCCTCCCACAAGATCGGCGGTCCCAAGGGTGCCGGCGCGCTCGTCTCGCGTGGCGAGGTGTTGATGCCGAAGCCGTTGATCCATGGCGGCGGTCAGGAAAAGGGTCATCGTTCGGGAACAGAAAACACGCTTGCCATCATCGGCTTCGGTGCGGCTGCCGAGGCTGCTGCCGCAGATTTCGAGGTTCGCAACGCCGCGATCGCTTCGTTGCGCGGCCGGCTGGAGGCGGGCATGGAGCTGGCGGCGCCGGATGTCATCATTCATGGAAAGGATGGCCCGCGTGTTCCGAACACCAGCTTCTTCACGCTGCCCGGACTGAAATCCGAAACCGGCCAGATCGCCTTCGATCTTGAAGGGGTTGCCATATCGGCCGGCTCAGCCTGCTCGTCGGGCAAGGTCGGTGAGAGCCATGTGCTCGTGGCGATGGGATGTGACCCGAAACTCGGGGCTCTCCGCATTTCGCTGGGGTCGACTACAACCGAAGCGGATATCGATCGCGCAATCGCCGCGTTTGCCCGCATCGCGGGAAGGCGCAAGCTGGCGGGCGCGGCGGCCTGACGGCCACAATTTTGCGGAAACCGAAATTTCCGCTTGCCAAGCGGGGTGAAAAGTCCCTTTTGGCCGACTACATAAGGGGCAGACATAAGTCTGCCGCAACGTTGACAAGCTGCCGGACCTTGGATCCGGCGAGATTGGAGAACGAAATGCCTGCAGTCCAGGAAACGGTCGATCAGGTTCGCCTGATTGACGTGGACCAATACAAGTATGGTTTTGAGACCATCATCGAAATGGACAAGGCTCCCAAGGGTCTGTCCGAAGACATTGTCCGTTTTATTTCCGCCAAGAAGCAAGAGCCGGAATGGATGTTGGAATGGCGTTTGGAAGCCTATCGCCGCTGGCTGACGCTGGAAGAGCCGACATGGGCGCGCGTCGACTATCCGAAGATCGACTTCAACGACATCTACTACTACGCCGCGCCGAAGAAGTTCGCTGGCCCGAAGTCGCTCGACGAAGTCGACCCGGAACTCCTGAAGACCTATGAGAAGCTTGGCATTCCACTGCGCGAGCAGGAGATTCTTGCCGGCGTCGAGAAGCCGAAGATCGCCGTCGATGCAGTGTTCGATTCCGTTTCGGTCGTCACCACCTTCAAGGAAGAGCTGAAGAAGGCCGGTGTGATCTTCATGTCGATCTCGGAGGCCATTCGCGAGCATCCGGATCTGGTGCGCAAGTATCTCGGCTCCGTCGTGCCGACCTCGGATAATTTCTATGCGACGCTGAATTCGGCCGTCTTCACCGATGGCTCCTTCGTCTTCGTGCCGAAGGGCGTTCGTTGCCCGATGGAATTGTCGACCTACTTCCGCATCAACGAGAAGAACACCGGCCAGTTCGAGCGCACGCTGATCATCGCCGAAGAAGGTGCCTACGTCTCCTATCTCGAAGGCTGCACGGCACCGCAGCGCGACGAAAACCAGCTGCATGCCGCCGTCGTCGAGCTCGTTGCGCTCGATGACGCCGAGATCAAGTATTCGACCGTCCAGAACTGGTATCCGGGCGACAAGAACGGCAAGGGCGGCATCTACAACTTCGTCACCAAGCGTGGCGATTGCCGCGGTCATCGCTCCAAGATCTCCTGGACGCAGGTCGAGACCGGCTCCGCGATCACCTGGAAGTATCCGTCCTGCATCCTGCGCGGCGATGACAGCCGCGGCGAGTTCTACTCGATCGCCGTTTCGAACGGTCATCAGCAGGTCGACAGCGGCACCAAGATGATCCACCTCGGCAAGAACACCTCGAGCCGCATCGTCTCGAAGGGCATCGCCGCCGGCGTCTCGCAGAACACCTATCGCGGTCAGGTTTCGGCTCACCGCAAGGCGTCGAACGCGCGTAACTTCACGCAGTGCGACTCGCTGCTGATCGGTGACAAGTGCGGCGCCCATACGGTGCCCTACATCGAGGCGAAGAACTCGACGGCGCAGTTCGAACATGAGGCCACGACGTCGAAGATTTCCGAAGACCAGCTGTTCTACTGCCTGCAGCGCGGTATCCCGACCGAAGCGGCGATCGCACTGATCGTTAATGGCTTCGTCAAGGAAGTGCTGCAGGAGCTGCCGATGGAATTCGCCGTCGAAGCGCAGAAGCTGATCGGCATCTCGCTCGAAGGCAGTGTTGGCTGACGCGCCCGAACCAGAATTAGCTTTGGCGCGCCGTGCGCGCCGCACCTTCATTCCTGCGATAGGATACTAAAATGCTTGAAATCAAGAACCTGCACGCCCGTATCGCCGAAGACGGCACCGAGATCATCCGTGGTCTGAACCTGACGGTGAAGGCTGGCGAAGTCGCTGCCATCATGGGTCCGAACGGCTCCGGCAAGTCGACGCTCTCCTACATTCTCGCCGGCCGGGAGGATTATGAAGTCACCGAGGGTGATATCCTCTATAATGGCGAGAGCATCCTGGAGCTCGACGCTGCCGAGCGCGCTGCCAAGGGCATCTTCCTGGCGTTCCAGTATCCGGTCGAAATCCCCGGCGTTGCTACCATGCAGTTCCTGAAGGTAGCGCTGAACGAGCAGCGCAAGGCGCGCGGTGAAGACGAGCTGACGACGCCGGATTTCCTGCGCCGCGTCAAGGACGCTGCCGCCAAGCTGCAGATCAACATGGACATGCTGAAGCGCCCGCTCAACGTCGGCTTCTCCGGTGGTGAAAAGAAGCGCGCCGAAATCCTGCAGATGGCGCTGCTCGAGCCGCAGCTTTGCGTGCTCGACGAAACAGACTCCGGCCTCGATATCGATGCGCTGAAGATCGTTGCCGATGGTGTCAACGCGCTGCGTTCTCCGGACCGCGCCGTGATCGTCATCACCCACTATCAGCGCCTGCTAGACTATATCGTTCCGGACACCGTTCACGTGCTCTACAAGGGCCAGGTGATCAAGTCCGGCGACAAGACGCTGGCGCATGAGCTGGAAGCCAACGGCTATGCCGACATCATCGGTGCTGCAGCCTGATCGAGGCGGAAAGGACACGTCGATGAACATTCAGACGACGAACCGCCTGACGTCAGCCGAAACGGCGCTGATCGAGGCGTATAACGACCAGATGGGCGACTTGCCTGGCGATGGCGAGGTTTTCGCCGTCCGTGATCGCCTGCTCGACGAGCTGAAGACCGCCGGCCTGCCGACGCGTCGCGTCGAGGCTTGGCATTATACCGATTTCAAGAACCTGCTGCGTCTGGTGCCGAGCGACATCGGCAAGGGTCTTGCGGAAGCACTGCCGGCGACGGTTGAAGGATCGCCAGTTATTGCCGTCCTTCAGGGCAAAGCAAGCGAGAAGGCATCGGTGAAGAATTTGACCGTTGCGCGCTACGCCGACAGCTTGATCAACGGCACGGCTGCTGTCGGGCTCGAGGCGCTTGGCAAGGATGACGCTATCGGGCGCATCAATGCGAGCTTCGTGCGTGACGGTTATGTCATCGATTTTCCTGATGGTACCGAACTCCAAGCGCCTCTGGAAGTGCAGTTCATCCATGCCGGCGGCCAGATCCACAGCCGCCTGCCGGTTACATTCGGCGCCGACGTCAAGGCGACCTTTATCGAGCGTCATCAGGCGGTCGAAGGCGCTGCCGCGCTGGTTTCCTCGGTGAGCGAAGTCAAGATCGGCAAAGGGTCCGAGATCACCTGGATTATCCTGCAGGAGCAGGGCAGTGAAGATACCCATCTCGGCCAGCTCCGCATCGATCTCGGAGAAGATGCCAAGCTGAAGCTGTTCGTCATCAACGCCGGCGGCAAGCTGGTGCGCCAGGAACTGTATATCAAGGTAGCGGGCGAGGGCGCCGATCTGACGCTGCGCGGCATCAACCTGCTCGGCGGCGATACGCATACCGACGTGACGATGGTGCTTGGTCATGATGTTCCGAACACAGGTTCCACCGAAGTTATCCGCAATGTGGTCTTCGACCGCGCTCGCGGCGTCTTCCAGGGCATGATCCGGGTTGCTCCGGATGCGCAGAAGACCGATGCCAAGATGGCCTGCAACACGCTGCTGATGTCCGACGATGCCGAGTTCTCGGTGAAGCCGGAGCTTGAAATCTTCGCCGATGACGTTCAGTGCGGCCATGGTGCCACTGTCGCGGATATCGACGGCAACCATCTCTACTATCTGATGGCGCGCGGCATTCCGGAGAAAAAGGCGCGGGCCATGCTCGTCAACGCCTTCGTGGCCGAGATCGTCGAGGAACTGGAAGATGAAGCCCTGGTCGAGGCGCTGGAAGGCGTTATCTCGGCCTGGCTGGAAAAGCACGCCTGATTGGAGGCAAAGCCCGTGGACAAGATCGTGCCGGCAACGGCCTATGATGTCGAAGCCATCCGCCGGGATTTTCCGATCCTGACGAAGACGGTGCACGGCAAGCCGCTCGTCTATCTCGACAACGGCGCCTCCGCCCAGAAGCCGCAGGTCGTCATCGATGCTATCTCGCATGCCTATTCCAACGAATATGCGAATGTGCATCGCGGCCTGCACTTTCTGTCCAATGCTGCGACGGAAGCCTATGAAGCGGCTCGCGAAAAGGTGCGCCGCTTCCTGAATGCGCCGTCGGTCGACGATATCGTCTTTACCAAGAACTCGACGGAGGCGATCAACACGGTCGCCTACGGCTGGGGCATGCCTAAGATCGGCGAGGGCGACGAGATTGTCGTCTCCATCATGGAGCATCACTCCAATATCGTTCCCTGGCATTTCATTCGCGAGCGTCAGGGCGCGAAGCTCGTCTGGGTGCCAGTCGACGACGAGGGCGCGTTCCATATCGAGGATTTTGAAAAGAGCCTGACGGAGCGCACCAAACTCGTCGCCATCACGCATATGTCGAATGCGCTTGGAACTGTCGTTCCTGTGAAGGAAGTGTGCCGTATCGCCCATGAACGCGGCATCCCGGTGCTGATCGATGGCTCGCAGGGCGCGGTGCACATGCCCGTCGACGTGCAGGATATCGATTGCGACTGGTATGTCATGACCGGCCACAAGCTCTATGGTCCCTCGGGCATCGGCGTTCTCTACGGCAAGAAGGAGCGGCTTGCCGAGATGCGGCCGTTCCAGGGTGGCGGAGAGATGATCTTCGATGTCACCGAGGAAAACGTCACCTATAACGAGCCGCCGCACCGCTTCGAAGCGGGAACGCCGCCGATCGTTCAGGCGATCGGTCTTGGCTACGCGCTTGATTATATGGACAGCATCGGGCGCGAGGCGATTGCCAGGCACGAGGCTGATCTGGCTGCCTATGCGGCGGAACGGCTGCGCGATATCAATTCGCTGCGCGTCATCGGCACGGCGCCAGGCAAGGGTGGCATCTTCTCCTTCGAGCTCGCGGGAATACACTCCCACGACGTCTCGATGGTGATCGACCGCCAGGGTGTGGCGGTTCGTGCTGGCACGCATTGCGCCCAGCCGCTCTTGAAACGCTTCGGCGTCACCTCCACATGCCGTGCATCGTTCGGCATGTACAATACGCGAGCCGAGGTGGATGCCTTGGCCGATGCACTGGAATATGCACGGAAATTCTTTGCCTGAGGAGGCAAGCGATGTCACTCGACGAAAGCGAACAGAAGATCGACGTACGCGAAGGGATCGTGCATTCCAGCATCCCTGCAGATGAACTGGCGCGCCTCAGCGACGACATCATCTCTGCGCTGAAAACGGTCTACGATCCGGAAATTCCCGCCGATATCTTCGAACTTGGCCTGGTCTACAAGATCGATATCGAAGACGACCGCATGGTGAAGATCGTCATGACGCTGACTGCACCGGGTTGCCCGGTTGCCGGCGAAATGCCGGGCTGGGTCGAAAATGCCGTCGGCGCCGTCGAAGGCGTTTCCGGTGTCGACGTCAGCATGACCTTCGATCCGCCGTGGACGCCGGATCGCATGTCGGAAGAAGCGCAGGTCGCCGTCGGTTGGTATTGAAGCTTTAGGCCGCCGGCTTTACATTGAGACTCGAAGCGCCGGATCTTGACCCCGGTTGCGGAAGGAGAATGAGCCCATGGGCTTCGCAATCATGAGCATGACGGACGCGGCAGCTGCCCGCGTCAAGGCGATCGTCGAAAATTCCGGTCCCGATGCCAAGGGCGTTCGCGTCGGCATCAAGAAGGGCGGCTGCGCCGGGATGGAATATACCATCGATCTGGTGACCGAGCCGAATGCGAAGGACGATCTGATCGAGCGCGATGGCGCAAAGGTCTGGGTTGAGCCCTCGGCCGTCCTCTATTTGCTCGGCACAGAAATGGGCTTCGAGACGACGACCTTGCGCTCGGGCTTCATCTTCACCAATCCGAACCAGACATCGGCCTGCGGCTGCGGCGAATCCGTCGAATTGAAACCTGCCGATCTCGCCGCACTGGCGGCGCAACGACAGGCTGCGCAACCCGCCTAAATACACCTCCTGTATTTCACCTTGCAGCATTTCGTGCTTTGATCGATGGATGCTGAGGGTCTTCCATCGCCCTCGGCTGACCAGCGGCTTCGAGCCGGATGAGGTCGAGCCGCGCAAGGGAGATCTTATGGCGACTGCGGCATGGGTTTACACATTGATCCCGGCGGCAGCAGCCATCGCGGGTGCCGCGGTTGCGGTGAATACGCGGCCGGGGCCTAATCTTGTCAGCGCAATCCAGCATTTTGCAGCCGGCGTCGTGTTTGCCGCCGCCGCCGGAGAAATTCTGCCTGATGTCATGCATCGCGGTTATCCCCTGGCGACGGTGATCGGCGGCGCTATTGGTGTTGGCGTGATGTTGCTGGTCAAGCAGTTGGAAAACTGGGCCAAGGGGCCGGTCGGTCTTCTGGCTGCCATCGGCATCGACATCCTGATCGACGGGCTCGTGCTGGGCATCGGTTTTGCAGCGGGGCCGAAAGTCGGCTTGCTGCTGACCATCGCCCTGACGATCGAGGTGCTATTCCTTGGTTTGACGGTGGCGAACGAACTTGGTGAGAGCGTCCGTTCTCGAACGAAGATCGTCGCGGTGACGGCAGCGCTTGCGCTGCTGCTGCCGATCGGCGCCTTGCTGGGAACACCGATCGCTTCATTGCCCGGCCCGATTCTGACTGGCTTCTTTGCGTTCGGGCTGATTGCGCTGCTTTATCTGGTCACCGAGGAACTGCTGGTCGAAGCCCATGAAACACCCGACCGCCCCTGGGTGACCGCTATGTTCTTTGCGGGCTTTCTCGTGTTGCTTCTGCTTGAGGAGGCGATCGGCTAGCGGCTGAAAGTTTCAGTTAGCTGCCGAAACGGGCGTCAGCTTGAGGCCAAGCGCCTTGACGACTTTCAAGATCGTTGCAAATTCGGGATTGCCGTCGCCGCTGAGCGCGCGATAAAGCGCTGAGCGGTTCATGCCGACATCCTTGGCAAGCTTGCTCATGTTGCGCGTGCGCGCGACTTCGCCCAGCGCCTTGGCGATCGAGGCCGGATCGTCGGTTTCGAAGGCGGCGGCGATGTAGGTGTCGGGGTTGTCCACGTCGAATCGTTCCGGCATAAATCTGAATTCCAAGGTCCCACCGTGGCGTCATCAAAAACGCCGCGCATCCTTTCGGACATGCGGCGTTTTCATAGACAAGTTTCGCAATAGATTTATGTCTGTTTCCAGCGAAGCGACTGAACCGCTTCGCTTTTTTGTAAAAATCCTATTCTGCGGCCTCGGCGTAGGATTCCAGCGGCGGGCAGGTGCAGATCAGGTTCCGGTCGCCATAGACATTGTCGATGCGGTTGACCGGCGACCAGTATTTGTCGACGCGGAATGCGCCGGGCGGGAAGCAGGCCTGTTCGCGCGAATAGGGGCGATCCCATTCGCCGACAAGGTCTTCCACCGTGTGCGGCGCATTCTTCAACGGATTGTTGGCCTTGTCCATCCGCCCGTCCTCAATAGCGCGGGCTTCCTCACGGATGGCCAGCATCGCCTCGCAGAAGCGGTCGAGCTCTGCCTTGGTTTCCGATTCGGTCGGCTCGATCATCAGCGTGCCCGCAACAGGCCAGCTCATGGTTGGGGCATGGAAGCCGCAATCGATCAGGCGCTTGGCAACGTCGTCGACCGTCACACCGGCGCTTGCGGCCAGCGGGCGGGTGTCGATGATGCATTCATGTGCCACGCGCCCATCCTTGGACTTGTAGAGCACGTCATAGGCGCCCTTCAGCCGGGCAGCGATGTAGTTGGCGTTGAGGATTGCCACCTTCGTCGCCTGCGTCAGGCCTTCGCCACCCATCATCAGGCAATAGCTCCAGGAGATCGGCAGGATGGAGGCAGAACCAAAGGCTGCCGCCGAGACCGCTCCGCTGCGGCCGTCCGTTTCCGGATGGCCGGGCAGGTGGGGCGCCAGATGCGCCTTGACGCCGATCGGGCCCATGCCGGGACCGCCGCCGCCATGCGGGATGCAGAAGGTCTTGTGCAGGTTCAGGTGGCTGACATCGGAGCCGATATCGCCGGGACGCGACAGGCCGACCATGGCGTTCATGTTGGCGCCGTCGAGATAGACCTGACCGCCATGCTTGTGCACGAGATCACAGATCTCCTTCACCGTCTCCTCGAAGACGCCGTGCGTCGAAGGGTAGGTGATCATGCAGCAAGAGAGGCTGTCGGCATATTGCTCGGTCTTGGCGCGGAAATCGGCCATGTCGATATCGCCGTCGTCGCTGACTTTCACGACCACGACCTTCATGCCCGCCATCTGTGCCGAGGCGGGGTTGGTGCCGTGCGCGGAGGTCGGGATGAGGCAGATGTCGCGGTGACCTTGGCCATTGGCAATGTGGTAATTGCGGATGGTGAGGAGGCCGGCATATTCACCCTGTGCGCCGGAATTCGGCTGCATGGAGAAGGCGTCATAGCCGGTTACGGCGCAGAGCTTGTCAGTGAGGTCATCGATCATTTCGCGGTAGCCGAGCGCCTGATCGGCCGGGACGAACGGGTGGATATCCGAAAATTCCGGCCAGGTGATCGGCAGCATTTCCGCCGTCGCGTTCAGCTTCATGGTGCAGGAGCCGAGCGGGATCATCGAGCGGTCGAGCGCCAGGTCGCGGTCCGAAAGACGACGAATGTAACGCGTCATCTCGCTTTCGGCACGGTTCATGTGGAAGATCGGATGTGTGAGGTATTCGCTGGTGCGCAGCAGAGTCTTCGGCAGGCGATAGGACGGCTCGAAATCGGCGATGCGGAAATCGCCGCCGAAAGCGCGCCAGACGGCTTCCACCGTTGCCGGGCGCGTGCGCTCGTCCAGGCTGATGCCGATCTTGGTTTCACCAACCTTGCGCAGGTTGACGCCTTCGGCGACGGCTGCACGCAGGATCAGACCCTGCATGTGGCCGACCTCGACGGTGATCGTGTCGAAGAAGGTTTCAGGCTCAACGATATAGCCGAGCTTTTCCAGGCCCTTGGCCAACAGCACGGCCTTCTGGTGGACCTGTTGTGCGATCGCCTTCAAGCCCTGCGGACCATGGAAGACCGCATACATGGAGGCCATGACGGCGAGGAGCACCTGGGCGGTGCAGATGTTCGACGTCGCCTTTTCGCGGCGGATATGCTGCTCGCGGGTCTGCAGCGAGAGGCGATAGGCGCGATTGCCGCGTGCGTCGACCGAGACGCCGACGAGACGACCGGGCATGGAGCGCTTGTAGTCGTCCTTGACGGCCATAAACGCGGCATGCGGCCCGCCGTAGCCAACCGGAACGCCGAAGCGCTGCGACGAGCCGATGGCGATATCCGCACCCATTTCACCGGGGGATTTCAGCAGGGTCAGCGCCAGGAGATCGGTCGCCATGATGGCGATGGCGCCGGTCTGGTGCAGGCGGGCGATCAGGCCGCTGAAATCGTTGATTTGGCCGTGCGTGCCCGGATACTGGAAGATAGCGCCGAAGACGTCGACCGGATCGAGATCGGTGAAGGGATTGCCGACGATGACGGTCCAGCCGAGCGGCTCGGCGCGGGTCTTGATCAGCGCTACGGTCTGTGGGTGGCATTCGGCATCGACGAAGAAGGCTTTTGCCTTCGATTTTGCGACGCGTTCTGCCATTGCCATGCCTTCGGCTGCAGCCGTTGCTTCATCGAGCAAGGAGGCGTTCGCGACATCGAGACCGGTGAGGTCGCTGATCATCGTCTGGTAGTTCAGCAGTGCCTCGAGGCGGCCTTGGCTGATCTCGGGCTGGTAGGGGGTATAGGCGGTGTACCAGGCGGGGTTCTCCAGAATATTGCGCTGGATGACCGGCGGCGTGATCGTGCCGTAGTAGCCCTGGCCGATGAGCGAAACGAGAACCTTGTTCTTGTTGGCGGTCTCGCGCAGACGGTCGAGCGCCTCGCGCTCCGTCATCGCTGCGCCCCAGGCGAGCGGCGCCGTCTGGCGGATCGCCGGCGGCAACGTCGCGTCGATCAGGCCGTCAAGGCTCTTATAGCCGATCACCTTGAGCATATCGGCCATCTCCGACGGAGACGGGCCGATATGACGGCGGTTGGCGAAATCGTATGGCTGGTAATCGGTGAAGGTGAATTCCGTAGGCGTGGCCATTATCCGATCAGCTCCTTGTAACCGGATTCATCAAGAAGGCCATCGAGATCCCCGATGTTCTTCAGCTTCAGCTTGAAGAACCAGCCAGCACCCATGGGGTCGGAGTTGACGAGGGCCGGATCGGCAGTGATGGCTTCGTTGATTTCCGTGATTTCCCCGTCGAGCGGACAATAGACTTCGGAGGCTGCCTTGACGGATTCGACGGTTGCCGCGTCGGCTCCCTTGGAGAAGCTGGCACCGACCTCGGGCAATTCCACGAAAACGAGATCGCCGAGCTGTTCGGCTGCGTGGGCCGTGATGCCCACGATTGCGACATCGCCTTCGACCTTCAGCCACTCGTGTTCTTCGGTGAATTTCAGCATGGATAATCCTCTCTGGAAAAGACGTTCAGCGTTTGTAGGTGGGTTTGATGAAAGGCAGGGCGCTGACGGCGACGGGCAGATATTTGCCGCGTACTTCAGCGTAAACGGTGGTGCCGGGGGCTGTGAACTCGGTCGGCACGTAGCCCATGGCAACCGGGGATTCGACGCTCGGGCCAAAACCGCCCGAAGTGACTTCGCCGATCTCCGTCTTGCCTTCGGCATCGGCATAAAGCTTGGAGTGGCCGCGCACTGGTGCCTTGCCATCCGGCTTCAGGCCGACGCGACGCCGCGTGGTGCCGCCATCGAGTTCGCCGAGGATGCGGGTTGCGCCGGGGAAGCCGCCGGCGCGGACACCGCCGGTCTTGCGGGCCTTCTGGATCGCCCATTCGAGTGCACCTTCGATCGGCGTCGTCGTCTGGTCGATATCGTTGCCATAAAGGCAGAGGCCGGCCTCCAGGCGCAGCGAGTCACGGGCGCCGAGGCCGATCGGCTGTACATCCGGGTGCTCCAGCAGCCGCTTGGCGATATCCTCGGCCTTATCGGCCGGGACGGAGATTTCGAAACCGTCTTCGCCGCTATAGCCGGAGCGCGAGACGAGGCAGGAGACATCGTGGAGGCGACAATGGCGCACGTCCATGAATTTCATATGGGCGATATCGGCCCAGAGCTCGGCAACCACGTCGACGGCGCGGGGTCCCTGCAGGGCAATGAGCGCGCGATCGAGTAATGTAACTTCGCAGCTATCGCCGATATGCTCTTGAAGATGCTTGAAATCCTGCTCCTTGCACGCAGCGTTGACGACGACGAAAAGATAGTCGTCCATGTGGGCGATCATCAGATCGTCGAGGATGCCGCCCTTGTCGTCGGTGAAGAAGCCATAGCGCTGGCGATTTTCAGCGAGGCCGAGAATATCGACCGGCACCAGGCTTTCCAGTGCCAGGGCCGCATCCTCATATTTGCCTGAGCGTGCGCGGATCGTCACCTGACCCATATGCGACACGTCGAACAGGCCGGCAGAGGATCTGGTCCAAAGATGTTCCTTCAGCACGCCTGGCGCATATTGCACGGGCATGTCGTAGCCTGCGAACGGCACCATGCGGGCGCCGAGGGACACATGCAGGGCATGAAGGGGGGTGGTCTTGAGGGCAGCGGTCTCGTCCAAATGACGCCTCCGGGTTTTGCGCTCGTTTCGAAGCGCAGAGCTCACAATTTCGGCGCGGTTGCGCCTGACGATGAGCCCCCTCTGTCTGTTTGCCTGAGATTGTTATCCCTTCGGCGAACGCTTGCGCGCTTCTCTCCAGAGTTCCGTCTGCCCCTTGCTGGTCCTTTGGCCTGAGAGTTTCCGGGGCGGTTGCTCCTTCGGCACCGGCTTACGCCGGATTCTCCCAACAAGGTTGACAGCCATTATCCGGTCCCGGCGGAAGATGGCAAGGGGCAAATGTCGTCGCTGAACAAATTTTTGTCGCGCCGATCAATCCTGCGTTTCCTAATGAATACGGGCCTTTGCAACAGAGATGGGAGAGGCTATCCCTTCTCATCGATTGAGGAGCCGGGCAGGAGACAAAGATGAACCGCAACTACGCAGCCGCATTGCTGATGTCCATTGGCGCATTTTCGCTTCCTTCCAGTGGAGCGATGGCTGAGGACACCGGCACGATGAAATCCATGCCCGGTATGCACATGGATGCGGGTGCGGCGCCTTCCGGCTCCGCGACTGCCAAACTTGGCGATCTCGATATCAGTGGCGGCTATGTTCGCGCCATGCTTCCCGGCCAACCGGTCGGTGGCGGCTATATTACCATCCACAATACCGGCAAGACCGACGACAAACTCACTTCTGTCACCTCTTCAGCTGCCGGCAAGGTGGAGCTGCACGAGATGAAAATGGAAGGCGAGATCATGAAGATGCGCGAGGTGAAAGGCGGCATCGCCATTCCCGCCGGCGCGACGGTGACGCTCGCGCCGAATACGATGCACATGATGTTCAAGCAGGTAAAGACGCCTTTCAAGCAGGGCGGCACGGTGCCCGTGATGCTGATGTTCGACAAGGCAGGCATGGTCGACATCAATCTGCCCGTCATATCGGCCAAGGGAAATTGAGCCAGAAAATTATCCTGCCGTATAATTCCGGTTTCCACTTTTCCTCGAAATGCTCTAAAGCCACGTCAAAAGGCCGGGAAATCTCTGGCCGCGGGGCTGATGCCCTGTCGTTTGAATTTGCATGGTCCGCCGAACGCAGGTTTGGCAATGCTTGGGACATGCCGCGGTATTTGAAAGAAGAAGAATGGCCGGGATTGAGCATATTAAGGTCGAGCCTGACGAGGCCGGCATGCGCCTGGACCGCTGGTTCAAGGTGCATTTTCCAGGGCTCGGCTTCGGGCAACTGCAAAAGCTGATGCGTTCGGGCCAGGTGCGTGTCGATGGTGGCCGCGTGAAGACGGATGCCCGCGTACAGCCGGGGCAGGTGGTGCGCGTGCCGCCGCTCGATGTCGACGCCAAGGGGCCGAAAGGCGGGCCTATTGCCAGCAACGACCTCAAGCACTCCGGCGACGCCGAACTTCTTGCGCGCATGCTGCTGCATGAAGACGACAAGGTCTATGTCCTGAACAAGCCGGCAGGCCTCGCCGTGCAGGGCGGTTCCGGCCTGACCCGCCATATCGACAAGATGCTCGAGGCATGGACCAGCAAGAAAGGCGAGAAGCCGCGCTTGGTACATCGTCTTGACCGCGACACGTCAGGCGTCCTCGTCGTTGCCCGTACCCGGGGTGCGGCGCAGAAGCTGACGGCAGCGTTCCGCGAGCGCGATACCAAGAAGACCTATTGGTCGCTGGTCAAGGGCGTGCCGCGCAAGCATGAGGACAAGATCTCCACCTGGCTGGTGAAGGAAGCGACGGCCGATGGCGACCGTATGCGCATCGCCAAGCATGGAGAAGAGGGCGCCGATCACGCCATCTCCTACTATCGCGTGCTCGAGACCGCAGCGCAGAGCCTAGCCTGGCTGGAAATGGAGCCTTATACCGGCCGTACCCACCAGTTGCGTGTCCACGCGCTGCATATGGGCCATCCGATCATCGGCGACCCCAAATATTTCGATGACGATCCGAACTGGGATTTTCCGGGCGGTGTCCAGAAGCGCCTGCATCTGCATGCGCGCCATATCGATATCCCGCATCCGAGCGGCGGACGCCTGCGCGTCACCGCGCCTTTGCCGCCGCATATGGTTCAGACCTGGAACCTTCTCGGTTTCGATATGGAATCGGCAAGGGAGCCGGACGACGAATGAAGCTGGTCCTATTCGATTGTGACGGCACGCTGGTCGACAGCGCGCGGCTGATCCATGAGGTTATGGCGCGCACCTTCGTGGCCTTCGGCTATAAGCGCCCCGATGTTTCTGCGACGAAATCGATCATCGGCCTGACGCTCGATATCGCGATTGCCCGCCTGCAGGGCAAGCCGCATGTCGACGACGAAGCGATCGCGATGACGGCGCATTACAAGTCGATCTTTCCGGAGGTGCGAGACGAGGCCGACATGCAGACGCCGCTTTTCGACGGCATCAAGCCGCTGATCGAGACGCTTGCGGCCCGCGATGAACTGCTGATCGGTGCAGTGACCGGTAAATCCCGTCGCGGCTTGACCCATATCCTTGAGGTCAACGACTTCGCGCCCTATTTCATTGTCTCGCGCACCGCCGACGACTGCCCGTCCAAGCCGCATCCGGCGATGGTCACGGAATGCTGCGACGAGACTGGCATGGATCCGCACGATACGATCGTGATCGGCGACGCCATCTACGACATGCAGATGGCGAAGTCGGCGGGTGCGACTGCCATCGGCGTTGCCTGGGGCTATGCTTCCGTCGAGGAGCTACTGGCGGCAGGCGCCGATGCCATCGCCCACCATCCGAACGATTTGTTGAGCCATATTCTCTGAGGTGACGCCATGCGCGACCTGTTGAACGATCTTTCCGAAGGTCTCAGCCATCCCGATCCGATCCGCCGTGCTCAGATCCAGATGAAGAAGCCGTTGCCGAAACGCTTCTATAAGGATGTGACGATCAGCGCGGACGAGGGCGGTCACGCCATCGCTCTGGATGGCAAGGTAGTGAAGACGCCGGCGCGGCACTCCCTGGCCATGCCGACGGAAGCGCTTGCCAGGCTGGTGGCTGCAGAATGGGTGCGACAGGTCGACGTGATCGATCCCGCGAGCATGCCTGTGACGCGCCTCGTCAATACCGCCATCGATGGCGTTGCGACGGAGAGCCAGGCTGTATTCGACGAAATCGTCCGCTTCTCCGGCAGCGATCTGCTTTGCTACCGCGCCGACGGTCCCGAGCGGCTCGTCGAGCGGCAGTCGCAGCGCTGGAATCCGGTGATCGAATGGGCAGCGCGCGACCTAGGCGCCCGCTTCATCCTGGCCGAAGGCGTCATGCACCAGGAACAGCCTAAAGAGGCTATCGCGGCCTTCGCCGCTGCTTTGCGCGAGTTTGACACACCGATGGAACTCGCGAGCTTGCACACGATCACGACTCTGACCGGTTCGGCGATCCTGGCGCTGGCCTTTGCGAAAGGTTTCCTGCCGCTTGCCGAGGTCTGGTCGCTCGCTCATCTCGACGAGGATTGGACAATCGAGCATTGGGGCAGCGACGAAGAAGCCGAGCAGCGCCGTGCACAACGTTTTGAGGAGTTTCAGGCCGCGGCCGCGGTTTTTTCCGCGCTTCGCAGTTGAATATTGTTGATTTCCAGTCCTTTATATCGATCTGCATATCTTGCAAATTCGAAAGTCGGGGCAGGGATCATGTTGTTGTGGAGGCCGAGAGCCATACCGGCGCTCGTGGGATGTCTGGCGTTGGCCGCTTGCTCGAGCTGGTCCGTGGATCCTCCGCCTCCAACCTATGCCGTGCGCAGCGCAACCGTCGTAGCCGATCAGGCGCTGCCGCCGGTGTCGCCGGCACTGGTTGCAGCCGTCAATGATCGCGTCAACGCCGCGATCGCCGCTACGAGCTTCGGTCCGCAATTGCCACAGGTTGCCATCACAGTCCGACTGAGCGACGTGCGCAAGGCGCGCGGCTTCAATCGCGACCGCAGCAGCGCCAAGATCAATATCGATGCTGCGGCAGCCGATGGCGGCGCTGTGATTGCCATGGCATCGTTCGAGACCAGAACTGTCGCTCCTGATCCTGCCACCGCCGATGAGCTGATGGCGGAAGACATCGCCGCGCGGGTTCGTTCCATCTTTTCGCTGAACACACCACGGCTCGCAAACTAAGCCAACAGCTTCAAACAGGGCTCGCGCCATGCTAAGCCCGAGCGATGATGGAGAGAGGGCCGCATGAAGGAAATCCTGCAGGAACTGGAACGCCGTCGCGAGATTGCAAGGCTCGGCGGCGGGCAGGTGCGCATCGACGCGCAGCACGCCCGCGGCAAGCTGACGGCTCGTGAGCGCATCGATATCTTCCTCGATGAGGGCTCTTTCGAAGAGTTCGATATGTTCGTCGAGCATCGCTCGACCGATTTCGGCATGGACAAGAGCAAGATTGCCGGCGACGGCGTCGTGACCGGCTGGGGCACGGTCAACGGACGAACTGTCTTCATTTTTGCCAAGGATTTCACAGTCTTCGGTGGATCTCTTTCAGAGGCACATGCGGAAAAGATCACCAAGGTGCAGGACATGGCGCTAAAGAACCGGGCGCCGATTATCGGAATCTACGATGCCGGCGGCGCCCGCATTCAGGAAGGCGTGGCCGCACTCGGCGGTTATGCTGAGGTATTCCAGCGCAACGTACTGGCCTCCGGCGTCATTCCGCAGATTTCCGTCATCATGGGCCCCTGCGCCGGCGGTGACGTCTATTCTCCAGCCATGACCGACTTCATCTTCATGGTTCGCGACACCTCCTATATGTTCGTCACCGGGCCGGATGTGGTGAAGACCGTTACCAACGAGACCGTGACATCCGAGCAGCTCGGCGGTGCCTCGGTGCACACGACGAAATCCTCGATTGCGGATGCCGCCTACGACAATGATGTCGACACGCTCCTGCAGGTGCGCCGGCTCATCGATTTCCTGCCGCAGTCGAACACGGCCGCGGTGCCGGAGATCGAGTGCTATCAGTCGGTGACGGCACCGGATAATTCGCTCGATACGCTGATCCCGGCGAATGCCAACAAGCCCTACGACATCAAGGAACTGATCCTGAAGGTGGCGGACGAGGGCGATTTCTTCGAAATCCAGGAAAGCTTCGCCAAGAACATCGTCTGTGGCTTTGGCCGCATCGAGGGCGCCACGGTCGGCTTCGTCGCCAATCAGCCGATGGTGCTTGCCGGCGTGCTCGACAGCGACGCGTCGCGGAAGGCTGCGCGTTTCGTACGTTTCTGCGATTGCTTCAATATCCCGATCGTCACCTTCGTCGACGTGCCGGGCTTCCTGCCGGGAACGGCACAGGAATACGGCGGCCTGATCAAGCACGGCGCCAAGCTGCTATTCGCCTATGCAGAAGCGACTGTTCCGAAGCTCACGGTTATCACCCGCAAGGCCTTCGGCGGCGCCTATGACGTCATGGCCTCCAAACACCTGCGCGGCGATCTCAACTACGCCTGGCCGACAGCGCAGATCGCCGTCATGGGCGCCAAGGGTGCCGTAGAAATCATCTTCCGCAAGGATATCGCCGATCCGGAGAAAATCGCGGCTCATACGAAGATGTATGAAGACCGTTTCCTGTCGCCCTTCGTTGCTGCGGAGCGCGGTTACATCGACGAGGTGATCATGCCGCGCTCGACTCGGCGCCGGCTGGCCCAGGGTCTCAGAATGTTGCGCAACAAGGATCTGACCAATCCCTGGAAGAAGCACGACAACATCCCCCTTTGAGTCCGTGACAACACGTCACGGATATCACACGGAAAATTGATCCGACGTCAGAAGCCGTGTTTTCACGTTCCCGGTCGTGCGCACTATTGCTTCCTCGTGGGGGAGTTAAAACTGGAGTTTAACATGGCGCTTTCCGATCGGCTGAATCAATATCAGCCCTATGCTCTTACTGTCTTGCGCGTCGTCACCGGCGCGTTGTTCATCGAACACGGCTTGCAGAAGCTGTTTGGCTTTCCGCTCGGCGGTCAGTTCCCAAGCCCGCTGCCGACCTTGCTTCTGGTTCAGGGTATCCTTGAAGTTATCGGTGGATTGGCAACGATCGTGGGCTTCTTTACCCGTCCGGTCGCGTTCATTCTGTGCGGCAACATGGCGGTCGCCTATTTCATGGCGCATTATCCGAAGAATTTCTTTCCGGCCAACAACGGCGGTGACGCAGCGATTCTCTATTGCTTCGTCTTCCTATTCCTGATCTTCGCCGGCCCGGGCCTGCTCGCGATCGACAACAACAAGAAGTAACCAACCTCTCCGTCGGACTCGGTTGAATTGCCGGGTCCGGCGAATAAATTCGTCTCTCGCGTGTTTACTTCGTAATCAGCGAAACGAGAGCACTTCTGACAGGATCTCCTTCGCATCCCCTATCGAACGGAGATCCTCATGTCATTTTCCGAGCGCTTGTCGCCCTACCAGCCTGCAGCCCTTGCAATTCTGCGAATCATAACTGCGCTGCTGTTCATCGAACATGGCACGCAAAAGGTCTTCGGCTTTCCGCCGGCGCCTTACGAAATCACGACGCTGTTCTTCGTGGCTGGGATCATCGAGCTCTTGGGCAGTGTCCTGATCTTGCTCGGGCTTTTCACCCGGCCGATCGCCTTTCTCCTGAGCGGTGAAATGGCGATAGCCTACTTCATGGTGCATATGCAGATCGACTTCTTCCCGGCCAACAATCAGGGAGATGGGGCGATCCTGTTCTGCTTCATCTTCCTGTTTCTGGTGTTTGCCGGGCCGGGAATCTGGGCGCTGGACAATCGCCAGCGCCGATGACTGCTGTCGTCTTAAGCGGCAAGCTTCAAACCGGCTATGCCGGCCACGATGAGGCCAATGCAGAGCAGCCGCACAAAGGTCGCGGGATCACCGAGCAACCATATGCCAAGGAGAACCGTGCCGACGGTGCCGATACCGGTCCAGACCGCATAGGCCGTGCCCATGGGGAGGGTCTTTACGGCCAGACCGAGCAGCACGACACTGATGACCATGGAAATAACGGTGAGAACAGTCGGCACCAGCCGGGTGAACCCCTCGGTATATTTCAGGCCGACGGCCCAGCCGATTTCGAACAGACCTGCAAGGAAAAGCAGGAACCAAGCCATTTTACGCTCCTTTGTTAAGAGCGAGGCCGTCCCCGCGATATCTACGGCCGATTTTGGATGTCGGCCGCCGCAGTCGTCTGCGTGCTTCCTATATGCCTTTGCCGACTGCCTATTTCAAGGCGATCGTACTACCTTTACTTTTCCAACCGTTCGGCATGCCACTTCAGGTGATCGTCCATGAAGCTGGAGATGAAATAGTAGGAGTGGTCGTAGCGCTCGTGCATACGCAGCGTCAGGCTGATATCCGTGCCCTTGATTGCGTCTTCGAACAGCCATGGGCGCAATCCGTTTTCGAGGAAGCTGTCGGCCTTGCCCTGGTCGATCAGGAACTCGGGGAAGCGGGCGCCGTCTTCGACGAGCGCGCAGGCGTCATAGCGGCGCCAAGCGGCCTTGTCGCTGCCCAAATATTTCTCCAGCGCAGGGGCGGACCAATCGGCTGTCGACGGCTCTACGATGGGAGCAAAAGCGGAGCAGCTCTTGAAGCGGTCCGGGTTCTTCAGCGCGATCGTCATGGCGCCGTGGCCGCCCATGGAATGGCCGAAGATGCCCTGACGGCTCATGTCGGCGCGGAATTGCCTGGCGATGAGAACGGGCAGTTCCTCGGTGATGTAAGTGTACATCTGATAGTTTTCGGCCCAGGGCGTCTCGGTGGCGTCGAGATAGAAGCCAGCGCCTTTGCCCATCTGCCAATTGGTCAGCTCATCCGGCACGTCATTGCCGCGCGGGCTGGTGTCGGGGCAGACGATGATTATACCAAGCTCGGCGGCCATGCGGCGGTATTCGCCCTTTTCCATGACATTGGCGTGGGTGCAGGTGAGGCCGGAAAGATACCAGAGAACCGGTCGGGGCTCCTTGACAGCCTGCGGCGGCACGAAGACGGCGAAGGTCATCTCGCATTTGCAAGCTTCGGACTCATGCGAGAAGACACCCTGCATGCCGCCAAAGGCGGTGTTCTGGGAAATGATGTTCACGGCTGGCCTCCAGGCGTTTGATGGGCTTTTGAACGCCGGCAGAGCCGGTCGAAAGTTTCGAGAAAGGTGGAGCGGTCGCGCGGCGAGAAGGCGGCGTTGTAGCCCTTGCTCTCACCGGTTTCGCGAAGATGTGCGCCGAGGTCGCGCATGGCGGTCGCCATGCCGATATTCGTCTTGTCGAACACGCGGCCGGTTGGTCCCGTCACAAGCGCGCCGGTCGCAACGCAACGGCCCGCGAGCGGCACGTCGGCGGTGACGACGATGTCGCCAGCACCTGCGTGTTCGGCGATCCAGTTATCGGCGGCATCGAAGGCATTGGAGACGATGACGTTGTGCACCATCGGGTCGCGCGACGGCCGCAATCCCGAATTGGCGACGAAGGTCACCTCGATGCCGTGGCGTTCGGCAACCTTCAGGATTTCCGGCTTGACCGGGCAGGCGTCGGCATCGACATAAATCATGATATCAAATCTTTTCAGCTATATGCGGCGATTTTCTCATGCGCCGCATACATCTTGCCAAGTGGCTTTTACCGTCAATACAGCACGACGCTACGGATGCTTTCGCCGGAATGCATCAGTTCGAAACCCTTGTTGATGTCGTCGAGGGGCATGGTGTGGGTGATCATCGGATCGATCTCGATCTTGCCTTCCATGTACCAGTCGACGATCTTCGGAACGTCGGTGCGGCCACGCGCGCCGCCGAAGGCCGTTCCCATCCACGAGCGGCCCGTCACCAGCTGGAACGGACGCGTCGAGATCTCCTGGCCGGCGCCGGCAACGCCGATGACCACCGACTTGCCCCAGCCGCGATGGCTG